>JAZDJS010000026.1:0-71422 GCA_043803745.1 archaeon
CAGTAAAATGGCAGGGAAGAATAATATCCGGAAAAGCGACAAATACAAGGAAATCGAAGCTTATGTTTCTGAAAAGGAGCGGGGCTCTTTTGCTTCAACGACCCCAACCCTCGTCGGCCTTTCCGACAACGGCCTTTCCGAAATTGCCCTTGGATGGCTTTACAGGGAAATGGAACTCGAGCGGAACGCCCCTTCAGGCGAAACGGGAAAGAAAGCAGGCTTCCTTTTTGCTCCCGCCGGAAGCGAAAGCGGCCTTGGCGCCAAGTTCTCATATGCTTTTCCCGTCGAGGGAAACCCGGAAGCCCTTGAACGGGCGAGGAAACTAGGAAACGTTGCCAAGAAATATGCGCAAAGGAATGAAGGGAAAACAGGCACAGCTTCCCATTACATAATCCCCCTTGAAGGCCTGCCTGAAGCGGTTGCCGGGCAGCTTGAACATGCCGAAATAACTCTTGGCGGCGATTGCGAGGAAAATCCGGCCAGCATGACAATTTCCCTTAGAGCCGACGCAAGGAAACTTGGCGGAAGAAGGAAACTTTTCTCGGAAATCGCGAAAGCGGCGAACATACTCACCGCATATGTAGAGACCGGAGAGCTTCCGCAGAGCTTCGGGGAAAAACTCGAGGGCCTTTTCAAGCCCGGGCGGGGCAGAGATAGGACCCCGCTTCCCGGGCGATATGGTCCTGAGGGAGAAGGAAGGCCTCGCTGCTAGAGCAGTTCCTCAATCCTCAAAAGCCGATTGTATTTCGCCAGCCGCTCGCCCCGGCAGGGCGCTCCAGCCTTGATGAAATCCGCTCCGAAGCCGACCGCGAGGTCCGAGATGAAATCATCATTCGTTTCCCCGCTCCTGTGGGAAACCACAACCTTCCATCCGGCTTTCCTTGCAAGCTTCCCCGCCTCGATTGCCTCGGTAAGGGTTCCGATCTGATTGACTTTCAGGAGAAGCGTGTTTGCCGATTTCTTATCAATTCCAATTTGCATCCTCCTGACGTTCGTCGTGAAAAGGTCATCCCCGACAACAAGAGTCCCTTTCGGCGCGAGCCTGAGGAAATCCGCAAACCCGTCGAAATCGTTCTCCTCGAGGAAATCCTCGAAGGAAATGAGCGCAGGAAATTTCTCGGAAAGCTCGAGGTAGAACTGGACAAGCCCCTCTCGGGAGAAGGTTTTCCCGTCAACAAAATATTTCCTTTCCCGGTAGAACGTGCTTGCAGCCGAATCAAGCCCGATGAAGACTTTTCCTGAATATCCTGCCGAAGAAATCGCCTCGGAAAGAATCCGGAGGGCTTCCTCTGTCGTTTCAATCGGGGGCGCAAAGCCGCCCTCATCCCCGACATTGACCGCCGAAACCCCGTATTTCTCGCGGAGTTTCCCCTTCAGAACCTGGTAGATTTCAACTCCCGCCCGGAGCTTGTCCGAGAAGCTAGCCAGTTTCAGCGGAATCAGCATAAATTCCTGGATTGCCAGCTTCCCCCCAGCATGCTTCCCGCCGTTTATCACGTTGAACATCGGTGTCGGAATGTTGCGCTCCTTGCCAAGGGTTTCGTAGAGTTCCTTCCCCTTCGAATCCGCAATTGCCCGGGCAAGCGCGAGGGAAACTGCAAGGGTCGAGTTCGCCCCAAGATTCGACTTGTTCTCAGTCCCATCAAGCTTGATTAGCAGGGCGTCAACTTCAGCCTGGTTCGCCCTTTTCCCTTTCAGGGATTTTGCAATAGGTCCGTTAACATTCGCAACCGCGCGGGTCACGCCCTTCCCTCCCCAAAAAGCGCCGCCGTCCCGGAGCTCGATCGCCTCGGCCGAGCCCGTCGATGCCCCCGAGGGAACCGCAGCCCTCCCGAAGGCGCCGTCGGAGAGCGTAAGGTCGCATTCGACAGTCGGATAGCCGCGGGAATCGATAATCTGGCGGCCGAGAATTTTTTTTATCTTCAACTCTGCCATTTCTCTGGAGAAGGCTCCGGTAGTATTTAACTCCTTGAGTTTACTGAATCGCGAAAGCCTCGGCCTTTAGGCGAGGTAAGATATCCTGCGATTCATGTCAAGCCCCGCCCTTTAGGGCGGGGTCTTTGACCGGCGCCAGTCGTGCACCCCCGCTCGCTTCAGCGGCGGGATAAGCGCCGCCACATGAACTACCCGAAAGACCCCCGCTCATTTATGGACGGGCAGTTCAGTCCAGGAGCAGCCCCTGGACTAGTCATCGTTCCAGTATTTCCGCTGGGGATATGTCTTCGTCCTTATTTCCTCGACAGTCTTCTCCCCGAGCTCAATTACGAAGAGTGTGCTGAGGAAAGCGGGCGCAATGAAGACAACCACGAAAAGCAGAAGAATCAGATTGACGAGACCAAGCATTTCTTTCCGCCCCAAACTCTCCCGGAATCCGGAGCAGGAAGGGGATATTTATCCTTTCCCGCGCAAAACTCCCCGTGCTTGGGCACGGGAGATATCCGTGCTGATGCACCGATGCCCTAGGGGGCACGCGCGGTCCAGATTTCACGCAGTAGTTCAACCGTTTTGGACGCCTGCTAGAACTCTTCCCGCTTCTTCAGGAGCGCCGCAAGCCCAGGGGTCACAAGCGGCTTGCCCTGGACAAGAGGATAACCAAAATTGATCTTGACTGTCTCGTATTTCCCGAGTTTGAGCTCAATCTGCTGGACGAACGGGATTTCAGAAAGACGCCGCCCCTCTGAAATCCTCTTGGCAGTCCAGAGCGCGTTGTCAATCGAAAGCTGCAATCCGCCCAGCGAGCGCGCCCGCGCGCCGGGAAACCGCTTTGTGAGAAGCTCCGCAGTCCGCGCCTTGGGCGGAACATCCCCGCAAATCCCGCCAATCACAACGGAATTCTCCCCCGCCGAAAAGTCCTCGGGCTCTAGAACCTCCTTTGCAGACGGGTCGAGTATTATCGGGTCGGGGAGGCTCCTGAGCTGCCAGGCGTGCTTCTTGTCTGTCGGAAGTTTCTTCCCAAGATTTCCGGAACCGGAAATCAGCAGGTTCCCCTTGCCCGCTATTTTCGCCGCATGCCTGTATTCGAGCAGGACCCAATCCGAGGGTTTTTCGAAATTCTCAACGACGAATCTCATCTTTTGGACCATTCAGGCAAAGGAACCCGCTGATTTAAAAAACCGCTTGGGACTCGGCCCGGAATGGATTCGCGGGAAACCCTTTGCAGGGAAATTGTTGACCGGCTTCTCCGGCTTGCAGGCGAGGGAACGCTTCCGCAGGAAACGACGAACCTGAAGCTCAAGCTTTGCGCCGGAAAGACTGACGATGTCCCCGATGATGCGGAACTCCTTGCAATCCTGTCCCCCCCGGAGAGAGAACTTCTCCTCCCGATTCTTCGGAGGAAGCCGGTGCGCGCGCTTTCCGGGGTTTCCGTTGTTGCCGTTATGACCGCCCCGTTCCGCTGCCCGCACGGGACCTGCTTCTACTGCCCCGGCGGAATCGGAAGCCCCTTTGGGGACACGCCCCAGTCATATACCGGGCTCGAACCCGCAGCGCGCCGGGGGAAGCAATCGGACTACGACGCGCGCGCCCAGACGGCCGGGAGGATTGCGAACCTTGAGGCAATCGGCCATTCAGTTTCGAAAATAGAGCTTATCGTGATGGGGGGGACCTTCCCGGCATTTCCCGAGGATTATCAAGACAACTTCATCAAGGGCTGCTTCGACGGGGCGAACGGGTTTCCCGGAAAAAACCTGCAGGAAGCAATTGCCATAAACGAACTAGCGCCCCACAGGATTGTCGGCCTGACAGTTGAGACGAAGCCAGATTGGTGCCTTTCGCCCCATGTTGCCCGGATGCTTTCCTACGGAGCAACGAGAGTCGAGCTCGGAGTCCAGACACTTTTCGACGACATCCTTGCCAAGATGAACCGGGGACACACCGTAGATGAAACTGCAGAGGCTTTCAAGGCATGCAAGGACGCCGGCCTCAAGGTTGTCGCCCACATGATGCCCTTCCTTCCAGGCTCGAGCCTGGAGATGGACCTCGAATCCTTCCGACTGCTTTACGAGGACGAACGGTTCAAGCCCGACGAGCTGAAAATCTACCCGACCCAGGTGCTGCCCGGAACTGGAATTCACAAAATGTGGAAAGCCGGAAACTACAAATCCCCGACAATCGAAGAGACAATCGAGCTGATTTCACAAGTGAAGGAAATCACCCCGAGGTTAGTCCGGATAAAGAGGATTCTTCGCGACATTCCCTCGACAGTCGTCGAGTCCGGGACGAAAAAATCCGACATCCGGGACATTGTGCAGAAGAGGATGAAAGCCGCCGGAAGGAAATGCCAATGCATCCGGTGCAGGGAGATTGGGCGAGCCGTCCACAGCGGGGTGAAAATAGCCGAAAACTCAATCAAGCTGAACTGCGCGACCCTGCGCGCTTCCGGAGCCGAGGAGAATTTCCTGACCTTCGACGAGGAGCAGAACGATCTGCTTGTCGGTCTCCTGAGGCTCCGGCTCCTTTCCGACGGGATTACCGCACGGGTGCGCGAACTTCACGTATATGGCTGGGAGGTTCCCGTTCGGGTTCCCGTCCGGGTTCACGTTTCCGGGGGCGTCCAACCCTCCGCAGAGGACTTGCAGTCAGCAAAAGCTTCCTTCCAGCACAAGGGATATGGCGGGCGCCTGCTCGCAGAAGCGGAGAGGATTGCGAAGGAGCGGGGATTCGAGAGAATCTCGGTCACTAGCGGAGTCGGAGTCCGCGAATACTACCGGAAGCTGGGCTATTCCCTTGAAGGGACCTATATGGTTAAAAAACTCTGAGAGTTTCCGTTCCATGGCCTAGGAAAGCTTGCAAGCTGAGCTGCTGACTTTCAGAAACGATTCCCTGTGGGGCGCGATTTGTCCGAGCTGCAGATGGATGGATTTTCAGCTGCTCAAGCGCCGCAACTAAAAGTTTAAATCCCCCTTCAGCGAGTGACGTTCGCAATGGCAAGCGAAGGCAATTTCCTTGAGATGAAGGTTTCCGGTTTCGTTGAAAAAGGCAGTCTCGCCTTTCCGGATGACGCGGCAGAGGGGCTTGCGGGCAAGCTTTCCGACATTTGCCTGATTGACGAAAGGAAGAATTTCCTAGGGGTCATCCTGGAGGGCGCGCTCTTGCTGGCGTCACCGAAGGAAAAGGCGAAGAATCTCTCCTTCAATCCGCCTTCAATCTCTCCGGAAAGCACTGTGCGCGATGCGCTGAAGGTTTTCGCTTCGTCCGGGATGCAGCTCCTCCCCGTTGTCCAGAAGGGCAAGCTCTCGGGAGTCCTGAAACTCCCTTCAGTGATTCAGAAACTGCCGCTCGGCGAGCTCACACTTGAGGAGGTCACCAACAAGCACCCGTATTCAATTGGCGAGGCAACGCCCGTTGCGGATGTGAGGGAAATAATGGTCCGGAGCAGGCTTGGCAGGGTTTATGTGACTGACGCGGCGGGGCACCTGACCGGGATAATAACGCACAATTCGTTCCTGAAGAAGCCCGGTTTCTTCAAGAAAGACTGGCGCCGCGCCTCGGAAATAATGGAGCACGGAGTCCTCTCGATTTCCCCATCGGACACGGTTCAAAAGGCGGCGGCACTCGTTGCAAAGAACCGCCTGAGGGCTATTGCACTCGTAGAAAACGGGCACCTTGTCGGCTCAGTTGAAGCGGGCTTGATTGTCTCTAAGGTTCTTGAGAAAACCGAACCCGTTGGCGAGGGGATAAGGGTCGAAATTTTGGGACTTGCCTCTTTGGAGTCCTTCGAGAAGACCGCGATAAACTCCGCGGTTTTCGGTCAGGTCAGGAAAATCTCCGAGGAGCTCGGGCCCTCGACAATCAAGCTCGTTTTCAAGAGGAGCCGGAGCGAGTGGGAAGTCTCCCTGACAGCAACCCTGACCGGGGGGAAGAAAATTCTTGCCAAGGTGTCGGAATTTGACGCCCTTTTCGCAGCATCGGAAGTTTTAAGAACGCTCCAGAAGAGGGTCAGAAATGGCTGATGAGGGACGCTTTAGCGAGGTCGAGCACCTTCTAGAGAAGCTGAAATACGGCGAAATAATCCAATTCGTGAAAGAAGAGGGAATTGAGGCAAAGGGGAACAAGGAAAAACTCGTTGCTGTGATTCTGAAGAAAGTTCCCGAGGAAAAGATCCGCGCGTTCTTCAAACAGGCAAGGGGAATCAAGGTTGACATCTCCGAGCACAGGCTGGTTCCGCAGCACGAGGTGATCGGGGAGAAGGAGCTTGCCGCGCTTGTTGCAAAGCACCACTGCAAGATTGCCGATCTTCCGCGGACTTTCGACACCGATCCAATGTGCCTCAAGGTTGGGGCGAGGTCGGGGGATGTAATTAAAATAACCAGGAAAAGCCCAACTGCGGGCCAAGCATACTATTATAGATTAGTTGTCAAGAGTATATAATATGCTGGCAGGGGCAATTCCAATGCTATCCGGAGGTTTTTTGTCAATTGAAAGGATATTCGTCCTTATCGTCGTCATTTTTGGCTTGCTCTGGGCCTCGATCAAGGTGCGGAAATATCTCGCATACCTGAGGGAAACCGGAATGAAGGGCTTCGGGGCAACCCTGATCGTCCTTGGCGGGATTTTGTTCGTTTTCGCATCAGTCAGGATCGGGGGGCTCTACCTTTTCCAATACCTGACCGAGACGATAACGAGCGAACAGATGCTCAAGCTCTCGCTCTGGCTTGTCATTTTCGGGGCGGGATTCATCCTCCTAGACTGGATTGTGCGCAAGTTCCAGAAAAGGCAGCTCCTCGGGCTCGAGGATGAGCGGCGCGAATACATCACCCGCGTTAGGAAGGGGATAAAGATCGAGGATGCGGAAAAAATCGCCTTTGAGAACGTCAAGAAGGTCCTCAACCCACCCGGACTCAAGTTGATTGCAGCTGAGAAGGAGTTCAAGACCTGGCGCGTCTACATGAAGGACACGATTGGGAAGAAATACATGGTTGCCCTCGACATCGAAGGGGAGATAATGACGACGGAGACAATGGACGAGCTTCCCTCATATCTCGGCGGGATTAACTGAGCGGGGGAAAAGAGCCATTCTTTAGTGGGAAACCTGGAAACTGTTTTAAAGGCAGTCCGAACCCGGAAGAAAATGAGCCAAGACGAGCCAGTCATTTTGGTCTGCCTGCCGCAAACAAGGGCGGATAAAATCAACTATATCAAAAGCATTCTCAGGGTTGCCGACGAGCCTTTCCAGAACGTTGACGATTCGCATCCGGAGCCGTTCCGGGACGCCGTCCTCCAGAACCTTGGGAAGGCATTTCCGGGCGCAAGGACCTACCTTGACTGGGTCGATACTCAAAGCAGCGAGCCGCTTCAATTCGAGGAAATTCCCAGCGTCTCAGGAGCGATCCTTTACGATGTCCTCCTGAAGAAATCGCTTGCAGCTTTTGGCGCCCAGGCTGCCGAGAACGGGCCTTCCGATTCCCCGAGAAAAGCATGCGAAATCCTGACTGCAAATTTGCGGGCTCTTCGCGGCTCCGGAATGGCGGGGCAGGAATTTCCAATTGCAATTGTCGACTACTTGGACACTCCTGCGGAGACGCTCTATCTTGCAACAGCTGCAGCCGGAGCAACCCGGTGGAAGGCTGCCGAACAGGCCTCGCACCAGTGGGCGGATGTCCTCGAGGGCGCAGGACTGAAAATGCAGAGTTGCCGGACATATCTCAGGGATGGAGTCTACAGGATTGTTGTCGAGGCGGTCGCGCCCGCCGAGTTCGCGGGGCCGCAGAACTGAGAAAGGAAATGTAATAAACTTGGGTTTTTTCCGGCTAACGGATGAAGAAAATCCTTTTCGCAGTTCCGCCCTCGGAAGCAAAGAGAAGCGCGCTAGAATATCCCCCGATTTACCCGCCCCTCGGAATACTCTATCTTGCCGCGGCAGTTAGGGCGCGGCTTGGCTGGGATGTTTTCGTCCTTGACGGGCAGAGGGAGAAGGATTTTTTCCGGAAGGTTTTGCGGACAGCCCCGGATTACATCGCCCTTTCCTTCCACACCTTCCACTCCGAGGATGCGAAAATCACGGCAGGGAAAATACGCGCGCTACTGCCGGAGACAGTATTGATTGCCGGGGGAAACCACCCGACATATTTCCCGGCCGAGACCGCGCGGATTTTCGACTATGTCGTCGTCGGGGAAGGGGAGGAAACACTCCCCGAACTCCTCGAAGCACTTGAAAAAAAAGGAAGGCTCTCCGAAATAAGGGGGCTTGCCTTCCGGAAAAGCGGAAGATTCTTCTTTGCCGGCAGGCGGCCTTTCAAGAGGAAAATCGACGAGCTCCCCCTCCCCGCCCGGGACCTTGTCGACTGCAAAAGCTATCCCGGTTTCTACTACCAGAAGAGAAAGCCGGACACGTCCGTGATTTCCTCCCGCGGCTGCCCTTACAAATGCACGTTCTGCTCGAAAACCTGGGGGAATTTCCAGAGGGCGCGCTCGCCAGGGAATTTCGCCGACGAGCTGGAATTGCTTTCGCAATCGGGAGTGCGCGAGATTTACGACTGGGCTGACGAGTTCAACCTTGTTCCGAAAAAATCGAGCCAGGTCCTCTCGGAGATAAGGGCGCGCAGGCTAGACCTGACATTCAAGGCGCAGTTCAGGGCCAACGGGCTTGGACGCGAATATGCGGAGGAGCTTGCGAAAACGGGGTTCTGGCTCGCCAACGTCGGGATAGAAAGCGCGAACGGCAGGACGCTTGCGGGAATAAGGAAAGGCGTCACAATCCCCCAGGTGCGCTCAGCCCTTCGGAACCTGAAACGGGCGGGACTGAAGACGCTCGGTTTCTTCATCGGGTTCAACATCTGGGAGGAGAACGGCTTGCTGAAATTCGAAGGGGTTCGGGAGACTCGCCTTACGCTCAAATTAATCGAAAAACTCCTCAAGGAAAGGCTCCTAGACTATTTCACATTCTCCCTTCCAACTCCGTATCCGGGTTCAGGTCTCTATTCGACCGCGAAAAGGCACGGGCTTCTTGCCGGAAACTACTCGGACGCGACATCCCACGAGATGATTGTGCGCCTTCCAGGGATTTCCGGGGCTGAGATTGCTGCGGTCAAGCGGGAGGCGACTATTCTCCAGGCAGGAGCAGCGTTCTCCGCCGGTCGCCTCAATCCAGGCATCTGGAAATTTTATTTAAGCAAGCTCGGGGAACAGCTCAAGCCGAAATTCGGAAGGAGAAAGAACTGACTGGAAATGGCATGGATTCTCGAAATCGCCCTTTTGGCATCCCTGCTCCTTCTTGCAGCGGCCCTTTTCCGGAAATCCCCCGCAACCTTTGCCGCCGTTTCCGCAATAATCCTTCTTTTCTTCGCTCCGCGCCTTCTCTGGACCGATTACCAAAGGACGTATGCAGGAAGCTTTCTTGGGCGAAAGGCTGTCGAGTTTTCCGAGAGCTTCCTAGGCTATTATCCCCTCGATTCCACGGACGAACAGGCAAGCTGGTTCTCTGACAACCGCGCCCAAGCCTTCCGGGATGACGGGATACATCTGGTTGGCGTGGGGAAAAATTGCCTCGCGCCTTCGGTCGTTTCCAGGGAACTTCCGCTCAATAGAATGCCCCTCACATTCCGCGCCTGCTCCGGGAAATCGGGCGGAGACGGAGCAAGCTTCTACTTCAGCGTCTGGCCGAAGAAGGTTTCGGAAATAATCAAGGTCCCCGAGAATTCCTGCATCTCGGTTTACATCAACAAGACAATGGGGTCCGGGTCGAAAATCTACTTTGCAAGCCTTCCCGAGGGGAACTGCGACGAGGAGGACATTGTCCTGAAGGCCTTCGTTGCCGGAGCTTTCGGGCGAGAGGTGTCCCTCGGCAGCAGCTTGGATTTCTCCGAAATCCGCATTTCCCAAACCTCCGATTCCTGCGGGATTTCCCTGCAAGGAGGAATCCAACTTTCCGGGTGCGGAGGCTGCAACGGGACGAACTGGGTCGAGTTTTCCCCCGCGCACTTCGAGAGGCCGGGGAACCTTTCATTCATTGCGTGCGGAGGGAACAGGTCCTCCAGCACACAAGTCCTCGTCGAAGCTTCCGGAGAAAAATACGCCTTTCCTCTAGACTTTCTTTCCTGCAGCGACTATTTCATCCCGGGAGAAATTGCAAGGGCGAACTTCACGCTCTCCGCTTCAGGAGCCGGCTGCGAAAGCGCCTCGGCGACAATACTGAGGCTCAGGTTCGTCCAACGGGGACCTGAAGGTTTGGAACGGCCGCTCTCGGCAAATACGGAGGCCGGCTGATTTTGGCGGGACGGCTAATCATACTCGTCCCAATCCTTCTTTCCCTCCTGATTTTCGCCCTTGGCTACTTGTCAATTCCCGCGCTCGTTGCCGCTGCCGCAGCCTCGATTCTCCTTGTACGTTTCTCAAAAAAGGAGGCGCCGGTCCTCTATCCGACGCTGATTGCCGTTTTTTCAATCATTGTCCTGGCCTCCTCGGGAATTTTCGAGAATACAATCCCGACTTTCGCAGATCTTCCGTACCACTACTACCATTCCTGGGTCGTCGACAAGATTCTCCTCGGCGAGTTCTCGGGGCTTGAGGGATGGAACGGATATTTCCAGCTCGGGCACATGGAGTTCTACGATCTTCCGCCCTTCTTTTTCCTTCTGGTCGCTTTTCTGAAGCGTGCGGCGTTCGGGCTGCTTGAGCTCCACCAGGCGTTCCGGATTCTTGCGGCAATCGCGTTTGCTGCCGCGCCCCTTGCGCTGTATTTCTTCGCAAAAAAGCTGGGCTTTTCCGGAAGGACTGCCTTCCTTTCCGGAACGTTCTTCCTTCTTTCACGGCACCATGCGATTGAGAACGGACTTTTCGCGTCCTACCTTTCGGTTGCGCTCTGCCTCGCCTCCGGAATCCTGCTTCTCTCGGGAAAGGGAAAGTTGGCCGGGGCGTTTTCAGCCCTCTCTTTCATGTCGCACCCAACGGTGTTCATATTCACCTTCCTCCTCGTCATTGTTTCGTCCGGATTCGGGCGGCTTATGAGGGAAAAGGCCGGCCTTGGAAAATTCCTGCTTGTCTTTTCCGCAGTTTCCCTTCCCTATCTGGTCCAGATCTTTTCCGGAAGAATCTATTCGATCAGCGCATGGTCGGCCCTGCCGGGGATTTTCCCCGCAATGTACGGAGCGGAGTCCTTCTTCATCGAAATCCTGCGCCATCCCCATTTCCTTGTCGCGGGAAGCTTCCTCGTGCTTTCCATCTCCTCCCTAAACGGAGCGTCCAAGCGGACCGCAAGGGCGGCGACGTTCCTGTTCATAATAGGGGGGTTTTTCTCCCTTGTGAAACTCGCCGGAGTCAGTAACCCGGTTCTCAACGTTTTCGTCCCGGAAAGAATCGCGATTCCGCTCATCCTTTCGCTGTCAATTGCAACCGCCGCGTTTGCCGAAAGGTTCGTCGCCGGAACCTTCTCAGGAAACCCCCTGAAACGGATTGCCGCAACCCTTCCATTCATCTATGCGGCGTGCTTTTTCCTGTTCTATCTCGCGAGCTCCTGGAACTGCCCCTCCTGCACCGACCTCTTCGACAGGGTGAACTCCCCGCCGTTTTTCCCCGAGGAAGGGGTTTTCAAAAGCTGGTACGGGATTTCCCCGCACGCGGGGATTTTCTCATCGAATTCCGATCCAGCATTCTCCTCAGCAGTCGATTACCTCAGGAAGAACGAAGACAACAGCTCGAGGGTCCTTTTCGAGGATTCAAGCCGCCACACCTACGGGGGCTGGGTCATCCCGCTCCTTCCGATAAAGACCGGGCTTTCCTTCGTAGGGGGACCGATGGCTTCGATGAATCTCGACGGAGACAGGCCGATGAACTTCTATGACGGCAAACTCCTCGGGCGAGAAATCTCGAACTATTCGACCGAGGAACTCCGGCAAATCCTTTACGACCTGAACGCCGGGACCGTATGCGTTTGGAACAAAGAGTCCAAAAGGGTCCTGTCGGCATCGCCGCTTTTCGAGAAGGCGTTTGAAACGGGGAGAAACCAGAATGGACTTTCAATTTCAATCTACGCGATGAAGGGCGCCCGCAGGAATTTTGTCCTTCGCGGCGGCAGGGCGGTCAATTTCTCGAACAGCGCAATCACGATTGATGCGTCCGGAAAAGAGGACGTGATAGTTTCCTTGCGGTTCCACCCCGGATGGGTTGCACGGGATTCCGAGGGACGCTGGCTCGCGACAGGCAAGTCCTCCGACGGCCTCCTCCAAGTTGTCAGCCCGCCAAAAGGCGAGGTCAGTCTGGAATTCACGCCTTCAGTGCCTTCAAGGGTTGCTCTTGCTGTCTCGATTCTCGGGACCGTATCAGTCGTCTTCATTGAGGCGTTCTGGCGCCCTGCCGCCGGAACCTCCGGAACCTCCGGAACCTCCGGAACCTCCGAAAAGGGAAGGAAACGAGCCCGGCAAAGCCGCCTGCGGTCCAGGAAATTGCGCGCGCGAAGGAAATGAGGAAGAAGACTGGCTTGGAAATTCCGCGAGCTTCAAGAGATCTTGCCGCAAGCAACGCAACAAGCAGCGAGAGGACCGCTGCCGAGAGAAACAAGCTGAACGGAAGTAGGACGGCTGCCGCCGAAAGGAGAACTGGCTGTGCAAGATATCCGGCGCCCGGATGGGAAATGCTCGTTTTCGAAAAACCCTCGCCCGAAAGGAAAATCTCGCCGTGGCTTTTTCCGTATTTGAAGGCTTCCGAGAGAAGATTGCCAAGCGAATAGTCCTTCATGTGTCTGACCCGCAGGCCGGGCTCATACCACATCCGCTTGCCGGCGTTCCTGAGTTTCATTGAAATTTCCGTGTCGGTGCCGGTTCCCGAAAGCTCGTCGAACCCCCCGATCCCGGAAAAGTCCTCCGTCCGTATCAGGAGGTTGTTCGTGTCAAGCCAGAAGGTTTCCCCCCGCTTTCCGAGCCGGATTTCCCAGTCCGCCCGCGCAAAGGAATTGACCGCTCCGGGATATTTCTCAAAGGGGTCGCTCCCTCCGACAGCCGAGAATCCCTCGGGGAGCGCTCCGGCAATCCTCGCAAGCCAGTCCCTTTCCGGCAGGCAGTCCGGGTCAATGAACGCAAGGAACCGGAACTTCTTTCCGGCAAGAAGCCCGAGCCCGTAGTTGCGCAGGCCTTGGACGTTCGTCTTCCCAGTCCGGATAGCCTTCACCCTGCGGAAGCTTCCGCAGGTTCTCAGGGCGGGTTCGTCAGCGTCTCTGTCAAGAAGCGCGAAAACCGAATAGCGGAGTTTCCCCCCAGTTCCCTGGCGCGAGAGCGCGCCAAGACATTTCCGGAGGCGGGCATCGCCCCGGTAAACCGGAACGAGGACGGCAACAGATTCCTTCCGACTTTGTGTCATCAAGTCTCCCTTCCGGCGCATCCCGCGGAAACTGCACAGTTCCTTATTAAGAATTATCAAAGGTAGCTTTTTCCCGGGTCGGTTTCCCGCTTCGTGATTTCCCTCTGGTAGTCTGGGGGATAAATCTCGACTATCTCGAACTTTCCCCTCGTATGGGGCGTCCCGTCCTTCTGGTAGATTGTCTGCTCCAAAACCCGCGCATGCCCCCAGTAAAGCCATTTCCCTCCGATGTTCTCGACGAGGAAAACCCACAAAGGGGGAACCTTGTACACGCGCGCGAGCGGCTTGTCCCTGAAATCGAAAACGCGCCCCCGGAATTCCTCAGCGGCAAGGGGACTTTTCAGATGCGTTTCAAGCGAAAGTTCCGGCGGGAAACCCTGCTCCTTCGTCAGCTGAAGTGTGTCGTTAATCTCAATCAAGCTGCCCATTTCACCCCAAATTAGCGGGGAACGTTTTTTAAACACTTGGATGGGGAGGTGTTTCGTGTCAGAGCCTGAGATCGACCGGGCCCCCTCCGGGGAACTTCCCGAGGAACTCTCCGAGGCGCGCCCAGGGGAAACCTCCAAAAAGCCCCGAAGATGGAGAACCCTTTTCCACGGGGGCGTTGCCTTCCCTCCCAAGTACCGGTTTCGCGGCTTCTTGACCAAGCTCCGAGGCAAGCAGTTCACGCTCTCTCCAATCCAGGAGGAAATGCTCTGGGCAATCGCGAGGAAAACCGGGACGCCCTACCTTTCCGACCCGGTGTTCGTCGAGAATTTCATTGGAGATTTCCGCAGGCAGCTTCCGAAGGAGTTCATTGACCTGACTTTCCAGGAAATCGACCTTTCCGAAATCAGGCGTGCCCAGGAAGAGGAGCGCGCCAAGCGAGAGGCAATGACACTGGATGAAAAGAAGCTCCTTGCCAAGAGAAGGAAGGCTGACCGCGAAAAGCTGAGGGCGGCGTTCGGATTCGCAGAGGTCGACGGGAAGACTGTCGAGCGCGCCGGCTATGTCGCCGAACCGGCCGGGCTTTTCATGGGCCGGGGCGCGCATCCGCACAGGGGGAAATGGAAGGAGCAAGCCTCCGAAGAGGAAATGATACTGAATCTCGGGGAAAGCGCGCCAGTTCCCCCAGGAAAGTGGAAGGCGATTGTCCACGACCACACATCAACCTGGCTCGCGTCCTGGACAGACCGGCTTTCCGGGAAGACGAAATATCTGTGGCTTTCCGATCTTTCCGAAATCCGCCAGGAGAACGACATAAGGAAATATGACAAGGCTGAACTCCTTGCCGGCAAGATTTCCAAGGTCAGAAAGGAAATCACAAAAGGGCTTGCATCAAGAAACATCCAGACACAGAAACTTGCGCTTGTCGCATACCTGATTGACCGGCTTGCGATGCGTGTCGGGGATGAGAAGGACAAGGACGAGGCCGACACGGTCGGGGCAAGCACCCTCCGCGCCGAGCACGTCAAGACGGACGACAAGAAAATGCTGTTCGATTTCCTCGGCAAGGATTCTGTCAGGTGGCAGAAGGAAATAACCGCCGAGACTCCCGAGGATTCGGCCGCCCTCGGATATTTCAGGGAAACCCTTCCGAAGAAGAAGGTGGGCGAACTCCTTTTCGAGGGCGTGACTTCCTCAAAGGTTAATGAATTCCTTTCCTCATGCGCGTCCGGGCTTTCGGCGAAGGTTTTCAGGACGTTCCATGCAACCAGAACCGTCGAGTTATTTCTCCTAAAGGCTCCGGCGGAAAAGCAGGCCCCGGAATACGAAAAAGTTTACTGGGGAAAGCTCGCGAACCTCGAGGCTGCAAAGGTCTGCAACCACAAAAGGACCCCTCCGGCCGGCTGGGAGGAATCCCTCAGAAAAAAAGAGGAGAAGCTCAAGGAACTGGAGGCCTCCGGCAAAGAAGCGGAGAAGATAGGAAAATCCAAGAGGGAAATCGAGCTTGCAATTTCCGTCCGCGACTATAACCTGAACACGTCCCTTCGGAACTACATCGACCCCAGGGTTTATGCTAAATGGGCAAGGAGAGTCGGGGTTGATGCGAGGAAGATTTACCCGACATCCCTGCAGAAGAAGTTCTCCTGGCTGCCGGAAATCAAACCTGCCGAGAGGAAAACCGGGAAGAAATCAAATTAGCGAGAATCCGCTGCCCGCGTAGACTTTCAGGAGCCTTCCAGACTGTCCCCGCGAGAAAACCCAAGCTCCCCGGCCCCTTTTCGCCGAAAGGACCGAGAAGTTCCTCCCGTCGACAGTTTCCAGGGCGGCGCAGTCTTCAATTCCGACGACAAATTCGGCTTTCCTGACAAGCTTGCCCGCCGCCCGCTCCCTCCAGGCCCGCTCCCGGAAATGGTGCGGGCTTATGCCGAAAGGAAGGAAGCCGAGGCCTTTCACGCGCATCGCCTTCTGGGACGGTTTTGTCCAGAACCTCCTGGAATCGCTCGTTCCGAAGCGGGCCCAGCAGAGCGCCCCTGCCGAAATCCCGGAAAGAACCGTTCCGCGCCCTCCTGCAGTCCGCAGGAGTTCCCCGACCCCGAATCTTTTCCAGAGCCGCAGCATCCGCAAGGTGTTCCCCCCGCCGACGTAAATTATGTCGGAGGAAAGAATCTTCCTCTTGATTTTCGCGCGGTCCCGGTCATCCGAACAAAGGCGCAGGTGCGCAACCATGCAGCCGAGCTTTGAGAAGCGGGCTTCCACCGCGTTGCAGTAGCCGGGAGAATCCCCGCTGGCAGTTGGTATGAACAAGAGCCGAGGCGCCCTCTTTCCAGAAAGACGAACGATTTCCCTTTCAATCCGCCCGGTTTCTCCGAGGGAAATCTCCCCGCCGCCAATCGCCACAATCTTCATTTCGAGCGCAAAAAGCCAAGCACGAGAAGCCCGATTCCGACCGCGCTTACGGCAAGCTTCGTAAGAAAATCAGTCCCAAGCCCGCCAATCCAGGGAAGGAGTATCAAGCCCCCGCCGATTGCCATCGCAAGGACCGGGAAGGAGAACGGGCCCGATTTTCTCAGCTGCGCCTGCCGGGTTTGCTCTTCAGCCATTTTCTTTCGTTTTCCCCCCCTCTTACTCGCTTTCAATCCTCGGCGCAAGGACATACTTGAGCTGGAGCTTGTCAGTCACCGAATACTCGACCTGTATCGGGAAATCCGACTTGAACTGGATTTTCGCGGTTTCGGAAAGCTTCCCGCCCTTGACAATCTTCTTCAGATAATCCACCGCATAGCGCGCCTTTGCCGGAGCAGTCACCTGCAGCTCGACAAGCGCAGTGTCCACCCCCTTCTCAAGCTCCGTTATTGCCTTGCCGGTTTCCCCGGAAGCTTCGATAGAGAACTTGCCCGAGTCCGCGAGGAAGATGACCGAATCTGAAAAGACCTCCGCGTCGGAAATCGCCTGGGAAAGCGCGGTGCTTTTCACGACAACGGTTGCCTCGAAGTTTATTGTCGGGGGCTTCCGTCCCTCGGAAGGGTTGTCGAGGAGGGGGATGTTGAACCTCCTTGTGCTCAGCGCGCTCTTGAAAACAAAGGAAAGGTTCGAGGCTTCGTCCCCGCCGAAGCGGATTGTGACCGCATCGCCCGAGTCCGCCTGCTTGACCACCTGCATCAGGCGTTCCATGTCAACGCCTATTGTCCTCTCTTCAGAGAGCTTGTAATCCTCGAAAGCAGTCACGAGCAGGCGAAAGGTCACCATTGAGACGTTCGCAGCATCCATTGCTGAAAGGAAAAGCCCGTCCTTCGTCAGCTTGAATGAGACATCCTCCTTCACAATCTCATATACGGCAGAAATAGCATCCTTGAGTATGCCCGCCCCGGCAAGCTTTGCTTCGAAAGAGGCTTTAATAGTTCCCTCACTAGCCATGTTTCGCAAGGATTCCCTCCGCCCTTTTTATTAGTTCACCGGAAAGCCCGCGTTCCGCCGCAGACTTCAAGATTATCTCCCCGTTTATGTCGAACTTCGACGGTCCTTGGGGGACCACAAGGCCCGACACAAGAACCTGTTCGCCCTCCCGGTAATTCTTCTCGATTTCGTCCACAACGTCGAGATTGTCGAAGAAAACCTCCGCCCTGCCGGTTCCGTCGGAAAGCGTGAGGGCGCCGTTTAGCCCCTTTTTCTCTATCTTCCCGGAAAGCCTCACACGCCGGTCGGCTCCGGAAATCTCGGAAATCTTCCTGGGAATTGCAGGATTCCTTCGTTTCAGAAGACCTTCTCCTCCCTCGGTCTGGCCCCCTTCAACGGGGGGCGCACTTCCAAAAGCATCGGCCACGGGGCGAGAACCCCGGTAAAGTTTAAAACAATTGCCCTCCCACCAACCCCCATGACGCAGGAAAATATCGAACTCGTTTTTTCCCAGGGAACTTCGGCAAAGAAGAAGGGCAAGGCTTCCGCAAGGCTCGTTTTTCTTTCCGAGGACAAGGCTTTCGGGAAGCTTCTGAAGGTGGCGCCTTCCCCCGAAGGCGTCATAATCGGGCTTGGCGACGAGAAAACAGCGGATGCGGAAACGATAAGGCGCGCCGCCGGAAGCGCGGTCCAGTACATACTGAAAACCCTTGGAGCGGGCTCGCTTTCCCTTTCCCCGAAATCCTCGAAGAAGCTTCTTTCGAACAGGAAGTTCTTGGCAGCATTCACGGAGGGCGCAATTCTCTCAGCATATTCGTTTGACAAGTACAAGACGCCCTCGGAGGAGCAACAGCAGGCGGCAAAGCTGACCGGGTTGCATTTGCCCGTTCCAGCCTCAAGGGAAATCCTGGAGGCAAAGTCGGTCGCCGAATGCGCCAATTGGGCGAGGGAAATACAGAACGAGCCGGCGAACGTTGCCACACCCACGATGCTTTCCCTCCTCGCGGCAAAGGAGGCGAAAATATTCGGGATGAGCTGCAAGATATTCGGCAGGGCTGAACTCGAGAAGATGGGGATGAACGCAATACTTGCGGTTGGTCGCGGAAGCGCCGAGGAGCCCAAGCTGATCGTCCTCGAATACCTGCCGAAGAGCGGGGTTGCGAAGAAAAAAATAGCCCTCGTCGGCAAAGGAGTCTGCTTCGATTCCGGCGGGATTTCGATCAAGCCCTCCCGGGCAATGGATGAGATGAAGTTCGACAAGAGCGGCGCAGTTGCCGCAATCGCAACGATGCGGCTTGCCTCGATACTCAAGCTCCCGCTTCACCTTGTCGCGCTCGTTCCCGCCGTAGAGAATCTGCCTTCCGGAACGGCAGGAAAGCCCGGGGACATCGTGCGCGCCCACAACGGGAAGACGATTGAGATACTTGACACCGATGCCGAGGGACGGCTCATACTTGCCGACGCCCTTTCCTTCGCATGCAAGGAGCACAAACCGGACGTCCTGATAGACCTCGCAACCCTGACCGGCGCCTGCGTTGTCGCGCTCGGGGACGTTGCGGCAGGGCTTTTCTCAAACGACCCGTCCCTCGCAAAGGAGCTTTTCGAGGCGGGAATGGAATCAGGGGAGCGGCTCTGGGAGCTGCCGATGATGTGGAAGGATTATGACGAGAAGGTGAAAAGCGACGTTGCCGACGTCAAGAACCTCGGGGAATCCGGGCAGGCGGGCGCAACGGCTGGCGCAAGCTTCCTCAAGGAGTTCGTTTCGTCCGGAACGAAGTGGGCGCACCTCGACATTGCCGGGACTGCCTGGACAACGAAACCCAGGCACCAGTTCTCCTTCAAGGGCGGAACCGGGTTCGGCGTCAGGCTCTTGGCGAGATACCTTTCCAAGCAGTGAGTTTAGACAGCTAGCAAAACTGCTGCGGCAATCCCAAGAGCAATGCCTGCAATTTTCGTCAATGTTAGCTTCTCAGAAAGAAGGATTACCGCCAAGAAAACAGCTACAAGCGCGCTCAGTGCATTAAGGGTTGCAACAACACTTGTGCTTCCCCGTTTCAGAGCAACGACGAAAAGAAGAAGAGCCAGAAAATACACCGCTCCCGAAAGCACGCCAGACGCAACACCCAAACTACTAAGAATTTTCTCCTTTACGAAAAAAATCCAGTAAAGGAGTGTCAAAAAAGCCGCGGTTGCAAGGGAGATTAATGTCAAGCTAGTGGAGTCAATGTTCTTGGCGCTTTTGAGGATAATTGCATTCGCTCCGAAGAAAACTGTGCTTGCCAGCGCAATCAGAATGTACGATTCCATGGATTTCCTGAGATTTGTTTTGTTAAATAGGTTGTTTATTTTCCGAGAGAAAAAGTCCGTCCTCAGGACGAATATAGGAGGGGTCAGGAACGGCTGGTAACTGGAGAGCGGTTCAGGTATACTCGAAACTTTACGAAAGTTTCATCAAAAAGCGGGTTTGCGCAATCCTCAAACCCGCCCGGAATTTTCTTTTACGCCCGTGTCCGTGCTTTTGCACCGATGGTCTGAGGACCAAACGGATTTGCCCCACAGGGCATTCAGCCCTTAGGCAGGATTTTCTTTTTCGAAAAGAAAAAATGGGTTCGGTTCAGGCGTACTCTTTCCAGGTGTAATTGCACTTGACGCATTTGTAAAAACGGGTCGCGGGCTCGTCAACGCCCCGGGTCTGCACCATCCACCATATTGCCCCGATGTTCTTGCAGCGCGGGCATTCGACGGCGATCTTTGAAACGTTCTTCAGGTGCTTTTCGTTGTCAATCACGGGAATCGCGCTTCCGGTGTTTACGATGTTCTTCGTCATCGTGAAGCCCTCTTTGGAAGTGTCCTTTGCGCCGCACTTCCTGCAGACAATCTTCACCTTTCCGTCCTTCCCCTCTTCCGAGGCAGGAATCATGAGGCCGCCGCACTTCTTGCAGAATTTCATCCACCCTTCCGGAAAATCCCGGTTTAAAAAAGCTGCTACTGCCTGCCAGGGTCGAAAAGAGGCCTGCAAAGGGAGGTGGATATGCAGAGCTCCGTCGGCACGACCTTGATGTATCCGAGAAAAGGGATTACGAAAATCGCCTTGCCTTTCACCTCTCCGTGGGGAATCAGCCACCTGTCCTCTGAGGGATTGTGGTCGCCCTTCGTCCGGTAGTAGACTTTCCCGAGGGAATCCTCGGAGGTTCCGATTACCCTGTGTATTATCGGATAGGAGGCGTTCGGAACGTTGAAGACAATTACATCCCCGATTTTGTATTTCTTTTCCCGCCCTTTCACGACAATTACATCCCCTTTTCTGAAACCGCCGGAAATCGGGAAACCGTCAATCTGCTCCCGGGAGAAGCCCTGTGCCTGCAGGTAGCCGTAGTGCGTCTGGGGGACGTCCGAACCGTGCGTCATGCTGCCGCTCATTATCGCGACAAGGGGAACCGTGTTTCCAAGCGCAAAGTTCAGGATGTTTCCGACAATGAACGAGAGAATCACCGCAAAGCCAATCCAGACAATCCAGTCCCGGAGTTCGGCGAGTAGGGGCCCGAGGTCAACGAAGCCTTCCTTTCGCCCCTTTGGAGGTTTTTCCTCCCGGGGATCCCTTTTCGGCATTTTCAAAGGCATTTGCATTTCCGGGTTTAAAAAACAACAGTCCCGCGCCGGAAAGAATTCCGAATGAAACGAGCTTGAACGGGTCGGGAACGAACGCAGAGAGCGCAAGAGCAACGCCAAGCGGACAGAGATAGCGGACCTTCGCGAGGAATCCGGTTGCAGCAAGGGAAATCCCAGCAAGAACCAGCGCAGCCGTGAAGACAGGAAAAGCCCCGAGGACGACCATTTTTTATTTAAAGCTAGTCCGGATTAAAAGTCTGATGGCTGAGACAACTGACGTTATGAAGGGCTCCGCTCCCGCAGACGGGAACTACTGGACTTATTGGGTTCACAAGGTTCAGGAGCTTTGGAAGAGGGTCGAGGCCCTGGAGGAGAAGGTCGACGCGCTCGAGGTCCTCAGCGAGGACACTGACGGGGAGGATAGCGAAAGCGCCCCGGCGCCAAAAGGGGTTCCGGAGGTCAGAACTGTTCCCGTCGAAGGCCTTGCCCTTTCCGAGAAGGAGCTCACGGTCTGCATGGCACTGAAGGAGCTTGCAAAACCGGCAACGCTTGAGGAGGTAAACGGGCACCTGAAGAACACGAGGATGATTTCCGAAGGCCTGCGGGACACCCTGGTGTTGCGGCTGAAAGGCGCAGTCGAAAAGGGGTATATAGGCTATGATGAGAGCGGAAAAACCTTCATCCTTGCGAAGAAGACCTTCCTTGTAGAGTGAGATGGATCCCAAGATATGGCTGAATTCGAGAAAATAACAATACAACCATTCGACCTTCCGGAAGAGCCGGAGCCGAAGGAAAAGTTCGGAAGGCTGCGCGGGGACAAGGCAATCCTCCCTGAAGGGGGGGAATTTTTCGAGCGGGGCGGATTCGGGGAGCTAGTCTCGGATGGCCTCGAGCTTTCAGCGGAGGAAACGCTCTACCTTTTCCAGAAGGGGAAAATCTCCATCGTTTCCAAGGAGGACCGGAAAATCCCGGACTTTGACGCCCTCCTTTCGGAACTGCGGAAATTCCTTCCGGAAATCTACATAAGATACCAGCTTTACCGCGATTTGCGCGAGAGGGGATATGTCGTCAGGAGCGGTCTCAAATACGGGACGCATTTCCGGGTCTATGACCGGGGGGTGAAGCCCTCCCGGGGCGAACGCGAATCCTGGGAACACGCCAAATACCTTGCCCACGCAATCCCGGAAGCGGCGGTCTATTCAATCTCCGAGCTTTCCCGTTTCGTCCGCCTTTCCCATTCAGTCAGAAAGACGCTCTGGCTGGGCGTTGTCGATGGAGAAGGGGACGTCACCTATTTCCAGATAACCCGGGCGACGCCTTGAACGATGCTCTAGGAGACTTTAGACGTATGGATTTTTTGACAAATTTTGAAAGGACATATGAGCTTATGTCTGACGTTCCCCAGTTCAAGGAAACTTGGCGAGTGTCAGATTACCTCGATTTTTATTCCAAAGCAAAAAAGCGCGCCAGAATCAACAAAAAATATTTGGAAATACTTGACATAGGCGGCGCAGAGGGGAACCTCGCAATTGAGCTTGCGCAACAAGGACATTCAGTTACCTGCCTGGAAATATCCAGGAAAAACCTGCTGAAGACAAATGAACTTGCCAAGGAAAACTCAGTTTCAGTCAAATGCATTGCTGGAGACATTGAACAACGCCCCCCCCTGGGAAATTTGACTGCATCTTTTTGATGGAAGTAATAGAGCACCTCAGGAATCCGTCGGGCGCGTTAATTAACATACGACGAGCTCTTAAGAAAGGCGGGCTCCTGATACTTTCCACTCCCAATGCCCACGGACTTTCCCGCGTCAGGGACAATTCGCAGGACACGCCGTTTTCCGAACGGAACACCGGGGCACTCCACCTATCCATATACGACTATTCTCAACTGAAGCTCCTCTTCGCCTTCTCAGGTTTCAGGCCGCTTATCCGGGCAGGGATTGGCCTTTACATTCCGTTCATAGGGCGTTTCCGCTGGGGAAGATGGATAATTTCTCAAACAGGGAAGCTCGTGCCCTTTTTTGCGGAGAACCTTTTTGTTGCAGCCGAGGCAGCAGAACCAATAGACATCTTCGAGCTCCACAAGAATTGGACTCGAAAGAACGCATGATGAGGATTCCCGCAGGTAGAAAGCCCGACAGCGCAGTTTTTCTCCGGAAAA
The DNA here is from genome assembly GCA_043803745.1 of archaeon. Lineage (GTDB taxonomy): Archaea > SpSt-1190 > SpSt-1190 > DYHY01 > DYHY01 > JBBIPP01. Next base: position 22,879 of record JAZDJS010000026.1, read on the forward strand.
ACACAAAACTCAAGAAACAGTTATTATTTCCCTTGAGGGGCTCCAGCTGGAAAGGACGTCCGCATGGTATTTTTCAACTGCCTGGATAATAGTTTCGCTTTCCTCCGGAATCCTGTATTTGAAGACAAGCCCGATTGCATAGCCTTCGACCTTGAGGAAATTCTCGGCAGCTTCCCTTGATTCGAAAGCCTCCTCATAGGAGCGCGCGTTCTCAGTCCCGGGCCCCTTCGGGGCGAACTCCTCAAGGAGCTTGTATGCGTCAAGTATTTCCCGGCAGAGCAAGGATTCTCTCCCGATTCCGAGGGGCTTGAGCGGGCTTTTCGGGAAAATGTCAAAGTCTGCAAAAGCGTCGGGAGCACATTCCTCTCCTGGAGACGCGCCCCCCTTTTCCTGGGCAATCTCGGATTCAATTTCACCCAAGAGGGTGTCAGTTGCAAGAATCGAGAAATCCCAGACAGCCTGCCTTGCGGTTGCGACAGCGCCTTTCCCCGTGAATCTTGTGTAGGAGTCAAGGAGCCGGTATGCCTCCTCGCTGATTTCCGGGACAACCCCCTCCGAAATCTCGGCAAGCCCGCTCTCCCCGGAATAGTATTTGGCATATCCCTCTAGAAATTTCGCAGCTTCCTCCTGGTACAGCTCGAGCGGTTCGGGGAAATCCAGTGCTTCAGGGCCACGGGGAGGGAGACTGGAAAGCGCAAAACCAAGGAACCAAGGGATCATTCAAAGCACCCCCACAAAAAGATGAACCGACTTTAAGTATTTTAGCGTAGCTAGCTTAAAGTTTCCCTTCTTCGAGAGCCTTGATTGCTTCTTTGCCCTTCATGCCCTCGACGGTTATGCCCATCGAAACGCAGGTCCCGACAAGCTGCTTGAGCGCGTTTTTTTCGCTCTTGAAGTGGAGAACGTCCTTTTTCTTTTCCAGGAGCTCCTTCAGCTGATTGAGCGTAACGTTCCCGACCGTTTCCTGGCCCTTGCCCGCCTCGCCCTTCGCCCCAAGGCTGAGCTTGAGCTCCTTCTTGATGAACTCGCTTGTCGCAGGCTGCCCGAGAGTCACTGAAAAGCTCTTGTCGGAAGTGTTGATCGCGACCGTGACCGGCACGCGCATTCCCGAGAAATCCTTTGTCGCCGAATTTATCTGGGCCACGACCTGGCCCGGGTTGACTCCCATTGGCGCAAGAGCAGGTCCGAGAGGGGGTCCCGCAGTTGCCTTTCCGGCCTCGACAAGTATGTTTATTTTAGCAGTTGCCATATTCCCTGCCTTCGGGCAGGGGGGTTTTTATTTGTTGTTGTTTCCCCACAGGTCCCCTTATTTCCCGGTTTTCTCCAAAAAAGCCCTGAGCTTGTCGCAGGCAATCTTCCGGTGGCTCATCTGGTTCTTCTTCAAGGTCCCCATTTCCCCGAAGGTCTGGTCGAAGCCGTCCGGCTGGAAAATGGAATCCCAGCTGAAGCCGCCATCCCCCCTCGGCGGGACTATCTTTCCCGAAACCTCGCCCTGAAAATACTGGATGTTGCTTCCATCGAAATACCCGACAAGCGTGACTACCCGCGCCCGGTCGTCCCCGTTTTTCAGGACGAACTCGGAAATCCCGTTCTTTCCCAGCGCCTGGGCGAAGGCTTGCGTGAACGAGCCGGGAAGGTTCCCGCCCAGGCAGGAAAGCATAAGGCAGGTTTTCTCGGCAAGGAACGGAATTGGCAGCTGCTTTGCAGCCTCAAGGAGCTTTTCCCGCAGAACCTCGGAAGGCTCAAGGGACTGTATTTCCTTTATCGGAAGGTCCATCAGGTCAATTGTCCATCCCGGAAGGAGGCTCTGGAACTCAACCTGCTTCGAAACGCTGCTGCTGACAAAGGCGAGACGCTTTTCTTCAGCCATCATCAGTCCTCGGTATTTTCTTCCTTCTTGTCCACAAGCCCCGCGCCAGTGTTGAGGTGCTGGATTACCCTGACAGCCTCGAGAGGAACCGTGACCGGGATTGCGACCGCAGCTTCGACGAACTCTATCGTGACCTCGCGCTTGCCCACGTCAACCCTGGTTGTCTTCGCCTTTTCGCCCTTGAATGCGCCGGAAACGACCTCTACAAGGTCGCCCTTTTCAATCTCAACGTTCGCCGGACGCGTCTCGAGGAAATGCTTTATCTCGTCAATCCTGACAAGGTGCCTGACAATCCCGCGGACATGGTTTATTCCTGAAAGGGCCTCCTCAATGTCGCCGACGCTGTCCGCCTCTACAAGGACATATCCCTTCAGTTCCTTCGGAAGAAGGACCGCCTTTATCCCGTATGTCTTGTTGGTCATTGTCTGCTTCGCAAGGACGAGGTCGAGCTTCTCAAGAACGCCTTCTTCCCTTCCAACAGTTGTCCTTACCGCGTATATTACAGTCATTTTTTCATTCACTCACTTTGTTTTTTCCATATGTATTGGTTCGGCCATCCTCAGATGGTCTAGCCCTCTGCTGGAAACCTCGGGTTTACGGCCCTCGGTCACTCCATCTATATTATTCAGCCATCACACGCCAAGCAGCGTGAACACCAGCGTTATTATCAGTCCCATTGCGCCCATCACGAGTATCCCGAGGCCCGTGAGCTTTGCAATCTGCAAATACTCCTTCCAGGAGGGCCTTTTCGCAACCTTGAGGACCCTAAGATAGTCGTTTAACTTTTCCTTCAGAGCCAAAGCCCTTCAGACCTCCCTTTGATGCATCGTTCTCAGACTCGGAATTGACGAAGGAAATCCCCAGGGATTTCTCCATCTTCTCCTTCCGCTTCTGCTCGAATATCTTCTCGCGCACAAGAACCTGGGAAGACTGGATTCCCGTCACAATGAGCAGGACCTTTATCGCTTCCTTCATGGAATCCTCAATCCGTGCGCCCCAGATTACCTTCGCGCCAACCTCGAGCTTGTCAGAGACGACCGAGACGATCTGGCGGGATTCCTCGAGCGTGAGGTCCGGTCCGCCAATGACATCGACAAGAGCCCCCTTCGCCCCGGTTATGTCAACGTCAAGCAGGGGATTGTTGACTGCGCGCTGGATCGCCTCTCCCGCGCGGTTGTCGGAATCGCTTTCCCCGAGACCTATCAGGGCGAGTCCCCCGCCGCGCATAACCGCCCGCACGTCGGCGAAATCAAGGTTGATAAGACCGGGCTTTGTGATTAGCTCGGCGATCCCCTTGACTGCGTTGACGAGGATTTCGTCGGCGACCTTGAACGCCGTTGCAATCGGTATGTCGGGGACTATCTGCAGGAGCTTGTCGTTCGGGACAACTATCAGCGTGTCAACGGACGTCTCGAGCTTTGCAAGCCCGCTGCTTGCATTGTCCCACCTGTGCTTTCCCTCCATTTCGAAGGGAAGCGTCGCAATCCCGATAACGAGCGCGCCGAGCTTCTTCGCAACCTCGGCAACAACCGGCGCGCTGCCCGTCCCGGTTCCGCCACCGAGGCCGCATGCAACGAAAACGAGGTCCGAGCCGGAAAGGGCCTGCTTGATTTCGCTCTCATTCTCCCTTGCCGCGGCTTCGCCAACAGCCGGATCCGCGCCAGCCCCAAGCCCGGCAGTTGTTTCCTTGCCGATTAGCAGTTTCTTGTTCGCCTTTATTTTCATGAGGTCCTGGGCGTCCGTGTTGATGGCGATTATCTCAGCGCCTTCAATCCCTATTTCCATCATCCTGTCCGCGGAGTTTCCACCGGCGCCGCCGCATCCGACAACCTTGATAACCGCCCGGCTCCCGGAGAAATCGGTGCTATCGTTCTGGATCGTCACACGCCCCTTCTGTTCTTCTGCACGCCCAATTGCCGATTGAATAAGTCCCTTCATCATTTCAGCCGTCTCCACTTCATTCGAAAATGTATGTAAATTTAACCTTTTTTATTTCAGGAACGCCTTCCTTCGATTCCTCGAAAATCTCCGTCATGACCCCCTCAGGCATGGGATTTGCCGGAGGCAGGATAACCTCCGCAACATCCCCGGAAAGCGAGAATTTTGCATCCTGCCCCTTGTGCGCGTGGAGCCTCAGGATTCCCGCAAACTTTTCATTGAGCGCAGTTACGACCTTTTCGAGCGTGAACTCGTATTCAACCTCTTTCCCCGCAAGCGGGTGATTGAAGTCAAGGACAACGCGCCCCCCGGAAACCGACTGGACCTTCCCCATCAGCCCCTGAATGTTGACAATCATCCCGACAACCGGCTTCTGTTCCTTGAAGACCTTGTCGGGGACCGTCTGTATCTTGCTCGGGTCCCTTGCCCCGAAAGCCCGGTCGGAAGAAATCCGGACAACACGGGTTTCGCCCGGAGCCATCTGGACAACGGCGTCCTCAAGCCCCGCAAGCATGTGCCCGGAGCCGATCCGCACGGTCATAGGACCGTAGATGACCTGCTCGCTGTAGAGGCCGGCCTGGCGCGCCCTTGCCTCGTCTGTCAGGTCGAAGACCTCGCCGGTTTCGACGATTTTCCCAACATAGCTCACTGAAACGAAATCTCCCTTCACAGGATTTGCCATTTTATTTTTTCTTCACTCCATCTGTTTTATTCTAGCCCGGCTTGTTCGTCAGGTTTCGCGCTTTGCCCAGGTCCGCCGGACCGCGGCTCGGCGCCCTAACCTTTTCTTTCCCTAGTTTCTCCTTCTCCCAGTCATCAAAACCAAAAGAAGCAATTTGTGGGGAAAAGCCAGTGTTTTTAAAGTTATGTTGCCCACTCGCCGGATGGAAGTCCTCAAACCCTCGGAATCAGCGGAAAAGAAGAACGTCCTCAGCGTCAGCAAGGAAATCAAGATTCCGGAAGACATGCCGAAGGTTTATGCGATCGGCGCCGCCGGCGGTTTCACGCCCTACGATTTCAGGATACTTTTCTTCGATGCCGGAAGGCATCAGCCGGAAGGGCGCGTCGAAATAGCGTTGTCGCCCCTTGCAGCGAAGGAGCTCCGCGACTGGCTTGACGGGCTCGTCAAGGAGTTTGAGAAGAAGGTGCGGAAAATAGAGCGCAAGCCGGGCATGCCGAACAAGTCAGAAATGAAGCAGTCGGGCCAGACTCTCAGGATGTTCGGGTAAGTAGCCCCTTTAGTTCTGCGTCTCAGGGTCCGTTTGCTTATCTCCTTATTCCCTTTTTATCGGAATGTATGCTTCCTCTTCAACCAGCATAAGCATCAGGAAGACGATCGCGCCAATCCCGACCGCCCAGAGCATCGGGGTGTTCTCGATCAAGTCGAACTGGAGCCAGCCGAGGAGGAAGACCAGCGCGAAATAGACCGAGACGGCCGCGTTCCCTGCAAGCGAGACTCCCGAGGATGCGAAGAAAATCGACGCAAGCCCGACGACGAGGAGTGCAAGGACAGCCTCAAGCAGGATCGGCGATGTCCTGAACGCGAGGAAAACAGTTGCGGACCCGAGGAGAAGCCCGAGCAAGCGGCGGACTCCCTTCGAAATTCCCGGAAAGTTCTGCGGGGAGAAAAGGCAGACCGAAACGGTCACGAGGAAGACGATTCCGAGGTCGTACCAGATGCTAGTCAGCGAGGGCGCGCCGGACCGCGCGAAGACCGTGCCGAGGAAGTATGCAGTCGCCATAAGGAACCAGACGAACGGGTCGTCAATTGCGAAAAAGTGGCTCCCAAGGAAACCCTTTGCGGCAAGGCGCTCGAAGGCTTTTTCGACGTCCGAGGCCGCAACCCCGAGCCAGCTCGCAATAAGCGGGGCGTGCTTCCTGTCCTTGCCATAGGATTTCACGTAGCCGAGAACCTTTTCCTCGTGTTCGGAAAGGACCCGCGCGGCCATCGCATGCTCGTAGAACATCACTGCGGCCGGAACGACGGTCACGGTCGCCACAAGAGAGATTCCGTTCGCAATTGCGACAAGTATCCCCAAAAAGCCAGTCATTTCGTACGTGAACGCGGCAATCCCTAGGAACATCAGGGTTTCAATCACGTAGACGCCCGCAACCGATTTGGAGAGCTTGGAGAACGTCTCAAAAAGGCTTGTGAGAACGGTCGCAGGCTTCCTCCTTTCGTCGAAATACTTCTTGACGAGGGTGTAGTTGAGGCCGACCGCCGTAGTGAAGGCGAACGTTGCGAAAATGGTTTCGATGCCAGAGGGGCTTTCCCCGAGCGCATATGCTATCAGAAGGGTCACCGGTACGGAAATTAGCGCGGGATAAAGCGCGGTGAGCGCCTTGCGGAAGCTACGGAGCATAAGCGTAACGAGAACTCCCGTTGCAGCGACAAGGGAAATGAAAAGAATCACGGTGTTGCCGAGATATGCCGTGAAGACGGGGTCCGTTGTTACCGCAAGCCCCCCGGCAAGGAGAAGGAACGACAGGACGAGAACGGCCCGCCAGTGGTATGTCGCCTCCCTTGCGAGAGGCCCGATTACCCTGCTGTAATGCCGGTGTTCGATTGGGGATGAAAGCTCCGTTTCAGTAGCCATGTCCCAAGAACGCGCCCCCGCTTTTATTGCTTTTCGGTCGTTGCCGGATTATTCAAGCGGCCCGACAAGAATACGCCCTTCCTTCCGCCGGAACTCTTTCACGATGCCGGAAAGCCTCTTGCCCGCCCTTGCAAGCGAGATTAACTCGTCAATTTCCCGGAGGTTGCCCAATATTTTCTCTCCGGAAAGCCGAAGGGAGGCTTCCTCCTGCTCAAGGGTTGAAATGCTTTTTTCAAGCCGTTCCAGCTTCTTCTGCTTCTCGGAAATCTTCGGGCTTTCCGGGGAGGTCAGTTCCCCGAGGGAAATTGCCGGCTCGGAAGGCGTTGCGGAAAAGAGCTCCCTGATTGCGGAAATTATTTTCCGCCGCCCCTCCTGGCTGCCAATCCCGTCCGCCCCGGAAATATCAATTATCCTCCCGGAAATCTCCGGGCCGAACCCGAAGGAAACCGCAAGGAGCCTTCCGGCCGAATCCCCGGGCCCGCCAGTCAGGTCGCTTTCGGAAAGCTCATCCGGACATTTTCCAGGTCCCTTCGGGGGGCGGTATTCCTCCCCGACGGCGATTTTCCGCCCCCTCCATTCCCGCGGTTCCCTGGCGAAGACTATTCTTCCCTCCCGGCCGAGAAGGAGGAGGTTCCCGTCGAAAGTCTCGGCAACAAGGGAAGTTCCATTGGAGAACGAGATTCTGAGAATCCTGTCGAATCCAACCTGACCTGCCGAGGAAACGACGAGGCCCGAGAGAAACTGCCTTCCGAACTTCCAGGTTTCGCTGCCCGGAACCTCCGTCTCGGCCGGAAGGAATCCCAGCAAGCCCTTGCCAAGGGCGAGAAGTTTCTTCCCGCCAAGTTTCCGCGAATAGAATTCTATCCCGAAGGAACTGCCGGAAATCCTGGAGACGCCCTTGTCAATCTTCGCCCCCGGAAGATTCTCGGCGAGCCATTTCGATGCAAGGAAAAATTCAAGGCTGTTCATTGTCCGGAAGAGCCTCCAGTTCCTTTTCCGCAGGCTCACTCAGCGGTTCAGTCGCAGCTTCCTCGGCGGAAATCTCCGCCCTCGCAGTTTCAACAGCCCCGTCAATGATTGCCTTGTCCTTTGCGTCAAGCTTTCCCTTGAGTGATTCGAGGGGCGCCCCGAAATAATCGGCGAACCTCTCGGTTGTCCTGAGAAGCCGAGTTATCCCCTTCGGTTCCGCAACAACAAGCCCGGAGCCGACAAGGTTCTTGACCTGCTCATACGCCCGGTTCCCCCGGATTTTCACGATTTCGCTCTGCTTAATCGGCTGATAGAACGCAATCACCGCAAGGGTTTTCGTTTCCCCGTCGGAAAGGTCCGTGAAGTTCGAAAGCCGCCTTACCTGGGAAAGGAACTCGTCCTTGACCTTCATCTTGTATTTTATTTCCTGGCCGACCTCGCGCACAACCTCCAGGGCGCTTTCAGCAGTTCCCGCGCCAACGAGGGATTCGACCGCGTCCCGCGCCCTTGCTGGCGTGAGGGTTGGCACCGCTTTCAGCAGTTCCTTGACCGTGAGCCCCCTTCCGGAGATGAAAAGCGCAGCTTCCGCAAGCCGGCGATTGACCCTCAAAAGCGCCTCATCTGCCATTTGGGAATTCCCCCTCCCGCTCCCCGGCGGACGGCTGCGGAATTTCCGAAGCAACAATGACCTGCTGGCTGGCGCGCCTTATTGTTATAGAGCCGTTCCATTCCTCCTGGAAAAGGTCAAGTTCCCCGTTGTTGGCCATGTGAAGGATTGAAAGGAACGCAATTTCGAATTTCTTGTATCTGAGGATTTCGGCGAACTCAATGGATTCCCGCGCATGGAAAAGGTCGTCGAAAATGACCCTGAGATCCCTCATCACCGCGTCGATGTTCGCCGTCGTTATCCTGACGCCAATCTGCCTGAAGTTCTTCTTCCTTAGGAGCTTGCGTTTTTCAACCTCGAACGCGCTCCTCAGCGCGTCGACAAGCTCGACAATTGTTATTTTCCGCTCGACAATCCGCCTTACCGGATGGAGGTCCGGAACCGATTCGATGTCAATCTGCAGGGCGGAGGGTGCCAGCGACGCCCTTTCCCCCCTTTCCCGCTCCTCGAAGAAAAGCTTCTCGCTTTTCAGCTTCAGGAGCACTGCCGCGGTAATCACCGCCTTCCCGGGAATCCTGAAATCGAGGGCCTGTATCGCCATTATCCTCTGAAGATATCCCGCAGTGAGCGCGGTAATGTCGATGTCCCAGGGGTTTATCTTCTCCTCCCGGACAAGCTCGACAAGCTGCGAGTCCCACTTCTCAAGCTCGCCAAGCGCAAGGCCGATGAAATCGATTCCCATCCGGTTCGGCCGGGGCGCTCTGTGCTTTTAGACTTTTTCCTGAATCGCAAAAGTCTCGACGTTTAAATCGAGGCAAATCAATCCGCGATTCATGTCAAACTGCCGAATTCAGCCCGTAGTATTTGACCCGAACCCGAAAAGCCACGCAAAGAAACTGCGTAAAATTTCCCCGAGCCGCGAGCCTCCGCAGGAAACCCTTGCGACCGAATTGCCCCGCAGGAAACCGCCCCTTCCCGCCAAGTCCTCGTACTCGACCGAGTATTTTATCGAAACAGTTCCGCAGGGCTCGCCGGAAACGAAATAGCCCCCGTCGCGTTCGGGGAACCCGTCAATGCTTTCAGAGACTATCCTGCCGTTCGCAATCCGCGCAAGCGGCCTGCCGATCAGTTTCCCGCTCGCCGGGATTTCTTCGGGGAGCGGGACCGAGACGTCGGGCTTGGGGATTCTCCGTATGGTCCCAGTCAAACTTTCTTCGGTTCCGTTCTTCAGCCGCACCGTCACCCGAGCTTCCGAGGCGGTTCCAAGGGGTATTGTGCCGCCGCCGGAGGGGATTTTGTACTCCTTTCCCGAGTAGACAGCGGTCACTTCCTCGGTTGAGAAAATCACGGCCTCGGCAGACTCGTCCGAATATGCCGCGGAGGGAACGGAGAACGACAAGGCAAGCGACGAGCGTTCCGGAAGCTCAAGATAATTTCCGGTTGTCAGGAAAACCTTTCCGGAAAACCCGACAAGGGGCAGCTCCAGAATCCCGCCGGAGGGGATTTCAAAGGGAACTTCCGAGCCGCCATCGAGCCCGAGCGCGTAATACCGTCCCGGAGCCCCGGAAATTCTCGCATAGTTTCCCAGGATTGATGCAAGCGCGCCCCTTCCCGGAAGCGCAGTAAGCTCGGCAGGAGTCATGAAAGCTGCGCCGCCGATTGAGGCGGTCACGGGGTATTTGTAATAATAATTGCCTGCGATTTTTTCCGGAGCCCTGACAACAAAAAACCAGTCTTTTCGCCCGTTCGGCTTGAGGACCGCCGGGGCGCCCTGCCCTGCAAGGGAAAGCCGCTCAGATTCCCCGACCCCCGCAGAGCCGTAAAACGGGGACGGGTTTGCAAAAACCGCAGAATCGAGATTGTTCTTCAGCGTGACGTTTGCAAGGGAGAACGCCCCCGCAAAGATTTCCGACGGGACAACCGCGACAGATTCTATCGAAGCCGCCTCTCCCGCGCCCGTCCCGGAAGAAACCGCGAAAGCAGGTTCTGTCGGAAGAAGCCCCGTCCAGGAAAGGGTTCTGCATCCCGTAACCGATTCGCACGAAGCCTGCTCAACGGTCTGCGCAGCCTCCTCACCGGAATAGAATTTCACGTGGCTCGCGTCAAGCCAGCCATATTGTCCGAAGCCAGTCGTTGGATCGAAGGGAACCCACCCGCTTCCAGGGAAGTATGCTTCAGCCCAGCCATGGGATCCGAACGATTTTTCCCCGCTGCCCCCCCAGGCGAATCCGCCAACATATCTTGCAGGGATCCCCGCTGAGCGGGCAAGCGCAATGAAAAGGTGCGCGAATTCCTCGCAAACGCCCTGGCGCGTCCGCAAAACCTCGCCGCTGTCGAGCCTGAAGCCGAAATAGGAGCTATTGTAGGTTATGTTTTCATTGACGAATTCGGCAAGCCTTGCGAGAGCCTCGAACTCGGCTGTCGCCCCGCCAATGAGCCCTTTGGAAAGAAGAACAGTCTCGGGCGTCACCTTGACCTTTTCGGAAGAGACGAGGAACATCTGGAAGGAGGGATCGATTGCGCCGACAAGAGGATACGGCTCGCTGCCGGAAATCCTCGCGCCGACAAGCCCGGTCTTGACAGTGCAGGAATATCGCACTTCCAGGGGTCCCGCAGCGCCTTTTCCAAGAGAGAATTTCATTGTGCCGTCCGGGAGGATTGCCCTGTCACATACAACGCTCTGCCTTTCGTCGTTTTTCGGGAAAAGCGTTGTTGCATAGCTCAGCGAGTTGAAGCTTTCCGAAATCTGACCGCGGCCGCTCACCGAAACGGATATTGTCGCTGAGGAGTATCCGTCCGGGGAAGCTTCCGCCCGAGCGGGCGGCAGGCTGGAAACGAGAAAAAGAAGGAGGAGGACGAGAAAAACAAATACTTTTCCGGGCAGTTTCGTTTCCCCCATTGCGCGCAAGTCAAATATGCGAATTCCTTTTAAAACACCCTCCTTTCCGAACTTGCGAAATGCCCCTTAATGCCGACGCAGGTTTCTTCATTGCAAAGGAGAAATATGAAAAGGCAAGGACAATTGCGGAAAAGATAACCGGGCTCGAGGAGGTAATACGCGCCGCGCCAACCCACAAGGGGGCGGAAAAGCTGCGGGCCCAACTCAAGCGGAAGCTTGCCGAGTTGAAGGCGCAGCAAATAGTTGCGGCAAGAAAGAAAGGGGGACACACGAGCGCGTTCTCGGTCAAGAGGACCGGGATTGCGCAGGTCGTCCTTGTCGGCTATCCGGGGTCGGGAAAGTCCTCGGTTCTTGCGGCAATAACAAATGCAAAGCCGGAGATTTCCGGCAAGATGTATACTACGGTCCTTCCCGGGGTCGGAACAATGAAGTTTTCGGGAATGGAAATTCAAGTGATAGAAGTTCCCGCAATAACTCCCGGAATGTTCGGGTCGGGCCGGGGGGAACTTTTTGCAATTGTCAGGAACGCCGACGTTGTTGCCCTCGTTATCGATTCCCAGAAGGCGTCCGAACAGTTTTCCGGTCTGGCCGGGGAGCTCCGGAAGGCGGGAATTTCCGGAAAGGAAATCGTGGTAATCGCCAACAAGAACGACCTGAGAGCCGCTCCCTTTGAAAGCTGCCCATACCCGGTAATAAGATCGTCAAAGAACGACCGGACCAAGCTCCGCGAAATCGGCGAGATTGCCTGGAAATCAATCGGGAAGATGCGGATATACACCCGCAAGGGGGACAACACCGATGAGAAGCCGTTCGTGATGGGAACCGGCTCGAACGTCCGGGATGCAGTGAGGACGATACACAAGGAAATACTCGAGACATTCCGTTTCGCAAGGGTCTGGCGCAAGAGCTCGCAGCATTCCGGTTCAAGGGTCGGGCTCGATTTCGTTCTCCGGGATTGCGACGTAATAGAGATTTTCGCGAAATAAGCAACGATTCAACAAGTTAAAAAACCGGGTTCCCCCTGGGGGATTCGATGGAGAAAAAGCAGCTGATTCTTCTCGGGGTTGTGCTTTTGCATTCCCTCGCTGCCTCAACTTCAGGGATTTACCTGCCGCTATTCTACCTTTCGAGAGGAATTCCCATCTCCGGAATAATCCTCCTTCTTTGTGCAACATTCGCAATCCTGACAATCGTTCCCCTCTTCCTTTCCGGAAGGAACACGATTTCCCTCGGACTCCTTTTCTTCTCCCTCTTCTACTTCTCAGCAAGCTTTTCCCAGCCGATAGTTGTCGGAGTTCTCTACGGGCTCGGGCTCGCATTTTTCTGGCCTTCCCTGAATTTCCTTTCCTCGGAGCTTACCGATTCTGGCGAGCGGGCCGGATTCCTCGGGAAAATATCAGCGGTAAGGACGCTTGCGCCGGTTTTCGGAGTGCTTTTCGGAGGATTCTTCGCAGCGGCATTCGGATTGAAATACCTCATTTTCGTTTCCGGAGGGATCTTCATCCTGTCTTTCCTCCTCTCCCTGCTCTTCCTCATAGATTTCCCTTCAAAGGATTTTGACGCGAAGGAAATGAGGCTTCCATTTGTCGACAGGAACTTTTTCCTCTTCTCCGCGGGGTTCTTCCTGAACGGCTTCGCCGATTCGTCGTGGCTGGTGTATCCGCTCCTGCTTGCGAAAATATCCGGGGGAAACACTTCCGAAATCGGGATTGCCTCCTCGGCGATAACCGTCCTCTCGGCAATGATTTTCGTCGTGGTGGGCAAACTATCCGACGTTTTCGGCAGGAGGAAACCATTCCTCCTGCTTTCAGTTCCCTTCGAATTCATCTGGTTTTTCGGGGTTTCGGTCTCCGCATCACTAATCCAGATAATTCTCGTCTCCGTTTCCTCGTCGCTTGCAAGCGCGCTTATGAGGACGGGCGATTCCCTTTACATCGACTGCTACGAGAAGAAGCATCACGCATTCCTGACCGCCCTGAGGGAGAGCGCCCTGAACCTCGGACGGATAGCAAGCATACTCGTTCTTTCATCACTGATAATCTCAGGAAACTACCACTTCTACTACCGGATTTTCGCGACAGCCTCGCTTTTCTACATCCCAATCTACCTTCTCCTGAAGGAGCGGCACAACTATGCGTGAACTCGTCCTTGCAAGCGCTTCTCCGAGAAGACGGATGCTGCTTTCCCGCTGGGGCTTCTCTTTCCGGGTGATTCCTTCAAGCATCCGCGAGAACGTACGATTTCGCAGCCCAAGGCAGCTCGCGGAAAAACTCTCAGCCATGAAAGCGGAGGCCGTCCGGAAAAGGGCGTCCCGGGACTCGGTAATTGTAGCATCAGACCTTGTCGTTTCGCTCAAAGGAAAGATTTTCGGAAAGCCCATCGACGCGCTGGAAGCGGTCAGAATGCTCAAGAGGCTTTCCGGGAGAACGCACCGGATTTTTTGCGGGGTTACTGTCCTTGACAATCCCAGCGGGCGGAGAAAGACGGGATGCGTGTCTGCGAAAATAACGTTCAAGAAACTTTCAGATGAAGAAATACTCAGATACGTTTCAACGGGGGAGCCGAACGACAAAGCGGGGGCGTATGCAATCCAAGGAAAGGGACGCAGGCTGATAGCGAAAATCCAGGGAGAACTGAGCGCGATAATAGGCCTTTCGAAGCAACTCACGCTGAAATATCTCCGAGAAACAGGCATCCGGCCAGGGACTGGCGGGATTGTCCGGGTCCGGACCGGGCCCTAAAGAAGCGCACTCAATCACTCAACTGAGTGATACCTCAACTGAGTGCTACTGTATTTAATGAATTGAGTGAGGCAAACCTTTAAAAGGGAGTTTGGCCAAAAAAGGGCCAATGCGGGCCAGCTTCGACTACGAAGACGTAAAAATGCGCTCGGTTGACGAAATCCTCTTCAACTACAACCGGGACAAGCCGACTTCCCGCAGAATTTCGAAATCGGAGCTGCTCAGACGGCTCCTGGACCTTGTGTCGAACGGAAAAATACCTCTGGAGAAGGTGGTCATAATTAATGAGAAGAGATAACGCCCTCCTCGCCCTTTCGGTTTTCCTCTTCCTTTTCCTCTTCCTATTCACCGCCTCGTTCGCGGCCAGTCCGAGCTTTTCCCCGTATGTCACTCGGTCAGGCTTCAGCAATCCCTCGGTGCTTACGACGAACCAGTCCGAGGTTTCAATGACAATCTGGACGGGAACGATTTCAGCAGATGCATTCATAACTAGTGTGGAAATAAACATTGCCGGACTGAACCCTGTCGAGGGGCAGGTACTTTCAGTCCCGGAGCCAACTTGCCCTTCGGGAATCTCAACCAGGAACATAATAAACGAGCAAACACTTCTCTGCTCAACGGGAATGAGCGAATCCGGAATAGCGGGCGGAAGCAACGTCCCTATAACCCTTACGTTGAACCGCGTCAAGGATTCGGTCGGAACCAACCCCAACCAGATATCAATCAAGCTGGTCGATGAGCAACTTAACGAAACGACAATGCTGATTGATTTCACCATCCAGAACAAGCCGGCCCTCGCCTCTTCGGTCGCCGTCGGGTATCCCGCAACCGTCTCGAAGGGGCAGATCGGAGTTCCGGTAACTTTCAGGACGATAAACACCGCAAGTTCCCCGGCGGCAGCCGCAAACTCTGTTACACAGGATGCAGTGATACGGGATGCGGGAGGCGCGGCAATATCTGCAGTATCTTACACTCAGACCCCCTCCGGGGCAATAAGCCTTGGCTCCGGGCAGGAGGTCAACTTCACATTCTACGTCGATGTTCCCGTCGGCGCAGCAGCGGGTTTGATGACACACTGGTTCAACCTTTCAGCAGTCGACCCGAACAGCGGGCGGGTTTTCACGTCGGCAACCGTCCAGAATTCGACAACAGTGCTCACTCCTCCGAACCTTAACGCAACACTCCTCCTCAACAACACCGCGTTCATCTCCAACATTTATCCGTACAACACAGCCCTCCTTACTGTGCGGCTGAACAACACGGGCGAAGCGCGTGCGAACCTGACCGGAGCGAGCCTGGTCTTTCTGGATTCCAACGGACTTGACAGGACCGCGAATTTCATTTACGCGAACACGACCCAGCTGAACGCCTCAATCCCGGCAAGCGCAACCACCGACATCTCATTCAACGTCACGGGAATAGGCAGCTGGGCCGGAGGGGCCGTTACGGTCAACTACACGGTTTATTACGTGGACGGAGGCAGCGGGCTTTCCTGCGGACCTTACAGGACAAACCACTCGAACGCATTCACCTATGACACGGTCGCCCCTTTGGTGAACTTCCACAGCTATGACGGAAACACTTCAAATTACCGCGACACGCAGGATGGGACCGCCGCAATTGTCGTCAACGCAACCGACAGTTCCTCGGGGCTCACTCCAAGCGCGCTGGTTCTTTTCACCGCAAAGGACGGCTCAACAGTCAGGACAACTAACCTTTCCTGCTCCCCGCCATTGTGCAGCGGAACGGTCGACGTTGATGAGCTTTCCCTCGACATATACGGCGACACCCAGACGCGCGTTGTTGTCTCGGACGCGGTCGGAAACAACGCAACCGCGACGGCGAGCGTCTTCTTCTACAACGTGCGCCTGTTTGCAAAAGACGGGTTCAACAACTATTACATTGAAGAACCCAACTTTACCAATCCGGTATTCGCCCTTTTGAACATGACGAACGGAGAAAGGACGGCCTGCCTTGGGCAGCCTTTCGGCTCTTCCCTCTGCGCAGTGCCTTTCGGCACGGTCGTCAATGTTTCACTTTCCTCAGTTTCGCACGTTTGGAACCAGTCGGACGGCAACCGGACCCTCTGCATTGGGACCGGAACGACGACTTCTTGCAACAAGGCCTTTCCGTCATCCGCCCACATTAACGACACTATTTACCTCCTCCCGAACACGCTGATAACCCTTCAAAACGAGTTCGGAATTCCGGTCAAGGCATTCAACGTAACGGTCCGCGATTCCCTCTCCTGGTTCGTCTACCTTTCCGACGGAGCCGTCGGCGACGAGAATTCCTCGGACGGCGCCTTGCTTTTCCCCTTCGACACGGGCAAGCATCAGACGCCCTTCACAGCGGAGTTCAACGTTGCGCCCAACTACAACAACACGGGGCTTTCCTTCTGGACCCAGCAATTCACCCCCTCGAACGCAACCCTTACCACGATTTCGAAAACGTCCAAATTCTCAGTTCTCTTCAACCTTCTTGACGAGTTCGGAAACGCAATTGACAGGACGGGGGGTTCGGCAGTATACAACCAACTGAACGAGTTCGGCTTCTCAGCCGTCGCCTGCGTAACGAACCCCGTTGACAACCACGTTTACGGCTGCAGGATTCCGACGGCTGCCGAGGTTGCGAATGCATCCTACCCCTCCCAGGGAGCGAGCTTTTCAGTTTCAAAGCCCGGCTATGTGGATTTTTCAACGGTGCGCGTAGTCCCTCCAACAAGCCCGGCATCGGCGCAGGTAAACGCGACCGCTCGCGCGAACTTCACGATCCTCATAATTCCGACGGATGCATGGAACGTCTCGACGATTGACGGGAATTCGATCGATTCAGTCATCAGCGAATTCGCGGGAGCCTGCTACCGGAACGGGACGCAATCCCTCTGGGGCTGCCCCGCAACATCAAGCGACACATACGTGAACGTAACTCCTGTGAATTCAAGCGGATTCCTGAATCGCAGGATTCTCATCAACCCCTCCCAGGCCCAGCAGAAAACGAACTACTCGGCAAGCAACTACACTCTTGAGGTCAACGCATCCGAGGAGGTTTTCGGCGGACGGCTTCACAGCAACGACATTTCCCAGGTCCTGTTCAACGGCAGCATCAACTGCATCGGCAAGCCCGCGCCGGCGGACCACACCTGGGGCTGCCCCGTTCCAATAGGGACCGCCCTGTCCCCAGTATATGTCAACACATCCTCCCAGAGCGGGTATCTCAGCGCGACGGCATATCCGAGCGGAGTGATAAGTTCGGTCCACGCAACCTCCCCGGCAACCGCGTCAAGCACGCACAATTACACCGTCAGAGTCAACACCACAAACCAGTTCGGAAGCACTGTCTCCTCCGCCGGAGGGAACGTCAGCGCATATCTTGCGAACACGACGAGAATCTCCTGCGTGAACACATCCCTTTCAGACTGGTTCTGCGCAGTGCCGGTCTCCACCGCAGCAACGGTAAGAACGACCCTTCAGGCGTACATTTCCGCAAACAATTCGCTGACGGCACCGGCGAATTCCGGGAACCAGTCAAGGATTTCGAGCGGAAACCTTTTCACGGCAGTCGTCTATACGCGGGACGAGCTCGGCAACTTTCCGGACCTCCGCACCGGCTCCGCGGTCAGCCTTGCCGGATATTCATGTGTCAACAATTCAGTTTCCGCATTCCTCTGGGGCTGCGCAGTTCCGTGGTCAACCTCGGGAAACGCGACAATTTCCGCCTCCGGGATGATTTCCTGGAATTCCGGACCGTACATCACGAACTCGTATGACGGACCCCAGATCTCAGTCCAACCAACCCTGCAATACACCTTGCTTGTGAACCTGACCGATCAGATAGGCAATGCCCTTTCGGGGGCGACAGTGACTGCGACCAATTCGGCGGTCAGCTGCTATTCAAACCTGAGCAGATACTACTGCCCCGTTTCCTCCGCCTCCTCCGCCGTGACGGCTTCGAAAGTCGGGTTTGTCAACAGGACGGTCACTACAGCCGGGATTTCCTCAGCAGGACCCCAGACGGTCCTCCAAATGACATATGCCAATAATTCCGGATTGCCCTATTCCGCAAGCATCCGGGTTACCCGCGAAGTCAACAACAGCAACATTGAGATGTCCCAAGATGTCTCATTCATCAACGCAACGAGCGGGGCGCAGGTCTTCCCGGCGGGAAACTCCTCAAACCCCTCAACCCCCAACATCTTCTATTTTGCATTCCCGGAAGGATCCCAGGAACTGTTCGTCCGGAAGGCGGGATATGTCGACAAGCAGGTCTACTTCACAACGAGCCAGGCAACGCCATATGACAACTCGAACACTTCGAACAGTTTCTCGCTTCGCATCTACCTTCATTCCGAAAGCGGCGCGGCAATAACGAGCGGCGCCGTCCTTTATCCCTACCAATACCACCAGGACGGCTCATACTATTATTTCGCAATCCCTTCCGGAACCGCAACGGTTTACGCCGGAAAGACGGGATATGTCAACAATTCCACAACGGTTTCAATAAACACAACCTATCCGCAGGGCCAAGTGCAGGCGCCGCTCAAGCTCCAATTCACGCTGAAGGTCGTTTCAGTTGATTGGGGCGGAGCTTCCCTGAACGGAACGACCGTCAACGTAACATATGCCGCCAACAGCTCGCTCCTTGCTTCACAGACCCTTTCCTCGTCCGAGAACACCGCCTATTTCGACCTTTCCCATACGACGCCGGCGATAATCGTTTCGGTTTCCAAGGCGAATTACAACACCGTCGGATTCGGCCCCACAGCGCTCTCCCAGTCGAGCCAGGCAAGCATGCAGTCGGCGCACGCCCAGAACATCATAGTCAATCTGACTGATTGGGGCGGAGCCGCCCTAGGCAGCGCAACGGCAACCCTCTATCGGAACGACTTTTCAACCTCGAACAAAATAGCCAAATGCACAACCCTTCCCTCGGGACTGTGCACTTTCACCTCATACAACGGCGTGGCGGATCCCGACACAAGCAGTTTCAATTCATCCAGGGTTTCCCAGGGCGATTTGATAGTTGTTTCAGCGGACAAACCCGGATTCGGGCAGATACAGACCGCCGATGGCAGGTATTACTACCAGAATTCCTCGACGCCCCTTCCAGCGGGAACGTTCAAACTCGGAGCGAAAATAACCGTTTTCGCGAACCAGGCATGGGGCTCGGGGAACCCGATAGCCGGGGCAACGATCAGCCTCAAGAACACTTCGAACGTCCAGATTGCGAGCATCACAACCAATTCAACCGGCGGCGGGGCGTTCAGCCCCAACTATTACGCCTCCAACAGCCCGAGCGATTCGTCGATAGCTTCAGGGGAGCTCCAGAACCTTGCGAATTATGCCGCATATTTCTCAAAGCTCGGGTATTCCAACCAGACGAACGCATCGACTTTTAATTCCTCCCTGCCCAAAACCCTGACCTTCACCGGATATGACTCTGCTGCGCCGGTCTTCACGTTCTACTGGCCGGACGGCTCGGTTTATGACGGAATAGAAAGCTCGCCATACAACGGGAGCGCGATAGGGCTCGAGAACTTCACGGTGAACTTTTCAGTCTCAGACCCGTACGGGACTGACGGCTCGGGCGTTAACCTCAGCAACATCACGGTCGGGGTAATCAACTCGACGCAATCATTCCAACTCAAGACACTCAGCTGCCCTTCCGGAAGCTGTTCGACTTCATTCTCCGGAAAGGAATTCCCCGTCCAGAATCTCACCCTGAGGTTCGGCGCCCTTGACAATTTCGGGAATGGCAACACCTCAGATTCCCTCCTGATCTCAATACCCGCCGTGAACGTGACCGGAATCGGTTTCGTTAACGCAAGCGCGTATTCCAACGGTCTTGGCTACTGGAACTTTTCATTCAACCTCGCGCTCAAGGGGGCTTTCGCCCGCATGAAGCTTTCCGACTTTACGGGACTTGTCGGGGGATATGTCAACATAACCGACCCTTCCTGTGCCGAAAGCCATTGTGCGAACCTGTGGTACTACAACGCAACGAGCTGCGCCGCGGAGAGCGTCCCGGTCTACAACGAGTTCAACGCAACCGTCACACCCTACGCCTTCTGCGACAGGAACTTGACGACAACTTACCTGCGTGAGCAGACTGCCTTCCTCGTGATGACCGTGCCGCCGGGCGCCCAGTCGGACAAATACAACGCAAGCTACGGGTTTGCGGGAGGGGGCTCTTCATAATGGCGAACGGACGCGGAAAGCTCGCTGCCGCCTCGATCACGCTCCTCTACCTGGCGCTCTCACTCGCCTTTTCAATCCCGGTTTTCACGGCCGACCTGAGCCCCAATGCAGTCAGCACCGGGCAGAACGTCTCTTTCACGCTCGTTGTTTCGAACACCGGGTCTGAGCTAATCGAGAACGTTTCAATCAGCATGAACCCGCTCAATTCCGAGGGCAAGATAACCTCCGCCGACTGCGACGCCTCAAGGTTCTCGGGGTCAATAATAACCGGGACAAACCTCAACCTCCTGATATGCCTGCGTCAGGGGTCAAGCGGGATAAGTACCGGGCAGTCTGCGACAATCCGCTTCAATTTCTCAGCAGCGCCCCTTTCCAAACCAATCCCGAACCCGGTCACAATCTCGATCTATGCATACAACACGACCCAGGAATCTGATTTCCGGACTGACGGAGTCGAATTCGAGAACGCCGCTTCCCTCTCAACAACACTTTCCTCGCCGCTTCCCTCCAGAATTATTGCGGGACAGACCGGAATCTTCGCCAATTTCACCGTGATAAACAACGGGGATGCCACCGCAAGCACGGTCACTCCCGCCGCCTCAATAGGCGCGCCCTACGGCTCAATAACCCCGACAGTAATACCGGCGCCGCAGAACATACTGGGCGGGGGCTCCCGCACCTTCGAGGCGAGGTTTGACTTGCCCTCCGGAGCCGCTTCAAGCTCCCTCACCTTGAATTTCAACGCAACCGGAACGGATGTGAACAGCCTCCTCAATACCACAACGCAAGCAAGCTCGACAGCAACGGTTTACCTCCAGCCAAACCTCCAGATATACTCAATAACCCCGAACATCACCTTCGCTTCCGCGAATCCCGGCTACCGGACGGTCAGGCTTTCGGTTCTCGCCGGCGTGCTTGGTTCGGCTGCAACGATATCTGAAGCGAACATCACCGGGTTCTCGCTGAAAATAGTTTCCGGGAGCGGGGTTGATGAAAGCTCAAGCTATACCTCTCCGCTAAGAACCGACTCGGTCGTAAGCATTGCAGCAGGGACCAACGCAACGCTGACCTTCGAGCTTTCGATCAACAACCCCGGCGAGGGGCAGAAATATGCAAACGTTTCGCTCAACTACAACGACGGGATCGCAGGAATCTCCCCGAACCAAACGGCGCTCAACAACGGGACAATCTTCGCGGTTGACAACACGAACCCGACAATCAACATAGTCTCGGCAACCTCGGATTCGGGCGCGGGGTTCTTCAGGCAGGGCGAGACGATAACGGTAAGCTCGACGGTCACGGACGCCCTTTCAGGAATAGGCTCTCCGAGCTGCTCGGTTTCCATCGGAGGAATAAGCGCCGGAACCCTCAGCTTTACCTCGAACTCCTGCAACGGAACCGTGCAGATACCGCAGGACTCTTCGATCTACGGAAGCGAAATCCTCTCAATATCGACCTCCGACGCCGTCGGCAATCTTGGGACGGGAACACTGACAGTGCAAATCTACACCCTTGCCGTAAACACAACCGACATTCTGACGGGAGCGGACATAAAGGACGGGTCAGACCTTTCCAACGCAACAGTTTACGCCACCAACTCATCGGGAGGGCAGACCTTCTCGTGCACGCCACTTTACGGGACAAAGACCCACCTTTGCGGGGTCCCTCTCGGAACCGTTGTCAACATCTCCGCAACCTCCCCGGCATACGTTCGCAGCAATAACACGACGGATTCCTCCAGGATTTGCGTCGGAACCGGAACCCTTTCCTCCTGCGCGGGAGCGCTCCCTTCCGGGGGATTTGCGCAGATAACAATATCCCTCACGCCAAACACAAAGATAACCGTCCTCAACGAGTTCAACCGGACGATCCTTTACGGCAACGTCACTGTCGGGGATTCTGCGGCAACCCCGTGGTACAAATCATTCATGGACGGCGGCGCATATGACCACAACACGACAATCAACGGCATAATTGTCGCGCCAATTGACACCGGAAAGCACACGAGCCCGTTCCAGGTAAGGTTCAATCTGGACGCCTCGATGAACCCCGGATATCTTGCCGCGACAAATTCGAACTACGTCCCGTCGCAGGAAAATCAGACCAACCTGACTATAACCGCGAGGTTCACAATATTTGTCCGGCTTTTCACGGAATTCGGGGCCCCGCTGAACACAACGACCGGAACGGTTTCATTCAGCCACTCGAGCGGAACATTCCCCTGCATCCAGAATCCGGCGAACTACTCGGAATACGGCTGTCTTGTGCCGACCCTTACCGAGAACCCGGGGCTTTCCTCCGGCGGGAACATAACGATAACCAAGCCCGGATATGTGACCAAGCGAATACAAGGGGCTGTCCCTCCGGCAAACCCCAGCGCAGCCCAGGTTCAGGCGTCAGAATTGCTCCAGTTCGACCTTGCGGTAAGGGTCACCGACGAGTTCGGCCTGGCAAACCTTACAACGTCCGAGGTCTCAAGAGTTTCCCTTATTTCGAGCAATTGCACGTACGGGAGCGGCGGCTTCTGGGGCTGCCCGGCGGTTTCCGGCGACGAAATCGGAATAACCGTGGAGCCGCTTTCATCGAGCGGATATCTCGTGAAGACAAGCCAGATAATCCCGTTCGTCGATTATGTCCAGTCTTCCGTCGTAATCCCCCTGAAATACTCCCTGAAAATATTCGCAAGGGACGAGCTTGGGAACTATCTCAACGCAACGAACATTTCCGAGATAAAGTTCCTTTTCGGTTCCGGAGTATCCTGCACGAGGAACGGGAACACTTCGGAATGGGGCTGCCCCGTTTCGGCGGGAACCGCAGCAGCCCCGGTCCACGTTAACGCATCCTCTTCGAGCGGACGCCTGAACTACGTCATAGCAGCCCAGGCGATTCCCGCAAACACCTCAGAGTCCCAGCTCGTGAATTATTCGGCGAACAACTTCACGATACGGGTCCTGCCGGCTTCGGAGATGGGAACTGAACTTCCGCTTTCGGGCCTTTACGTCAGCTGGGGCGGGCAGAACGCATGCATCCAGTCCGGCTCATACTGGTATTGCCCGGCGAACGCAAGCATTGCAACGAACGTTTCATCTGGCGCTGTCGGATTCATAAACTACCTGAACTCCTCGGTCAATTCCCCCGCGCTTTCCGGAAGCCAGCTGCTTGTGACAACCGCCAACAAATATTCCATCCTTGTCAACACGCTTGACGAGTTCGGCACGCCAAGGAACTTTTCATCCGGAAGGGTCTCGTTTGGAAGCGTTTCCTGCGTTTCTTCGGCGGGAAGGCCCTACGAATGGGGCTGCCCCTCGCCAGCCGGAACGCTTTCCCAGGCGAACGTTTCCCATCCCGGATATATCAACTTCACAAGTCCGGCTTCCTATACCGCCCCGGAGCAAACCGCGGCACAGGTCGTGATTAACTCCGCCAACAAATTCACGCTCAGGGCGAACATCTACGACGAGCTTGGACAGGAGCTCCCTTCCGCGCAAGTTTCGTCCGGTTCGGTAGACTGCTATTTGATTGGCGGCCAGCCGGTCAACAGCTATTTCTGCCCCCTTGTTCCGCCCCAGGCAAGCCTCACAATTTCGAAAACCGGCTTCGTTTCCTCGACAGTGCAAATCTCCAGCCTCAACTACACCGAACAGCAGGTAATCACAATCAACAGCTCATCGACAAGCCCGAAGTATTCTGCCGTCCTGACAATCCGGAGGTCGCCCTCAAGCAACGACGAAACGGAAATGACCAGCGCGACGTTCTTCAATCTCACCAATTCAGCGTCAATCCCATATTCGCAGAGAGTCCAGAACAGATATTATTTCGCCCTTGCCGAAGGGAGCGCTTCCTTGATTATACGGCACCAGAGCACCTACGTTGACAGGGCCTACAACTTCACAACCTCTTCCGTTGCCCAGCACGTTGGGGAGCCGGTTCTGGATTATCCGCTCAAGGCAATAGTTATTGCCGAGGATGGCGCCGGGATAGAGGGAGCGACCCTTGCCCTGAACGTTTCCGGAACTTTCATCGAGTCGAACACAATTTCCGAATACTATTCCTCCCTTGCCAACGGCGCTTATTCCGTATATGCCTCAAAAGTCGGATTCGTAACGTCCTCTCCCCAGGCGTTCAGCATAAACACGACATATCCCGCCAACCAGACAACGGTCCAGGTTTCTCTCAAATACACCCTCAAGGTCGTTTCGAACGACTGGGGGGGCGCGCCCCTGAACGGGACGACAATTTCGGTTACGGGCCAAAGCATCCTGACCAATCCGGAGTCCTTGAACACCGCGTATTTCCCGGTCAATCCCGCGACAAGCCCGGTGGTCAACGTCACCGTTTCGAAGACAGGCTACAACACCGTTGCGTTCGTTTCGGTGCCAATTTCCGCATCTTCGCAGAACGTGACAACGACAAGCCACGCCCAGAATATAATTGCCCAGGTGCAGAATTGGGCGGGCAGCCCCCTTTCGGATGCCGTCCTCCGGCTCCACTCCAACGGAGCGGAGGTCGCCGACTGCGTCACGACCGCGAGCGGAACGTGCACTTTCGTTTCGACAAACGGAATCTCCACAACCGGGAACTTCAACTCCTCAGAGATGCCCCCCGGAGCAAGCGTAAGCTTTTCAGCTGAAAAACCGGACTATTGGAACGCACGTTCCGGCAATTACACCTATGCTGCGCAGAATTCGTCGCCCCCCCAAAGCCTTGGCGCGCTGAGGATAGGAATACCTCCGAAGGTTCTTGTTGTGAAGGGCTGGAACACCAGCCTGCCTGTCGATGATGCGGCGGTCGTCCTCAATGCGGGCTCAACCCAAATCTCCTCAAACTCAACGGATTCCGGCGGATATGCGATCTTCCTCCCCAATTATTCCGCAGCTTCGTCGGGATCCGACTTCTTCATTTCCGGCGCCGAAGCGTCGTCCGGCGCGAACCTTTCCGCCCAGGGGTCGAAAACCGGATATTCTGGGAACATCACGAGCTTCAGTTTCAGCCCCGACACGAACTCAACAATCGTTCTCGTGCTTTCCGACAGCGTTCCGCCCCAGCTCGAGCTGAACCTTTCCGGACGGGACGGCACCGCCTTCGTGGGCTTTGAGAACTTCAACGTCTCCCTCTTCTCCGACGAGCTTTATCCGCAGGATTCGTCAGGAGTGAACTATTCCGGCTCAAGCTACAGGATTTCCTGGGCGAACGGCACTATTGCCAGGGGCTCGGCGAGCCTGTCCTCCTGCTCCGGATACTGGTGCAACCTGACCGAGATAAACGGCTGGGACCTTCCGGTCGGCAGCCTTTATGTTGTCGTCAACGTCACGGACGGGCAGGGCAACTGGAATTCGACAAACATCTCCTTCGTCTCGGCTCCGGGCCTTAACGAAACGTTCGTCACAATTGAGAAAAGCACCGCTTCCTCGGCAGGAGACGACTTCTTCCTCGTGACATGGGGCCTCGTTGTCAAGGGAACCCAAGGGAAGCTGCGCGCCTCAAACCTCTATCCGGTGAACTGCTCAAGTTCGTGCGCGGAATTCCCGATTCAAGGATGGGCAAATCTCGTTTATACGGATGTCGCAAGCTGCTACGGAACGGCGAGATATTCCGTTGTCAAGAACACGTTCCCGGCAGGGCAGACGCCCGCAACATTCTGCGACTATGATTTCTCGACCCAGTATGCCCGGGAACAGAACGTTTCCCTGAAGATTATTGTGCCGACCGGGCTTGCCAATGCAAGATATAACGCGAGCTACTATTGGACCGCCCTGCAGCAGGACCTTCCAAGAGCGAACGTTTCGGTGAGTTCGGTAACCTCGTCCAATTCAAGCCCCGAAACCGGGACGAACTTCACCGTGACGGTCCGGGTTTACGATGATGCGAACGGCGGGACTGCGGACGACATACTTGTTTCGCTGAACTCGACAATCGGCTCCGTTGTTTATCCGGCGAACCAGACGATTTCCCAGATTTACAGCGGCCAGTACGGGGAAGCGAACTTCACCGTAATGGGCTCGCCTACAACGCTTGGAACCGAAACCCTTACGGCGAGGATTCACTCCGGTCTTGACGCGAACTCCGGATGGCCAGCGACAATCTCGGTTGCGACGGCAAGCACGGCGGTTGTCATCGTAGACCTGACGGCGCCCTTCGTAATCCAGGGAACAAGCCCGCTCAGCAACTACAACTACTCTTCCCCGACAGTCCAATTCGACACTTTCGCTTTCGACAACTTCCGCTTGAACTACACTGCCGTCTACGGCAACTGGTCCGGCGGCTGGGGCGCGAAATCTCTGAACTCGACCCCGCTCAACAACACCTGGTGGAACCAGACAATCGCGATTTCTGATGGAATCTATCTCTGGGGTCTCTTTGCAAATGACACCTCGGGCAACTGGAACCTGACTGCCAACAGAACCTTCACAGTCGACACTGTCGCACCTTCTTCAGTAATTTCAGCTCCAGTGAACACAACCAACACGACAGATTCAACCCCGACAATCACAGGAACCGCCTCTGACGCGACCTCCGGAGTGAGAAGGGTCTGGCTCAGCTCAGACGGTTCGACCTGGAACCTTGCGACGGGAACGACCGCCTGGACCTACACTTTCGGCACCCTGTCAGAAGGAATCCACGTTATCGAATCAAAAGCTGAAGACTGGGCAGGGAACAACCAGTCAGCCTTCGGAGAAGTCTACATAACAATCGACACGGTTGCGCCCTTCGTAATCCAGGGAACCAACCCGCTTGACACCTTCAACTCCTCTTTAGCATCGGTTACTTTCGATCTCATGGGAATTGACAATCTCTTCCTGCATTCGCTTGCCGTCTACGGCAACTGGTCCGGCGGCTGGGGCGCGAAATCTCTGAACTCGACCCCGCTCAACAACACCTGGTGGAACTCGACTCTTTCCCTCCCCGACGGCTACTTTGTCTGGGGCGCATATGCGAACGATTCCTCCGGAAACGGCAACTTTTCCTCAGCCAACAGGACGCTTTTGGTTGACACGACCGCGCCTTCGTATGGCGCCTCGCTCGGCCAGAACACGACTGAGATAAACGTTTCCCTCGGCGAGGTTGCGCTCCTGTACTCGTACTGGTCTGATGCGCTTGCCGGACTTGCCGGCTCAATCCTCTCAACGAACGAGACCGGCGCGTTCGCAAACTACACGTCAATTGCCCTTTCCGGAAGCGGAGCCTGGTCCAACTTCACCTGGACGAACACGACAGCTCTTGCGAATGGCACGGCTGTCGCCTGGAGAATCTGGGCGAACGACACCCTAGGGAACTGGAACTTGACAACTGAAACGATAATAACAGTGATAACTTAAAAAGGAAAGGAGAAAAATGGAAAAGAGGGAAATGGGGATTAAGATTGCCGCGGCAGGGATTCTTGCAATTCTCCTGCTTGTTGCGCTCCCCCTCGTCCTCGCGGACACGCCCTTCCCGGGATATTTCGAGGTGATTCCCTCCTGCCTTTCGACTCTCACCTGCGGTCAGGGACCGAACATAACAGTCAATGGAACGGGGATAGTCAACCTCCTTGCCGCTCCAGCCAACGGCGCTGCCGACGGGCTTGTCACCGGAGTTCCAGTCAACGTGACCTGGGAAACCACGACGGACGGCTCAAGCCCTTACCCGATGAATTCCTCAGTCTGGAGAGCCAACTCATCAGGACATTTCCTTCTCGGGAGCAACGCAACTGTTTCTGCAAGCCACAGGGTGCAGATAGGGCCCTTCGAATATTCCGAGGCATACTGCCCCTCGGCAGGCTGCGAGATTCGCCTCGTCGTTTCCAGCTGCAACGCAACGAGCGGAATGTGCATAAACTCCTCGGCTGACAACTCAACATTCTCAATTGTCGTAGCGCCGTCCCTCTACAATTTCTCCTACCTGCCGGCAAGCCCGAAGACAGGGGATCTCGTAACGCTCAGCTGGAACACATATTCGGCAATGAACCATTCGGCGACCTGGACCGGCGGTTCCGCGGCAAACGCAAGCTATCTGACGGGGCATTCCGTCCAGGCAGGCTATTTCAACTATTCCGAAAATCCGGTCTTCTCAATCAGGTCCTGCTCCTCGGGAAGCCAGTGCGAGCTGAAGAACCAGCAGGTCAACATAAGCCTAAGCACTGCCGGACTTGCCCTCTCGTCAACTTCGCCGAGCACGGCAATCACCGCAAGCTGGACAACCCACAACTCATCGAACGGCACACTCTTCTTCTCGGTTAACGGAGGCGCAGTGCAGAACTCAACCGACGGCAGCTTTTCAACGGGCCATTCGGCAGCTTTGGGAAGCTTCGCAGCAGGGGATTCCATAACCTACTATGCCCGGAGCTGCCTCCTTCCGAACAACTGCGAGACAACCGCGAACGCGACAGCGACAATCTCGGCAACTTTGACGACAACAATCCCGCCAGCAACTACGACAGTTTCCACCGGCGGAGGGGGAAGCGGCGGATTCTTCGGGGGGACGGTCACGACAATACCCGCAGTTGCAATTCCCGCGGGCTCAGAATACGCCTATAGGGCCCTCCCTGCCGGGCTTCCGGCAAGCTTCGCAGTCAACGGCACGTCCCAGGCAATAATCCTCGTCACTTTCACGCACAGCCAATATGTTCCCAACGCGACAATCGTTCTTCAGCGGGTGCTTTCATTCTCCGGAACACGCCCCCCGGGAGCCGTTTACCAGTATGTCAACCTCACCCACTATTACGTCGACGAGTCGAAATTGGTTCTCCCCGTCAAGATAGAATTCAGAGTGTCCAAGCAATGGGTCGCTGACAGCAACATTGACCGCGCGACAATTTCCCTCTACCGGCTGTCCGGAGGAAGCTGGCAGGCTCTCGAAACGGTCCATTCGGGGGAAGACGCCCAATACTACTACTTCAAGTCGAATTCTCCGGGGCTTTCCCTTTTCGCAATAACCGGGCTTTCAAGGACCGCTTTCTGGGATCTCATAAACCTAATCGAGGTCTATTACGCGGGAGACCCCTCGGTGGACTTTTGGAAGGTCCTTGATGCCCTGACCGCATATTACTCTTCGGGAGGAAACTGAAATGAAGATGAGAAAACGACATGCAAGCTACCAGCATCTTGCCGCGGCAATCATTTTCCTTCTTGCGCTGGTGGTCGGTGTCGCATCCGCAGCAACGAGCGTTTCCTTCGAATTCACAGGTCCCGATGGGATCCTTCCCGGAAAAACCGGCGCCTACCGCGCGACAATCTCGCCAAACGAGGCAGTTTCGGGATTCGACTTGGCGGTCCTTGTGCCTTCCGGATGGAGCATAGATTCCTGGTCCGCTTCCGGATATTCCCGCAGCGCAATAACGCTCGACACGCGAAGCAGGTCCTACAGGGGGTTGCCTTATACGGCATACCACTGGAAATTCGCGAACGCCCTTTCCGCCGGGGAGAACATTTCATTCTCGTTGAACGTCAAAGTTCCGGAAACCGAAGCTATTGGGACCCGGAAGGAAATCTCCGCAATCTGGACCAACCCGAGCGGATTCGGCACAGAGAACAGGAACGTCAGCATCGCAAGCGCCTCAATTCTGTGCGGCGACGGCGCCTGCTCGTCAGGGGAAACTTGTTCAACCTGCCCGAAGGACTGCGGAGTCTGCTGGACGCCAGTATGCGGCGACGGCGCCTGCTCCCCCGGAGAAGTCTCCTGCCAGGCCGACTGCGGGAATGGAAACACTCCGGTTAACACACCGACGACGGCAGGAAACTCAGGAAGCATCTTCGGAACCTTCGAAGGCAGCAGGAATTATCTGCTCTACGGAGGCTTGATTGTCCTTGTGCTTGCCCTGATAATGGTCGCGATATATGTTGTCAGGAAGGTTTCCGGGAGGCCGCGGGCGTTGGAACCGAGCCAGCCAATCCCCCTCGAGGAATACAATCGCGCCCAGGAGGCGGGCTCGCCCCTGCGCGACCAGGTTTCCGGGCGCTTTGACGTAAGACCGGTGAACCGGCAGCTTGAGAGGGCAACCGTCACGCCAAGGGAAATCGACACGACCGAGAAGAAAATCGTCCTTCTGAAAAAGGCAATGATGCGGATAAACAAGGTAATGGACGACCTTGGGAAAAACCTTTGAGGCGGAAAACCGATATTTATCGGCTACTAAAAACTTATAAAGGGGAAAATGTCGGATATTAAAACTTTTTGGTGGCTGAAAAATGGCTCTTTTGGAAAAGGACATGGAAGGGGTTCTGCAATGCCCCGAGTGCGGAAGCAAGAAGATTTTCAAGGACAAAAGCCGCGGGGAGATAGTTTGCGCAGCCTGCGGCCTCGTCATCGAGGACGATATGGTGGACTTTTCGCAGGAATGGCGCGAGTTCGACTCCGGGGACTCCGACAAGAAGAGACGTAGCGGGGCCCCGATTTCCCTCGCGCGCCACGACAAGGGGATCTCGACGGAAATAGGCCTGGGATATGCGGACATATTCCGCCTTCCCGCAAGCAAGAGGCCGAAATTCTTCCGGCTGAAGAAATGGCAGCAGCGGATCTCGACCGCGACCGAGCGCAACCTGAAGTACGCGCTTGCGGAACTGAAAAGGTACACCTCATTCCTCAACCTGCCGCATTCGGTCGAGGAGACAATCGCCCTCCTTTACAGGAAAGCCGTCGCAAAGGAGCTTGTGAGGGGAAGAAGCATGGAATCCGTTATTGCCGGGGCGCTTTACGCCGCATGCAGAGAACATGGAACGCCGAGGACTCTTGACGAAATCTCCGAGGTTTCGCACGTCCCGAAGAGGGAAATAGGGCGGACCTACCGCTTTCTAGCAAGGCAGGTCGGGCTCCGGATTCTCCCGACGGACCCTGCCGACTACATCCCGAGATTCGCGTCCCAGCTCAACCTTTCGGGGAGCGTCGTGACAAAGGCGCTTGAGATACTCAAGCAGTCGAAGGAGAAGGAGCTGACAAGCGGACGTGGCCCGACGGGAGTTGCGGCGGCGGTGCTTTACATTGCTGCGCAGGTTGTCGGGGAAAAACGAACCCAGAGGCAGGTCGCCGATGTTGCGGGAGTAACCGAGGTCACGATACGGAACCGGTACAAGGAGCTTGTGAAGGAGCTGAACCTCACGAACCTCCAGATTGAAGAGTGAAAAGAGCGCATCAAACAATTTCGAGTATTTTCCGCAAGGGCGCATCAGTCCTGAATCCATTCTCCGAGAAGTGGGTCCTTTCCGCCGAAAAGCCAGCCCCTCTCAGGGCGCCCAAAAGAACCTCAAGCTTCCCGGGAGCGGTGTGCTTGAAGCTGCAGAGGGCGTGATGCTCGTAGTGGAACGCGGGAAGCGAAGCTTCCTTCGAAATCCGTTCGAGGAGCGCCTTGCAAGCTCCAAAGCCCCTTTTGTCAGCTTCGGCAAGAGCCGCTTTGCAAAGGCTCCCGTCAAAAAGCCCGCCGATGTAAAGGGGCCCGATTTCCTTGATTCGCGAGCTTCCGCTGTCGCAAATGCACTGGGCCTTCCCGGTCGATGAGCGGAATCCGCAGGAGGGGCACCAAAAAAGGCTCCCAATGTTTTCAAGGGCGGAATCAGAGCGCTTCGATCCCTTTTCCTTTCCGAAGTAAATCCGATAGTAATGGTTAGAGGAATGGCAGATGCGCGGAGTCAGCGCAACTTCGTATTTCGCAGCCATCCGGACGGCATATCCGGCGAGAATCCTTATGCCGACCTCATGGTAGAAGTCAGTCTTCACAACCCTTGCAAGATACTTGCGCCAGGTGACGCGCGGGTAGACTCCGCAAAGGGCTGCCGGGTCTGTCGCGGTTATTGCGAGGACGCTCCCGGCTGCGCGGGCAGCAAGATCCACAAAGGGGACCGGGGAACCGAACGGGTCAATGTCAACCGCATCCCAGCCGAAACCCTCCGCCATAAGCGAGTTCGCGTTCCGGCTTGCAACCGAAACCTTAGATGCAACCCGGTTTTCCCGCGCGTTTTTCTTGATCAGCCCGCAGGCAACCTTGCTTATGTCCCCGCACGTCACGGGTATGCCGATTTCCCGGGCAATCCGAACGCCCCGCGCGCCCGTTGCGGCGAGAGGATCGCAAACCGAGCGCACACCCATGGCCGAATAGACCGCAACCGAGAAATCCCTTGAAAGCTCCTGCACCGGATTGTAGAAGACCGCGCCTTCCTCGGGTCGTTCCACTTTCGGAATCACAAGCTTGGTTTTACCCTCGACTATCTTTTTCAATTATCTCCGAAACCTCCCGTTCGACAAGATGTTTCCATTGCCCGCGCCCCGCGCGAATCCGCCTTCTTATTTCCGTCCCCGAATAGAGTCTTTTCTTAAGGAACTTGTGCCCCTCCGCTGCGAAGCCGGCTCTTGAGAAAGTCGAGAGAACCCAGGTGTTGCCGGAAACGACAATGTCGAACGGGCGGGCCCGCTCCAGGACCGCCGCAAGCCAATCGGCATCCCGCCCGGTGTCGGGAACCGGGAAGGTCCTGAAGCGCGCGAGCTTCTTCCTCCTGAGCACCCTTTCAATCATCCTTTTTCGCTCTCGCCAGGAAAACGGATTTTCCCCGCCAGCCCTGGCGTTGCTCGAACCGATCGCAATTTCAAGGCGGTTCCGGCCCCCATTGGAAAGTCTTTCCAGCAGGAAAAAATGTCCCTTGTGGAACGGCTGGAACCGGCCTATCACCAGGATGACTGACATTTGACCTAAGCTTCGGAGGTGTCTTTATAAAAAGAGTTTTTATGCAAAACCTCGGGCGCCCTTAAGATGACCAAAAGAATTGCAATAGTCAGGCTGGAAAAGTGCAAGGCGCCGAAGGACTGTCCGTATCTCTGCATACGGGCGTGCCCCCCCGTGCGCGCAGGAAAGCAGACGATAATCGAAAACAAGGAGACGGGGAAGATAATAATCGAGGAGGAAACCTGCATCGGCTGCGGACTGTGCGTCAAAAAATGCCCTTTCGACGCAATAACCATAATCAATCTCCCGGAAGCCCTTGCCGAACCAATCCATCGTTTCGGGAAAAACAGCTTCGCACTTTACGGGCGGACGCTCCCCTTCCCCGAAAAAGGGGCCGTGACCGGCTTCCTCGGGCCGAACGGCTGCGGCAAGACAACCGTGGTCTCAATACTTTCCGGCTCGCTAATCCCCAACCTCAACTCCCAGGAGGAAGGGCGCCTTCCCGCGGTAATTGAGCACTTCGCAGGGCAGGAGATACAGAAGCATTTCAAGGTTCTTGAGAAGGGCTCCCTTCGAGCGGCTGTGAAGCCGCAGCAAATTTCCGTGAGCGGAAGGATTGGCGAGACGCTCGTTTCCGAGGCAGCGGCGAAGGTTCCGGAGGAGACCCTCAGGGAGTTCAACATCAGGCCCCTTTTTGGGAGGAAGATTTCAGAGCTTTCCGGCGGCGAGCTCCAGAGGCTGACAATCGCCCTTGCATATGGGAAGGATGCGGACCTTTATTTCTTCGATGAGCCCTCCTCATTCCTCGACATCCGGGAGAGGATACGGACGGCAAAGCGGCTTCGCAATCTGGCAGGGACCGGCAAATCGGTCTTCCTTGTCGAGCACGACCTCACCCTCCTCGACACCGCGTCCGACAACGTGATCCTTTTCTACGGGGAGCCTTCCGTTTACGGGGTTGTCTCAATTCCGAAGACCCAGCGCGTCGGGATAAACACGTATCTTTCCGGATTTTCCCGGGACGAGAACATAAGATTCCGCCCCGGGGAGATAAAATTCTCGGAAAGGGCTCCGGTCGAGAAGATGTCGCGAAAGGAAGCAGTCCAGGAGTTCTCGAAAATAGAGAAGAAGCTCGGCGAGTTCTCCCTATTCGTCGAGGGGGGGAAGATACGCAAGGGCGAAGTTGTCGGAGTTGTCGGGGAGAACGGGACCGGAAAGACGACCTTCGTGAGAATCCTTGCCGGGGAAATGAAGCCCGACAGGGGCGACGTGAAAAAACAGCTCATGAAGCTTTCCTACAAGCCTCAGCAGCTTGAAGTCGCGGACAGGGAGCTTGCGGTGCGGCAGTATCTGGCGGTCCCGATTGCCGAGGCAAGCGACCTTAATTTCGAGAGCGAGGTTGCCGAGCCGCTCAGCCTGAGGCTCCTGATGCAGAAGAAGTTGGGCGAGCTTTCCGGCGGCGAGCTCCAGCGGGTTGTTATCGCTGCCGCAATGATGAAGAAGGCGGACCTGTACCTCCTTGACGAGCCCTCGGCTTTCCTTGACGTCGAGCAAAGGCTCGAGGTTGCAAAGTTCATCAAGCGCGTGAACGAGAAACGGGGGGCGGGCGTCCTCGTCGTCGACCACGACGTGCTGTTCATAGATTACCTTGCCGACAGCCTCGTCGTCTTCTCCGGAACCCCCGCGGTTTCAGCGAAGGCGGTCGGACCCCTGACAATGCGGGAAGGGATGAACCTTTTCCTTTCCGATCTCGGAGTGACTTTCAGGAGGGATCCCGACACCAAGAGGCCGCGCGCCAACAAGGAAGACAGCCGGCTTGACCGGGAGCAGAAGGGCACCGGGGAATATTACTTTTCGGGATAAACTTCCCTATTGGTGAGCGCCCTGAAGCCAATTACAAGCGCGTGCAAAAGCTTGCCAGGGGCGAAAATCTTCCCCGCCAGGGTCATCGGGTTGAGATAATAATTCACAAGCAGCCGTCTTTTGAAACTCCAAAGCCGGGCTCCACCCCCTTTGTTCAATGTTATGCTTTTTCCAAGGAAGACGCGCTTCGCTTCTGAGCGCCCCTCTTCCGGATATTGCACGAAATTGGAAATCTGGACAACGTCGGGCGTTATCCTGAAGACGAGCTCGTATGTTTTTTGGAGGTCGCTTTCGGTTTCCCCCGGACAGCCCACAATGAAATATGCCTGCGTCCGTATGCCCGCCTTTTTCGCCCTGGCGAAAGTGGACTCTATTCCCCTGACGGAAGTTCTTTTGTTCAGCCTGTCAAGGAGCTCCTGGCTTCCGGATTCAACTCCGAAGGCAATCAGTTTGCACCCGGCGGCCTTCATGAGGCGCAGTTCTGCCAAGCCAACCGAATCAACCCGTTCCTTGCAAAACCATTCTATCCTCCCTCCGAGCCCCCGTGAAATTATCTCCTTGCAGAAACTTCGGAGCCATTCCTTTCGGAAGCCGAATATGTCGTCCAGGAAAGCGAAGCGACGTATCCTTTTTTGCTTGAGCAGGTTTTCCATCAGATTCACGACCTGCTCCGGAGGATAGGCCCTCCAAACACTTCCAGACACGGAAGGGACAACGCAGAAAGAACACTTGTAAGGACAGCCCGCGCTTGCTCCAACAATTGCGCAGGGCCCTATTATGAACTCCTTGATGATTCCGTAATGGATTGGACCGCCCAATTTCCTTGAAAAACAAACCCGCCTACGCCCGCCGCTCGGCAAAATGCAGTTCTTCCCAATCAGCTTCCAGTTGCGTTCGAAGCACATTCTCACAAGAGTTTCTTCGGCAAACCCCGCGACAACCGCGCTTGCTCCTGAGGATTTCAGCGCAGCATGAGGAGTCAAGGTTGCATGCGGGCCCCCGAGGATGCAAAGAAAACCCCGGCGCCTCAGCCCGGAGCAAAGACGGCAAATCTCTGGAAAAGACTCGCTGTACGTGTAAAGGCCCACGAAGGCGGGATTCAGGGCGGAAACAAACTCCAGGAAAGCCGTGTCCGAGGGGAAATCTCCCGCACGAACCAGTTTGGCTTCAACTCCCGCCGCGCCCAGGGCGGAGGACAGTTTCAGCAGCCCGAGCGGGACATCCACCAGGCTTTTTCTGGATGCGCCCGGAGCAACAAGAAGAATTTTGGATGCCCAGGGCGCGGTGGCTGCGTTCATTCTCGGGGAATCCCGCCCGGCGCGAATAAAAAGCTTGCCAGCCGGCGATTCCCGCGGTCAAGCGCTAAGCCAGAAGGAGGGGGAGAAAGCCCGCAACCGAAGCCGCCAGCAAAAACGTGGAGGACCACAGCCGATTTTCGGCGGAAGCATAGCTGAACGAAAGTTCAAATTCCTCCCCCGGAGCAACTTCAAAGTATACTCCGCATCCGCGCGCACCCGGCCGCGCCGAGTTACCAGCCTTTCCGTTGATTGAAAGCGAGATTTGCGGGTCGTAAACGAGAGGAAAGAAGCCCTTTGTCGAGTTGCACTTGCCAAGAATCGAACCCCCGCTCTTCCGGTATGAGCACCCGACTTCCGAGGCGAGGCTTCTGAGATTCCTGTCGAAAACGGATATGTCGGAAAATTCGGCGACTTTTTCACCGCTTTGGGGAGCGCCCCCGGGATTTCCGAAACTGAATTCCCTGGCTATTTCCAGCGCATCCTTCTCGTCCTCGACAGCCTCTTCCACTTGGAGCCGGCCCACCGGATAAAGAACCCCATAGTACTCTCCGGCGGGCCTCACCTGAAGAAGCTTCAGGAAGAAACCCCCGGACCTTTGGGAGTTGTCGACGATGACAGACGTCTTTTTCGGGAAGGGCGGGGCGTTCTCAACGGACCAGGCAAGAAGCTCCGAGTCGGAATCTTCCATCCTCCCGGACAATACGGCCGCGTTCGGAAACTTCCCGTGTTCCTTTTCAAAGTCGTAATGCAGGGCCTTGCCGAAGGAATCCGGCCCCCCCGAGAGGGCGCCAACGAAGAAAAAGAACTGAACTGCGAAGAGCAGGGTTGCCACAATGGTCGCCGGAAGAAAGGCCGATTTTTCCCCGTCTTGCGAGGGGATAAGCTCGCCCACCAAGAGAGCCGCGCCAACCCAAATGACCGGCACCAGATAGTAGCCCAGAAAAGCCTCCAGATAGACGCTTCCGGAAAAATTCAAAAGCGCCCCCAAAAGGAGAACAACCCCAAAGGACGCGTATCTTTCGACAGTTTCCGATTTCCGTTTGGAAAAAACTAGCGAGACTGCGCCCAGAAGGCCCCCGAAAAGGAGGATTGGCGCAATCGAGCTCTGATAAAGGAAATTCGGAACGAATGTTTTGGAATTTTCAGGCCTTGCAAGGCTGAGGTCCTGGAAGAAGTGCGAAAACACCTCGGCGATGGGAAGACTGAGGAGCCCGCTGTAGAAAACCAGAAACGCACCGAACGCCATTATGGGAAGCGCGACCAGGGCGGCAAGCGACGCGAGCCCCCCCGTCCCAGACCTCCTGCGGAAGACGCGCGAAACCAGCTCTCGCAGAAAAACGACGGCGGCAACGGAGACGAACGTCCCGTTGTGAAAAAGGTAGGCGCTTCCGCCCAGAAGGAAAGAGGCAACCGGCCCGATGCGCTTTCCCATCAGCAGGGGCATTGAAACTGCCAACGCGAGGTAAACCGAATAGTTCCCTATTATGAACTGCTGGTGCGGCTGCAGGACCGCCCACGCGACTGCCGCAGCAAACCCGCTCGCGCGTTTGTCTCTTGTTGAAAGTACGATCGAAACCGGAACCGAGGCGAAAGCGAGAAAAAGCGCAAGCCTCCACGAAAACTCCCCGCTTGCGGGAATGAAAAGCGAGACAACCCCGGAAATGAACGTCAGGATGAATTTGTTTATGTGGACCGGCGATATCAGGCGAAAGTTCGAATAAGCGTCATCCGAAAGAAAAAGCTTTCTTGCCCCGTCGAAAAACGCGTACTGGAGCGGAGAGTCCCCGACCAGAGGGATCCCTCCGGAAAACCCCCCCATCGAAAGGAACTGGACGAATGCAATGCAGATTATGGAGACGAGCCTTGCCTTCGGGTGGCGCAGCCCAAGAAGAAAAAGCAGGGCGAATGCAGCAGTTTTTCCCAGGGCGGTTGCGGGCGAGAGCGAAGGCATTGCGAGAACGCTGAAAACCAGCAAAACAAGCAGAAACGGGAACCTTGTTGATTGGCCGGACATTAGTTTGACTGGCCGCTTGGCCGCAAATTATAACTCTTTCTAGGTGGGATATGTGTGGCCGAGAAGCTCCCTTCCTTCCGGGGTCTTCGAATATTCGTAAACGTCAACCTGCCTTGAATAGTCGACGTTGTGCTGGGTCGAGATGTCGGCTATGTGGAGCTGGAGCATGTCGCGCCGGTCAAGAGACTTGTATATGCCCGCTATCCTGTCGAACCCGCTTCCAAGAAGGGAAACAAGAACCTTGCGATTCTCATTCTCAAACAAAATCGGAAACGCGCTGATAAGGGCCGTCATCCCATTCCGCCCCTTGAGAAACCCTTCGAGCCCCTTGCTGACGGAGTTGAGGAAGCTTTCCGTGAAGAGCGGGGTGTAGAACCCCTTTTCATCCACTTTCAACAGTATGGAATATCCCCGCCCCCATGCGAATTTCCGGGCAGCGTCCCTTCCAAAGAGCCGTTCTATGCAGTCAAGGGCGAGCCGTCGGGTCCTTAGGAGGCTTTCGAAATCTGAGGATTTCACCCGTCCCTCCGTCTGCGCCTCAAGGAGCTTTATTATGTCGGACGAAGTGAGAAGCCAGTCGTGCTTTATTTTCAGTTTCCCGTACGGCTTCATCGGGTGGAACATCACCCTCGCCGCCCCGTTCTTCGCGGCAAAGTCGAGTATTCCCGAAACCTCCCCGTCATTCACGCCCTTGGCGATTGTGGCAACGAGGCAAGTGGGGATCCCTTCAGCCCGGAGGTTTTCAAAGGCGGAAAGCTTGGCTTTCAAAAGATTCTTCCCCTTCATTTTCACGTATGCTGAACCATTCAGGGAATCGAAAGAAAGGTTGACCAGGCTTATGCGCGCCGCCTTCATTTTCTTCACGAACGGCCTGCTCGCAAGCCTTTTTCCGTTCGTATAAAGGACAACGAAATTCCCGCTCTCCCTGAAAGTTTCGACAATTTCAAGGAAATCCTTGTGGATTGTGGGCTCTCCCCCGACAAGGAGGATCTCCTTTCCCCTGAGGGACGCCCTTTCTATCACGGACTTGATTTCCGCGACGGTCAGCTGTTTTTTCCGGGTGATGGAACTTTCGCACATGAAATCCCTTGCAATGCAGACCGAACAGTTCGCGTTGCAGCGCGGCGTCACGAAGAAGCCTATCGCATGGGAGCTGACCTTGCCGAGGTCTTCCACCCTTGCCTGAGCCGGGTCGGACTCGGGCGGGAACGAATCGATCGTCCTCCTGAAGAAATCCGCATCGTTCTCAACGAGGCACCGTTCATGGACCCCGCAAGGAACGCAGTCTTTTTCAAGAAAAATCCGTCCGTTTTCCTCGGAAATTTCGCCGCTAACTTTCCCAAAGCACTTTGAACAGAGACTTTCCGTCCTGTAGAGGGGGACTGCGCCCCGCAATTGAGTTTCCTGCAGTTGGACTTGCGTGGATGAACTCGCCATGCTTCCGGGGGGCAATCTCTCTTTATTATAGTTATTGGTGCCCGGAACGCCCGTCCGCTCTTTTTGCGAAACGCGGAGGCGCCCGGCCCGTTGAACAGGTTTTATATATTCGGCCGGAACTGCTGCGGGAATGGCGCTCATGAGGCCGGGCCCGGAGTTTCCGATAAAGCGCGTTCTCCTAGTGCTCCCCCCTTGCCCGGAAGAGATACTGGCCGGGCGCAAGGGAGTTTCCTACAGCAAAGAAAATCCGCTGGGGCTCCTCGAGCTTTCGCGAAGCCTTCGGGCCGCGGGAATTTCCGCGAAAGTCCTTGATTTGGGGAACAACGATTTTTCCCCGGGGACCTTTGAGCGGGAGATACTCAGCTTCAAGCCGGGCATCGTCGGATTTTCGGCCACGATAATCACCTTAACGGAAGTTGCCAAAATGGTCGGCTCCGCCAAGCGGCTCGGCTGCCTGACCGTCGTCGGCGGGCGCATAACCTCGATGCTTTCGGGCAGGGAGCTCTCCCGTCTTGGCGCGGATGCGGTGGTTTTCGGGGCGGGCGCAGACCCCCTTTTGGAAATGTGCAAGTCGAGAAACTGGTCCGCAATCCCCCGTGTTCTCGCTCATGGGCGCGGCGCCTCGAAGGCGAAACGACCGAGCCTGCAGAAAAGCCGGAAACTCAAGCTCACCGGACGCCCGCCATCCTCGATCTCACCGGCCAACAAATCGTTCGCGTTCATAATAGCGAGCTTCGGGTGCCCCTACTCGTGCAACTTCTGCTCGGAGTTCGTCGAAACCGACCGGGTCTGGCAGGCCTATGAGCCGGAAAGCGTCGTCAAGGAACTGGCGCGGCTTGCGGACAAAGGGGTCAAGGGAGCTTTTTTCTATGACAGCATATTCGGATTTGAAAGGAAGTGGCTTTGCGAGTTCTGCAACCGGATGATTGAAACCGGGATTGGGAAGCGCATCTGGTGGCAATGCTTCAGGAGGGTTGACGAGGTTGACGAAGAAATCCTTTCCCTGATGAAGCGCGCGGGATGCAACATGATTTTTTTCGGGGTCGAATCCGGAAGCGACCGCGTTCTGAAGCTAATGAACAAGGGAATAACCACGAGGCAAACGCGCGAAGCATTCTCGGCAACGAGGAGGGCCGGAATATTCGCGTATGCCGCAATAATGCTGGGATATCCCGGGGAAACCCGGCGCGACCTGGAGCTGACGAAAAAGCTCCTCATCGAAATCGAGCCGGATTTTTTCCACATGAGCTATTTCATACCGCTTCCTAGGACAAAGGCGGCGAAAAAGGGGCGCGTGCGGGGGGGCTGCGCGGACTTTTACGGCGAATCCCCGAGAAAATACCAAGGCATCCTCGACTTTGACCAGCTCGCGGCCGCGAAAAAGGAAATTCACAGGGCGTTCTACCTGAGGCCCTCGCGGCTTTTCAAGATTCTCCTGCAGTCGAAGGGGAGCCCGCGGACGCTCTCAATTCTTTTGAGCCCGCTTGTCACCTCATTCAGGAAATAGCGGGGAACGGGCGCGCCTTGGATTTCCGAAGAACAAGGAGACGTCACATTTATTAACGAACCCCTGCGGGGGCTGCCGATGAAGCCGGGGAAACTGATTCTTGCAGCGATGCTAATCTCGTTGACCGTTCTTTCCGGGTGCAGCATGAGCCTCGGCGACAACGTCCAGTTCGGGCAATTCGGGAAGGAGGTCCTGGCCGAAACGGCCCGGACGTATGAAGGGGATTTTCTCCCCCTTCAGGAGGAATATCGCGCCGAGATGCTCCTCTCGGCAGCGAACGGGACGTTCGCCTATTCGGAAACCCGGCGCTCCCTCTCGCGCGCCAACGCATGGAGCAACCTGCATCGGCTGATCTCGCCCCTTTATTCGTGCTTCGACATCTCGTTCGATTCCCCGCCGCAGAGATTCATTTGCCCTGACGAGTTCAAGAGCTTCAGCGACTTTAGGGAGGACATTTATTCGGTTGCGCTCTCAAGGAACTCGGTCGCTTCCCGCGTCCCCTCCCTTTTCGCAATACACTATCCGTTCCCGGTTCTGACGGTCAACGGACAGGGCATGAAACTTGAGAACTTCAGCGCCTCGAGCAAGCCGTCCTATTCGGAAATAATGAGAATGGCCGAGAAGCCCATGCGGCTCACGTCGGTAAACTCAACCGAGGAACGCGCCGGATTTTCGGCAGGCTTCGAAACGGGAGACACGCTCTGCGTCGATTTCGGTTTCCTTCCGAAGAGGTCGCAGGAAATTTCCGTTGCATCCGACCTTCCCTTCCTGAACTACACCTTCTATGGACGGCTCCCGGAAAGCAACATGCGCGTCGAGCGGACTCAGCAGGGGAGACTGGTTTTCAAATATGACGCGTTCGACCCGGAATACATGAACCTCACCCTTGCAAAGGTCTGCTTCGGACGAACCGGAGGGTGACTGCGCCGAAGTGAAGCCGCGAGTTCTCCTTGTCAATCCCCCCGCCATCCAGGGGAACTTCGTCCGCGAAGGGCGCTGCATGAACCGGCAATCCGCATGGGGGTCGATTTGGCCGCCGCTGACCCTGATGTACATCTCGGCCGTGCTGAGGAAGGCAGGCTACCGGACAATGATAGCGGATTCAAACGTCGGGAGCCCGGAGAGCTTTTGGAGAAGAATAGGGGAATTCCGCCCGGAACTCTCAATAATCAGCACTTCAACGCCGACAATAGACTCGGACGTCGGGTTTGCCGGAACGCTCAAGAGGAAATTTTCCTCAAAAACGGCGCTTGTCGGAACCCACCCGACCGCAACCTGGCGGGAATTGCTTTGCAGGCCCTCGGTCGATTTCGTTGTCAGGGGGGAGCCCGAGCAGACGTGCCTCGAGCTTGCCAGTTTCCTCGGCAAGCGCGGGAAGGGGTCCCCCGGAAAAATCCGCGGTCTTGCATGGAAGGCCGGCAGGCACGGAAGACCCGTCTCAAACCTGGCGAGGAAATTTCTTTCCAACCTTGACAGGCTCCCCTTCCCAGACAGGGATTCAATTGACAACACAGCATACAGGATGCCCCTGTCCGGAAGGAGCTTCTCGCTACTCAGCACCTCCCGCGGATGCCCGTATTGCTGCACGTTCTGCGTTGCCTCGATATTTTACGGGAAAAGCTTCCGCAAACGGTCCGCAGGGTCAATTGCCGACGAAATTGAGATTTGCAAGAGGAAATACGGAATCGAAAACTTCCTTTTCTGGGCCGACGAATTCACGTTCGACAGGCGGCAGGTGAGGGAAATCTGCAGGGAAATAAAATCCCGGAAGCTGAAAATCTCCTGGTTCGCGAACAGCCGGGTCGATTCCGGCGACTATGCCCTTTTCCGCGAGATGAGGGAATCCGGATGCTTCCTCGTCTCCTTCGGAATAGAGTCGGCAAGCCAGAAAATACTTGACAACGCGAGGAAGGGGGCGACAGTCGAGCGGGCGCTCTCCGCCGTCAGGGATGCCAAGAGGGCGGGCCTCGAAGTGATAGGCCATTTCATTTTCGGCCTCCCGGGAGAAACGAAGGAGACTCTCCGGGCAACGACCGACCTTGCGAAAAGAAGCGGGGTTGACTATGCCCAATTTTACGCCGCAACGCCATATCCCGGGACGGTTTTCTACGAGCGGTGCCGGAAAGGCAACCTGATAGCCGCCGATGCGGACTTTTCCGAAATGGAAATAAGCAGGGCGGCGATACGGCAGGGCGAGCTTTCAGCTGACGAGCTTTCCGAAGCAAGGCGGCGCGCATACGCGGAGTTCTACTTGCGCCCGTCCTACTTCATCCCCAGGATTCTTTCAGTCCTTTTCAGAAACGGTCCGAAGGGGCTTTTGGATTCCTTCGACTACCTCTCCGACTGGGGGGGACTTGCGAAGTGAGCCTTTATTCAAGCGCGAAACCCCTGTCGGATTTCTACAGGCTGAAGGAGCACCTGCCGATTCTTGCTCTGGCTTTCGCGCCATTCGCAGCCGCGGGCTTCCCGGATTGGCGCTTGTTCGCCCTCGACCTCGCGGCAACCTTCCTCGCCCTTTCCTCCATATATTCGGTCAACAATTTCTTCGACTCGATCTCCGGGGAGCGGAATCCCGCCGGTTCCGTCAGGCGGCTGAGCGGGAAAGCCCCCGCATTCTTCCTCTCGATCCTTCCCGGGATTGCCTCGGTCTTCCTGGGGAGCCTCCTTCCCGGGAAATGCTTTTTCCTCCTCCTCGCAATCCTCCTGATTTTCCTCGCCTATTCGGCGGACTTCCCGAGGGCGCGGAACATCCCCGGGCCCGACTTTCTCCTGAACGTTCTCGGGTTCTACCTTGTTTTCGCCAAATCCTATTTCCTCTATTTCAAGGAGACGGGGGCCTTTTTCATTGCGTTTTCGGTTTTCATAGTTTCCTTCTATTCGGTTTCCGAAGCGGTACACCAGCTCGCCCATGAAAGGGAGGATTCCCGGCTCGGGAGAAAAACCCTTTTCGGAATTCTCGGGCGCGGCGGCGCAATAGCGCTCTCGGCAGCCCTCCTTGCGCTTCCGATAATCTTCTGGAGGGGACTTCCGTCCGCCGCATCCCTCGCATTTTCAGCCCTGAGGCTCTTCTCAGTTGCTTCAACTTCAGGGGATTTCCGGGCCCTCCGGAAAGAACTCTACGGCCGGGAAGAGCTTGCCGTCCAGCTCGCGCTTTTCGCTTTCCTCGTTCCCGCCTGAAAGCCATTATAAACTTCCGGGCGCGCCAATGCGGGTGAGCGGATTTTCCAGGAGCGCCAGATTCCTGAAAGGGCTCGCGCTTTCAAGGCTTGGAAGGTCGGTCCCCCTTTTCGTCGGGCACACGATAAACTTCAAGTGCAACCTTTCATGCGCCTATTGCGGGACGTGGAGGGACGCGCGCACCAGGGAGCTTCCGACCGGAAAAGTACTGGAGATGATTGACGCCTTTTCGAGGGCGGGGACGGTCTCATGGAACCTTTCCGGGGGCGAACCCCTCCTCCGGGAAGATATCGGGGAGATAATCGGTTTCGCAAGGGAGAAGGGGCTCGCGGTTTCGGTCAACACCAACGGAATACTCGTTCCGGAAAAGCTGGAAAGCCTCGGGCGCGCCGACCTTCTGAGCGTTTCAATTGACAGCGGCGAGCGGGAAAACGACCTGGTCCGCGGAAAAGGTTCGTTCAGGAAAGCGGTCAAGGGAATTCTCGCGGCGAAAAAGGCGGGGATAAAAACATCGATAATGGCAGTCCTTTCCCCGGCAACGCTCTCATCCGGCTGCAAGGGGGTTGCGCGGGCAATCGCCCTTTCCAGGAAGCTCGGGGTCCAGATCGCCTTCCAGCCAATGCACGGGGATTCCTACAACCGAATTGGCGGGGGAATCGGCTACACTCAGGCGGTTTTCCGGAATCCGAACTATCAGAACGCGATTTCCCTGATTGAATCCGAGAAAAGAAGGAATCCCCGGAGGATACGGATGTCCTGGGGCTATCTTCGGAAGCTCAGGAGCCTGAAGCCCCACAACTGCTTCGCAGGAAGGAACTTTTGCATAATATTCCCGGACGGGAGAATCGCCCCTTGTTTCGTCAGGGGCCCGGCAGCCTCCCCGAGGGCATCCCCGAGGGCAACCCCGAGGGCAACCCCGAGGGCAACCCCGGAAAACTTCGCAAGGCTTGCCAGAACCTCCTCCTGTTTCTGCCATTTCAACTGCTATTCGGAATGGAACGCGCTCCTCTCGCTTGAGCCGGAAAGCATCCTCCACTACGCTTCAAACTATTTCGGCTGATCTGAGAGCCGCCTAGGAGGCCGCGGACCGGCAAAAGGAAAACGTTT
Source organism: archaeon (assembly GCA_043803745.1). Classification (GTDB taxonomy): domain Archaea; phylum SpSt-1190; class SpSt-1190; order DYHY01; family DYHY01; genus JBBIPP01. Next base: position 67,725 of record JAZDJS010000026.1, read on the forward strand.
TTTATCTTGAAACGCAGGATGTTTCCGTGGCCCCTTCCGGAAGGATGAAATCAGTTGCGCTATCCCTGATAGTGATTTCAATCCTCCTTCGCGCAGCGTTCTTCCTCTCCCCGACATATTATGCCGAGGAGAACATCTCGGTTGCAATGGCGCTCTCGATAGAGTCCGGGGCAAGCCCATATGCGGATTTCTTCCATGCCCACCCCCCGCTCCACCTTTTCCTTCTTGCCGTTTTCAGGCAGGTTTCCGGCCTTGAGCCGATTCTTTCGGCAAAGCTCCTTTCCCTCCTGCTTTCCGTCCTCATGGTCTTTTTCATCTGGCGGCTGGGCGGGCCCTTTTCAGCAGCAATATTTTCCTGCGCGTTCCCTTCCTTCTACTGGTTCTCCTTTTCCCTCCCCCTGGTTCCGCTTTCGCTCTTCCTTCTGGCTGCGTATTTTTCCGAGAGGCGGCTGGGCGGGGGGGCGGCTTTCCTCCTATTCAGCATTTGCGCATTCCTCTCGGAGTTTTCGGCGGCAACCCTGATTTTTCCGATGCTCCTTTTTTCCGGAAGGCTGAAATCTCCGGGAGAAAAAATCCGCGCAGCAGCGGTTGCCGCAAGCGTCCTCGGCATCGCCTTCCTGCTGCTCTCGCTTCCCACCGGAGGGAAATTCCTCGGCCAGGCGGCGTTCTCCCAGCTTTCCGGGCGGTTCGCCAGTACGCCTTTGGGAGCCAGCGTAGCGGAAAACCTCAGCCAGTATTTCCTCTGGATATTCATCTATTCCGCCCCGCTTTTCGCGCTCTCCCTTTTTTCAGGCGACCGGAAGCCCCTCGCGCTCTCCCTTTTTTCAGGAGCGATATTGGTTCTCGCGCTTCCGGGACTTTCCAACAACACCCTGCAGTTCCTCGTCCCCTTCCTGTCGATTTCAGCCGGGGGTTTCAGGAGAAAAAGCGCCCTGCCAGCGGTTTCAATTGCCTTGGCAGCACTTTCAATATTCCTCCTATTCAGGGCGGGGCTTTTCAGCCCGGCAACGCCCGCCCTTGACAGGATAGTTTCCGCAGCCGAGGCTTCGGCGGAGCCGGGGCTCGGCGAGATTTGGGGGACGCCCGAGGCGATTCTGGTCTCAATCAAGACAGGCATCCCGGTTGCCTCGCGCTTTTTCGACACAACCCCCTTCTCAGTTGCGGAACAGGGCGCGCCTCCCCGTCCGGACCTGCTCGTGATTTCATCCTATTACTACGAAAGCCGGATTTACGGGAGCCTGGAGGATTACCAGCTGGTTTTCTCTTCCAGGGAACCGATTGTCGGGGAAATAGGCGTTTATAAGAGGAAAAACCTAAAAACCGGCGCGGGAGCGGCTGACCGATGAAAAGGGGTCCTGCCGGCACTCTAGGGAAAAAACTTCAAAAGCCGGCTTCTTCCCTTGCGCGCGGGAAATTCTCGGAGAATTACGACATAATCCTCGTGACCTTCGCAATCGCGATTGTCATGGCACATTTCCTGGTTTTCAGGCCGGTCCTTGTCGCAGGGACGATAGATACCGGACAAGTCGCGGTTTCAATTGATTCCGGCGCAGCCGGGACAACCGTCCAAGGGGGGCATTCGATTGCCGTCACTAACGTGCCGAGCAGCAGCTACGGCGGGTATGCGATAACCTGCTATGTCGACAATGACACGAGCTATGTCGGCGCCCAGACCTGCGTTGCCTGCGCAGGCTCCTGCTACAGCGGACCGTATTCATGCACAGTAACCGGATTCACCCTCAACGGATGCGCAGGAAGCCAGATAGTTTATGCCCGCTGCAGCGATGCAGAATCGCCGGCCAACTATATGACAACCCAGAATTCCGACACGATTGTGTGCGATTCAAGCCCGCCAACCGCCGGAGCAATATCCTCCCCGACAACGAATTCCTGGGACTCCGACGGCTCGTTCAACGTCGTCTGGACCGGGGGCTCCGACGCCCAATCGGGAATCAAGAACGACACGCTTTTCAGGAGCTCCGGAACCCTGTCCGCCGGAAGCTGCTCGGGCTACGGCGCGAATTCCTCGGTATCAACGACACCCGGGACAACCGCGCAATCGGTCGCAACCGGCTGCTATCAATACAAGGTGACGACCTGCAACAACGCCAATCCGTGAGATGGAGAAAATGGAAGAAAGAGGGAAAATCGGAATGAAAATCCTTGCGCTCGCCCTGCTTGCAGCGCTGGCGGTTTTCTCCTCTGCTTATGCTGCAGATTGTTACTGGGGGCCCTCGACATGCCAATACGATCCTTGGAGCGGTTATTTATGCGGAGGAGTAGCTTCCGGTTGCACTGGTTGCGACCCCAAGTCAGGTCCTGCATGGAATCCCTGCACCTGTTATTACTCCGGATATGTCTGCTGCTCATCCTGCGCATCGCCAGCCTGCCAAGGAGGCGGGTTCTGCTCCTGTTCGGACTATTGCTGCTCAACCTGCGCAGCGACAACCACAACAACCGTCGCAACAACCTCGACAACGACAACGACAACAATACCACCAGCCTGTTCGGATTCCTCGCCGGTCATTGTCAAGGTTGACACGAGCGCGCCAGCCACGGGAAGCGTTTCCTGCGGAGCCTATTCCACGACAAGCACGAACACGTTGACGATAGCGAACGGAACGGATTCCGACAGCGGCGTTTCGACAACGCGCATCTGGTCAAGGTCGGGGTCTCTTTCCGGGAACAGTTGCTCCGGCTACGGGAGCTGGTCCGTCCTCCTGACAAGCCCGCCGGCCTCCTACGGTCATTCCGTTACCGCAGGCAACTGCTACGATTATTTCCACCAGACAATCAACGGCGCCAGCGCTGAGACGAACTCCTCTACGGCAACGACGAAGGCTGACCTGACGGCCCCGAACTCGACAATCTCAGTTCCCGCAAGGAATTCCTACTGGAAGTTAACGATATCAGCGAGCGGCGCTTCCCAGGATATCCCGAATTATGCAGGCGTTGCAAGCGTCGAGGTTTACAACGGGACCGGATGGTCAGCTGCAACCGGCACAACCTCCTGGACGAAGGACATTGACTCGACCCAGCTGACCGGCGGCTACTATTACATAAAGAGCAGGGCAACCGACAACGCCGGGAACATCCTTGCGCAGGACGAGGGGTTCTCCAACCTTGATTTCGAGACCGGGACCGTGCCGAACCCCCCGACATCCTGGACAGGACACATTTACGGAGCATGGAACCTTACGACAGGGGACAAGCTCGCAGGAACCTCGGCAAAATCGGTCAACGGCTCGACAACCGCCGTTCGGAACTGGGTTTGCCAGCAGAAAGCGGTAAGCGCGGTTGACGGAAAAATCTACAACCTAACCGGATACCTGAAAGGTGTCGGGCTTGGAGACTACGCCTTCCTTACGCTCAATTTCTCCGATGCGTCATATGTCAATCTTCTCACGGTAGATTCCAACAGAGTTATTGGAACCACAGACTGGACGTTCGTCTACGCGAACGGAACAGCTCCGTCAGGAACTGCCTACATAGACATCTGCGTTACAAAGAAGTCCGGAGCGGGCCATGTCCTCGCAGACAACCTCGCAATCACGCGCGCGGACAACATGAACGTCGTCCAGATAATAGTCGACAACACCGCGCCAACTGCGGGAACGGTCTCAGTCCCCGCATACAACTCCTCGACCTGGATTCTCGCGACAATAACCAACGGAACCGATGCGCTGAGCGGGGTTGCG
>JAZDJS010000027.1:0-18031 GCA_043803745.1 archaeon
CTTGCGGCGGGAGGCTTGCTTGCCCTTTCCGCGGATTTCCAGCTCGGGGAGGGGATCCCTAAGCTGGCGGAAGAACTCGGGGAAGCGCATGTCATCGAAGGCGGGAAACAGCTCGGCAGCCCGTTCACCCTTCAGAAAAACGCCCCGGAGGGGTATTATGGGACGTATTCGCGGATTTAGTCGGGCAGCCCAGGTTTCGATTGATTTCCTCTTCTTCGCGGTCGGAATTTCCCTTGTCTTCGTTTCCTTCCTTCACTTTGCAGTCGGACTTTCCGAGGGGATTTCCTCGGACTTTACCTTCTTCCGGGATTTCTCCGGAATGTCCGTCGAGGGCGACCGGCTCCTCCTCAATCCGGAGAAGGGCCTTGCAGGAACCCGCTTCGGCAGGCCCGCTGACCATCTGCTCCGGGAAATCCCGGAGGGGCTCGTGATTAGTGCGGAAACCGGAAGAACTCTCAGGGAAGGAAACTCGACCGGCATATGCTCCTGGCGCGCCGGAGTTTTTGAGGGGCGAGTCCTTCTTTTTTCAGTTTGTTCCCGCTAAAACTTTATAAACTTGAAAGTGGTACTTTTTTAGATGGGGGGTGCTGTGCGGTTTGTCGACTATTCCGATTTGCCGAGGCTCTGCTCCGGATATGCTGCCAAGAACCGGCACAACCTGCTTGTTTTCGACCCCGCAAATATCGCGGGGCATTTGCCGAGCGGCGGCAACAAAAAGGAAAGGAAAAAACGCGTTGCCGTTGGGCGTGCAATAGCGAACGACTGGACAACCTTGCTTTGCGCGGAAGCTGCTTATGACGAACTCCAGCCGGGCTCCAAGAAAAAATTCGAAGGTGCGGGCGCCGAAATCTATGTCGTTAGGAAGGTTCCTTCAGCAAAACCCCCCGATGCAAACGGCGAAATATCGGAAGGGGATTGGGCGACCATTTCCCTTGCGTTCCGTTTGGGCGAGTCAGTAAGTGGGAAAGGCATGCAGAATCCGGGAATCTATCTTGCTTCCGAGGATACGGACATTGTTTCGTGGAGGAATCCGTTGCTCAGAAAAATCAAGGACGCGGGTATCAAGGTTCTTCCGGATTATTCCGATTTGGCTCAACTGGTCAGGAAAGACTATTGAAATCCGCTGAGGAGGTCGAGGAGCGCGGCTTTCTTGTCCGTTGCAAGGTCGAAATATGCCGCAAGAAGGACTCCGTCCGTTCCGAGCTCAATCGCAGCCCGGACATCTTTTCCGCCCGCAACTCCGGCCCCGCAGAGAACCGGAACTTTCGAAACCCGCTTCACAGCTTCCGCAGCATCCGAGACGAACTTGGGCTTGAGGACCGAAACCGACTTGAGCGTTCCGATTAGCTCGGGGAATTCGATTGAGATGAAATCAGGCCCGAGCTTTGCAACCTCGACCGCTTCCTCGGTGTTCTTGACGCATACAATTGTCGTCAGCCCGGCCTGCCTGCACCGCCCAAGAGTCACCTTCACCTGCTCAAGAGGGATCTGATGCTCCGCATGGTTCAGTATTGTCCCGACTGCGCCGGCTTCCTTCAGGTTCTCCGGGCTGACGAACCCGGTGTTTTTCCCGGGAACGATTGGGTCGACGTGCTGGCCGAAAACTTTCGCGTGCTTCGATTGTTCAGCAACCCGGGAAAGGTCAAGGGCTGTTGCGGCAAGTATTACTTCAATTCCTTTCGGCTTTTCCGTTCCAAGGATTGCCTCGACCATTTTCGCCAGTCCGACTGCCCGCGCACCAGTTGATTCCGGATATGTCTTCAGGTTGAGAACGAGATACTTGTTTCCCTTGGTCATTTTCAAATTGTCGACGCCCCCGCTTTTTAAATTCAAACCTCGGCTATGCCTTAAACTCCTCTTTCCCCTCGTAAACCCGCATTGCGAACTGCGCATCCTTGCCGCCTATCGTTATTGCGGAAATTCCGTTGCAGAACCTTATCGCTTCCTCAAGCGGCTTCTGGTGGACGTTCCGTCCGGTCGCGTTCCCCATCGCTCCGCTGACGTGTATCTGCTTGTGAAGGTTTTCGAAGAATTTTTCCGGGGCAGTTGATCCTCCGCCAGCGCAGATTACCCGGCATCTTCCGGCGGCAACAACCGCTTCCTTGAACGCCTCGTAAGGGTCCGCTCCCTCCGGAGCCCCAATGGGAACCTTCGGGAAACTCACTTTAACGAAATCGGCGCCAAGACAGGCAATTGTCCCGGTAGCCCCGGCAATAAGATGGGGGTCCGTCTCATTCGCAACTGCTTTCCCGCGCGGATAACACCAAATCACTACAATGAGCCCGTTCCTGTGGGCGCTTGCAACAAGCCTTCCCGCTTCGGAAAGGTTTTCCGCCTCGAATTCGCTTCCAAGGTAAACAGTATAGCCGACTGCGGCTATCTTCAGGCCCGAGGATTTTTTCAGCGCAAGCACGTCGTCAATGTCAATCAGGCTCTTTGATTCCGGGTCCCTCTGGGCGGTCTTGACAAGATGGGATTTTGAATTCATTTTGACAAGGTAGTTTATTCCCGGATAATCCTTCCCATAATGCGAAATCAGCCCGTACTGGGTTGCGAAACATCCGATTGTCGCCCTGCTCGCAATCCGGAAAAGGTGCTCCGGGTCGTTGTCCTCCGGCGAGATTTTCCCCTCCTTGCTTTCCCCGAAATAATCGTCGTTCAGGTGCTCTATCTTCTGGTCCCCGGCAAAGAGCATCAACCGTCCAGTCTCGTGCGTAATAGCTCGGAAATTCCCCTCATACGTCTTCCTCATTTCCTGCGGAACGTCCGCGGGAATCCTGCTTTTCTCCGTCTGGTTCATTTCTCCCGTTTCTCCTCCTTCTGCTCGTCATCCCCTGCAAGATGCGTCGCGTTAAGCACCCTCAGCGTTTTCGTTTTCGCGCGCATGATGATTGTCTGGGTGGTTATCTTGCCTGAATCGAACCTCACTCCCTCGAGGAAGGGCCCTTCGGTTATTCCGGTCGCAATGAAGATGCATTCGTTGCTCCTGACAAGCTTGTCGAGGTTCATTTTTTCGTCAAGGTTGGAAATTCCCATTTTCCGGGCGCGTTCCCGCTGGGCCTCGTCCTTGTACTGGAGCCGTCCCTGCATGAAGCCTCCGAGGCATTTCAGGGCTGCTGCCGCGAGGACGCCTTCCGGGGCTGCGCCGATTCCAAGGAGAAGGTCTATTCCTGATTTCTCGATGCTTGGCGCAATCGCTCCGGAGATGTCGCCGTCGGAAATGAGGCGTATTCTCGCGCCGGTTTTCCGGATTTCCTTGATGAGGCTCTCGTGGCGCGGGCGGTCAAGGACGATTACGGTGACTTCGCTGACCGGCTTGCCCAACGCTTTCGCAACCGCCCGGATGTTCGCCTCAACCGACTTGTCAAGGTCGACCGCATCCTTCGCAAGGGGACCGACCGAAATCTTGTTCATGTAGAGGTCGGGAGCGTGGAGTAGCGTTCCCTTCGGAGATACCACGAGGACGGACATCGCGTTCCCGAGGCCGAACGCGACGCTGTTCGTGCATTCCAGGGGGTCGACCGCAATGTCGAACTGCTCCTTCGCCTCCGGGTTCCCGACAACCTCGCCAATGAAAAGCATCGGCGCCTCGTCCCGTTCGCCCTCGCCAATAACGACTGTCCCGCTGAGCTCGAGCTTGTTGAGGCGCGCGCGCATTGCCTCGACAGCAACCCTGTCCGCTTCGTGCCGGTCCCCGCGGCCGACAAGGCGGGCGGAGGCAATCGCAGCATCTTCAGTAACCCTTGCGAAATCAAGCATGAATGCCCGAGGCATTCTCAGACCCTCCTCAGTTGAGCCATTCCCGCTCTAGACTCCGGGGGTTTAAAAAGGTAATACATTGTATTACGTTTTGCTTTATAAGGGATTTCGGGGTTGTCCGGGACTTTCACTTTCCGGAGTGGCGGGGATTTTTAATCGCGGAGGGCACTCTTTACTGGAAGAAAGTGGACGACGCCGAAGTCTTCGCATATGTTGAAAAGCATTTGTCGAAGGTGCAAAGGCCCGAGTTCTATCCGCTCCTTCCCAAGGATTCCGGCCCGGAGGGAAGCCCGGCTTTCTTCAGGCGAGTCTGCGAGCTCACCTTCCCGGCAGTTGCCGACTATCTTGGGGCTGGAACTCTTGAGCCGCCGGAAATTTTCTGCCCCGATGACAGCGGGTTTGACAGTCTCGCCGGGATAATCTCAAAAGATGCGGGAATACAGAAGCGCAGCGCGAAGAGGCGGCTGGAAAGGACTGCGGATCCCGCGACAATAACTTTCGCCTCAAGAGAGCCCGCAATATGGTCCGGATATTTCCGTCCGCAAAGCCAGAGATTCTACAGGGACGCTGCGCCCGAGGAATGCGCGCACTATTCCCACCTTATGCTCGCGCATTCCGCGATCGGGAATGAAAACGAGATTTTCATCGAAGGGCTTGCGAGCGGAGTCGTTTCCGAGATTGGCTCGCTCCTTCCGGAATATTTGGATGTCTCCCGGAGGGAAACTGCAAGGCAGATACAGGCAATATATGATTTGAAGATGGCTGAAACTCTTCCGGAGACAATAGAGTTCGACAACCGCGTTTTCGGCAGGGCCTGGTATGCCCTCGCAACTCTCGGGATGGGCTCTCCTGAGAAACGGGAGTTCCTCGGAAGGGTGGCCAGACTCTAGAAGCCGCCAGTTAGCTCATTCATTTATTCATACCTGAGCGCATCGACCGGCTTGAGCTTCGAAGCCTGGTATGCGGGGATTATGCCGGCAAGAATCCCGACCGAGACCGAGACCGCCATTGCGACCGACTTGAGGGAAATTATCCCGCCGCTGCGGATGAAAGGAGTTCCGCCTATTATCGCCGGAAGGAGGCCTGAGAAAACTACTCCCAAAAGTATTCCAAGGCAGCCGCCGACGAGTCCTATCAGCGCCGCGTTCATCAGGAATATCGTCAGGATGTCCGAGTTCCTCGCCCCGACGGATTTCATTATCCCTATCTCCTTCGTGCGCTCGAGAACTGAGGTGAACATTGTGTTCGCAACGCCTATTGCCCCGACAATCAGGGAAACCGCGGCAAGCGCCAAGAGGAATGTTTGAACCGAGCTCATTGCGCTGCTTCTGGCCTGCTGGGCGTTCTGGTTCGAGGAAACTGTAAAGTCGATTGTCTTGTTGGTTACGTGCCTTGAATTCATCAGCCGGGCCTTTATTTTCGAGACCGCCGAATCGACATTGTCGGCGTCCCTGACCTTGACGATTATAGAGTCATACTCTCCAGAAACCTTGTCGGCGATTATCTGGGAAGCTGCGCTTATAGGCATGTAAACCGAATTGCTTGACTCGTTGAGTATCCCGACAACCCGGTAGGAACCCGTACCGAGCGTTAGCATTTTGTTAAGCCCTATTGGCTTGTCGAAATAGGATTCCGCAAGCCGTCCTCCGATTACGATTACGTTCTGGTCGGCGGAGTCCAGGAACCTTCCTTCGCCAAGGGTGTTGGTCGTTATCTTCGACCAGACGCTTTGGTCAACGCCGGTTACCTGGACCGTCCCGCTTTTCCCCATATAAACCGCCTTGACCGAGCCCCTGATTTCGGTTTCTATCATGCCGAGGTCCGCTATCCCCTTCAGGACCTGGACATCTGACTTTGTCAAAGTCACGTTGGTGCTTGCGGAAGAAGATTGACTTGAGAAAATTCTCGCTTCTCCGGAGGCTTCCCCGGGAGGGGGCCCGCCGAACCCGAGGAAGCTTGCGCCCCTCGAGGCGCCGGGGGTTATTGTGACAAGGTCGGCCCCGAGCCCGCCAAGCTGGTTCTGGAGGGTGCTTTGCATTCCTTCGCCAAGGGAAACTATCGATATAACTGACGCGACCCCGATTACAATCCCCAGAATCGTGAGCCAGCTCCTTAGCTTGCTGTGGAGGACCATGTCAAGCGCATGCTTGAAAGACTTGGCTGGTTTCATCTGGCTCGTTTCACTCTCCGAATGACGTTCCCGGTTTTAGCGCGCCCGCCTACTTCCTGTCGCCCTTCAGTCCGGCCGCGGGCTTTTTTTTCGGGAAGAAAAACCCCTTCAACGTAAGGTCTGGATTGTCCTTTTTCTTCGCCCTGTAGAAAAGGTAGGCGACAACGAGAGTTATCGCCGCCCCGGAACCAATCAGGGGCCACATATATTTCACGAAAACGCTCTGTTGTTGCTGCTGCCTGGTCCTCTGCCCGACAAATCCAACGCCCGGAACAAACTGGTCCGCTGCTGAGGAAAGCGCGGTCTGACTGGAAGAAGCCTGGCTCAGGGCAGCCACAGTTTTCTCAACAATCTGCCGGGCGCCTGTCGTGTCCGTATATGCTATCTCGACTTTGACGCTCCCCTGGGTCTGGCTGGAGAAATTTCCCCGGGGCGCTCCTGTGAAGTTCGAAGCCGCCCGTGAAGAAGAGAGCACGAAGCTTGTCGAAGTGTAATCCCCTGTGTTTAGGTTCCCTATCATTGCCGAGCTTGATCCGGTCACGGACCATCCGCTTTGGGATGGAATCCTTACCGAAACCGAATAGGCGGGATTGCTCCCTATGTTGGCGATGCTGAACGAGGTGGATTCGCCTGAGCTTTCCGAAATCGAAACATCGAAATCGGTCCCTCCTCCGACGTAAATCCCGGCGGTTGTGGAAATCGTCCTCTGGGAGCTTGTCTGGGTTGAATCGTCGTAGGAAATTGAAAGGTTCAGCTTGTATAGCCCTGCCGAAGCGCTCGAGTCGGCAAGGACGAGATATGAAACGTTCCTGCTTTCCCCAACATCAAGGAAGCTTATGTGTTTCGTGTTGTCGCTTCCCAGCGGAAGTATTGCGCCGTCCGAATTCTGCCAGCTGAAAACGAGGTTCTTGAGGGATGCGCTCCCGACGTTTTTTATTGTGAATGTTATCGGGGTTTCCGCTCCCGGAATCAGGAGGGTCTTGTCTATTGCCGAGACCTCAACGCCCTCCTTGCTTGAAACTGAAAAGTCGAGGGTCTGCTCCCCGGAAAGCACTTTGTTGGAATATCTCACATTCAGCTCATATGTCCCTGCGGGAGCATCCTTGTCAACGAGCACACGGTATTTCACTATCTGCGCATCCTCCCCGGAAAGGGTGCCCTGGTATCCCTGAAGGGTCCCGATGTTCTGGACTGCCTGCGTGCCCTCAAGTAGTTTTATCGGATAAAGCTCGACAAGCTCGACTGAAAGGTTCTCTATTTCCTTCCCGCCGGTGTTGAATATTGAAAGCCGTATCTCTGCTTGCTGGCCCGCTGCGGCGGGGTCCGGTGTCTGGCTTGTGAGACCGACAACTATCCCGTAGGCATCCGCGCTGCCCATCCTAACTGAGAAAGCCGCCGGAATTGCTGCGGAAAAAACGGCTAGCATCAAGAATGTGATTGCCGCGAAAGCAAAAGCGCCCTTTCTATCCTTTCCGCTGTTTTCACCCTTCCCACTATTCCCCGCCTCGATTTTCGTTGTTCCGAATTTCTTTGCATTTTTCATTTCCAATCGGTTCTCCTTCTTCCTTTTCTCAGCTGTTCTCCAGTCTTCGTATTATTTTTCCGTCCTTCAGCTCGATTATCTTCTCAGCATATTTCGCAAGGCTGATGTCATGTGTAACCAGTATCACGGTCTTTCCCTGCTCCTTCCAGAGCCGCCTAAGGAGCTCCAAGATATCCCGTCCCGTTGCGCTGTCAAGGGCGCCGGTCGGCTCGTCTGCGAGGATTATCTCGGGGTCGTTCGCAAGGCTCCTTGCAACAGAGACCCTCTGCTGCTGTCCGCCCGAAAGCTGCGAAGGCCTGTTCCCGAGGCGGTCCGAAAGCCCCACAAGGCCCAGGACTTCCCTCGCCCGCTTGTCCGCAATGCCGGCAGCAGCCTCCTGGAATTCAAGGGGCAAAAGGACGTTTTCCAAGGCGGACATTGAATGTATAAGGTTGTATTGTTGGAAAACAAAGCCGATTGTCTTCCCTCGGAAAGCCGCAAGCTCGGATTCGCCCAGGGTGCTGATGTCTTTCCCCTTGAGATAGATGCTTCCCCGGGAAGGGAGGTCAAGGCAGCCCATCAAGTTCATCAGGGTTGATTTCCCGCTTCCGGAAGCCCCGATTATTGAAACAAACTCCCCCTTCATTATTTCAAGGCTTATTTCCCGCAGGGCGTTAAGCTCAGTCTCGCCCATCCTGTAGGCTTTCCAAACCCGCTCAAGGCGGAGTATTGGCTGGCGTGTTTTCTGCTCTGCGGTCATGATTTTCCCGGTTGAGTTGCCCGCTTTCCGTTATAAACAAGGTGTACGGGAGGTCCACAAGTTTTTATAAGGAAAATTGCCTGATTGGGATGAAATGCCCGGACCTCCGCCACCATTTTTCTTTTTCGCATGGGACACTTTCTACACCTGCGCAGTCCTGCTATTCTGCTTCCTGATATATTTCAGGACAAGGGAGCTCTATGAGCTCACAAGGCACAGCGGGATTGGCCATTTCAGGAACGCGTTCCTCTTCTTCGGCCTGTCCTATCTTTCCATTTTCCTTTTCACTGCCTTTGAATTCTCCTTCGTTTCGGAGAGGTTCTTCTTCCGCTCGCACCTGCTGCCCCTCCTGTTCATACTCCCGATGGGCTACTTTGGCACAATTGCGGTTTTCTATCTTGTGATTGGCTCCCTTCGGAAGAAAAGCGAAAAGGGCAGAACGCGCGGGGCAACTGTCATCCTAATTCTTGCACACGTCTGCGCAGTTGCGCTGTCAGTTATTGCGTTCCTTGTGCACACGCCATTCTTCCTTGCATACATCCAGGCTGCGCTCCTGATAAGCGCCCTGGTTTTGCTTCCCCGCCCAGCCATAGCGAAGGCTGGAAAGGTCGGGAAAATGCGGGTAGTTTACGAGCTTGTCCTAGTCTTCTGGATAGTCAACATCCTCCTCACAAGCCCCTCATTGAGAATTCATTTCTTGATAAGGCCGGTTGTCCAGGCGCTTTCCCTCCTTTTGTTCATCTACATTTACTCACGGCTTCCGGGAATGAATAAAGGCTGATTTCCAGATGATAGCAGACGAGACAAGGACAAGAAAGAGGGACCGTTTGGAAATAATATTCGGAATCCTTTCGCTTGTCAGGGAGAACGGGAATTCTATAAAGCCTACTCCGCTCCTCCGAAAATCCAACGTTTCGCCGAAAAGCTTTTCAGAATATTATTCCGAGCTTGTTTCGAAGGGATTCGTGAAGGAGGTTGCCGATGCAAAGGGCCGGCGCTTCGTGACCCTGACCGACAGGGGCTTCCGCTACCTTGAGAAGTACCGGTCAATCCTCCAGTTCATTGACGAGTTCGAGCTCTGAAAAGAGAATCAGTATTTCCGGTAGAAGCCCTCGAAATCTCCGGGCGCAACGGAAATCCGCTTCGTGACCGGGGTTGCGTTCGCTAGGACTGTGTTGTTAAGCTCGCGCATCCGGGCGGTCGATTCGTTCCGAAGGAAACCCTCGAAATCCGAGGAAACGAAAGCCTCCTGCCATATCGCGCGCCCTGCAACATAGCCGCTTGCGCCAGCCTTGCAGGCAAGGAAAAGCTCCTGGCGAAACTGCTGGAAGGGCGTTCCCTGCGAAAGGAGAACCCAAGGCACTTTGCTTGCGGCGTCGAGCGCTCGGGCGTTGGAAAGGGCCTTCTCCTTGTCAGGCTCATATTTCAGGTCATCCGGGAAATCCGTCTTAAGTATGTCAATTCCCAGTCGGGAAAGCCGTTCGGCGCTCCGTATAATCAGCTCTGGCCGGATTTTCGCGAATTCCGGAGAGTCTTTCGGAAGTTCGAGGCTGTATGCAAGAGGCTCGACAAGGAAAAGTATGTCTTCCTTCCTGCATTCCCTTGCGGTTTTTTTGATGAGGCTTTCCGCCCGCCTTGCCGATGCCCGATAGTCCGGGTTGTAGAAAATGAAAAGCTTCACCCCGTCAGCTCCGCACCGCTTGATTTTCTTGACGCTCCAGTCGGGTATCAGCCGGGTTGTCCTTCCCGTTTTTGACTCGAGATAGCCGGTCCGTTCAAGGGAAGCCATTATCCCCCGGTCGGAGGGGAGCCCTTGGTAGATTGACTGGAAGAGGATTGTCTCAGGGTCGAGGATGAACGCGTTTGCCTCTGGCCGGAGGATTGAGATTATCTTCTGCTTTGCCGAAACGATTTTCTCCTGGGGAACTTCGCCTGGAACAGCGGGATTGATCAGCTTCTTGATTGAATCCCGATGGTCAATTGCAAGAACCCTGAAGAAGCCGCCGCGCGCAATCCGGGAGAGTCCGGCGAATTTTCCGGGGGTCATCAGCGGCCCGCCTGTTTTTCCCTTTTGTTCCTTTCTGGCAATTCTTCGTTTCATAATCAAAAGCCCCCCAACTTGGCCTTTTTCCGGCAGACAATCCTGACTTTTCCCCTGTGCTTGCGGTAAAAGTCATCAACTTCATCCCTGTGCGGGAGCCCGTCAGCGCCTTCCCGCGTTGCCTTGAGCGCTCCGCAGGCGTTCGCATAGGAAACCGCCTGCCAGATTGGCTCGCCCTCAAGGAGCTTTGCAATGAATCCCGCTGAAAACGCATCCCCGGAGCCGAGGGTGTCCCTGACAGCGACAGGATATGTCCCGATTTCCAGGAATGCGCAATCCTTCGGGTCGTAGAGTATTGTCGGCTTCTTCCCGCCCTTGATCACGATTGTCTTGTCTGGAAGGAGCTTTTTCAGCCGGTCGGGACCCCCGAGCTCGGCAGCCTCCTTGCGGTTTATTATCAGGATGTCCGAGTTCCTCAAGGTTTTCTCAAGGGCCTTGTATCCAAGCCGGGAAATCGACCTTCCCGGGTCGAAAGCAACTGTCTTTCCCAGCGATTTCGCATATTCGGAAACCTCCTCAAGCCGCCTGACTGGTGCGCCGGTAAGGTGGACTATTTTAGCGGAATTGATCAGCGAAAAGGAAATTTCGCGAGGCTCGATTCTTTCGTTGGCGCCGAGCATTTCAACAACTGCCGGCTGGCCTTTCTTGTCAATGACAACTATAGAAAGCCCCGTCGGATGCTTTTGGTCTATCTTCACCCCGGACGTCTCGACTCCGAGCTTCCTCAGGCTTCTCAGGGCGAATTCCCCGTTCTCGTCAAAACCGACCTTCCCGAGGATTGCTGTCTTTTTCCCGAGCTTGGCAAGGTTGCAAACAACGTTCGTCGCGCTCCCCCCGACGGAGCCCTTCATTTTCCCGCGGACGAAACTCGTCTTGTCCGGCTTGGGAAAGTTCTCGACATAGCATCTCAGGTCGTAAAGTATGTGACCGAATCCGACAACTTCCGGCTTTGCCAATCTTCCGAACATTTTGGCTAAAAACAGTTCTTTTTTATATTAATCCCTTCCCAATTTCGGAGCAATGGCGTTCTTTTCAGACAGGGACATCCTGAGGGCAATCAAGGGGAAAACGATTAGGATTGAGCCGTTCAACCCGAAGCATGTCGGGCCGGGCTCTGTTGACTGCACCCTTGGGAACGTTTTCCGGGTTTTCCGGAACGTCCGGGATTCGGAAATCGACGTAAGGAACCCAAAGGCGCTCGAAAAGCTCAGCGAACTGATCAATGTCGGGGGCGGGGAGTTCTTCCTCCTCCTTCCGCACGAGCTTGTCCTTGCGACGACAAGGGAGAAGGTCGGGATTTCCGACAAAATGGTCGGCTTCATTGAGGGCAGGTCAAGCTATGCGCGGATTGGGGTCGCGGTCCACGTTACCGCAAGCTTCATTCAGCCGGGAAGCTATGGCATCCAGACCCTTGAGATATACAACCTTACGAATTTCCCAATCAAGCTCTATCCGGGGGAGCGGGTCTGCCAGATTATCTTCGCTGAAACCAAATCGAAGGCGAAAGTCCCTTATGGCAAGGTGAAGGGCGCGAAATACTATGACCAGAAAGGCCCTGAGACTGCTAAATAGGAAAATTCTGCTCGCTCTCTGAACAATTTGAATAAGGTCAGGCCTCCGAGATTTCTCGGAGAGGTTCACTGCTTCGCGTGCAGGGATTGAAAATGTCCGTTCTTGGCTGAAATGGCCTAAAATTGGTTGAATTGGGCAAAATGGTTAAAAATGGGGCTTATTCAGCCAGAAAAGGAGCTGAAAAAAGGAAAATGGATATTGCAATAGCGCCAATGAGAAGGATAATCAAAACCGCCGGGGCAGACCGCGTTTCGGACGATGCCGCACTTGCCTTGGGCGAGGTTCTTGGGGAAATCGGGAAAAACGTCGCAATCCGCGCGCTTGAATATGCGAGGCACGCCGGAAGGAAGACGGTCACCCGCGAGGACATCAAGCTCGCTGCGAAGAACTCCTAAGCTTTCTTTCGCTTCCCTGATTTTTTCTTTTCACCGGGGGTTTCTCTCTTTTCAATTGCCATTCCGACTGCAACGGAAACGAGCCCGATAGTCCCTATTGCGGGGCTTTGATTCCCGGTCCGGAATAGATAGTTTCCGGCTGAATAGAGAATCATTGCGAAACCGACCAGGGCCATCGTGAACCCCTTTGTTATTTTCCTTCCGAACAGTTCCATTGGCTGAGGGAAACGCCGCGCCCCGAATTAATACTTTTCCCACTTCGCGAACCAGAAGTTGATGCAGAAAGTGTAAAAAGGCGGGCGTTCCCCAGGAAACTGAAATGCGGCTGAAAGGGTTCGCGCTGTTCTCTTTTTTGGCGGTCCTCCTTCTCGCTGTTGCCGCAGCAGCCCTGCTCTTCCTGCTTCCGCAAACAGCCACTCCGCAACCCTACCCGACCTGTCCCGGATGCAACGTCATAATAATCGAGTTCGATTGCTTCAACAGGGACCACGCGGGCTATCTCGGCTATTTCAGGAACACCACTCCGAACCTTGACGCGCTTGCGAAAAGAAGCGCGGTCTTTCCGGAGGCGTTCTCCTCCACCCAGTTCACCGAGCCCTCCGACTATTCCCTCTTTACGGGGCTTCATCTTTCGGAGCACGGGAGGGTTGGCGAGAATTTCATACGCACGGCGGGAATTAACAATTCTCCGTCGAATCGTCCGCTTGAATTCCTTCCCGAAAAACTGAATGCGGCTGGCTACGAAACCGCCGCTTTTGTTGGGGCAACGCTCACCTATGAGGAACTCCGGGAAGTGGGGTTTTCCTCCGCCTATTATGGGGGCTGCAACAAGTGCTTTGGCAAAACTGTTGGCAAGGCAACTGACTGGCTCAGGGAACGGAACCGGGAAAAGCCGTTCTTTCTCTTCCTGCAGAGCTATTCCCTTCACGACCCTTACCACGGTCCCGGAGAAGATCATTTCGACCCGGAATATGACGGGATTGTGAACAACCTGTCGCTATCCTGGTCCTACACGCAGTTCATTCCCTTCGAGAGCGGGGGCTTCAGGGCCGTTGAGAACTTTCCGTACACGGACACGAAGGAGTTCCTCGTGACTTCCCGGGATTTGGAGAATGTTGTCGCGAAATATGACGGAATACTTCAGAGAACCGACGAGGAGCTGGGGATTTTCCTCAAGAACATCGAAGAACTCGGCCTTGCCGAAAAAACCGTGATTATCTTCCTTTCGGAGCACGGAGAGGTCCTTGATACCGAAACGGGCGTGTTTGGCCACGGATATGTGGGCCGCGAGACCTTCAAAGTTCCCCTTCTGATTTTCGTTCCGAAAAGCCCGAGCCGGAACCTCACGGGAGCCGTCTCGACAAAGGATGTCTTTTATGCAGTCCAGGAAATCCTCGGGACCCAAGAGTATCCAGAGGAAAACGACCTTTTCCTTGAAGAAAACAGGGGGTATGCGGCCGCGGACATAATCGTGCTTTCAAACGAAACGCTGCGGAGAGACCCGACAGCCCTCCTGCTCGTGAAAATCTTTTCCGGGGAAAGCAGCCTCGATTTCGCGTATTCGGCAAGGGAGGGCTGGGCGGGAATCATTGACGACAGCCAGGTAAATGACGGACGCGAAATCAGGGGAATGCTCGAGTTCTTCAAGAAGGAACATCCCGGGACGCGCATCAAGGGGGCGTCTCCAACGGATGAGGCTGAGCCTGGCTGGATAGGCGAGGTTGCCGAGAGAATCTCCCCGAACGATTCAACTGAAGTCAGCTGGGCTCTGCACCGGATGCTCGTTTTCCTTTCCGGATAAGGGCGGAAACTCCCGGTTCAGTGAAAGCGCTTGTTGTTTGGCAAGTAGTTTTCCCAAAAGCAGAGTCATCCACGTCCCGAACGAGGCAAGATTCCGCCCTTTTCCCCGGAGGCAGTACCTTTTTATTCGCCCGGGGCAACTCGGACCGGAAATGATAGAATCGTTCTCCTTCGACAAAAGGACCGGGCTTGTCGTCCCGGCGAAAAGCCTTGCCAAGGCGGACTGGATACGCCTGGGGCTCCCAACTGTCGCGGAAATGGAGTTTGTTGAGGAGGAGTTCGGCATTCCCCTCAGCTTTGCAAAGGCGGCTCTTGACGAGGACGAGCATCCGAGGATTGAAACCGAGAACGGGCTAACCCTGATTCTTGTGAAAGTTCCGAGGCCTGCGCCTGTCGAAATGGAATCCTCGACAATACCCCTCGCGTTCATACTTTCCAAGGACAAGGTTTTCACAGTCTCCCTTAGAAAGACAGGAATCTTCGACACTGTGCTCAAAAAAAGACCCTATCTCCTTGCAAAGAAAAAGGGGCTCGTGATAAAGGCGCTTTCGGTAATAGGAAAGGAGTTCAACAAGCGCCTCGACAGGATTGACAAGGAGGTCGACCGCCTTGAAAACGACGTGCGCTTTGCCCTGAAGAACAAGGAAGTGATCCGTCTCCTGAAAATCCAAAAGGAGCTGGTATATTTCAACAAGGCGCTAATCGCGAACAAGAAGATACTTGAGCGGATTGACGGGGGGCACGTTTTTTCGGTTGACAAGGCGGAAGACGAGATTCTGGAGGACGCGATAAGCGAAATCAACCAGGCCCTTGACGAGACCGCAATCTACAGCTCGATTCTCAGCAACACCATGGACGCCTATGTCTCGATAATCTCGAACAACTTGAACGAGGTTATGAAGCTCCTGAC
Organism: archaeon; assembly: GCA_043803745.1. Classification (GTDB taxonomy): domain Archaea; phylum SpSt-1190; class SpSt-1190; order DYHY01; family DYHY01; genus JBBIPP01. The sequence goes on from JAZDJS010000027.1 coordinate 14,990, forward strand.
AATCGTGACGATACTTATCTCGATACCCGCAACCTTCTTCAACTTCTTCGGGATGAACCTGCTTATTCCCCTGGCCAATTCCCCTGGCGGGGCGATGATGGTCCTCGCAATTTCCTGCGCTCTTGCCCTTGCCTCCCTGGTCTACTTTAGGAAGCGGGGCTGGGTTTAAAGGGGCGAGCAAGCCGACAAGACTGCGGAGATGAGCGGCGAGCTCTGGAACTGGGCCGATATTGTCTTCGTGTTTCCCCTCGCCTTGCTTGGGACGTCGTTGACGCTCCGGAGGAGATTCCTGTGCGGGAGTTAGCGGGCATATGTCCGCAAGAAGGGGCGTGAGGGGCCGGGCTTAACCTTAAGTCAGGGCGAGAGAATTAATCGATTTTATTCGAATATTGCGAAATTATCCTCATAACCGTTAGTATCGCCAATTGCCTTTACTCTGAACACCCGCATTTCACTATCTTTAACCGGCTTCTTGTGGTACGCAGTTAGCCAATGTTGGTGTTCCCATTTGCAATAGTTCGCCACCCTTCTGGCGGGAACGAAGAAAAGTCTATATGTCTTTGGCGATACTTTGAGGTCAGTATAAACGAAGCAGAAAATCAAACCGGTGTCGGGCGTTTCGTGTTTGACATTCAGCAGCCAGTGTAGATTTGCCCCATCAAACAAGGACTCGTTCTTTAGCGTTTTAGTGGTTTTGACTTCAACTTTGAATTGCTTGCTATTTCTTGGATTATAGACTAGAATATCCACTCCTTTGGCGCGCCCCAGTGTAAGGGCCGCTTCATACCCTTCTAAGAACAATCGTGACATGGCATAGAATTCGCCAGCCATACTGACTGCATTATTGTCTAGTTTCGTGACCATAGATTTGACGACAATCGCGACAAATAAATACATTTGTGGCTAACCCCGCCCCTGGTCGCTAAAACCGGAGGGATAGATGCGCCAATGAGCCCGTTAGGGCTCTCAAGGATAAATCGCAAACCGTCCCAGTCGTTTCAGAAGGAAGGGAATCAACTCAGGATCGTTTCTTTGAAAGTAACTCGGAACGTCCAGGATTTGCATTTTTCTCTTTGATATCCCTGGAAAGGTAATTAGAATTCTTTCTCTGTGCCAACCTTCCATTACAAAAACTCGGTCTGCCCAAGAAAGCAGCTCTCCGGAAAGGATTGTTTTTGCATGAGAATGAATTCCTGCCGATTTTGCCTCAAATCGCTCGCTATTGGCGAAAAGCTCAGCTACTGCCGGGCTTCGATCTATATTACTAGAGCAAACAAATAAGAGGTGCTCTTTCACTTTATTATCACAGTTATTATCCCGTCAAGGAGTGGCTTAGTTGTGATTGCAATCGCCCGATATTTTGAAGTCTTGCTTGCTTTCAAGACGGCCTTTGTTGTTCTAGGATAAAGCATTGCGTTGTCAAAAACCACAACCCTTTCCTTGCGTTTTGGTGCGTTTGTTTCCATCAACTCTGTTTTTTCAACAATTTCTGGAACGCCCGTAGGATCGTCCTCAATTAGACCCGCTTCAAACTCTTCGATTGTTCCGTTACACGTGGAATAGGTATACCACCGACTTTTATCGTTGTTTTCAAGAAGTTCGTAAGTTCTGGTTTTTCCTGAGCCATTTTCGCCTATTATCTGTATGGGGCCTTTGGTCGCTTCTAAAACATTGAATAATCCGTTCCAATCACCTGTCTTTACCACAAAAACTCCTGCGCTTGCCATAGAAGGTATCAGGCCTCTGGAAGTTTTAATCAGGGCAGGAACACTTGAAAGTAGGGAGCTCGGTTTGGCCCGGAAAGCAAAGAAAACGTATCGGATTAGTGAGACTGAAAATAGACTCCCTACGTCCATATGAGGAACTGCTTGACCTTGGCCGGGTAATTGCTCCGGGGTGGGGGTCCCTTAAACCCTATAGATAGATGACGGTACGGGGCGGCCTTACAGTCCCAACGTGCAATCCACTCGTTCTGAAAAACAAAATCAATATTTATTTGAAGCGCCGTTATAATAAATGCAAAAGATACTTTTTGTATGTAGCGAAAATGTTCGACGAAGCAAGACTGCCGAGGTCATATTTTCTCGCACGTATGAAACCCGGTCGGCAGGGCTGTTTTGCAAAAACACCGACAAAACCACTCAAATGAACGGCGATCTCTGGAATTGGGCCGATATTGTCTTTGTGTTTGAGGAAATTCATGTGAAGGAGTTGGAGAGCATATATCCTGACTCGTTTGCCAATAAGCTGGTCGTCAATCTCGAAATTCTGGATATGTATCGCTATATGGCGGATAATTTGGTCTATTCGCTGAAGCACAAGGTGCCGCGATGCCGGCCCTATCTTCGCAAAAAGAGGCTCAAGGGCGCAGTAGTCAGATGGAAAATGATAGGACACGTTTAGTTTGGCTGAACGAGTGTTTGGTTCTTGTTTGTGTATTTAGTGTAAAGTTCGAATAATATTTCAAGACGCTCCAGATCTGTCTTTAGACTTTTTTTCGTGTAAAGTTTCTCAATCTCCCTATCAAGTTTTGTGTGCAAAGTTCTCAATGTTTTCGGCATTCTTAAAGGATCATATAACCCGGCATAAGTTTCTCCTTTGTCTAAATGACTCTTTCTTTCAGCAAGCAATTCACCCACCAGCGTTTCAATTTTTTTCTTTGAGGTCGCGCTAGGTTCCGGCCAAGGAAAGGTGTTGTAAATGACATCATTCGAGTATCTGAATCGCCCTTCAAGTCGTCCACCTATTTGGCTCATCCAAGTCATATGCATTCTCGATGTAAGCACTCCAAATTGAAATACGCTCAAACCTTCTACCGTTGCACACGAATTGTTAGCGATTTCTCCCTTTTCCATAAACGCCATTGGGATGTATTCCCGTTTTTCTGAAGAAACTAAGGGTATCAACAAGTATTTGCTTTTAGGCTGGCGTATCTCTCCAAAGAGATAAGGAGTCTGCGCTAGTTTCAGGGTTGCGCCACGTTTGCTTTTTTGTCTATGCTCTTTGACCTTGTTTATTCTTTCCAGTATAGCTGGTAGATTT
>JAZDJS010000028.1:0-24500 GCA_043803745.1 archaeon
GTTGCCGAATCCTTGAGCCGTGCAAGGCGCGCCTCGTACTCGGCCGCCTCTCTCGCGTTCTCAGTCTCTCGCGCAACTTTCCTATATGCATCCGCCTCTTTCTCCCGCTTGTCGAGGAACCCGCGGAGGCCGCTTTCTTCGAAAACTTGCCTGACGGATTGCTCAAAGTCCCGGGCAACGTCCTCAGGGCAGTGTCCGAAACTGAATCCGGAGATGTAAACGCCGGTTCCGTATTCGGCGACTTCGCTGCCGCGTCCTCTATTGGCATTTGCTTGCGCGAAATTCCGGACTGCTTCCGGGGCGAAGCCGAGAAGAAAGCCCATTCTCAGGATTGCGTCTTCGGGCTGTTTGACCAGGCTTTGGGTCTGCTTTTCAACCTCTTCGACAATCCGCGCGGAATCCCAACTCGATTCGTAGCGAAAAAGCGATGCGTTCTGCCTCATGACTTCCCTCGCGCTTTCGAGGTTGATTAGCGTTTCAAAGGAATTCACCCGGGCGACCGCGAGCTTATTCCTCCATGCATCATGCGATTTTACGACCAAATTGACATAGTTGAGCCGTTCGCAGTTTTCTACAGGGTCTCCGTCGCCGAAAATAAAAACGGGCTTTATACCTATCAGGCTTGACACAACGCCGTCGAATATTTCGGAATCGGAAAAGTCTCCGTATTGACCCACTGGAAGCCTGCCAAGTTGGTCTATTAGGCAGTCGACATTCTCCTGCGCGTAGTGGAGCCTTGGCTTTCCCGCTGTGGAACGTCCCATTCAAGGGAATTGATATACGTCCGATTTATAAATATTGACTATTTTCAAGTGGTTATTTAGTCGTTCGGGGAGGGCCTAATAGAAAACCTTTCTCCTCGCGCTTTTCGTCCAGAGGAAAACCCCGACTAGGGAAGGGATTGCGACAAATGCAATCCAAGCCCCCTGGGCGAATTTTGTGACGAGCAGGATAAGGAAAACCACGAAGGTGACAAGCGCGCCAGTCGAATTCACAAGCAGATGGAAGGCGAATTCCGCGGATTTCCGGAACTTTTCCCGCTCGAAAATCGGGAGTTTCTTCCTCTCCCGGACCCAATGTATGACCATCCCGAGCTGGGAAAGGGTGAACGAGAGGAAAACCCCGACTGCGTAGAGGGGGAGCATCCTCTGTTCCCTTGCGCCGAAGGCAATTGCTACAAGGGATGCCGCAAAGGTAAGGAGGATTATGCCGTTGCTGAAAACGAGCCTTCGCCCGACATATGCAAGCTTGGAGGGAAGATAGCCGTCCCGCGCAGCAAGGGAGGACAGCCTCGGGAAATCCGCAAAGGAGGTGTTCGCTGCAACGGAAAGGATCAGGAAGGTCGTCAGCTGCATGAAATAGAAGAACAGGCCCTTGCCGAAAACGGCTCCGCCAATCTGGGACAGGACGGTCGTATTCGCGCCCTCAAGTGCGACAATTCCGTATGCTTTCGCAAGGAAGGAAATCCCGAGGAACATTGACGAGAGGAGAAGGACCATTGCAATAAGGGTCTTTCCGGCGTTCTCGCTTTCAGGCGGCTTGAAGGCAGGTATCCCGTTAGAAATCGCCTCGATTCCCGTGAGCGCCGTGCAGCCCCCCGCGAACGCGCGGAGGATCAGGAAAAGTGTTATCGGCCCAGTCAGGGCAAGGGCCTCTGCAGGCGCAGGAAGGGGGACGATCTGCCCAGTCAGATATTTGTAGAATCCGGCGGCAAGCAGGGAAAAAACCGCGAAAACGAATGAATAGGTCGGTATTGCGAAGAAGGTTCCGCTTTCCTTGACGCCCCGGAGATTCATCCAGCCGATGAAGAATATTATCGCAACGACAAGCTCGATTCTCAGGGGGGAAACAATCGGGAACGCCGAGATAAGCGCGGCAACACCCGCTGAGACGCTTACGGAAACAGTCAGGACATAGTCGACGAGGAGCGCACCAGCCGCGAAAAGGCCCGGAAGCGCGCCAAGGTTCTCCCTTGAGACGACATAAGACCCCCCGCCGTTCGGATATGTGTGGACGGTCTGGAAATATGAGAACCCGACGACAAGCATCAGGGCGGCGATTGCAAGGGAAATCGGCAGGGAAAGCTTGAGCGCCGCGACCCCTCCGGCAAGAAGGACTAGCAATATTGCTTCTGTTGCATATGCAGTCGAGGAAAGGGCATCGGACGAGAAGACCGCGAGCGCGATAGTCTTCCGGAGGCGCTCCCCGAGCGCATGCTCAATAGAAATCCTTTTTCCAATGAAAAAATCCTTAACACCCTCCCAAGGCGTTTTGTATCCAAGAACAGAATCCATATGTGGTCTTTGTTTTAGCGCGTTTGTCTGCTGACGGCATCACTCCTTCGAATTGCCGGAGGCGCTCCGGGTTTTTAAAGGATTTTCCCCCTCATGAAACGGCATTAGCCTTGTCGCTGCTGGAACGCATTCCTGAAAGCGCTGTAAACTGCATCCTGGGCGGTTTTCCGCACGAGTTCGCAGTATTTTATGCGACCTTTCCCAGTCAAATCCCCAGCTCCTGCCCGGGGAAACTGGAAATCGCACTTTCCCTTTGCGTTTCCATAAGGTTCGGCAAGCTCAACATAAGCCCCGCCAGTGTTCCAGACGCTGCTTAGCGCGGAGCGCACCTCGTATTTCCCCAGGATATCCGGCAAAGCTTCGAAAGCAGCCTCGAAATTCCCAAGGTCAAGGAACTCGAACAGAACGGGCCTCAGATAGATTTTGCTGAGAAGTCCTTCCCAGCCAATCGGGTCCATAGTTTCCCGGATGAGGTTGTCCTGCATCCGGTTAATCGCGTCTCTTGCCAGGCCCATGTTCAGGGAACCTCCCGGCCCCAGGAGGCAACAACATCATAGAGGAAAGCCGGATGGTTCTTTCTTTCCGGGTCGATATTGCGCACCTCACGGACATACGCAACATCCACCCTGCCCGTCAATTCCCCGGCAACGGGAATCCTGGCTTCCTCAGACTCCCTGAACGCGTCGAAGGAAACTCTCGAGGAATCGGTTGCCGGCATAGCAAGCATACCAAAAGCTTTCTTATAAATTTAACCACTAACCAGTAAGTATATAAAGGAGTCCGGGGTAAGATATCCCAGATGGAAGCGGATGAACTCCTCCTGCTCAGGAAACTTGAAAGTCACCTTTCCGGGAAATACGGAGTGAAGAACACGAAAGGGGGCGAGGTTCTTGACAGGGCGTGCCACATTGACACGGTCCTGATTGCCTCGGATGAAAAAACGGAAATCTGGAAGAGCATTTCAGTTGAGCCGATCTGTTCCGGGCACGGGCCGATTTTCAAGATAACCTGCGAAATCGAGGAGGAGCACAAGAGCCTCGGAATCTCGAGGAAGCAGAAGACCGAGGAGCTCGTTTTTGCTGGGAACGGTCCGCTGCCTTCGGGTTCCTTCACTAGGCTTCCCTGAGCCTTTTCACCAGTTTCTCCCTATCGATGAATCCCACAAGGGTCGCAAGCCTCGGTCCTTTTGTCTTCCCGAAAACCGCGAGATAGAACGCCTCGAAGAATTCCGCCGGCTTGCATCCGGCAAGCGCGGGAACTTCCCGTATCCTTGCGAGTTCGCTCCCCTCAACGAAATCCGCAAGAAGCCTCAGGGCCGCGCGCGCGGGAGCTCCGATTCTCCTCGCCTCGGCAGGAAGAGTCCCCTTGAACGAGAAAACTATTTCCTCGGGAGCATAGCCCTGCCCGACCCATTCCCGCGCAAAGGAAAGGCGCTCCCTCAGTTCCGGTGAATCGATTCCGAGCTTTTCAACCGCATCCGAATCCCTCTCGAAAATCTGCGCAAGAGTCACGGCATGGCTGAAGGGAACGTTCTTGGGGATCTCCCCCGGAACCTCGCCGGAAACCTGGGAAAGCTCGTAAATCCTCCGGACGTTCTCCTCCCCGCTCCCGGCAGGTTCAAGCCCGAAGTAAATCCGCTCGTATTTGTCATATTCGTCGAAAAGCCTGATGAGCGTGTAACCGGACGGGTCGAAGTCGAGCTGGGCTCGCGGCCGGGTCTTGATGAGGAGGAACCTAAGAAGCACGGGGGGTATGAGCCGGACGGATTCCTCAGCCGAAACCCCGAGCCCCTTCGATGTCGACATCTTCCTTCCCCCTATCAGGAAGAATTCGTATCCAAAGCCGTACGGATGCGCATATCCGAAAACCTCGTCAGCAAGGACGTCTGAAACCGCCCGCGAGCCGGTTTTCGTATAATGGTCCTTTCCCGCAAGCTCGACATTCACTCCGAGGACGGGCCATCTTGCAGCCCACTCAACCTTCCAGGGGAGCTTGCCGTTCCCGTTGAACGGGGAGAGCGCGCCCTCATGCCCGCAGCCCTTCGCCCATTCGACCTTGTTCGGGAGGCACCGGTATTTCACCGTTTCCCCGCTCCATTCATATGCGGAGGTCGAGCCTATCTTCCCGCACTTTTCGCAGATCGGCTGGAAAGGGAGCTCGTCCTTTTTCGCCCCGGAAACCCTCTCGTTTATCTCGTTTATTTTCGCCGCATTGTCCAACGCGGTCCTTATCTGCCCGTTCAGTTTCCCGGACGAATAGAGCTCGGAAAGGTAGAATATCCTGGCCTTCGCCCCGAGAATGGGGAAAAGCCGCGCGAATCTTTCAGCATAGCATTTCCCAAAGGTCGGATAGCCCTGTTCCGGGGAGGGAATCCTGCAGAACGGCTTGCCGAGATGTCCCTCGAACTCGGGCGGCAATCCTGCGTTCATCCTGTCGAAAGCGTCCATGTCATCGAACTCGTAGAAGAATTCAGCTTCGAGTCCCGCTGCGCTGAACGAGCGCCGGATTGCGTCGTGTATTATGACGCCCCTTAGCGAGCCGACGTGGACAATTCCCGAGGGCGTTTTCGCGTCGTTGATTACGAACTTCCCCCCCTTCCCGGAAAATTCCCTTGCAAGGGAATCGGTCCAGTAAACGTTTTCCCCGTCCATTTCAGCCGCCACCCCTCGGAGCAAGGAGCTCTACATATTCCCCGATTTCAGCCTCCGAAATCGAGCAGCCGTTCTCCTTCACCGCAATGAGCGCTCCGAAAAGGAGGTCGTGCCCCCTCTCGTTACAGCAGACTTTCTTCAGCGCGCCGTTCGTGAACCCGACAGCAACGAGCTCTGCGGACCTTATTGCCGAAAGGCTGGAAAGTGCGGCGGAAAGCTCGGAAAGATTCTCTTTCGATATCCCGATTTTCTTCCCCGTCCGCATCTCAAGGGATTCGTGGAGTGTGAGGGGCGCCTCTATCAGCAGCCGCGTAGTCTTCTCGTCAACAAGGATCGTCCCGCACCCTATTGCAAGGGCAAGGCCTATTGCATCGGCTTCGCCATAGTCAATCAGGTGGATTGGCCTGCCCTCCGCGTGGAAGATGCCGTTCGCAAGAGCCATTACCCGCCCCCCGATTTCCCGCGCCTTTCCCGCAATCTCCTCCTTGTCGATGACCGAAAGGTCCCCTCTTTCCGCGAGCGAGGAAATCCTGACAGCCTCAAGGCGGAAAGACTTGGTCGAAATCGGCGTGTCAATAACTTCTTTCCTCACCCCGATTGGTATGTAGAATTTCACCCCGGATTTCGTGAATTCCGAAAACAATTCGAGCAGGCAGACCTCCGCAAGCGCGATTATGCTTGAGGAATCGCACACGAGTTCCTTCAGAGCCGCCCTTGCCATTTCAGCCGCCTCCCCCCCCGAGAATCTCCTTTGCAAGCTTGAACCGTTCAAGAAGGGAGAAGCTCTGCTTCTGCTCATCGCTCATCTTCGTCTGGCCGACCTCCTTGAGAACGTCCCATTTGCTCGCCCCGGTGAGGTTGGTCGCGGTCCCGAGGGAAAGCCCGTATGCGTAGAGCGTTGACGCCTTCTTGCTGAGCGCCTTGTCGGTTACCTGGGAAACGAAGCGCCCGACCGATTCGTCGAGCTTCTTGATGTCCGCGAGGACCTCGTCAAGCTTCTGCGGCTCCTCGAGGGAGATGCGCAGGTCGTTCCTGAGGTCAATTACGAAATCCCTCCATCGCATCTCGTCCTTCCGGTAATAGTCCTTGTTGAAAACCTTCGAGAGGGAATAGCAGATTACCGATATCTTTATCGAGACGGGGTCCCTCGTGAAAGGCACGTCCTTCAGGACGTGGTTCGCAATATCCTTCATCTTCTTCGGGCTTCCCTCGGCTATCGCAGCCAGGAGTTCTTTTATTGCGGAAGAGTTTTCCTTCCGGAGCGGGACTTCCATGATATTTCCGGAAAATTCCCGAGGGCAGTATTTTAAACACTTGCTGGGCCCTCCTCCCATATGGCAGCCCAGGCGTTCCCATTTGCGAGAATCCGCGAGGGCCAGAGGGAAATGGCTGCCGAGGTCGCCGCCTGCATTGCCGGAGGGAAAAACCTCGTTGCCCACGCCCCTACAGGAATCGGGAAAACCGCCGCAGCCCTTGTCCCCGCAGCCGAATGGGCGGATTCCTCCGGCGGAACAGTCTTCTTCCTGACCCCGAAGCATTCCCAGCACCGGATTGCGATTGAAACGCTGAAGCTGTTGAAAGCCCAGGGGCTGAAGATTTCGGCAGCCGATTTCATCGGGAAGAAATGGCTCTGCCAGGTTTCGGGCGCCCAGGAGCTTGCCGGGCGGGACTTTCTCGACTATTGCGCATCTGTCAGACGGGATGAAATCTGCCCCTTCTACAACAGGACCTTCCGGAAAAGCCAGGTAACCGGAGAAGCGAAAAAGGCTGCGGAGCTCCTTCTCGAGAAGCAGCCCCTTCACGTTGAGGAGGCGGTCGAGCTTACGAAGATTTTCTGCCCGTATGAGGTGATGGCTCTTGCGGCGAAATCCGCGAATTTCATTGTCTGCGACTATTACCACCTCTTCAATCCCCGCTCAGCCGCAAGCTTCCTTTTCAAGACCGGAAAGACCTTCGAGGATGCCGTGATAATAGTTGACGAGGCGCACAACCTCCCCGAACGGATACGGGAGACGCTCTCAAGCAATCTTTCGGAAATCGGGCTTGTCCGGGCTTCGCGCGAGCTTGCCGAGTTCGGGCAGTACGACCTTTCGGAAATCGTCGAGCAGATTGGCTTTGGCTTCCGGAAGCTCGGAAAGGCCCGTGTCGGCGACGAGCGGGAGGCGATGCTTTCAAAGGAGGATTTCACGGGGATAGTTTCATCCTGTTTCGGCGACTCCGACACATTTTCCAAGAAGATTAAGGAGGCTTCCGACGAAATCCGGAGGAAGAAGCGGAAAAGCGCTGCCGGGGCGCTTTCCTCCTTTGTCGAGGACTGGCTCGGTCCTGACGAGGGCTATGTCCGGACAATCAAAGTCAGGAAAACCAAATCCGGCAAGCCCTTCTCAGTAATAACCTACAGGTGCCTCGACCCCGCAATCGGCTCGAAGGAGATAGTAGGCTCGGCGCGCTCGACAATCCTGATGAGCGGGACACTTGTCCCGACCAAGATGTATGCCGAGCTCCTCGGGCTTGACGAGGGGAAAACAGTTGTCAAGAGCTTCCAATCCTCATTCCCCCCGGAGAACAGGCTGAACGTGATTGCAACGGGAGTCACCACCAAATTCTCCTCCCGCGGCGAGAACCAGTACAGGAAGCTTGCCGGGACAATCGAGCGGGTTGTTGCGGAAACTCCCGGAAGCGTTGCCGTTTTCTTTCCCTCCTACATACTGAAAAGCGAGATTTCCGCGCTGATCCAATTCCCCCAGCCGGTCTACAGCGAGAAGCAGGAAATGGACAAGAAGGAGAAGACCGACTTCCTCAGGCAGTTCTTCTCGGAAAAACGTGCAGTCCTCCTCGCTGTCGCGGGCGGCTCCCTATCCGAAGGGGTCGATTTCCCGAAGAACGTCCTAAAGGGAGTCGTTGTCGTCGGCCTCCCCCTCCAGCAGCCGACCCTTGAGACGAAAGCGCTCATCGACTATTACCAGAAGAAGTTCGGGCGAGGCTGGGATTACGGCTACCTTTATCCCGGCATCTCGCGCGCAATCCAGGCGGCCGGGCGGATGATCAGGTCAGAAAGCGACCGGGGGGTCGCGGTCTTCCTTGACGAGCGCTATACTTGGGCAAACTACAGAAAATGCTTCCCCCCGGAGCTCAAGACAGTCACCAGCGCGTTCCCTGAGAAGCTCGTGGGGGAGTTCTGGAATAATAAGGGAAAGGAATAAAAACAGCTTTTCCGAATCAGTTCCGCATATGGAACGAACACTGGTAATGGTAAAGCCCGACGGAGTCAAGAAGAAGCTTGTCGGGAGGGTAATCAGCCGCATTGAGGATTCAGGCCTTGCAATTGACAACATCAAGATGTTCACCCCAACGAAGGAGCTTGTCGGGAAGCATTATGCCGGCGGCGAGGACTGGAAAAGGGGCGTTGGCGAGAAAACCGCGAAAACTTATGCACAATACGGGATTGACATGAAGAAAGCGCTTGGAACCGACAACCTGCTGGAAATAGGGACCCTTGTCAGGGGTTGGCTAATCGAGTACCTTTCTTCCGGGCCAGTTGTCGCGATAGTGGTCTCGGGAAACCACGCTGTCGATAATGTCAGGAAGCTTGCCGGGGCAACGGTGCCGATTTTCGCGAACCCGGGGACAATCCGCGGGGACTGGTCAATAGATTCCCCCGACCTTGCTAACGGGGAGAAGCGCGCTGTCGAGAACATTGTGCACGCATCCGGGACCGTCGAGGAAGCCGAAGCTGAGATAAAATTGTGGTTTCCGGAAGCCAAGTAGAGCCAAGTAGATAGAAAATACCCTGTTCTGGCTTCCGACTTCGTCCGCTCAGCCCGAAGCCAAGTAGAGGGAATATCGGAAAGTTTCTCTCCTTGCTTATATCTGCAAAAGTTCTTCTCGGACAAAGGGGAAAAAATTTAAACCATGGACTCTTATGGTTTCGACATGGCAAGAAGGAACGTCACCTCGATACAGGTCAGCCCACAGCTTCTCAGCCTCCTGAAAAGGAGGAAGTTCGCCGAGAAGGAAAGCTATGAGGAGGTAATCCTTTCTCTGATAGAGGATGTCACCGAAATTTCCGAGGAAGCAAAGGAGGAAATCGCCTCGGCCAGACGTGAGGCAAGAGCCGGAAAAGTCGTTCCCTTTTCAAAGGTCCGGAAGGGACTGGGTATTTGATGTACGAGGTTTTTTTCACTGAACGGGCCCGGGACCAGCTTGGCAAGCTTCCAAGAGAAGACAGGGAGAGGATTTCCCGGGCAATTGAACGGGCTCGGTTCAGGCCCTTCGACTATTTCATCCGGCTTGTCGGGGACAGCGCACACAAGCTTAGGGTCGGCAACTACCGGATTATCGCCGACATTGACGGAAAGAAACTGGTAATCCTGGTTCTTAGGGTTGCCCACAGGAAAAACGTTTATGACCTCTGAATCAGTTCTGCTTCTCAACAGTCCCGCCGGTTGAAACGCGCCCGCCCTTCCACTGCCCGTCATATGCCCTGTGCAAATCCCCGACAGCCTGCTTGAAGACAACCCCGAGCATCCGGGCTCCGAGTTCGAACCTGAACGGCGCGCCTCCAAGGTTCGCGATTGCAAAGGTCAATTCACCCTTGTATCCCGGGTCGGTTTTCGTTCCCATGAGGTAGACCCCGCACCGGTGCAGCGTGCTCCTCGGGTAAATATGTATCATCAGATGGACGGGCGGCTTTCCCTCCTCGACAACTATCTTCTCGGCAGGGGCGTGGACTTGTTCAACCGTCTTCACAAGGAAATAATCTCCCGGAGCCATTACAACAACCTTGTTCCCGTCAGTCTTGATATCCGCTATCTTGACGATTTCCGGGCTCCGCCTTTCAGCTACCCCGAGGAACCCCTCCCCCGAAAGCTTGTAGACCTCTCCCGCCCGGAGGTCGAACCCGACCCCTTCCGGATTCTTCAACTCTCTCTCAGAAAGGCCCTCAATCAGCTTGTGCTTTTCGTTAAGTTCAAGGATTCTCTTCGCTGTCAGAATCATTTTATCACAACTTCGGAGATTCCAGGAATCGCCTTCAGCTTCGTCAGGAGGTCTCCTGCAAGCTTCTGGTCCGTCACGACAACAATCTTCGGGTCGGACACGATTCCCGTGTCATCGGCGATAATCTGCCTTATCGAAACCCCCGAATCGGAAATTTCCTTCGTGATCCTCGCAAGGACGCCCGGGTTTTTCGCCGAATCGGTCCCCTTGAGCTCGATTACCCCCAGGTTGTTCTCGATTGCAACGTCGGAGAGGTCGAGAGTCGCCTTGAATTTCGAGAAAATCCTCTTCAGCTCCGGATTCCCGAGTATCGTCTTCTCGGCGGCGGTTACCGCGCGCCTGTCAACTCCGATTGAGCGGGAGAATTTCGAGTCGGAAATCTCGACCCCGTTGCAGAATATCCCGCCTTTTTCCCCTACGGAAAACCCGCGCTTCAGCATCTCAAGCGCAACGGTTTTCTGAGCAGGATACCTGTCCAAAAGAAGTTTTATCTTCTCCCACATATCTGGGAGGGCAGGCCAGGTGGTTTTTAACCATTTTGCCGAAGCCTGCTTTGCTCAAAAAGCAGTATTTGCCCGCAAAGTCAATGTGTTGTCTCACGTTGCCGGCGTCCCGTCTTCAAGGTCCGGAGTTAAGATACCTGGAAAAATATTCCGCCCCGAGCCCTTGCCGCCTTTCCTACACTAAGCTTTTAAATTCAAATTGATTACCACTAACATGGGGATAACTGGTATATACTTTCACACAGCAGAGAAAATGCCCGAGATTCCTGATGGCACCGTTCAGCTGTGTTTTGCGTCCAATCCATATTCAGGCAGGCCGGATGGCAAGCTTGACAAGGAAGAATACTTGGCTTTTTTAGGAACCGTCTACTCCGAATGTTTCCGGACTCTCAAGCCGGGCGGAATATTCGTGACCCTGAACACGGACCTGCGGGACCACGCAAAATACAACCGCGGCGACCGGAGATTTGACGGAAGACTCTGGCGCAAGCACAACGATATTGCGCTAGTTGCCGAAGATTTGGGATTAAGACATTTCTGGACCGTGATATGGCAGAAAACGGCAGGAATTCCCGAGGTGAAGTATTTCGACGGAAGGATAATCGGTTATTCCTACGTCCAATTTTTCTGCAAAGATCGCCTGCCTCCGGGAGGGAATCCTCTTGAGGAACATCCCGATGTCTGGCCTTTGGAAGACGCGATGATAAGAGTTGATTCGAACGGATATGAATTTACCGAAGCTATTCATCCGGAAATACCAAGAAGATGCATTAGGCTGTTTACGAAGGAAGGCGATGTTGTTTTGGCGCCGTTCACAGGGTCAGGAACAGTGCAGGCAGCGGCCCATGAGCTGAATAGGAATTGGGTTGGCTATGAAACCAACAAAAATCTCGAAAGGCTCATTTCCGAAAGCATATTCGGCCCAATACGACCGGACATCTACAAAGCCTAGGCTCCGCGTCCCGAAACTATCTTCACGATATCCCCGCTTTTCAGTCGGGTTTCCGCGGAAATTCTCATTTTCGTCCGGGCGTTAACCGCCGAGATGAAGTTTTTCGCAAGGTCCGTGTGTATTGCCCCCGCAAGTTCCGGCGGGGTTGAGCCGTCCGGGAGCAGGACCGCGTCCGGAAGGATGTTTCCCGCCTTGTCGGAATATTTCCCCTCGTTCTCTACCGGATAGACTACTATTTTCCCAAGGAGCTTGAAAGCAGCAGTTTCGATTGTCTCCTCGACCCCGGTTGAGGCGTATTTCTCGATTTTCTTCCCGATTACACCCAGGGCCCTTTCCTGCTCGGGTGCGAGTTTCCCGATTATTGAGAATTTCCCGGCTCCCGGCGAATAGTCTATCAGCCCCCTTGCCGCAGCCTGGCGGAGCGCAAGTTCCCCCTCGGAAAAAACCGGGACAATCGGGATTTCGGGAAATTCCTTCTTCAGCTTCTCGAAATTCCCCTCGGAATCGGGAAGATCTATCTTGTTAGCCGCGATTATTATCGGCTTCGATTCTTTCCGGAGTATTTTCGCGAACTCAAGGAGACTGTCCTCCTTCGGCGAGAAGTTCTGCAGAACCCGCGCAACCCGGTCCCTCCCGATATTCAGGCCGGAAAGTATGTCGGAAAAAACGTCAATTGCCTTTTCCATTTTCAACCTTCTTTCAACAACCTTCCAATGCTTTTGGAGGATTCCCTCGAACCACCAGTCTATCTCCTCTGAAAGGAAGCGAACGTCTCCGGCCGGGTCGTGCCCGCGGGTAAGGTTCCCTTCCGCATCGGTTGTTCCGGAGACGTCAACAACGTGAATCAAACAGTCCGCCCTTGCAAGGTCGGTGAGGAACTGGTTGCCAAGCCCGCGCCCCTCATGCGCGCCCGGAACCAGTCCCGCAACGTCAAGGAGCTCGACCGGGACATAGCGCGTTCCAGCTTTGCAGGAGCCGTGCTTCGGGTTGCAAGTCACCTTAAGTTCCGCGCACGGGCATTTCGCCCGGACATATGCAATCCCGCGGTTCGGCTTGATTGTCGTGAACGGCCTCGGGGAAATCGCAACGTCAACCAGTGTCGCCGCCTTGAAGAAGGTCGATTTCCCGCTTGAGGGCTTGCCAACAATCCCTATGAGCAAAGCCGGCCAACCTCTTCAAGGAGCTTTTTCAGGTTCTCCAGCTGCCTGCATTCCCCGAATTCCTTCCTGAATGAATCGATGACTTCCTCATGGGTCGCAATCCCGCCGGGAAAAATCCTCTTGTCAGCATAGGAAAGGAGTCTTTCTTCCATTGTCAAGGGCATGTAGATTTTCCCTGCCGGGAGTCCGATTTTTGCAGCCTCCTCATCGTCAATCCCGCTCCCGAGGTGCCGCTCAATCATTTTGCATATTTCCTCGTCAACGCCGTAGGAGCGGACAATAGCGGCGCCGACAACGCCGTGGTGGGGTCCTTCCGAGCGCGCCCTTGCAATGTCATGTAGGAGCGCCGCGGCAAGAAGGGCGGGCAGGTTTATCTTCAGCTTCGGGCCTATTTTCTCCGCAAGGGTTTTCGCATAGTTGCGCACACTGATGCAGTGCTCGATCACGTTCTCTGGCGTTCCTTCCCGCTTGTGTATTGACATGCATTGTTCTTCAGTTGGAATCATTTTCTTTTTCTTCACTCCATCTCATTTATTCTAGGCTCAGACTTCGCCCAGCTGCGCCGGACTTCTTCATTCAGCGCGTCCGGCTCGGCTTTCCTTCGCTCATGTATTCGCAGAACCGGCAAGTCTCCCTTGAGGAGAGTTCCCCGCAGTTTCCGCATATCCTTGGCTCCGCCCTAAAAAAGCCTTTGCGCAAAACGGGCAGTATTCTGTCCGCTGTCGAGACAATCGAGTATTTTGTCCCCGGATGGGCATCCTCAATCGAGTTCATCGCGTTCCTAACAGTTTCCCGCAGGGCTGTCGAGGCATAGGGGCAGACGGCTGAATCGAATTCCCAGCCGTTGAGCATCGCAAAGACGGCAACCTCCCTTTCCGGAATAATCCTCAGGGGTTTCACCCTCTGGACGAACCCCTTGAATCTCGAAACCCCGACCTTCGCCCCGAGCCTGACCATCTTCTGGACGTCGCCCCTTACGAAATCCATTATGACGGATTCAGCCTCATCGTCAAGGTTGTGGCCGGTCGCAACCTTCGTGCAGCCTTCCCGCTGGGCAGCCTTGTTAAGGAGATAGCGTCTGATGACTCCGCAGTATGAGCAAGGAGTCAGCCCCTTCCCCTCGGAATCCCTCGGAATCCCTCGGACAACCGAATCAAGGGGTTTCCCGAATTCCTTCCTTGCGGAAATGACTATGTGTTTTATCCCCAGCTTCTTGCACGTCTTTTTGGCAAGCCCAAGGGAATGCGCCCTATATCCGAAAATCCCCTCGTCAACTGTTATCGCAACAATGGAGATGTCCTTCCTTTTCGAAAAGAGCTCGTGCAGCACATGCAAAAGGACTGTGCTGTCCTTCCCAGCGGAATAGCCAATTGCAATTCTGTCTCCGGAGGAAATCAAATCCTCCTGCGCAGTATGCCTCTTTATCCTCTTCCATGTTTTCTTCAGAAAGTGCTTCGAGCAAAGGGGCTCTCCGCAGTATTTCAGCTCGATTACCGGCCCGTTCTTGCACCCCTTGGCGAAGCAGTCCATCTTCTATCCTCCGGAAATTATCGAAACAATCTCGACCTTGTCTCCCGGAGAGATTTTTTCGGATTCGGCAACAAGCCTTCCGTTCCGCCGGACAACGACGGTTTCCCTGTTTATCCCGAGCTTTTTCAGCAGATTCTCGAATGTCTCCCCGGGGCTTATCTCCTCGCGGGAGGATTTCCCCGGAATCCTCTTGACAAGTATCTTGAATCTTTTGGTCATTTGGTTTCCGCCCCCGCAGCCTGTTTTATGCTTAATCCCTGGCAGTTCTTCTCAGGCGTGCCGAACATAAAACAGGCTGGCGAAACTTTCGGCGCGATTCTCAACCGGAAGAATTAAAACCCGCCTTCCATTTCATCGGAGAATGTTCGGTCCGAACCTCCAGAGAATCCGCAGCGACTTTCCCGTCCTTTCCCGATGCACCTACTTCGACAACGCCTGCATGACTCTCAAGCCCCGCCAGGTAATCGAGAAAATGAACGAATATTATTCCGAATACACCGCCTGCTCGGGAAGGAGTGCCCATCGGCTTGCCGACCGGACCGGGACGGAAATGGAGCTTGCCCGGGCTGCAATTGCGAGGCAGATTGGGGCTAAAAGGGACGAGGTGGTTTTCCAGCGGAACACGACCGAGGGGATAAATCTCGTAGCAGGCTCGCTTGAATTTTCCAAAGGGGACGAGATTCTCACAACCGACATCGAGCACAACTCGAACCTCCTTCCCTGGCAGAAGGCGGCGGCAATCTCGGGGGCGACCCACAGGGTGATTCCCACCAATTCCGAATTCCAGCCAGATTTCGACTTTCTTGCTTCGGAGCTGAAAAAGGGGCGGGTGAAGCTTGTCGCGCTTCCCCTCGTCTCAAACATATCCGGCACAAGGATGCCTGCTGAGAAGATTTCCCGCCTTGCCCATTCAGCCGGCGCACTCGTCCTTGTTGACGGCGCACAGGGAGTTCCATCCTCAAGGACATCCGTTTCATCCCTTGGCTGCGACTTTCTTTGCTTCTCCGGACATAAGATGTGCGGTCCGACGGGAACCGGAATTCTCTGGGGGCGGAAAAAACTCCTCGAGGAGCTGCCGCCTTTCCTTGTCGGAGGGGAGACTGTCGCGAACTCCACGTATTCCTCCGCCGATTATGAAAAGCCGCCGGCGAAATTCGAGGCAGGCCTCCAGGATTATGCGGGAATAATCGGGCTCGGGGCCGCTTCCAACTATTTGCAGAAACTCGGGTT
Source organism: archaeon (assembly GCA_043803745.1). Taxonomy (GTDB): domain Archaea; phylum SpSt-1190; class SpSt-1190; order DYHY01; family DYHY01; genus JBBIPP01. The sequence continues at coordinate 15,319 of JAZDJS010000028.1, forward strand.
CGGCTTCATCGAGGGCCGGAAGAGAAAGCTCGTCAAGGTTCTTGTGGAAGGACTCCGGAAAATTCCGCAGGTGAGGCTGATCTCTCCTGAACGCCCGGCGGAATATTCCTCCGCCCTTGCGAACTTTTCAGTCGAGGGCCTAGACCATCACCAGGTCGCAATAACCCTTGACGAGGTCGGGAAAATCGCGCTGAGGAGCGGGCGCCACTGTGTCCATTCCTGGTACAATTCCAGGAAAATTTCCGGCTCAGTGAGGCCGAGCCTCTATTTCTACAACACCGAGGGCGAGGTTGAATTTTTCCTGAAAACCCTTTCAAGGATAGTCAGCGACCTTTCCCCAGCCTAAGCGGAGATGTCTGCTTCAACTGCTCCGGAAATTCGGACAATTTCCCTCGGGGAAATCCTCAGCAGGCTCTGGGAATCTCCTCCTCCGCCGAGGACAAGCTCGCGCCCAAGAACAAGCGGGTCAATCAGTATTTTCAGGCCCTTAAAACCCTCGAAAACCGGCGGAACGCCTCCCGCCGGATAGCCCGTTGTTTCAAGGACCTCCTCGGGGCTCGCAATCCGCACCTTTCCCGTGCCGCAAAGGAGCCTGAACTTTCCAAGGTCAAGCCTTTTGTCTCCGGGGATTATTGCTATAATGGGGACGTTTTCAGCAAGGACAACGACGGTCTTTATCAGGTCCCCTTCTCCAACGCCCGCCTCCTTCGCGGCTTCGGCAACGGTGTGAACGCTTCCCGAGAACGAGATTATTTCCCCGGCGGCTCCGCGTTCCTTCAGAAATGCTTCCAGCCGTTCCCTCGATGACATTGCGCTATCCCCCGGCAGGAACGTGAGAAACTTTATAAAACAGCGGCAAATTGGCTTTTCCACAATGGCAGTTGCAAGAATGTTGCTAACGAAAATCGAAGGGAAGCTTAACGAAGATGCAAAGGTAGAGGGGGGCCAGCTTTCAATCTCAACGAACAGCAGGGTCGAGCACATTGCAATTGAGGACATTGGCAAGCAGAAGGTTGTAGTTGCCAAATGGGGACTTGATGTCGAATACTCCCCGAACGTCGGCAAGATAGTCGTGGAGGGCAAGGTATATGTCACTGGCGACCCGGAAAAGATAACCGAAAAAGCGGGCACGGGGATAACTTTGGTTGCCGAAGAGGCGCGCCACGTCCACCAGGCAATACTCCGGCTTCCGCTGATTGTCGCAGTCAACGTTGCAAGGGAGCTCTCGCTTCCGCTTCCGATGAATTTCCCGACGGTTGAGATTTCCGGAGCTCAAAAGGGCAAGTCAAAAAGCGGATAGGGAAAAAACGGAGTAGACTTTCCCGGCGATTTCCCGCGTCTTTTTCTCGTCAAGGAGCTTCTTGAAGAGTATTTTTCCGCTTGAATAGAGTGAGAATTCCACGCCCCCGGGCGTCCGGATTACGGCAACGTAAGGGGTCACCGCAAGGATGGTTCCGATGGAATCGAGCTTGTTTCTCTCCTTCACGAGGTTTATCGCAGCCTCCTTGTCCGGCGTGACCTGATATGCAGTTTCAGAATCGCAGAGCTTGAGCTTCATTGCGCGCGGGCCACCTCGAAGAAATTTTCACGTTCAACCACCTCTGCTTGATTTTCCGAAAAATACTTCTCGCCCAGCCTTCCAATTTCCCCTCTCGACAGGAAACTGAGCGGGCAAAGCTCAAGGATTCCGAACTCCCTTTCGGGCGCGCCCGAGGATTTCCCGGTTACAATTGCCATGCATCCCCTGGCAAGCGCAATTTCCTCCGGGCGCGCCCCGGCGGCCAGGACAGAAACCCGCAGTTTCTTTTTCGGGAAAAAGTCCAGCGCGCGCCCGAGGATTTCCGCGGACTTTCTGCCCTTGTCCGCGGGAGCGAAAAACTCGAGCGAGCATCCCCGCTTGGCGGCTTCCAATCCCGCCAGCACCGATTCCCCGCTTCCATCGAGGAGGACGAGGGCGCGCCCCTCGATTCCGTACGGGATTCCGCCCGCCCCCGGGATTCTTTCGAAATATATGTAGGAAGCATCCTCCCTTAGGTCGACGAAAATCTCGCTTTCAGGATTCGTCAGGTCGACTTTAGCCTCCGGGAATTTCTCAAGGATTTCTCCGCCCAGAGCCGCGGCGAACTCCTGCGAAGTGAACGGAAGCTTCCCCGCCCGCTTCGCCCTTACCGCAAAAGTCCTTCCGACCGTTTTCACTTCTTCAAGGCATTTTCCGAGCAAAGCCTCCAACGGGGAAAAGTCAAGCTCAATTGCCGGGGAAACGGAGGCAACTCCGAAAACCCGGGAAATGACCGCGCAGGCTTCTCTCCCCCGCCCTTCAGGGACCCTTGCGACAATCCGCCCGCTCCGGGTTTTGAAAAGCGTTCCCCCAATTCCTTTGTTCGAGAGGAAGTTCATTATGTTCGAGAAAAGGGTCTGCTCGAAATCTATCCTCGGTCCCCCGCTCTTCAGGGCGATTTCCCCGGTGCGCACAATGACGATTTCCTCCATTCCGGATTGCCCCCGAACCCGCCTTTTAAGAAAGCGGGTGGGGAACTATCCAGGACCGCCCGGGACCGCAGGAGAAAACACTATTAAAAAGGACGGGTTGGGAGGAGACGCCGAGCTGAGGTAGCGAAGCGGTTAACGCGCCAGATTGCTAATCTGGTTTCCCGTAAGGGATGCATGGGTTCGAATCCCATCCTCAGCGCTCGCATATTCTATTGAAAATCACGATAGGCTCGCGCTCCGGACTTCATCCATACAATCGAACGATAGGCTCAGCCTCAGCGCTCAAGCCCTTCTTTTTCACGAAAAAGAAGCCCTTGATGGGAAGAAAAAGGTTGCGCGCCAATGACGCGCTTTTGGGCGCGCGGGTTCCCGAGACCGGGGAGGTTGAGGTCCGTGCCAGCGCACGGGGAATCCCATCCTCACTAGCGCTCGCATATTCTATTGCACGTCACAAAAGGCTCGCGCTCCGGACTTCACCCATACAATCGAACGATAGGCTCAGCCTCATTAGCGCTGAAACCTGTCATGGGAAAAGAAAGAAAAAAGTCCGCAGTCTTCCAGAAAAAGCCGCAACCGTCCGGGAACACCTTCCATTTGTCTTCAGTCAGTTACACTGCCAAATTATTAAACCAGACTAGACAAGCTTGCCAAATGGGTGGGAAAACCGAACTTCTTGCAGTTGGAAATTGCCAGTATTTCGAGGTTCCCGCCAACTTCCCTGACGGACTCGAAGCGGCGCTTCCAAGGGCTCTTGCCCGTCTGCAGCAGGAGCGGGATGCTGTTGAGAAGGAGGCGGCCATTGAAATTGCCCTGACCCTTTCGACAAACCTTGGCCCGCCAGGCAGGGTTCGCCCAAAGCAAATCTCCGAGTTCTCCTGGTATCTTGAAAGGGAACTGCGCAGTCCTGACGTTTTCGACGGGTTGGATGATATCCAAGCATACCTGAAGGGGCGGCTGGTTGTGTTCTCCTACGCAAGCTCGTCCATTGTTTCCGCCCAGAACCATTTGCGGATGGTCGGGTCAGGAGTAGTTTCCCCCGGCGAAAAATACGAGACGAGTGAAAGATTCCTTGAAGAGGTTTCCGGAATCCCGGCAAGGGAGCTCGGAGCGGAACTTCTCGCCCCGCTAGTGCCGCTTCTTCCGGAGGGAACCCTTCCCGGGAGGTTTGGCGGTGATGAAGAAGACGAAGAAGAAGAGATACCTAACGGAAGCTATCTCGCGGACTACCTTTTCTCGGCAGCGCTCATCTCTCCGAACGCTTTTCTGGAAGCTGCCGAGGAGATTTCAGCAGTTGCAGGGAAGCTCCCCAAGAAAGAGCTCCTGGGATATGCAAGGTTCATGCGTGGAATCGAGACCTTCTCAAAGCTCCTCGAGGCGTCCAATCTAAACAACCACCCGAAGAGGTTCCCTGCAAGAATTCTGGAATCTGCAAAGAGGATTTTCCAGGACAGCCTTGACTATTGGCCCCAGGCAAGCGAAACATACGATTTGCTGAAGTGAGGCACCCCCGCCCCACGAGAATTTTCCTTTTTTGACAGTGTCAGTGCGGCCAACAGCCGGCCTCGATAAGAGCGGAAAAGTTCAGCATGCAAATCTCCTTCGCGGCTCCGCTCAGGATTTCGGGCCCCTGCCCTCAACCTTACACAGTTTCTTTTTTGACCGTGTCAGTGCTGCAGCACAGATGTCCTGCCTTTGACTGGATTGTCTGCAGGCAAGTCTGAGGACCAAACGACTTTTTTCTTTGTAAAAGTTCTCCTCAGAGAATCAACGTTCCACCTGAAAAAAAGGGGTTCTGTGCCAGCCCGGCTGCTAAGAGCCGGATTTTCCCTTTTGAGAACATTCGGTCGCTCCCGCTCAACAGCCGGCCCTATTTTAGGTTCCCTGCAATAGAAGGGGGTTCGCTTGCGGACCCCACGCATTTGATGAAACTTTCGTAAAGTTTCTGTGCCAGCAGCCGGCCTCGATAGCGGAAAAGTTCAGCATGCAAATCCCTTACCTCCATTCCGCAACCCCAAGGACACGCCACAAAGGACTTATGGTTGCTTCCTTCCGGATCTGGCCCGTTCAGCCTAGCGGAGCTCCGTTGGGACGAAACTTCGCCGTTGGGGGAGCTTGTAGGGGCTGAATTCCCCGAAACCTCCGCCGACCATCAGCCTGCCGTAAAGCCCGTTTGCAGTCCCTCTTGCGAGTTCAGGTCAGGGCTAGTAACCCGCCTAGCTGGCGAGAAACAAGGACATCCGAGGGTTTTAATCCTTTCTTTTCGGCCGTGAACGACCTTTTATTTGGAAAGAACGGGCGTTCCTAGGCAGCCCGCCCCTTAGCTGGCGGAAGCAACTCATACCTTCCCGGTTTCAAAACTTCCGAATCGTGCGTTCCCCCTTACGTATTCACTGAAGTCAGTTCAGTTAAGAAAATAAAGGGCAAGTCGAATTAACCTGCCGAAAGGATGGCAACCGCCCTCATTGCCGGCTATGGAACCAAGTTTCACACAGGCACCTATGTTAACGAGAATGCAATTTTTCGCGCCTATGACCTTTCAAGGGACGACCAACTCCCGGAACAGGCTTTCCTTATCGGGGAACTTTCCGGAATGCCCCAATTCGACCGGGTCATTGGTCTTGAGCCTTCGGAGAGCGCAGCCCATTTGGATTATGCGGAAAAGCTTTCGCAAAGGAGCGGAGGCAGGTTCGAAAGGGTTCTCGGAAAGATTCCGGCAACTGAAGAGGAGCTTGCCAGTTTCCCGCAAGGCCCCGCTGGCAGGAACGCCCGATACGACGCGGTCTTCCTCCCCCACCTCGTCTGGATTGCGGCAAGGAAAGGAGAGGACAACACGTATTTCGACCCGGAGGGAACCCGTGAACAGCTGGAAATTTTCCTCAGGGCAGCGGCTTCGCTCCTTGCTCCGGAAGGGAAGCTCTTCGTTGTTGAATATACCTCGCAGGGCTCAGATTCTCCGAACTCGGATTGGAAGCGTCTCGTTTCGGTAATGGGCTCAGAAGCGGACTTTTTCAGGCGGGTTTCCCTTCAAGAAAAATCATCTTTCGATTCTCACAGGGACCATCTGGGAGTCTACCTGAGGAGCATTTGACGTTTTTAAAAAGGGCGTTGCAGGTAAGGGAAACAGAATGCTAACGGAAGGAGAAGTGCTGCTCCCGAAAATACTTTCAGAGATTCGGAATGCAAAAGCGAAGCGGATTCTCATTCATCTTCCGGCAGGCTTTTCCAATCTCGCTTTCGAAATCCAGAGGACCGCACCAAAGAAAAAGCAAATCCTCTTCTGGAGCGAGGGCTGCTACGGCGCCTGCGACATCCCGCATTTGCAGGCCCGCGCTCTCAAGTGCGGTTTGATTCTCTCAATTGGGCATTCCCCGATGCGCCACTGGAACAAGCTGCAGGTTCCCGTCAGGTTTGTAGAGTATTCCAAAGGAAGGCCCGAGGATTTGCGCATTCCGGAAAGCGTTAACGCGATCCCCGGGAAGAAAATAGCTCTTGTCGCATCAAACCAGTTCCTCCACCTGATTCCGGAGGCGAAAAGACAGCTGCGGCGCGCGGGAAAGGTTCCGCTTGTCGGGAAATCCGGGGCAATGTGTTCGGTCGACGGGCAGGTAACTGGCTGCGATTTCGTCTCGGCCGCCCGGTTCCGCGGGCGCGCAGACGCTGTCCTTATTCTCGGGGAGGGCTCATTCCATTCCTCCGGCTTGGTAGACGCAGCCGGAATCCCCTGCTACCAGCTTGATCCTGCTGAAGGGCTTTTGAAACTAATTTCCCCGGAAAAGTCCAAGAAAATCAATTTCCTCTATGCGAAAGGACGGTTCGGAATTCTAGTCTCGTCAAAGCCGGGCCAGGAGCATCTCGGGCTTGCGCTTGAACTGAAGAAGAAACTCGAGGCAATCGGGAAGACCGCGATAATCCTTGCCGGGGAAACATTCTCTTCCCAAATCCGCAACTTCTCAGATATCGAGGTCCTGATAACTGCCGCCTGTCCGAGGATTTCCGACGATTCGGAAAGCTATGGTCTCCCGATTCTTTCAGCTGAGCAAGTCCTGACTGCGCTTGCCGAAAATAACCGAACGAACTGAAGGAACCTTTTTAAAGTGGCCACAGATTCCGCGGGAATGAGTACCCGGAAACAATATCGCGAAATCAGTGAGGAGTGGGCGCGTTGTGTTAATCAAATCTATCTAGAGGCAAGCGGAGTTTTGGCTAGCGCGCCGGAAGCGGACATTGATTTCCGTGACTGGAGATTCCATTTCCAGGGAAGTCAGGAAACGCCCGAGATGACTGGATTCGAGATTTCCGGTCAAGCGATCGGAAAAGTCGGACCAACCGGCAGAATCGACCTTGGGGATTTGGTCATCGGAGGCCTCCTCAGCCTCATGGATTCGGAAAAGTTCCAGATAAGGGACCCTTCAGTCGTTGAATACCGCGGCTATGGCGAAGGTGAAGACAGATATGAATTCGGGCATTCCTGGAGGGGTGCCGGGGCGCGCCAGATCGATTTCGTGCTGCAGCCTTTTTCAGACTACATTAAAGTAGAATTCGCGGGTTTGAAGCCGACAAAGGAGCAAACCGCAGAAATCCTGGTGGTCCTTGCAGGAAAGCCGCAATACGGCAGCCCCCTTGTGCATGCTGCGATAAAGGCCGGGCATTTCCTGAAACAAGGAGTTCCCGGGGCAAGGATTACTGAAATGAACCCTAGTTATGCCGGAGACTGATTCAAAGATGCAAATGCTGAGACCTTGGAAGAAGAAGCAGCGGGAAACGAAAGAACTGCTCGCCCAAACAGTTTACCCGAAACTTGTTGCGGATTCCGCTCCAAAAATCAAGATTTGGGTAAGCACAGGCAATGAAGAGTTCACGTTCGCATTCGGCCCTGGGAGCCAAGGATATGATGTTACTCCGGAGCTCTTGAAACTCTCAGTTCCAGCCGGAAAATATCTCGGGGAAAACGATTCGGACGAATTCCCCGATTACCTTGTCGGGGCGCTTTCGGCAGCTGCAAAAGCCCTTGGAGGGATTGAATCCCACACTGTAGAGTATTCCGGCTTCCCCGAGCCGGGCAGGGAGGAATACCACCGGATTGAAATCGGGGCCGAGGGGCGGGAAGGCGCGCGGGTCATCCTCTCCAAGAAAGGCAGCCAGCTTGAACTGACTTTCCAGAATTACACCCCCCTTGAAACTGCAACCGAAATCCTTATTGCAACACTTAGGCATGTGCCTGAATTCACAAGATTTGAGCGGGCAGTCTATGGGACAGCCGACTTTTTCTCAAGGCACATAAGAGTGTCCGGAGAAATCCCCGAGGAACTGCTAGGAAGACAAAGGTATGGTTCGGAAGATGAGCTTGCAGGGGAATCCGGTCCGGAATCCGGTCGCTTCAGGGGTCGCCCGCCATTCTGCTGAGCGAGGAAATCGACTATTTTACGGCTTTATCGGAAGAAGCTTTTTAACTTGGGAGTAGGTATATTGGTCAAGATGGCGGGGGGAGACGACAATCCAAGAGTCCTAAAGGCGGAGCAATATCTGCAACAGCTCCGGCTTGTCGAGGACGCTCTTTCCGAATCGGTCGGAAAAGCCCGAATGAAAGAGACGGGCCCAATAGAGGCGTTCTCGGGAACTGGCGAGTCGGTTTCCCTTGTCCGCAGGGTCAGCCCTTGTTCGGGAGCCGAAGATGCCGAATTGACCCTTTCCGGATTCGACGAAATGGGTTATTCAGCCGGAGATTATGCCAAGGTCAAAGCAGGCCTTGCCTTTCTGGGTCTTGGATCCGGCTTTGGCAAGCCGACAGAAGTCTGCCTTTGTGAAGGGCATTACAACGTTTTCTTCGGAACAACCCAGAAAAATTACCTTTCCCTCAGGAAAGACGGTCCGGAACTTTCCTTGACACTACACACTGAAAACCCCCTTCCTTCTGAACTGCTTTTGGAATTCGCAGGCTGCGTCACGAACCCGGACAAGTACGTGGCTGCGGTGAAAACCGCCGTCAGGGAAATTGCTCGAGACGCAGTTTCGGGATATTTCGGGCGGGCAGGAAATCGCCTTTAAGCAAAGCCCTTTTCAACAACCGAGAATTCTGCAGTTTTCCCTTCCGGCAGGGAGCGGGATTTGTAGATGATCGCCTGCCTTTTCCCTTCCCCGGTCTTCTCAAGAAGGACGATTGTCTTCGGCAGATATTCCATGACCGCGCCCCCCGCAAGCCCGATTTCCCCGTCTTTCTTCCGGTAGGTGTGCCCTGTGACAAGGACCGGGATGTTTTTCTCGGAGGCGATTTTGTTCAGCTCGGCAATCTGCGCAGATAACCTGAGGTTAACTTCCCGGGCGGTACGGTCAGTCAGGAGAAGCCGGTAGTTGTGGACAATTGAATCGACTATTATCGCCGAGCATTTTTGCTTCGATAGAGCAAGGACAACTTTCTCCTGGCTCCTGAAATCGAAGATTCTTTTCAGCAAGATTCTCTTCAAATCGGCTTTCGGGCCTATCTGCAGTATTCGTTCAGCCGAAAGTCCGCCCTCGCTATCGAGGAAAGCGACCGGTCCGCTTCTCAGGCACGCCAGAGCCAGAAGAATCCCGAAGGTCGTTTTTCCCGAGCCGGGCGGCCCGCAAACCGAGGTTACAACCCCCCGGTCGAAACCGCCTGAAAGGAGCCCGTCAAGATTTCCAACTCCGATCGGAACCTTTTCCCCGGTTTCCAC
>JAZDJS010000029.1:0-12319 GCA_043803745.1 archaeon
AGGGAACTCGGATGCAGGATTCATGACGGCGGCTCATATGCCTTGAAGCAGGGACCTGAGTTTGAAACCGCGAAGGAAATCGACGACCTCAGAAGGCTTGGCTACGATGTTGTCGGAATGACCACCCTCACCGAAGCGAAGATTGCAAAGCAGGCGGGGATCCCCCTTGGAACAGTCTGCCTTGTCACGAACCTTGCCCAAGGAAAGGAGGGACAGGTGAGCGATGCGGAAGTGCAGGCGGCAATGAAGAAAAAAGGGGCTGAATTCATCAAACTGCTTCGGGCTGCTGTCGGGAAGCTGAGAAGCGACCTGGAAATTGCGACGGCGAGTCTTGCCGCCGGAAGAAAAGTGTCAATAGTCAATGACGGGAAAATCTCCTTTGAAAGCGAGAAGGGCGGGGTTTCCTCCCTCCTGGAAGCAATCGATTCCGGGAGGAACTTTTCCGGAAGCTCGGCCGCCGACACGATTATTGGGAAGGCTGCGGCAGTCATTTTCAAGAAACTCGGGATACGGCGGGTTTATGCGGGAGCCCTCAGCAAGGCGGGAAAGGAAGCGCTCGAGGAGGCTGGAATTGAATTTTCCTTCGGAACACTTGTCGAGAACATACTGAACCGGGAGAAAACCAGCCTCTGCCCGTTCGAGAAAATAGCGATTGACGAAGAGAAGAATCCGGAAGGGGCAATCGGGAAAATGCGGGCCTTACTAGCTTCCCTTAAATCCAGCCCCGTTTCCTGAAATAGAAAAGCATTCCTCCGGAAAGCGAAACCATCAGGAACAGCATTATTGGGAAGCCGAGCTCGGATGAGAGGCCCGGCAGATACTTGAAATTCATCCCGTAGAGCCCCGCAAGGAACGAGAGGGGCATGAATACCGTAGTTATTATGGTCAGGAGCTTCACAACCTCGTTTGTCTTGTTGCTTATGCTCGAGAGGTATGTGTCGAGCATTTCCGAGAGCATCTCGAGGAAAGTCTCGACTGTGTCAATTACCTGTATTGTGTGGTCGTAGACCTCGCGCAAGTATGTCCGGGCATATTCGGAAATGACCGGAGATTCGTCGCTCTCAATCTTCCTTATCGCCTCCCGGAGGGGCCAGACTGACTTGCGCAGGAAAAGGGCTTCGCGCTTCAGCTTGTAAACTGAAGTTAGGAGCTTGGGGCTCGGATTCGCGACAAGCAGTTCCTCAAGAACCTCTATCTCCTCCCCGACCTTCTCAAGGACGAGGAAATAGTTCTCCACAATCGAGTCAAGGAGCCTGTAGACAAGATAGTCTGCGCCGTTCTTCCTCGTCTTTCCCTTGCCGCTCCGGATCCTCTCGCGGACCCATTCGAATACATCCCCGCCAGGGAGCTCCTGTACCGAGATCACTAGCCCGTTCTCAAGGATAATGCTCACCTGCTCGGAATGTATCTCCTTCTTCTCCGCGCCATAGGAAAGCATTTTCAGGACAATGTAGATGTGCTTTTCATATTCCTCCGACTTGGGCCTCTGGGACGGATTTGCAATATCCTCGAGGACGAGGGGGTGGACCCCGAACTTTTCCCGGAGCTTTTCAACCTCATCAGACCCCGGAAAACCGTCAATGTTAATCCAGAGGATGCCTCCAGGCCTCCTTTTTGAAAGGTCGATTTCGGAAAGGGACTTTACGGTCCGGGAAACATAGCCTTCAGACCAGTATTCGAAAATCTCTATCTTCGCCCCGGGAGCCTTTTCCGACTTTATATCCTTCCTGACGAATATGTCGACCTTTCGGGTCATTGGAGATTTCATTTCGGAACCTCTCCTGCCGCCGGGCTATTTGAATTTTTCCCTTGGATAAGTGTTAAAAGGCAAGTTCTCAATTGTCCGGAATGGTTGTCGAACTACGGAAGGGAAGCGCGGATCTTGTTGCGCTTGCGATTATTGTAACGGCAGTTGTCGTTTCAGGAGCGTTCATTTTCTCGGGAGGGCTTCCCGTCTCCAAACCGACATCAGGCGCGGATTTCTTCTCCGAAACCCCGACAGGGGAGCTCCGGAAGTTCGCAAATGCTGCGGAAATCGAGGACTTCCTTGCGCTCGGACAGGGTGCGGGAACCTCGCGAACCGGCTATGACGGCGGTCTTGTGAAAGCAAGCGCATCCTCCGCCGAGGATTCCTCGGGTTTGTCTGCCCCGTCAGCCGGTGCCCAAGGGGACGGCTATTCCACGACGAACGTCCAGTATGCCGGGGTTGATGAGGCGGATTTCGTCAAAAACGACGGAAGATACATCTATGTTGTTTCGGGCCAGAGCATCCTGATAATCGATTCCAATTCGGGCGAAATGCAAAAGGCTTCCGAAATAAAGATTCCAAGTAAAAATTCCTGGGGGGAGGCACCTAAAGAAATCTTCGTCAAGGACGACCGCCTTTTCGTTGTTGCGGAAGGGAACGAGGCAGGGTATTATTTCCAGAAATATGACATACTCCCCCAGCAGTACAATAGGCAGTTCACAAGGATATTCGTCTACGATACCGCGGACAAGGCGAACCCCGTCCTTCTGAGAAACCTGACTGTCAGCGGAAACTATTTCCAGTCAAGGCTCATAGAGGGTTATGTTTTCCTCGTTACGAATGAATACCCAAGCTACTCCCGGGTCTATCCGCCGGTCCTTTTCGCCGGGGGCTTGAAGGTTTCCCCGGAGGTCTACTATTTCGACAACCCGGAGGAGAATCACCAGTTTTCGACCGTTGCCTCAGTTAGCATAAACAGCGGGGAGCTTGCGCAGGCGAAAAGTTTCCTGATAGGCTATGCGAACACCCTGATGGTTTCCGAGAACAGCATATACATAGCATACCAGAAAAGCCGTCCCTGTTCCTGGCGTTTCTGGAGCTGCTACAGCAGCCAAGGAAATTACGAGCGGGAAAGGTTCTTCGAGGTTGTCCTTCCCCTCCTTGGCGGACAAGTCAGGCAGAGGATAGATGGAATAGTTTCCCAGGGACTCGCAGAAGATGAGGAATGGGAACAGATTTCAGCAGTGCTTTCCGATTTCTACACGGGCTTGAGCGAGAAAGGCGCGCTCTCCAGCGAGGATTCAGCCCTTCTTGAAAAGATAGAAGCCGCCCTTCAGGAATACGACCTCAGGAAGGAACTTGAGGAAACTCAGACGGTGATACACAAGATTGCGATTGGAAAAGCTGACGGGAGCATTGAATATTCCTCCAAGGGGGAGGTTCCCGGAAGCCTGCTGAACCAGTTTTCCCTTGACGATTCGGAAGGCAAACTCCGGGTTGCGACAACGTTCTCCGGCTGGTTTTCGAGCGGGAGCGTCCAGTTCAACAACGTCTATCTGCTTGACCAGGGAATGAGGACGACTGGAAAGCTTGAGAACATTTCGGCTGGGGAGAGGATATACTCGACAAGGTTCATAGGGGACCGTCTCTACATGGTTACCTTCCGCCAGACCGACCCGCTTTTCGTAATAGACCTTTCCGGAGAGAACCCGGCGATTCTCGGGGAACTCCACATCCCAGGGTTCAGCAACTATTTGCACCCGTACAAAGGGGACTATCTGATAGGTGTCGGAAGGGAAACGAAGGAGAATGAAAATGGCGGCACAGTAATCCAGGGAGTGAAAATCGCCCTTTTCGACGTTTCGGACGTTTCAAATCCGCAACAGGTTGACAAGTTCGAGATAGGAACGCGGGAGTCGGACAGCGCAGCGCTCTATGACCACAAGGCGTTCCTCCTCTCGGAAGCGAAGGGGATATTGTCAATCCCGATAAGCGAAACCGAATATGTCGAGCTTCTTCCGGAAGAAACAATCCCAGGAAAAGTCTATTATCCGAGATACAAATACCGGATCTGGACTGGGGCATATGTCCTCAACGTTTCGGAATCGGGATTCGGGCTTGCGGGAACTGTCGAGCACTCGAGCTTTGAAAACAGCTATTTCTACTGGAATTCTCAGTCAACTGTGACGCGAAGCCTCTATATCGGGGACATTCTCTACACGGTGTCGGAGAAATACCTGAAGGCGAACGCGCTCCCGGGTCTTGAAGCGACGGGCAGCATCACAATCTCCCCGGAAATTGAAAAGGGAATCGGCTATCCGGAACCTTTGATTGCCGAGTGAGTGGACAGGGAAAAAATGGCAGAGGAAACGGATGTTTACAGGAAAAGCCTTGCGCTTCACAGGAAGCTTGCGGGAAAGCTCGAGATTTCGAGCAAGATAAAAATAACGAGCCGCAGGATTCTTTCGCTGGTATATACCCCGGGAGTTGCGGAGCCTTCGAAGCTTTTGGGAAGCAGCCCTGCAAAGGCGCGGGAGCTTACGATAAAAGGGAATTCGGTTGCGGTTGTTTCGGACGGGTCAGCTGTTCTGGGCCTTGGAAACATCGGGCCATATGGCGCAATCCCGGTAATGGAGGGAAAGCGGTCCTTTTCAAGGAGCTTGGCGGGGTTGATGCATTCCCCATATGCCTTGCAACGCAGGAAACGAACGAAATAGTCGAGACAGTCCGGCGGATTGCCCCGGTTTTCGGGGGGATAAACCTAGAGGACATTTCAGCCCCAAGATGCTTTGAAATCGAAGAAGCTCTCCAAGATCTGGGAATTCCGGTAATGCACGACGACCAGCACGGAACCGCAATTGTCGTGCTTGCTGCGCTTAAGAACGCGTTCAAGGTTGCTGGAAAAAGGCCGAAGGATTGCAAAATTGTCATTAGCGGGGCTGGAGCGGCCGGGATTGCTGTTGCAAGGCTTCTTCTCGCTTCCGAAACGCGCCCGGGAGAGCTCGTCCTCTCCGACAGCAAGGGAATTGTCTCAACTGACCGGGAAGACCTCAACAGCTACAAAAAGGGGATTGCCGAACTAACGAACCAGAAACAGACCGGAACCCTTGAAGATGCGCTCAAAGGCGCCGACGTTTTCATCGGGCTTTCAGCTCCCGGAATCGTCCGGGCGGAAATGATTGCGCGGATGAAGCCAAGGGCAATTGTCCTTGCAATGGCGAATCCGGTCCCGGAAATAATGCCTGAAGTGGCTAAGAAGGGCGGAGCATACATAATCGGGACCGGAAGGAGCGATTATCCCAACCAGATAAACAACGTCCTCGCATTCCCCGGGATTTTCCGAGGGGCCCTAGATTCGGGGGCCACGAAGATAACAACGGAAATGAAGCTTTCCGCAGCAGAGGCAATCGCAAACCTTGTGAAAACTCCGACAAGGAAGAAGATAATTCCCGACGCCCTTGACAAGCGGGCGGCGAAGGCCGTTGCTGCCGCGGTCGCAAGGAACTGGCGGGGCTAGACAATCAGGTTTTTAAGGCGGGCTTTGGAACTGGCTAGCCGCGAGCAGGGATATCCGAGCGGTCAAAGGAGCAAGGTTCAGGTCCTTGTGGCTTAGTGCCTTCGTGGGTTCAAATCCCTCTCCCTGCACCAGAACCCCCTTTCTTTTGGAAAAGAAAAGGCATTCACATTTCCAAAGAAAACCTGCCCGTTCATTGGGCGGACCACATTTCCGTGAACTATTTTGCTACCGTAGACGTCACTCAGTTCATAGAAGAATCTATAAATTTTCAACCAATAGAGGCGAGAATATGAAAGAAAAATCCAAATTCTCGGTCGTACACAAAGACAAGTCGATTGCAAAGCTCGTGAGCAAAACCGACCATAAAATATTGGCCGTCTGGGCAATTGATTGCGCCGAGCGGGTCATGCCCTACTTTAAGGAAAAGTATCCGGAAGACCGTCGCCCTCGAAACGCTATCGAAGCAAGCAGAGCATGGATACGCACGGGGATGTTTAAGATGGCCGACATACGCAAGGCTGCGCTTGCAGCCCATGCTGCCGCCCGTGAAGTGGGAGGGGACAATGCGGCTCGCTCCGCTGCCCGTGCCGCAGGTCAAGCGGGGGCAACTGCACACGTTCCCGCCCATTCCGTTGGCGCTGCAAATTATGCCTTACAGGCCATCCATAGAGCCACCAACGCCCCTGATGCCGATGCTGCCATAGCCAAAGAACGGGAATGGCAACTGCGGCACTTGCTTGAACTGAAGAATCGCCCCAAGAAGGCTTTGCCCATAAAATCAGTTTAATTTTTTACTTCTTGGGCAAATCCCTCTATTTGGGAAAGCATAAAAGACCGGCCAACCCCCCGGCAGAATGTCGCTTTTTCTCCAGGCTTTCCTCGGAGGCCTTCTCGTCCTTCTCGCAACATCCCTCGGAGCGGTGATTGGAACTTTTGCAAGAAGGGTGAAAAAGTGCGACTGCTACATTCTCCTTTCCTTTGCCGCGGGAGTGATGGCGTTTTCAGTCTATGAAATGAGTCTCGAGTCGCTGAAAAAGTCCGGCGCATTCGCAAGCTTTGTCGGAAGCGCGGTCGGATTCCTAATTTTCTTCCTGATTGAGCGGCTACTGCCGCACACGCATCTGCTGCGTAATGGAAGCGAGAAAGGAAGGAAAAAGACAAAGACGTTCCTGCTCCTCGGCGCGATTGCAATACACAACATTCCAGAGGGGCTTGCGGTCGGCTCTGCATTCGCAGGCTCCGCCGTTTTCGGCTGGTTTGTATCATCCTCGATTGCAATACAAGACATTCCCGAAGGTCTTTTGATTACCGCGCCCTTGATAATATACGGGCTTTCTACCAGAAAGTCCCTCTTTTACGGGATTCTCTCCGGCGTTTCGGAAACGGCTGCTGCGATAGTCGGATTCATCTTCCTTAGCAGGGTCTCCGCGCTCGTGCCGTTCGCCCTTGCGTTTTCCTCCGGCGCAATGACCTATGTAATACTTGTCGAGCTCCTGCCGGACGCGCTTTCCGAGGAGGGAAAAAAGGGCAGAACAGTCTTCTCTTTCATCCTGGGAATTTTCCTTACCTGGTTGCTTGCATCCCTTCTCGGGGTCAGTGCGGGAACTGGCGTAGTTTAAGGGAGAACTTTTCCGGAACCGACAACCCGCAGGGCTTTCTCGTTAAGGCGGATGAGAAGGAAACGGTCTTCCTGGTCGAATGCAATTGGCGCTTCGAGCGAGATTTTCAGGGAGCCTTCCCCGCCGGGGGCAATCGTCCCCTCGGCAATTTTTCCGGTTTTCATCTGGAGGCCGACTGAGAGATGTATTGTTTCGCCCGCTTCAAGCGGCTTTTTCGCGAATTTCGAGAGCCTTCCCGAAAGGGAGATTTCCTGGGCAACCTGCAGCTGCCCTTCCTGGGCGAGTACGTCGCCTCTGGAAAGCTCGCTTGCGTCGAGGCCCCTGAATGATATCCCGAACCGGTCCCCGGCAGAAGCGGAATCATAGTCATCGTCATGCATCTGGATCGACCTTACTTCTATCTTCTTTCCGGAAGGGAAAACCGAAAGCTTGTCATGGACGCGGATTGTCCCGCGAGCAACAAAGCCCAGGGCCACCGAACCGACCCCCTTGACATTGAATGAATGATCAACAATTCCTTTGGCTGCGCCTTCTTGCCGCTCCGAGGAGGTGGAATTCACAAGTTCCCGGAGCTCTTGGAGGTCCGAAGTCAGCCTGTAGCCCTCGCAGACAGTCCCCTTAGTCAGGGGGGCGAGCTGCTCCGGGAGGAGAGTTGTGAAGAAAATCCCCCTGCGCATTCCCGAAAGGTCAAGGGCGATTATTGCCTCGCCAATCGCAGGAGTCAGCTTTTCGACTGCGACGACCGGGAGGTCCGAAATTGGGAGGGTGAAAAGGAGGCTCGGGAGCTTTTCAGGGAATCTTGCCGCTTCAAGGACCGAGAGTATCATCTCCCCGGATTTCTGGTGGTAGAAGTTCACGTCCTCCTCCCCCGGGCTTTTCTTCGCAAGCTCCCGGCAGATTTTCTCGCGCAGCTCCTTCGAGTCGGAGATTACTGAAATCGTGAGGCTTTTCATCAGGTATCCGAGGAAGCTTGGGTTTAAAAAAGAAGGTGCGGCCCCGGAAAATCAGACGAAGCAGGTCCTTGTCGGGCTCGGGGGCTCGTGAGCTTCGGCTAATGCGTCAAAGAAGGTTCTCCGGCCGGGGCGCATCCGCGAAATGCGCTTCAACTCTGGAGACTGTGCCCGGATCCTTGGATGCCACAAGGCCCCGTTCGTAATGATACCAGACATCGGCAATGTTCCCGAAATATTTCGAGAGCCTTGCGTCCGGGCCGAAGGGCCATCTTCCTCCGCCGGCAACGGCATCCCCGAATTCAGTGAAATAGTTCGGGAGGTTTGGCAATACTGCCAGGGCCCCGACATTATTCTCCAGGAGTTTCCCAAGCGCCCTAATGGCGAAAGGATTGACCTCATAATTGGTAGCGAGCGTTACAACGTCGGGTTTCTCTGACGAGAGAATCTCCCCAACAACGGGATCCATTGCGTTTGCCCGGACCATCTTGAAATGGGGGAACTTGCCTGAAAATTCCTCCTCGTGGAACTTCGCAACAGTTGAGCTTAGATCGATGACCGTGACGCGATCGTAACCGAGCAGCTTCGCCATGTAGGCATCCGTGCCTGCCCCGGCTCCGATTACGACAAGGGATTTTGGGCCCTCCCCGATTGCCTCGAATAGCTCAGGCGTTATCACGTCCGGACTGATTATTATCTTCGGCCCGCGGCGAAGGAAATAAGGCAGCCCGTACTTGGTTGCGCAAGCTTTCAGGAGCCCTTCCCCCAACTCATCAATGGGGTGCAGGTCGCAGGGGAAATCTTCCATTGGAAATTTGCAGATTCCGGAGACGCGGGGAGAATCGCAGTCAACGTCTATGTAGAACGTGAGTGAATCTTTGGGATCTATCTGCGGGAAGCCGTCCTTGCCGCTTTCCCTGCGGGCAGCCGCTTCCAGGGGAGACATTTCTTTCGAGCCTTTCGGACCCCAAATCGTGCGCATCAGGTTCTTCTTCGTGTGCTCATAATCGTAAGTCCCCGCGGCATCCTCGAAGAGGCGGGGATTCTGAGTCGTTGCGTTAAGCCCGAACCAGTAATCGTACCCAGGTCCAGTTGTGTTGGCTGTCCGGGCGGCTTTCACTTCCCCAATGGAAATTCCAGCTCCCTCAAAAAGCTCGCTCGCAACTCGCTTCACTTCCTCGCCCAAAGCAGGAACCATTGAATGGAAAACGGATGTGCCTATTTAAAGATAGTCATTTTTTCCAGGCACGGCCATATGCAAGAACCTCCGCTCACTAACCCGCGTCAAAGAAAACACTTTTAAACACCCGAAAAAACGACCTTGCCATGAAAATGTATGATGAATCCGCCCAGAAGATCAGAATGATTGAATGGCGCTCCCAGGATGCCCTGACTAGGATCGAGAATCCGACAAGGCCCGAGCGCGCGCACCAGGCGGGATATGCCGCCAAAAAGGGCGTTGTACTCGTCCGGGTTAAGATCGGAAAAGGCGGAAGCAAGAGGGAAAGGCCGAACCGCGGAAGAAAGCCATCGAAGTCGGGTCAGGTCCGCTATTCCGCGAAAGTGTCCCGCCAGAGGATTGCGGAGCAAAGAGCGAGCCGCAAATACAGGAATCTTGAGGCGCTCAATTCCTACTGGGTCGGGGACGACTCGGTAAGCACCTGGTACGAGGTTATTATGGTCGACCCGAAAAGCCCGGAAATCCTTTCCGACAGGAGATTCGCCAAGGCTGCTGCTGTCTCTGGACGGGCGTACAGGGGACTCACCTCCGCGGGAAAACGGGGAAGGGGACTCCTCAACAAGGGCAAGGGCGCCGAGAAGGTCAGACCCTCCATTTCGGCACACGAACGCAAGGGCAAATAAATAAGGGCTGCCTGCAAGAATCACAATAATGGCTTCTGAAAAACCCGTTGAGCCGGCAATGCTGAAGGCTGAGACATTCTGCCATCTTACGGAGGATTTGGAGGTTGTAAGGGGACTTTTCATCGGGCTTTTCCCGGGGAAGGAAATCCAGGAAGAGAAACTCTACGGGCATTACAAGAACGAGATAGTGAAACTTTCCTATTCAACTGACGAAAGGAACGTTATCGAGGCTTTCCTGAAACGGGCGCTACCTTGCGCGGTCCCGGATGTTGAGGATAACAAGCGCGCCTATTTCAGGCTTTCCAAGAACGACCTGATTGAGGGGAAGGTTTCTTCCGCTGAGGAGGGGAAACAGGCGGTTTCAGTCGAGGTTTCATTCAAGGTTTTCGGCGGAGCGGACCTTGACGCATCTTTGCTTGAACTTGCGGGTGTGGGAGGCGGAGAATGTGAGGATGAACGTGAGAATGAAGGAAACGATAACGATACTCAGGCTTGACCACAGAAAGGAGCGGGACAAGCGGATAACAACGCACGTTGCGCTTGCCGCCCGCGCGTTCGGCGCGGAAGGGTTCGTCTACTCCGGGGAGAGGGATGAGAAAATCGAGGAAAGCGTAAGGAAGGTTTCCGAAAACTGGGGCGGGAAATTTTCAATCAGGCATGAGAAAAAACCTCTTGGCTTTGCGAAGAAATTCCCGGGCGAGAAGGTGCACCTGACGTTTTACGGAACGCCTCTCAAGGAATTCCTCGGGGAGAAAAAGGCGGCCTCAAAAAAGCTCCTCCTGATAGTTGGCGGCCCGAAAGTTCCGAGGGAATATTACGGGCTCGGGAAAAATGTCTCGGTAACGAACCAGCCGCATAGCGAGGTTTCGGCAGTTGCGGTGTTCCTCGCAAGCCTCAACGAAAAGTGGGACTTGATACGCTTCCCCAACTGGAAAAGGCAGATAGTCCCCTCGGAAAGGGGGAAAGTCGTAAAAAGCAAGGGAAAGGCAAGGACGTGAAATGACCTTCCAGGACCTTGTTCTCTTCGCGCCTTCAGAGACCCTCCAGAGGAAGGTCCTGCTGATAGGCGACCGGGACGGCCAGATACAGAAGGTTTCCTCCGAGAAACGTCTTGCCGAGGAAATCATCGGAGTCGAGTCCGCAGACAGGATGCGGCTCCTAAAAGCGCTTGCAACGGATTCCGTCGATTTCATCCTCCCCAATATTGAGGAAGCGAAAATCGACAGGTCGCTCGCAACCCTTGCGAAGAAGGAGGGCTGCGCGGTTGCTCTTTCCTTTTCACACATTGCCAAGGGGGATTTGAAGAGAACGCTTGCGCGGGCAGCAAGGGCTGTCGAAACGCTTGAGTATTACAACGCGCCCGTGCTTTTCGCGACCTTCGCAAGGGAACCGCTTTTCGCCCGGGACAAGAGGGACCTTGAAGGTGTCCTTGAAATCCTCGGTTCGAAGAGACCGGAAGCATGGCTTTCTGAAGCGGCAAGGATAATCGAACGGAACCTGAAAAGAAAGGGGGAAATTGCCCCTGGAGTGAAGCTGGTGGAATGAGAAGGGGCCAGAGATATTTCCTTGTTGCTGTTGACGGGCCCTCGGGGAATCCCTCGGGGAATCCCTCGGGGACCCTTTCCGAGAACTGGCAGGCGAGACTTTCCTCAGAACTCGAGAAAATACTTGGGCGCGGCGGCCTCGGAGCGGTCGAGCTCCAGTTCGTCAGGGAGCGGGAAGATGGGACATTAACCCCTGAGAAACCCGGGCCGGGAAAAGTGGTCCTGAAATGCTCGGTTAAGGGACAGCGGACCGTCCGGGGCGCACTCGCGCTTGTAACGGAACTTGGCGGGGTTCCGGCACGGATAAGGACGCTCAATGCTTCCGGAACTTTGAAGGGCTTGTTCTCTTAGTAGTTCAAACGGACGCTCTCGCCGGGAAAAGTGAGTATTATAAAGGACGGTATTTTGACACTCATTTGAGAGAAAAGGGAAAAATATACAACGAGGCTGAATAAGTGAAATGCAGATAATGAGCCCAGAAACGATGGGATATGACCGAGTTGCGACAGTTTTCTCCCCGGACGGAAGGCTCTTCCAGGTGCAGTATGCGATGGAAGCGGTCAAGAGGGGGGCGACGGTAATAGGAATTGTCGCAAAGAACGCAGTCGTCATGGCTGCTGACAAGAGGATCACGAACCTCCTGATGGTTCCGTCCTCAATTGAAAAAATCTACAAAATCGACACGCACATCGCGATTGCGACCAGCGGGCTGGTTGCCGACGGGAGGAAGATTGTCGACGAAACGAGGGTCGAGAGCCAGCGGAACAAAATAGTCTACGGGGAACCGATTGACGTCGTAAACGTCGTGAGATATGTCTGCGACATGTCCCAGCTGTTCACCCAGTACGGCGGACTGCGTCCCTTCGGAGTTTCCCTCCTGATTGGCGGAGTCAACGGCGGAAAACCGAGGCTTTTCGAAACCGACCCGTCGGGAACACCGACGGAATGGAAGGCAACGACCTTGGGAGAAGGGCGGGCGGAAATAATGGAAATCCTTGAGAAGGAGCACCGGGACGGAATGAGTTCCGACGAGGCTGCGGGACTTGCCCTGCGCGCACTTGCCAAGGCAATGAAGAAGA
>JAZDJS010000030.1:0-14931 GCA_043803745.1 archaeon
AGATAACTTCCCATTCAATAATCGGAAACATTGCAAGGGAAATGGCTGAAGTCGGGGCTTTCGGAGCAACAAGAAGGATAAACGACGCGGCTGCCGATGTTGCCGGATATGAAGGCGGAGTTGCAAGGGCAAACAATCCGCACAACACAGTTCTCAAGCGCCTTGCGGCAGAGAAGAAAGTTGTCGCCCAGCTCAAGCGCGATGCATCAGCAGCAAACTTCGACGCAGGCAATTTCGATGCAGATAACCCCTACAATACTGTCTTGAAGCGGCTCTCTTCTGAAAGCGCCGTTGTTGCGGAAAGGCGCGCTAGGAGAGACGAGGCCAGAGCGCAATCACTGGAATCTCTCGCGCGCGGCAGGACTGCCCAGTACGACTCGCCGTCCACTTTCCTTTCAAGGCTTGCTGCTGAAGCGGATTATGTTGCCAAGCACAGGTCGTCTGCAAGGAGAGCTCGCGCAGGAGCGACAGACAGGGAAAGCACAGTAAGGATGAACAAAATCACCCGCGGCGATACTTTCCTAGGACACCTTGCAGCCGAACGGAACTATGCTGACACGCAAAGAGCGGACGGAATGACCGCAATGGCTGGTGCGACAACGGCAAGGTCGAACGCCCAGCGCACGGTAAGCCACAATAAGATGGAAGGCATCCGTGACGGAGACACAATCAGAGGACACCTTGCAGCCGAACGGAACTATGCTGACACGCAAAGAGCGGACGGAATGACCGCAATGGCTGGTGCGACAACGGCAAGGTCGAACGCCCAGCGCACGGTAAGCCAAAACAGGATGAACAACCTCCGTGACGGAGACACAATCAGAGGACACCTTGCAGCCGAGGGAAGATATGCTGCCGAACAATATGACGCGCAAACAACTGCAAAGACTAATGCACGGGAAACCCGGTCAACGGGAAGGATGGCTAGAATAACCCGTGGCGACACGCTTCCAGGAAGGCTCTCCCGCACTTTGGCTGACTATAAAGCTCGCCAGGTAGAAATCGCAGCTTCAAGGACTGCGGCAAAAGCGTCTGAATTGCAGGACATAAACGCTTTGGGTGAAACTTTGACAACTGACGAAGGGCGCGCAGGATACCGGGTAAGGCACCCTGTAAGGTATGGCGCGATGCGGGTTGGAGAGCTTTTCGATGCAGCTGGAGATAGGCTTGAGGAACTGCTCCGCGGACAAGTCCAGGGCAACCAACAGCAGGGTCAACAGCCCGCTCCGGGTCGCGGAGGACAGCAGGGAGTGCCCAGGAGACCTGCTCCACAAAACGCTCAGAGGTCAATCTACCAAAACGGAATGGTGCTTGAACGTCTTGACGCATCCTATGCTGGCGGAGATGCTGATGCGCGCAGAGGGGTGTTGCGGGTTGCAAGAGGGGTCGCTACCAGGGGCTCCAACTATCGCCCGCAAGCGGGAACTCCAGAGGTTGCTGCTGACCTTGTGAACTTTGCAGATGTCTACAAAAGGGCAGTTGAGGATGCTTCCCGCGGAGGCCCCGCAGTGGGAAACCACGGCTCTTTCGTCGTGCAACAGGTGCACGGGCAGCCGGTTACAGTCTCCTTCACAGATGCATACAACGTGCTAAACTCAGCTCAACAGGCAACAGGCGACACAAGATTGCAAGTTGAACAGTATGCAGGACCAGGTAGGGCAAGACCTGGAAGAGCAGCGCCCGGGCAGGCACAAGCGGGACCTTAGAAGAATAGTAATCACCATCGGGGGCGGGTAGAAGAAAAAGCCCGCCCCGCCATTTTTCTTAAACTGTAAAGTTCCCCTTCTCCCCTTCCGGAACTGAAAAAGCCCCGAAATGCAGTCCGGAATCTACATAGCCCCGGGAGATTATCGCTTCCCAAGGGAAAAGCTTAAATCCGCATGTTCCGTTAATGGAACGTATGTTTCAAAAGTGGAACAATCCTACTTTCACGCTCCTCCTCTCGCTCTCCGAAGAGCCTTGCCATTTGCGTGACCTTTCCAGGAAAACGGGAATTCCGCCAGCAACCGCAAAGCGCCTCCTTGACACGCTGGTTTCGGCGGGAATCCTTGACGCCAAAAGGGAGGGCCTGAACCGGAAGTTTTTCATCAAGAACACTCTCTCGGCGAAGGCTGCGCTCCTTCTTTCCGAGCACTACAAGTCAATCCTGCTCCTTGAAAAATATCCTCTTCTCCTGAGGCCAATTGAGCAAACCCTTTCCATGTGCGGGAAGGTTCCGCTGGTCGTCCTTTTCGGAAGTTATGCGGATTTCTCCGCAAAGGAAGACAGCGACATTGACATTTACATAGAGTCGGGGGATTCCGCCATCAAGAATGCGATTGAGGCAACTGATTCACGGCTCAGCGTCAAGATCGGAAAGTTCGAGCCTTCGGACGCCCTGATAAAAGAAATAATTAAGAAGCACGTAATACTGAAGGGGGCCGAACGGTTCTATGAAAGATCTGGACTTCTTGAAGAAGCTCGTTGAGGAGGGAAAGATTTCTCCGATAGCGCCTTCGGGGAATTTGCACAGGGCATATATGAAAAAGTCCGAGGATTGCCTTTCCTCCGCGAAGGTTCTCCTCGAAAGGGGACTGTTCGAGAATTCGGTGACAATGTCCTACTACTCGATGTATAACGCACTTACAGCCGTCCTGCTGAAGGTTGGCGTGAAAAGCGAAAGCCATGCGGGCTCCCTTGCGGTTTTCAAGGAGCTTTTCAGGGACCAGAAAGAGCTCTACGAGCTGATTTCGGCGGCAAAGCGGGAGAGAATAGACAAGCAATACTACGTTTCAGCGGAAAGCTCCCGGGACGCAACAAGGAGGGATACGGAGAACCTGATTCTTGGGGCCGAGAATTTCCTGTCAATTCTGACGCCCTTGGCCGCGAAGCTCAGCACCGAAGAAGTCGAAGCAATGCGTAAAGGCCTGAACGAGAGAATCTTCGTGCGCAAAAGCACGTGACTGACGCGGTAACAGTTTTCCAAATAGCCGACTTTTTTTGAGCTTTTCCGGCAATTAATTACCCGACCGTGAAATTCCCCTTCTCTTCCTCGGGAACGGAGAACGCGCCCAAGTGCAGGCCGGCGTCAACATAGCCCCAGGAGATCACCGCAGCCTCGAACGCCTCGACAAAAGCACCCCTTTCCAAAAAATGTTTCGAATCCGAGAAATAGAAATTCGCAAGGAGCAGGACCTTTTCAGCTTCCAGGTTCTCTGAAGCCAGTTTGACCTTCGGGATAATCCTTGCCATCCGGGAAATTTCCTTCCGGGCGGCTTCCTTGATGCCTATTCGAATCTGAACCATTTGAGAAACGCCTCCTCAGCGAAATGCAGCTTTGCGGGCACGATCAGGCAGTGCGGAGCCTTGCCGAAGTCTATTTCCTCAAGCTTCCCCGCCTCGCCCCAGGAAATCTTCATATCGGGCCTGTTAGCCCGGGAAACCACGACGAACTCCGGAAAGAACGCCTTCAGATGCCTGATTGCCTCCTTCGGAGCCATCCCGATGTCAAGCAGAATCAGGGTGTGCAAATCTGCTGAAAGGTTCTTCTTCGTGTATTCGACAACCGAGGGGAATTCCCCGAACGAGGGGAGGGAGACGGTCCGCCCGAACTTGTAGAGCTGCAGGCCGGTCTTCCCGACCGCAGTGAAAATCGAGGGGGCTGAAACAACCTCTGCCGACACGCCCGCCTCCCGGGCCTCCTCCAAGAGCGACAGGTGCGTTGTTGCCGCAAGCGGGTCTCCCGAAACAAGGATTACGACCGAATCGTTCTTGGCCCGCCCGATTATCTCGGAGCTCCGGTTCTCAAGCTCCTCCCGGACGGCCCGCTGGAATGTCCTGCCTGTGAGCTTTTCAAGATAGGAAACCTGCTCCTCGGAAATTATGTTCGTGTATTCCTCAAGATAGACCACATCCGCCTTTTTCACGGCATCGACGCCCTTCACGGTTATTTCCGCAATGTCAAGCCCCAGCCCCACAAGAGTCAGCATATCCGCGCCCAGGCGAACCCCCTATTAATTACCTTCCATTTTCCGGACTTCATACCCTTCCCGCAAGAGGGCGTCTATTGTGTTTTTCCCGAGCAGTTTCATTTTCTCTTCGCAAGCTTTCAGGGCCCAGTAGTTGACTTTTCCGTCGCATTTCTCCGGAAGCGGTTCAAGGAGGCCCCTTGGTGGAAGCGGATAGACCGCCTGCAGGGAAAGCAGCGTTTTCCCGTCCGGAGAGAAAAAAACGTATTGGAAGGAATCGATGAAAAAGTTGATTTCATAGCTGTAAACGGTCTCATTGTATGCGCCTTTCAACGGAACCTCGCCAACCGCATGCCTGCGGAACTCTTGCCTGAAAATGTTCCTGGATTCGGTCAAGTTTCTTCCCGCCCCGACGATTTCCTGTATCGTATAGTAAAGATCCTTCGTCGAAACCGGTCCGGAGACAACCCGCCCAGAATGACCTGGAACGCGTATGATCAGAGGAACTGAGAGAACTTCGGGATGACTGCTCCCGTGACCAAATACGCTGTGTTCCCCAAGGGCTTCTCCGTGCTGGGACGTGAAGATTATCACGGAGCTTTCGTAAAGCCCGGTCTTCTTCAGCGTTTCAATAAGCCTTCCGAAGAGGAAATCCGCCCTGCGCAACTTCCCGTCATAGCTGGCGATGATTTTCTGAATCTGGGCGTCGCTCAGTTCAGTTTGGCTGGTTCCGGTCCCGTTTCCGGTCCCGTTTCCGGTCCCG
Organism: archaeon; assembly: GCA_043803745.1. Taxonomy (GTDB): domain Archaea; phylum SpSt-1190; class SpSt-1190; order DYHY01; family DYHY01; genus JBBIPP01. The sequence continues at coordinate 4,711 of JAZDJS010000030.1, forward strand.
GTTTTTTCCAGCGAGAAAAGCAGCCATTTCCCTTCGATTTTTGTTATGCCAGTTTTTCCCCAGTCGAGGTCAACCCCGGAAATGTCAGTGTCTCCAAATTCCCCGAAAAAATAGTCGCTTCCGTTGCCAGTGTAGGGAGTGTGCAGGTCGTAGTTGCTCAGGAATAGGAATCCGGGCGACAGGCCTTTGTTCGACAGCCAGTCCTCGGCAAAGGGGACGATTTTGCCAAAGTCCAATCCTGCCTTTGCAGTTGAGAATCCAATGCTCTTGATCAAATCCTCCTCATATGCGAGGCCTCCATAGAACGCCGCGGTCGCGTAGTTCTCTTGGAGAAGACTCCTTGGAAGAAACTCGAACTCATCCGGGGCAATGGGCGACTGGAGTGTGAGGTCACCCAAAAAGAACCTTCGTTTCAGGTGTTCCGAAAACTTCTTTCCGGTGAAAAGACTGATGTCGGATTCGTATGTGAATGGGGTTGGGGAAACCGCCTCAGAAAAAACAAAGCTTTCCCGCGCAAAGGCGTCAATGTTGGGGGTGGTTTCCCGGGAATATCCGAAAAAACCGACGTGTTCTTTGTTCAGGCCGTCAAATTCTACAAGTATTACGTTGCAGCCGGGGCAGGAAGGAACCTCGTTCTCCAGAGAAACGTAGCTGTGGAACGCGATGAGAGCCAATGCGAAGAGAACGAGCGCCGCCACGAAAGCGAAAACGAGATTTTTCCGCACAGCAAGGGCGTCCTCTGAAGCTTATTTATTGCTTTCCCGGTTTTGAGCGGGAGAAATCGTTATTAATCGGCTTTCCATGGGGAGAAAATGGCTTCTCAGCTGGCTGTAAAGGTTGCCAAAAAAAAGGCGGAGCCCCTGAGAAGGAAGCTAGTTGCCGAGGGGATTTTCGACAGGAGCCGGCAGATTGCCCGAGAAGGGGAGTTCGTGATACTGCCCGTTCTTAAAAAACCGAAAGGCCTGAAAACCTTCCGGACGGAAAACCTTCAAATTCAAACGTCCCAGAATCAGTCCCTTGAACGGAGGCTTTCCTCAATCCTCCCGCCGGGTTCTTTATTCTCGAAATCATTCGACATTGTCGGGACCGTCGGAATCCTTGATGTCGGGAAGCTCTCCTCAGCAAACCAGGAATTCGCTGCGGAAGCGCTCCGGCAGGTTTACCCGTCCCTCACAGCGGTCTGCACACGGGCCGGAACGATTGAGGACGAGTTCAGGATTAGGCCGCTCAAGCTTCTTTGGGGAAAAACAACCGAGACAATCCATAACGAGAACGGAATCCGCCTGAAGCTCGACCCGGCGAAGGTCTATTTCTCTCCGAGGCAGGCTGCCGAACGCGTAAGGGTGAGCTCCCAAATCTGCCCGGGCGAGCAGATTCTCGTAATGTTCGCGGGATGCGGACCATATTCAACCCTGATTGCAAAGAACCATCCGGACTGCCGGGTTTTTTCAGTTGAGCTCAATCCCGCAGGCGTCAAATACCTTGAGGAGAACATTTCCCTCAACAAGGTCGGGAAGAACTCCAGAGCTTTCCTTGGGGATGTCCGAAAAGTGGTTCCGAAGCTCGGGCGAAATTCCTTCGACAGGATAATAATGCCCCTTCCCAAGGATGCGGAAAACTTCCTCGAGCTTGCCGCTTCCGCAGCAAGGCCGGGCGCAATAATCAACTTCTATTCCTTCGGCAGGGATTTTTCAGAGGGGGAAAAAACAATTTCCGAAAGGCTCGGTGCCGGCGCGGCAATACTGAACCGGCAGAAGTGCGGCGACATTGCCCCGGGCAAGTTCAGGCTCGTCTTTGATATCAGGCTATCTTCCGGGAAACCCCTCAGGGAACCCCTCAGGGAATCCCTCAGGGAACCCCTCAGGGAATCCGGAAGAACTTGTTCGCATGAATAATGTTTTAAATGAAAAAGTCCGGACTGCCGTGCGATGGCGGCCAGGAAATCCGAGCTTCTGAAAATGGGAATCGTTGTTGCGCTACTTTCTTTGCTCGTTGCTGCAGCCGTTTATTTCCAATTCTCCGGGCCGAAAACCAGCCCGGTTCCTTCGAAGGTCTACTGGTTCGTCCCCGACGGGCTCCGCGCCGAGCCGGAGCTTTTCAAGCTCTACGAATGGGCAGAGGCCGGGGAGCTTCCTAACATCAAATGGATGATAGAGAACGGCGCATATGGGTATTCCCTTCCGGACTTTCCTTCCCACACCCCGGTCAACTTTGCAGCCCTCATGACCGGCGCTCACCCGAACGTCAACGGCGTTTCCGACGGGCCAATGCATGTCGAAGGCAAGCCCCTTGACAAGCCTGCCGTTTCCGGATTCTCCTCAGTTGCGAAAAAGGTCCCTCCGGTCTGGAAGACGCTCGAGGAGCAGGGAAAGCGCGTTTTCCTCCTTTCAATCCCCGGTTCAACCCCTCCGGAACTTGAGAATGGCTGGACTGTCCGGGGAAGGTGGAGCGGCTGGGGCGCGGACACCCCCGCCATAAATTTCGAGTCAATTGAGAAGCTTGAGGAATGGAAGAAGTACGGGCGCGCTTTCCGCCTCTTCTATCTCGGGCAGCCCCTTACCGTCTTTCTCGGGTCAACTAAGAAGCCGGCACAGGTCCCGTCCGACCTTTCCGAATCCGAAGACGCGCCTTTGCTCGTGAACCTGTCGAATTACGGGACGGCAATCCAGGCGTTCCTCCTCTCGGATTCGGCCGGGAATTATTCCTCCGCCGAAATCTATTACGACGGAAAGAAGGTTTCCGATTTGCACCAGGGCGAGCGGACTGGCTGGTTCTCAGTCAACCTTTCCTTCAGCAACATGAGCTTCTCCTCCGAGGCATACGTGACGCTGATAAAGCTTGAGCCGGACGGGAAATTCCGCTTCAGGGTGTTCTTCAACAACGTCAACAAGTTCCTGACGGACCCGTTGGAGGTTGCGGAGGACCTGACCCGGAACGTAGGTCCCTCTGTCGATTTCGTGGACAACTGGCCGAACCAGCTTGTTTTCGAGCAGGAGGACAAGGAGGTTTTCTTCGCGGAGGCGATGGAATCACTTGACTGGCACAGGCGCGCAGCCGGGTACGTAATACAAAAGTATTCCCCCGACGTCTTCATACAGGACACATATACGCCGAACCAGTTCCTTGAGGCGCGCTGGTGGCATGCGAACGTTTACAACAACACTCCGAAATACGGCGGACCGGAAGCAGAGGCGGAGTCCTGGAAAGCAATCCTTGAGATGTACAAGGGGGTTGACAGGATACTTGGCGAGGCAAGGAAGGAGCTCCCCCCGAATTCGATGATAATCCTCTCATCCGACCACGGGATAGCTTTCCTCCAGAAGGAGGTCAAGATAAACAGCGTTTTCGCTGACAAGGGCTGGCTTTTCTTCAAGACGAATCCGACAACCGGAGAACCGACAATCGACTGGAACCGGAGCAGGGTGATTTTTCTGAAAATGAACCACGTTTACATAAACCCTGACGGACTTGGCGGAAACTACAAGCGCGCGTCGGGCCCGGAATATGAGGCGCTTCGGGAGGAGGTTTCCGAAACGCTCCTTTCCCTGAAGGACGAGGATGGGATTTCCCCGATTGTTTCAGTCAAGCTCGGCCCTGAAGACAATTCCGTTTACGAGCAGGTCGTTCCCTTCGACAGGGCTTCCGAGGTTTTCAGTCTTTATCCGGAAAGGGTCGGCGACCTTGTTTTCGAGCAGAGGCTCGGCTACCAGACAATCGAGGAAATGGATGACGGGCCTGTTTTCGTCCAGTCCCTTTCCTCCGGCTACAAGCAGGCAATCGACCCCAACAGTACAAGCCTCTGGACGCCGTTCATGATTGTCGGTCCCGGAATAAAGAAGGGCTACTTCCTTGAGAAGCCGATAAGCCACGTTGACCAGATGCCGACAATACTCCACTCAATGAACCTGTCGATACCGAACCATGTCCAAGGGCGGGTGCTTTCCGAGATTTTCATTGCGGGTTGAGATTCAGCCGGGACAGAGCTTTTCCGGGTTCAGCGCCTCGGCAAGAAGTCTCCCCGAATAGTAGCCCCTGCGTGCGAAAGCCTTTACCTCGAAAACCTTCCCAATTCCCTCGCAATACACCAGAACATATGTCGAGTTGTAGACGATTTCCTCCGGAAGGCATATCCCGTAATTGCGCCTGCTTCCCGCGCCAAGGAGGAAAGCCTGCGCATCCGGCTCGGAAAGAACCTGGACCGGGCGGGTTTCGTTAGCGCAGAAGAACTCCCTTGTTATTGCCCCGGGATACGGGGATGCGACCGGAAGGAAAACCGATTTCAGGAGGAGCGCCTTTGTCGCGATCAGGTCCTCGGCATAGGGCCGGTCGGCTTTCAGATATGCGTTGACAATGGCGTAATATCCGGTCCCGTTAACGCTTGCCGAAATCCGGTTTTCATCCCGCTGAATCTCGATTGAATTCTGTTGGAGCTCCTCAGGGAACCCCTCAGGGAACCCTCCAGGGAACCCCTCGGGGAAGAACGAGCTTTCCAGGATTCTTCCGGCAACGAGCTCGATTTCCTCCCGGTTCGCTTTCCGTTCCGACTCGCCCTGGAAGAGCAGGAAAGCCGCGAGGGAAACGACAAGAAGCAGGGCTGCGCCCAGAGCGAACGCCGAAGCAGGCCACTTCCTTTTTTTCATTTGCTCGGAAGCGGCTTCAATCTCCGGGATAAATGCTTTCCGCGGGAACCCCTCAGGGAACCCTCCAGGGAACTCCTCAGGGGAATTTTGAAAAACCGTTATAAACTCCCTCGCGCAATTGGCAGGGAATGGCCGTCTCCGCCCTTTTTGTGATTGCCCTCGAGATGATAGGGATGGCTGCAGCGGGCTACATTGTCGGAAAAACAGTCCACCTTCTCCTGCGGCTAATCCTGAACAAGATTGCAAAAAGGACCGAAACGAAGCTTGACGATTTCATTCTTGAGGAGCTTGACAAGCCTCTCGAGATAATAGCCGCCTTCGTAGTGATATACGAGCTTTCACGCCATCTTGAAAACCTTGTCGCCCTTCGGGAGGTGATCTCCAAGTATGCGCTTTCGATAATAATTTTCCTTTCAGCATACACTGCGGCGGAGGTTTTCGGCGCGTTCCTCCGCTGGTACTATCTTGAGGGCCGGGAGCAGCGCCACCTGAAGAACATCAAGGTTGACATTTCCCTCCTGCCTTTCCTTAGGAAGCTTTCCAAGCTCGTGATCGTTTCAATAGGGCTCACCGTGGCGCTTTCCTTCCTGGGCATAAACGTCACCGGATTTTTCGCGCTTGCGAGCGTCGTCGGGGTGATAATCGGTCTTGCCTCGCAGGAGACTCTTGCGAACATCTTTGCGGGGCTCGCCCTCCAGCTTGACAGGCCCTTCCTTTACGGGGAATATCTCAAGTTCTCGACCGGCGAGGTTGCGCGCTTGGTGAAGATAGGTCTCCGGAGCACAAGGCTCGAGGACCTGAACGGCAACATAATAATAATCTCCAACAGCGAGCTTGCCAAGCAGAAGATAACGAATCTCTCCCGTCCGACTGACGAGTTCGGCTCATCTGTTGTCGCGGAGCTCCCCAATGATGCGAACCTGGATGCTTTCGAGGACTTCATGACGGTCCGCCTCGCCAAATCGACCATCCCGGGCCTCAAGAAGGACAAGATGAAGATTTACATCGAGAGGGTTGCGGACACTGGAACAACGGTTGCAATCGCTTTCGGCGTTACCGCGCACCCCCACCTGGCCGATGCCCGGGACTTTTTCAACCGGACCGTCCTGGAGTTTTTGAGAAAGAAGAAAAGCTGAGATGGCGCGGATACGAAAATTCCGGCTCTGTGAGGACTCTTCAGAGCTAGGGCGCATGATACGGCGGACAATACAATCTTGCAACTCCCGGGACTATCCTCCGAAAGTTATCCAGTTGCAGAAGAAGCGTTTCACCGAAAAGAGACTCTCGGAGGGAAACTATCCCCGCTGGGTTGCAGTTGAAAAGGGAAAACTCGTCGGAACTGTTGCAGCAAAGGCTGAATCGGAGATTTCAGCCCTTTTCGTTCTCCCTTCTTATCAGGGGCAAGGAATCGGGGAACGGCTTTTGAAAACCGCGGAAAATCACATTTTCAGAAAATGTCCCAAGGCAAAGCTCCATTCGAGCCTGGGTGCTGCCGGTTTCTATCTTCTGAACGGCTACCGGAAGATCAAAGTGGAAACTATCGGGGCGAAGACCGTACGATTCAAGGTAGTTTTGATGGAGAAGGACGCGCCCAAACGCAGTTTCTCTTGAGCGGTTTTTCCCTGGGAGAAAAGCAGTTCTGGTGTCTGTGCTGATACACGGACCTCACGTGAACGCTCGGCAGGAGGAGGTCGAAGCATCAGGCGCGATTTGGTTCTTTTACGCCCGTCAACGGATTTTTTCTTACAAGAAAAAATGGGTTGGAGTGCAGGAGGAGGGACTCGAACCCACGAAGGCACTAAGCCACACGGACCTCAACCGTGCCCCTTTGACCGCTTGGGTACCCCTGCTTTTTTCTTCTTTCTTCGCTTTTCCCCAGGGGACCCCTTCTCGGTTGGCCGCTTGTGCTCCTCAGAGCATCTCCGGCGGATGCCTTCGAGGTACCCCTGCGTTTCCTTGCTCTGCACGCAAACCCTTTTTAATGCTTTTTTCCCCGCTAATCCTTCCTTTTTGAAACGGTGACTGTTGTCCGGATCTCCTTTTTCTCGAACCTTTCAATCCGGGAATTGTCAATTTCCCCTTCAATTATCATCCTCCGGAGGGCGAACTGGTTGAACTCCTCTACTTTCTCCCAAATCCCCTTTTCCTTGAGCAGGGCCACAAACTCGTCCCGTTCCTTCCCTTCCTTCGGGAAGCCGATTACTTCGTCTCTCCTGACTTTTGCAACGAACTCCCTGCCAAAAAGGTTGTCGACCTTGTTCTCCTCGGAGAACTTGAGGATTGCCTCCCTGATTTTCTCAAGCTCCTCATCAAGGAGCCTTGTCTGGCTTTTCAGCTTCGCATAGGAATCCGCAAGGTTCGAGCCGGTTTCGGAGAAGTATTTGTTCTCTTTCGTCGTCGTTCCGGACTTTTTTCCGGCGAAAAGGTGAGCCCGCTTCGGGCAGATTTCCTGGTATTCACAGTATGGGCAGAGGGCGCTTTCCTTTGCCGGAAAGTTCTTTTCCTTCTTGATTTTTTCAATCAGTCCTGCGGTTCTCTTCGCAAGAGCCTCGAGTTCCCCTTTCGTCCTCTCCGACCTCATTTCCCTGTCAAGGGCAAGGAAATGCCAGACAAGCCCTATTTTCTTCGCATCGGGGAACTGCTGACGTATCCCGAGGGCGTAGAGGGCAAGCTGCCGGTCCCCGTCAAGCTCCTCCTGGCTTTTCAGTTTCTTGTTCGTCTTGTAATCGTGTATTTCGTAATTCCCATTGCCCGAGGAAACGAGCCTGTCGATGAAGCCAATCATCTGCTCCCCGCCAGGGAGGAGAACGAGGACCTTCGCCTCAAGCCCGAGCGTCTTGCCTTTATCGAAAGGGGAATAGCGGGAATAATACTCCCGGAGATATCTCTCCCCCATTTTCTTGTAGTTGTCCTTGGTTAATCCGCGCGCCTCGTCGACAATCAAAATCCCCTCTTCCCAGGTTTCTTCCCAGGTCTTGTTGTAGATAGAGAGAAGCTCCTCAATTGTCGGGATTTTCTCGAATTGGACTAGCGTGTAAAGCTCCTCAAGCGCGCTGTGGACGGTTTTCCCCAGGAACTGCTCAACTGTCTGGGAAACCTCTACCTCGACCTTGTCAATATACCTGAACTTGAACTTGAGCGGGCACTGCTCGAAAGCCGAAATCCGTGAATGGGAGAACATCTTCACCCGGAAGCTGCTCCGGGGAAATTTAACCCTTTTGGTGAGTTTTCCGGTGCTCTCGACTACTTAACCTCGTCAATTCCTTCCCCGTCTTTACTGCTGTCCGAAACAACTTCGTCAAGCTTCTCCTGGCGTCCGGCCTGCTCTTTCTTCTGCTGCGGGACAACTGCTTTTTCCGGCTGTTTCTGTTTTCCCGGGAGACCCGGCTTCCTCTTCCCGCCGAACTTTCGGTATAACAGGAACGCGCCAAGACCGCCTGCGCCAAGGACTAGACCAATCAGCCAGCCAATGCCGAGCTTTTTCAGGCCGGCCGTGTTGCAGCTCCCCAAGCTGGTTTCGCATTTGGTTACCTGGGCCTGCATGCTCTGCCTTGTCGAGGAAAGCGCGCCCTCATATGAGGAGATTGTCGCCGAAAGGTTTGACTGAAGAGCCGCCTTTTCGTTTGCAAGCGTCCTGTTGGCATACTCAAATGCAATGTTCGCCGACTGGAGCTGGAGAACCTTTACCGCAAGTTCGGATTCGCTCTGTATCGAGAGCTCCCGGTTGCTTTTGTCGGAAAGCCAGTTTATCACCGAAAGGCCGAACTTGTCGTTGTTGATTGACTCGTTGAAATAGTCCCTGTCGAAGATGTTCACATCCGAAAGCATGTCGAAATCCGAAAAGACGACGACAGCCCCGTTCCCGAAGAACGCTCGGGCGGCAATCGGCGGCTCGCTCCCGACCGGGAACGTTCCCGTCTCAGTGTAGGAGAGGTTTGAGCCCGTTGCGATGACCTTGGTCTTCCCTATCGGGGAGTTCACCCGGACCGACTCGACGAAAAGCGGATGCGCCTTGTAAATCGCGACTTTCGAGACGTCGGTCATGCTGGTGCCCTGGGGATCCGTCTTGTCGGGAAAAGTCCGCACAAGCGCGTAATATTTCCGGTCAGCTGCGGGAATCGCGATTCCGTCCGGGCCCGTTTCGTTGAAGGGGAAGCTTGAAGTGTCGACAAGCCAGGTCGTCGACTTGTCCATCAGGATTCCGTAGATTTGCCCGAGGTTGTTGACGCCGTCAGGCTCGTCGCCGTTAATCAGAAGGCCTCCGCCCTGTACACCGACATACCATCTCAGGGCGAGGATTTCCTCAGTGTCGAGGGGGCGGACAAGCCCCTGCATTACGACGACATCGTAATCCAAGAGCTTTTCCTGGGTGAGCTTGACTTCCGAGCTGCTGATTGACGCGGTTGAATAGCCGGTCCCTTGGAGAAGCCCGTTGAACCGGGTATAGCCGGTCCCGGTTATCCGCATTGTTGCCGGGGCCTGGACCTCGTAGAAAAGGATTTTTTTGGTTGCGGTTGCCGAATAGCCGCCTGAAAAGACAAGGATTCCGAAAATAAAAACCGCGAAAACAATTCCCAATAAGTTGCTGTTTCTGACCATTTTCCCTTGGAACGTCCTTTCGCATATTAAACGGTTATCTTCCTTTCCAGGTTTATTCGGCCGGAGGGGCTGCCCGAAGCGCGAAATCCGCGGAACGCATCCAGTTTCAAGCGGAAAGGGTTAAATATCGGGCGGAATTTCATTTTTGCGGGTAAAAACAGGTGGCAAGAAAAGCAACGCAGTCCGTTTTAGCCTTAGTTGTCTTTCTTCTTTTCGCAGTCTCCCTTTTTTTGGCAGTCCCGGCTTTCTCGGCAATTGAGGTCAATCTCACCTATCCGGAGAACAACACCTGGACTAACCTCGGGAACTCTTCGCTGAATTTCACATTCAACCACACGAGCGAATATGACGGGGCGGCCTGCTTCCTTTACCTGAACGACACCCTTGTCGGCTCCGCCAACGCAACCAACGGGACGGAGGCTAACATTTCCTCTGGAGCCGCATTCTCCCTTGGGGCGAACTCCTGGAAGGTCGGCTGCGTCAATTCGACGAGCGAGGCGAACTCGACCGCGAGGGTTTTGAATTATGATGATGTTGCTCCCGTGCCAAGCGTAGTCAGCCCGGTTGACAATTACAACACATCTTCCGTCAATGTTACCTTCGTTCTTTATGCAGCGGACACCCTGAATCTCTCGCGAATCGCCCTTTGGGGAAACTTCACCGGAAGCTGGCTTGCAAATTCAACTAACAATTCTTTTGTCAACGGAACGAACTGGACTGTGAACGTTTCCGGATTTTCCGAGGGCAGGTATGTCTGGGGCGTTTTCGCAAACGATTCCGCCGGGAACGAAAATTTCTCAGCAGCCAACCGGACTCTTACAATAGACCTGACTGCGCCCTCAGTAACCCCTGCATTTGCAAATGCCACAACTCACAGGAACACGACAACTCCGACGTTCAGATTTTACCTTTCCGACGCCCTCACAAGCCCCTCCGCATGCAAACTCAAGATAAACAACGGCACGGCAAACCTTTCCGAAGC
>JAZDJS010000031.1:0-36309 GCA_043803745.1 archaeon
GAGCTTCCCGCCCTCAAGAGCCTTGAAATAGAAAATCCATGCGAGGGCGTTCCCCGCCCCGGAGAGTATTGAGAGAATCCAAAAGTTCCAGGAAAACATCGGCCCCTTGCCCCAGAAAAAGGGAAGGAGACTGAAATAGATTACCGCTGAAATCCCCTGGGTGTAGAAGAGGGCGCGGCGCGAGCCTATCTTGTCAATTACCTTCTTTGCGAAAAGGTCGGAAACCGCCCAGAGGATTATCACTGCGAAGGAAATCAGTATTCCGGCAAGTTCAGTATTCACCAAGGCTTTCGATCCCTCCGAGGACTGTCCCGTCGATCAGAATCGCATTTAAGCTTTCTGTGTCAATGCATTTCCAGAAACCCCTGGAAAAGTCAACATCCTGGATTATCGAGCCGCCGAGAAGGGAGTTGAAGGCGGGGAGAACCAGGGCGCGGAGCAGCTTCTTGGGAACTTTCTTGTAATTCTCGGCAAGCTTTTCCCGGGGAATCAGCCCGGCGAGATAGCAGGGCTCCTTGTGAAATCCGCCAAGGGAATCGAGGAAGGCAACGTTCGGATGGAGGTGGGAGAAAACAAGGGTTCTTGCCGAGAGGAGCCGTTCATCCGGCCAGGAATGCCCGTGGAAGAAACCGGTCTTCCCTATTATCGCGCCGGATGCTTTGTGAAGCTTTATTTTCCGGGGGAGGACGTTCCCCAGCTCGCCGTCGTGGTTTCCCGGGACAATTTCGACCCGGGCAAGCTTCGAAAGGCTCTCGAGGAAGGAGACAACCTTCTCCTCCTCAAGGAAAGTCGGGGAACTGAAGGAATGCTTTACGTCTCCGAGGATGATGATGCGTTTCGCGCCGGTTTTCTTGAGGATTGCGGAAATCCTTGAAAGGAACGCCGGAGACTGGTCGGGGATGAAGACCCCGTGGCGCCCGAGCTCTATTTCGAACCCTATGTGGATGTCGGAAATTGCCACCAGACGCTCCCTGGGGAGGAAGACCGCCCTCTCCCCCTTCACAATTTCCATTCCCCGCACCTGAAGGCGCGGGATTAAAAAAGGTTGGCTGGCGCGGACCGGCAATGGTTTCCGGAAAAAGGCACGCCTTGATAATCGGGGAAAGCGAACTCGAGCTCGTTCCGAAGGAGCTATGGCGCCACCCGGTCGTCCTTGCCCGAGCTAGGAAACTTGAGAAAAATCCGGGGGAAATGCTTCTGCAGTCCGGGGAAGTTTACAAGGCAATGCGCGGAATCCCTGAGGAGGGTAGGCGGGGTCGCCCGGACCTTGTCCATTTCGCGCTGACAATTGCAACCGATTCCCCCGCATTCGCGGAAGGGCGTCTCGAAGTTATTCTCCATCTCCGGGACAATTCCATTGTCAGAATCCGGGAAGGGCTACGGCCGCCGAAGGAATATTCCCGATTCTGCGGGCTTGCCGAGCAGCTCCTCCTGAAGGGACGGGTCCCGGCTGAAGGGGACTGGCTGATGAAAATCGAGCCTGGAAAGAAGACCCTTGCCGAACTTGCGGAGGAAACTGGAACTGAAACTCTTATCTTTGACAGCGGAGGGGAACTGACAACCGTTTCCGAGCTTTCCGGGATTCTCGGCGGCGAAGGAAAAACCCTTGTCGTGGGCGGATTTCCCCACGGCACATTCCACTCTAGGCCGGAAGGAAGGACGATTACAATAAGCAAAAAGGAGCTCCTGGCAGGGACCGTTGTCGGCTTCATATCGGCTGCGCTCGGTGACCAAAGATGAAATTACCGAATATCAATGAAATTGCGCGGGAGAGAATTGAACTCCTGCTCGACCTTGCGGAAAGGAATCTTGACAGGCCCGAGAGGGCGCGGCGCTATGTCGAGCTTGCGAGGAAAATCGGGATGAAGCATTCGATAAGGCTGAAGGAAGACCGCCAGAGGTTCTGCAAGAAATGCCTGATTCCGCTCGTAATCGGGAAGACCGTCTCGGTAAGGATTTCCAAAGACGGGAGGAAAATAGTCTCCTGCCTTTTGTGCGGGGGGAAAAGGAGCAGAAAGATTTTCTAGCCCCCTTTCGGAAGATAGATTACACCAACGGTTCCCGTGCTGGCAATTCTGACTGGGTCGCCTGTCCGTATTCTTGCAAATTTTATCAAGTCCGTTGTGCCCGGAATTCCTGAAACGCGTTCGGCATTGAGGTACAATATCCCACGTTCTCGGCAAATTTCCCCGTCATGGGAGCCTGTCTGAAGGGAGGTTCCTACGACGGCCCGCGCATTCGACGGAATCGGAAGGCGCTCGTCTTCGGATTTCAGATATGGTGTGAAGAGAACGAATCCGTCCGGATTTTCCTCGTTGAACCTGACAAGCCCCCGAGTATCCGCTGTTGGGCTGCCGCTCCTTTTCAGATAGACAAAAAAGGCCGGCCCTGCAAACTCTCCGGGAACGCCCGTGTCATACGTTCCGAAAACCAGCTTTTCGCCGTCCTTGTATGGAATTTCTGGAGCCTCCTTTACCGTGAGCTTTCGGACCTGAAGCAGGTTTATTCTGGGCAGGTCAGTGCCGTATCTGAATCCCCAAGACGCCTCCATTATCACCGGGCAATTCATCTTTTCTTCCAGCAGACTGCTTGCCCCGCAGAGCCGTTCGAATCGAGGTTCCTGAACCGAGTAGCCGCTTGAGCGAACAACGTGGGTGTGTGTAGCATCCTTTTCGAAAAGATCGACTCTCCGGCCAGAGTGAAGCAGGCTTGTCCAGGCAATTTTGCACAAATCCTCCGGGCCGTCAACTTGAGAATACGCCGTTGACGTGACGTGACGAGGCGCGCCTAATTGAACAATTACCGGAATTTCCTCCGGCGCAACCAATTCAAACTCGGCAAGTCTTCCCACGGCATATTCAGTTAGCCCGCTTCTTCTGACGCTCTCAATTGCATCGGGCAGCCTTGGAAGCGGGACGTTCTCCTCCGTTCCGAAAACCCCGAAAAGTGAATGCGCGCCCCAATCTTCCAGAATTGATGAGGAGCGTACCCAATAAGACGGAGCAGCTTCCCCTGAAAGCGCCCTTGCTGCGGAAATTATTTCCGGCGAATCCGAAGGGATTCCCGGCGGGACAACGAGAAACCGGGGAACCTTGAATCCGCCCAGTCTGCGAAGTTCTGGAAGCGCCTTCTGAATAGCATATAGTCCGTACGCCTTTCCGCCGACAAGTTCAATCCCAGGATTCCCGTCCTCCCAGGTAAAAATCCTCGCCATCTGGAGGAATCCATATTTTCACGGTTTATAATTCTTGACCACTTTTGAGTGGACTTACCGGGCAATTCGCTTCCAACAGCCCCGGAAGAAACCTTAATAAATGCCCGAAAAGTCCATTTTCCCGAATGGCAACACCACACGATGTTTCAACTCAGAAGCTGATTGACATGCTCGCAGGGGATCTCGCCGGGAAGGTGAAGCAGCCGGCCTGGAGCATGTTCGTCAAGACCGGCCCGCAGGCGACAAGGCTCCCTAGCCAGAAAGACTGGTATTTCAAGAGGACTGCGAGCATCCTTAGGAGGGTCTATGTCGACGGCCCGGTCGGAATCGAGCGCCTGAGAACGGTATATGGCGGGCTCGCGGAAAGGGGCGCAAAACCAAAAAGATTCGCACGGGCGGGCGGAAAAATAATCAGGACAATACTCCAGGACCTCGAAAAGGAAGGTCTTGTCGAGAAGGCTGGAAAGGACGGACGGGCAATCTCTGCCAAGGGCAGGAAATATGTCGACGGCCTTTGCAGGAAAGTCTCGGAATACGCAGAAAAGGAAAATGGCTGATAAGGAAATCGGACCAGACCCGAATGCTGTCGAAGCCGCCAAGAAGCTCCTCTTCATGAAGATAATGGACGAGGGCGCAAGAAGGCGGATGAACAACATAAGGTTCGCAAATCCGGCATTCGCCGAGCAGGTGGAAGCCGTCGTTTTGCAGGTAATCCAGTCCGGAAGGGCGCGGGTTATTGACGAGGGGACGCTGGTCAAGCTGATAAACCAGCTCAGGGGACCCCCGAGGGAAACGAAGATAGTTAGGAAGTGACGCTGAAGCGGAGACTGCCGCTGAAGTACCGAGTCAAATGGAAAGATAAACGAGGTAAAAAAATATGGCAAGAACAAAACCTGCCGCAAAGAAAATCAGGCTTTCAAAGGTGAACAGGCAGAACCGGCGCGTGCCGGTCTGGGTGATTGCGAAAACCAAGAGACAGGTCCGCTCGCACCCAAAGCAACATTCATGGAGACGTGGGAGGCTGAAAAAATAAAAGATGGCAGACCAGCAGCAACAGCAGCAAGAAAAGGTGTTCACGATTCCGTTCAGGAATGTCCTTTGCGCACCCCAGCGGGCGAGGGCGGACCGGGCGGTTACCGAGGTGCGCGCGTTCATTTCAAGGCATCTGAAGGTCCCGGTCGCGAGCGTGAAGGTTGGCGTTGCGCTCAACGAAAAGCTCTGGGAAAATGGCGCGAAGGAAATCCCAAAGAAGCTGAAGATACACGCGAAGAAGGTGGATGAATCGACCCTCGTGGAGCTCGCGGACGTTCCCTTCCCCGCCGGAACATCCGAAAAGAAGGAGAAAAAGAAGATCAAGGAACCCGCAGCAGCGCCGAATCCAGAGAAGAAATTATGAAAAGAATCTTGCGGGACGAAATTTTCGGGACCCCCTTCCTAGGAATATATTCGATTGCGACCGAGAGCGCGGTCTACCTGCCTAGCGGATTCGACAAGGGGCATGGGGGCGCGCGTTTTTCGGACATCCTCTCCGCGCCTGCAAAGTTCATTTCGATTTACGGTTCCCCCCTCATAGGGATGTTCGGAAAGGCGAACTCGAACGGCCTATTGATACCGAGCATTTCCGAAGTCCCTACCGGAGTGGAGAACGTTACGGAAGTTACCGACAAGTTTACGGCACTCGGGAACCTGATTCTTACGAACGATTCTGGGGCGCTGATTTCCCCGGAGTTTTCAAAAAGGGCAGAATCCGAGATAAAGACCGGGCTTGGCGTTGCCGAAGTTGTCCGCGGGACGATTGGAGGGAGCGGGCTTGTTGGCGGCCTCGGATTCGCAACCAATTCTGGGGCGCTGATTTCCCCCCGGGCAAATGAAGCGGAACTCGAGCTCATAAAATCCGTACTGAAGATACAAAACTGCGGGATAGGAAGCCTTAACCGCGGAAGCGATTTCGTCGGCGTATGCGCAATCGGGAATTCGAAGGGGGGGCTTGTCGGAAACATCACGACCCCAATCGAAATAACGAGGCTCGAGGATGTTTTCAATGGCTGAATCCGCAAAAGAAGCTGAGGCGCGCATGCAGGAAAAGGTAATGCAGGCCGAATTCCTGCGGAAACAGGCTGAATCGGCCGGCGCACAGCTTGAACTTGTGATGAGGACCCTTACCGAAATGACAATTACGAAGGAAGTTCTCCTCGAAATCTCAAAGATTCCCGAAAAAACTGAAACTCTTGTGCCGCTTGGAACGGGCGTTTACCTGAAGGCGATGGTGGCTGACAGGGAAAAGGTTTTCGTCGGCCTCGGGGCCGAGACGGTTGTCGAAAAGAAAATCCCCGAAGCAATCGGAATAATAGACGAACAGATCGTGAAGCTCGAGGAAGCGCGCGGAAAGCTCAATGAAACTGTCGAGCAGATCAACGAAACTCTCAAGATACTCGTTCCCGAGCTCGAAAGGATTGCGGCGAAGTTCTCGGGGCACACATCCCATTCGGTTGTAGGTGATGACGGCTTTGTTCGGATTCCTTAAGAAAGCCGTCGGGGGGCTCATTGACAGCGTCAAGAGGAAGCTGGAAGGCAAGTCTGAGGAGAAAATTCCGGATGCGCCGGTTGACGAAAGAGAAGAGAAACCTGAGGCACTGACTGAAGAGCAATTCGAGCCGATTCCTGAACAAGTTGAAGAAGCGGTCAAGGAGCCCGTTCTGGAACTGAAAATTGAAAGATTCCGAGAACCGGTTCGGGAGCCATCAATTGCCCCTGAGAAACCTGTTGTTGAAGGAGAACTAAAAGTTGCTGCTGGCGAAGAAACTCTTCCCGAGCCGCCGATTAAACTGGAAGAAACTGTTGAAACGATAACCGAATCGTTCGCCCCTCCGTTGGAGCTCGCTCTGGAGCCGGTTCGGGAGCCGGTTCGGGAGCCGATTGAAACTGAGAAGGAAAAAGTCCCGATTATACCCGAAAAGCCTCGCGTTGTCAATGACGCGCCGATTGACGAAAAGAAACGAACCCTGCCTGCCACGGAGAAACTCATTGAAAGCCTGAGGGAGCCCGAGCCCAAGAAACCGGAACCAGTTGCAGTCCCCCAAAGGAAAACGGAGCTGGCGCCCAAGAAACTTGCTGTTGCTGACCCTGCCCTTGAAAGGGAAGGGGAAAAAGAAAACAGGGGCTTCTTCGGCAAGCTCTTCGGCGGGATAAAGAAGGCAACTGAAACCGTTGCAAAGGCGGTAACTGAGAAGACAATCGGGGAGAACGACGTTTCCGAGGTTCTTTCCCGCTTCGAGCTTGAGCTTATCCAGGCTAACGTTGCCTCGGAAGTTTCGGAGAAAATCTGCCGGAGAATCCGCACAGACCTGGTTGGCAGGAAAATCAAGCGCACCCAGGATGTCGGCGTCCTGATAGTTGGAAGCTTGAAGGGCGCAATCGAGGAAATCGTCGGCGGGGAGAAGCCGGACTTTTTCGCCCTCCTCGAAAAAGGGGAGAAGCCGAAACTGATTGCGTTCATAGGCTTCAACGGAAGCGGGAAGACTACGACAATCGCGAAGGTCGCACATCTTCTGAAAAATAAGGGCCTTACGCCGGTGATTGCCGCGGGCGACACTTTCAGGGCTGCCGCGCTCGAGCAGGCGGAAATCCATGGCGAGCGGCTCGGGGTGCGCGTGATAAAGCAGCAGTATGGCGCCGATTCGGCGGCCGTCATTTTCGACGCAGTGAAATATGCGCAGGCGCACGGAGCCGATGTTGTCCTTGCGGACACTGCCGGGCGCCAGCACACTAATTCCAATTTGATGGAAGAGCTAAGGAAAATCGTGCGGGTGAACAATCCGGACATCAAGATTCTCGTTGTGGACAGTCTATCCGGAAGCGACTCGGTCCTCCAGGCGAAAAGCTTTGATGAGGCTGTCGGAGGCTTGACAGGGGTCATCCTAACGAAGGTTGACGTTGACGAAAAGGGCGGGACCGCGCTTTCGGTCGCACACACAATCGGCAAGCCGATTTTCTTCCTCGGGCTGGGCCAGGAATATTCGGACCTGAAGGAGTTCGACCCGGCTGAATATGTGAAGATGGTTTTGGGCTGACTTTTCCCCTTGCATAAATCTGGCAGATTGCAGGGGAATTCTTAAAAAGAAACCACTTCCAGATGGTTCTACAATGGCACTTGACGAGGGTTCCTGGGAAATTTCCCTGCCCGTGAAAAGCTTTAGGAAAGGGAAGGTTGTTTTTGAACTGCCGACAACTGGGATTGAAACATCCGGAAAAAAGGTTTTCGGGCATACTTATCTCCTGTTCTCCGGGGAGGATGGAACCGGTTTCGGAGCTCTCCATGCCCAGGAGCCCTGCGGCCTGCCGATTCCAATTCCCGAAGAAAGAGAACACGAAGACATCAACTTTTACAAGCCAAATGAAAGCATGGCTGGCTGGTCCTGGGAAGCTAAGGGCGGACGAACCCATGCATCCCGTGAATGGGAAGTTTCCGGCGGAAAAGGAGAACTTGAATATGAGTCAATTCTCAAAGACCCAACCGGAGAAAAAAGAATCCTGGTGCCTTATCTCAGTTACTTCCAAACCTCGGGAACTTACGAACTTGAGAGTCTTGAGGTAACGCTTTCAAGCGACGGTCACCCAAATGCGATTCGCCTCAGGCTTGTGGACCCGAGAAACCCGCCAAGCACTGGCTATGTTTCATTTGACGCACACCCTGACGGGCAAATAGAGTATACGAAAGTTACGGGAACTTACGAAGGCCTTGGAACCCTTCTCGGGCAGGAGGCAATAGAATTCCTTAACGGAACTGGCTTTTTCGGAGAAACTTGGGCTCCTTTCAAGGGAAAGTCTCCGAAAATAGTAACTGATGCAAGCCCGAAAAAACTGAGGCAGAAAGAGTGCGAGTGGCTAGCTGCAGGAGACGCCCCCTTTTCCGCAGGAATCTATAACATTGTTTTCGGGGAGGAGATTGCTGATTTCAATCCGGCGGAAATCGGGACACGGCTCCTAGCGGTTGCCGGGGAGAACCGGCCAATTTCTCCGAGGGAACTCCTCTACGGGAAGGGCTGAAAATGACGATAACTGAACAAGTGAAAACAAGAACGCCATTAGTTGAAGCAACAAGGGAACTTCAGGGCGCCTCCTCGAGATTCGAAGTGCATCCGGTAATCTACACAACTGAAAGCGGGCTGGCCGTTTTCTCATTCGAGACACCCGAACGGGCAATGGTTGGCCCTTTCACTGACGGACCGGAGTTCGACATGGACGCTTTTGTTGAAACCCTTCCCGACGGCTTCCACTATGCTGTTTCGGAGGCGGAAAACGGCCCGACAATGCAGGCAAGCAAAGCCTGGAAAACTGACGGAGGCAAACACTCGGTCGAATACGGAACCCGCTGGAAGGGAAAATACGGAACAAGTGATGAGCTTGCCCTGGGAGACTTCAAGTACCAGATTTGGCGGAGCAGGGGAGAATTTCTCGTTGAGGAAACAGTTGACATTGCCGGGCGGGAGACTCCAGAAAGCGCGGTTCTTGTAATTTCAGTTTCCAAGGAGCCGGGCGTTCCTTCGGGGGGGATAATTGTCAATTTCTCCGGAGGGGAGCCTACAAGAGTTTATCTTCCAAAGGACCGTGAAGTAAGATCCTTGCTAATTGAGGGCGCAAAACTTCCCGGAGGCGAATATCTCCATTCGCATAAGGATTTTGGGCGGGCTTTTGAAGTGGCTACCGGACGGTCTGTGGAAGCTCCGGTAGATTATCTTAAACTCGTACGAACGGCTCTGGCAGCCGCAAAAGACGGCTCGAATGTTGGAGTAAGGGACCTTTTCTAGCCAGGACGGATATATTTTAAACCGCCGGCTGGCTCCCGAAGCAACAATGCTCGAATCCCTTGCTGAAAAGCTCCAGGACGCGATGAAGCGGCTTGCCGGGAAGGCTGTTGTTGACCGCCAGGCTGTCGAGGAGTTCGTGAAGGAGATGCAGCGGGCCCTTATTGCCGGAGATGTCGGAGTCGAGCTTGTCTTTTCCCTTTCCGAGAGAATCCGGAAGCGGTCTCTTGAGGAGAACCAACTGATTGGGCTTTCCCTGAAGGACCACGTTCTCAAGGTGATTTACGAGGAACTTTTGGGAATTGTCGGGAAGGGGACTCCCTTCGACACAAGCAAAAGGCCAATCCGGATAATGATGTGCGGGCTTTTCGCTGCAGGGAAGACCACAACCTCGGGAAAGCTTGCCCTCTGGTTCAAGAAGCGCGGATTGAAAGTCGCCCTTGTCGGAGCCGACATCTATAGGCCTGCGGCACAGGAGCAGCTTCGGCAGCTTTCAGCGCAGACCGGCGTCGACTACCTCGGCGAAGGGACGGACATTCTGGGAATTGTCCGGGAAGCAAGCGAGAAATTCGCAAGGCACGATGCAGTAATCTATGACACTGCCGGAAGGAACGCCTTTGACGGGGAAATGCTGCAGGAGCTTCTGCGGGTGCGGGAAATCGCAAAACCGACCGACACCTTCCTCGTCGTCGCGGCGGACATCGGCCAGTCCGCCGGAAGGCAGGCAACCGAGTTCTCAAAGGTCGGTCTTTCCGGGGTGATTGTGACGAAAATCGAGGGAACTGCGAAAGGCGGAGGGGCGATAACTTCCTGCGCTTCTGCGGGCGCCCCGGTCATCTTTGTCGGAACTGGCGAGAAGATGGGCGACCTTGACATTTTCGAGCCGAAGGGCTTCGTTTCCCGGATGCTCGGCTGGGGGGATGTCTCAGCTCTCCTTCGGAAGGCTGAAGAAATTGCAAAGGAAAGCTCGCTGAACCCGGAGGACATCATGAACTCCTTCAACCTCAACACGTTCTACAAGCAGCTTGAGGCTGCGAAAAGCATGGGCCCGCTCAAGAACGTGCTGCAGATGCTCGGCGCCGGGGGGCAGGTTCCCGAGGAAATGCTTGTCAAGAGCGAGACGAAGCTGAAGAAATACAAGCACATAATGGATTCAATGTCGCGGAAGGAGCGGTTCGACCCAGACCTTATTGACGGCTCGAGAATCGCGAGGATTGCGAAGGGTTCCGGAGTGAAAGAATCGGAAGTGCGCGAGCTTTTGCAGCATTACAAGCAGGCGGAAAAGATGCTCAAGCTGGTCAAGAAGGGTCGGATGCCGAGGGATTTCGCAAAGAGGTTCGGCGGGAGCTTGCCGAAGGGTTTCGGCGGGCTGGGCGGGTTCGGTTGATTTGGCAACCGAATTTAAGGAAGAGAAATCCTATTAACCGGAACGTTTGGAGAAATGGAATTTATGGAAAAGATAGCTGTCCTTGGAGATTCGCACTTTCCAGGCAGGGCGCGGGAGCTGCCTGCTCGCCTCCTTGAGGAAGCCAGGAAATTCTCCCCGGACAGGATAATCCTCACCGGCGATGCGAATTCCGGGGATGTGCTGAAAAGGCTCTCGGAAATCTGCCTCCGGGTCGAGGGGGTGAAGGGGGAGAAAGACTATCTTGAGTTCCCTATTGAGCTCGTTTTCTCGGTCGGGAAAATAAGCTTCGGAGTTGTCCACGGGGATTTCGCAAAGCCGGCTGGAAACCTGGCTGAACTGGAAAGCTATGGCCGCTCTTTGGGAGTCCAGGTTCTTATTTCCGGGCACAGTCATAAGCGATTCGTCGGACGGGGAGAGAAACTCCTCCTGCTGAATCCGGGAAGCCTTACCGGCGTGCCTCTCCCGGGGGAAGATCCGGAGAATCCCTCCCTCCTCCTTCTGACAGTTGATGAAAAAGAATTTCAGTCAGGACTGTCGAGCTTGAGCGAGGGAAGGTTATCCAGACTGCTGAGGAATTCGCTTTCTGAGGCTCAAATCAAACGTTTTATAAACCGGGTTTTCCGGCCTCTGGACATGGTAAAGAGGCCGCGAGGTCCGCGAAGCAAAACCCGCTACAAGATGAAGAAAAGCTCGCGGGAACGGGGCGTCCCAAGCGTTTCGAAGATCGTGAAGAAGCTCGCTCCGGGAACCGTCGTTTCGATTAATATTGAGCCGGCTATGCACAAGGGGCTTCCTCCAATAGTCTTCCAGGGATTGACCGGGAAGGTCATCGAACAGAGGGGCAGGGACGGTTATGTGGTAGAATTCAGGCAGGGCAAGGCCCTGAAAAACCTTGTCACAACCGCCGTACACCTGAAGGAAGTGGGCAAGTAGAAATGGCATCCGGACAGGAGGGGCTTCCGGAAGGGAAACCCGTTACGCTCGCGGTTGTCAAGGCAATACTCTCAAAGAGGGAGAAGGAAGGGGAACTCCATTACGAGCAGAAGCTCGCCCTCGAATATTCCAAGAAATTCTCGCGTGTTGACGAGAAAGAGGCGCAGGAGATCATCGATGCCTTGGCAAAACTGGAAATCCCGAGATTCAAGGAAAGGCACGCGGTCAAGCTGATAGATGTCTTGCCGGAGGACAGGACGGGGGTTAAGGCGATTTTCTCGAAGGAGAGCATTTCCCCGAACAACGAGCAGACGGATGCGATCCTGAAGGTTCTCGGTAAGTACAGGAAGAGCCAGCCGAAGGGGAAGTAAGGTCCCCCGGGAAAAAAGGGAAAAGTAATTAAAAAAAGAGGTTTTATTCTGAAAAATGGCTGAGAAACTCATAGTTCTTGACATTCTGGAGACGGGACACTCCAGCGACACAAGGCCGCTTCATCTCAGGGAACGGCTCGTCCAGGTCATCAGCGAAGATTTGCTTGTCCTCAGGGAAGCGGTTCCGACGAACGAATGGAGGCCCTCCCTCCGGGAAGTCGCCTCCCGGGACGATCCCGCCAAGATAAGGAGGATTGCAGACCGGCTTGAAGCCGGCAGGCGCGTGGAAACAATTGAGTTCTCGCGCCTCACGACAACCGCGAAGAACGAGCTCGAATCTGCTGTCTCGGAGATAGTTGACAGGAACGAAAAGAGGTTCGTTGATTTCTTCAACAGGGCCGGTCCCCTGACAACGAGGCAGCACAGCCTTGAGCTTCTGCCGGGAATCGGGAAGAAGCATTTGTGGGATATTCTTGACGGAAGGAAAACAAAGCCGTTCGAAAGCTTCGCGGGCATCCAGGTCCGGATAAAGCTCTTATCGGACCCGAAAAAGGGGGTTGTGAAGCGGATTGCCGCGGAGATTGAAGGCGCCCAGAAATACTACCTCTTCGTCCAACCGCCCCTCTCGAAAATACTCGAGCGCTGGCGAACGACAAATTCCTCCTGACTGGGAAACTTTATTTATACTTCCTCCCACGTGTTCTCCGATGGCGTCGGATGCTGAAGTCAAGGGAGAAGTCGGCTTTTTCCTCAGGGCGGGGAAATTGAAACAAATCGGGCGCAGGGGGTGGACGCTTCGGGGGATAGAAACGCCGGAGACCGTCGCCGACCATTCATACATGACCGCCCTGCTTGCGCTCTACTACGGGGAGAAATTCAAGCTTGACGTCGGGAAGGTAGTGGGGCTCGCCCTTTTGCACGACATTAATGAGGTTGAAACGGGGGAGCTTGTCGGGGACAAGTTCAAGCCCGTAAAGGAAAAGGAGAAAATCGCAAACGGCTCCGAAGCCGTCGGGAAGGTCGTTTCCGGACTTGACGCCAAGTTCAGGAAGGAATATGCCGCATTGTGGAAGGAGGAGAACACCCGGGGAACGCCCGAAGCCTCCATTGCGAGGGACCTCAACAAGCTTGAGCTGGCTTTCCAGGCGCTCAACTACGAGCTCAGGGGGCATCCCGGGGAAAGGTTTGAGGACATGTGGGAACACGCGCGGGAGAGCGTCCGCGACAAGAGGCTGAAAGCCGTCCTCTCCAAGCTTGAAAGGAGCAGGCCCTCCGCAACCCCGAAGAAAAAGAAGAATAAGAAAAGATGAGCATACGCCCTAAGAAGTGGCTTGGGCAGAATTTCCTCACCGACAGGAAAACTCTCGAGTTCGAGGTTTCGGCAGCGGGAGTCTGCGGGAAGGACACCGTCCTTGAAATAGGCCCCGGGGACGGACGGCTCACAAGACTTCTTGCCGAGCGGGCGAAAAGGGTTGTTGCGGTTGAGAAGGACCTGGAAATGGCGAAATTCCTGGAAGGCCTGCCGGAAAACGTTGAGCTGGTTTTCGGGGATTTCACGAAGCTCCAGCCGCTCCCGGAATTCAACAAGGTTGTCGCGAACATACCCTACAACCTTTCCTCAAAAATAGCCTTCATCCTCCTCGAGGGGCACGGATTCGAGGTCGCTGTTCTGACGTTTCAGAAGGAATTCGCAGAACGGCTCGTCGGCAGGCCAGGAACGAAGAACTGGGGGCGCCTTTCGGCAACGGTTAGCTTCCTTGCAAATGTGGAACTGCTGAAAACCGTTCCGGCAGGGGCGTTCTACCCAAAGCCGAAGGTTGATTCGGCCGTTGTGCGGATAATCCCGAAGGAAAAGCCGGAAGGGTGGGAGAGCACGAAAAGGGCTATCAATGCCCTTTTCACGAATCCCGGGAAGACCGTCAAAAACGCCCTGAAGGGGAAAACCGACTCGGAAATCCCTGAGGAGTTCCGGGGAAAGCGGGTGAGGCGGCTTTCCCCCGGGGAGCTTGAAGCGCTTGGCGCGGCATGTTTCAGAGCCCAAAATATATTTAAATAGCAGTAGTGAATTCTTTTAAAGTATTAACCTGTTGGGAGTGAAAGATATGGTAATGGAAGAAAAATTCTTGGCGCAGCTAAGGGACAACTTTGACCTCAATCTTTACGAAGTGAAAATCTGGACGGCTCTCCTGTCAAGGGGGATTTCCACCGCCGGAGAACTCTCCGATATTGCAAACGTCCCGCGCTCCCGCGCATACGATGTTCTCGAATCCCTCGAACGGAAGGGGTTCGTCATAATGAAGCTTGGCAAGCCCATCAAATACATTGCGGTGCAGCCCGAAGAGGTAATGGAACGGGTCAAGAAGAACTACAAGGAATCCGCAATGGAAAAGGCGGGCGAGCTTGAGAAGATAAAGAACTCCGAGGTCGTCCTCCAGCTGAAGCAGCTTTACGAGAAGGGGATCGAGATGATAGAGCCGACCGAGCTTTCGGGCGCGCTCAAGGGAAGGCACAACCTGCACGACCACATCGACCTCCTCCTGAAGGACGCTGAAAAGACAATCAGCATTGTCACAAGCGTTTCGGAGATGAACCGCCTTGCGGAGTTCCATTTCGCGAGCCTCAAGGATGCGAAGGCAAGGGGAGTCAAGGTGAAGATTGCAGCGGAAATCACTCCAGAGAATGCCCAGTCGGCAAAGGTCATGAGCGAGGTTGCCGACATC
The DNA here is from genome assembly GCA_043803745.1 of archaeon. Classification (GTDB taxonomy): domain Archaea; phylum SpSt-1190; class SpSt-1190; order DYHY01; family DYHY01; genus JBBIPP01. The sequence goes on from JAZDJS010000031.1 coordinate 14,451, forward strand.
AGATACATGGATCACATAAGGGCGCGCTTCTACATAATTGACGGGGAAGAGGTTCTTTTCATGCTCCTCCCGGAGGAAGAGGTCCACCCGACATATGACACTGGAATCTGGGTGCACTCGCCGTTCTTCGCCGAAGCGCTCGAGGACCTCCTCGAGCATGCCTGGAACAAGCTTGACTCGGCTGAAAAATACATCAAAAAGTCAGAGGCAAAGGGCGCGACAAAGTAATTTCCCTTATCCGAAAACGGAGCAGTCAAGCGGGTTGCGGTAAATTCCCTTCTTCGCAAGCTCGGGCAGTCTTGAAAGTTCGGCGGCTGTTTCGGCAATTGAAAGGCGCGCCCCGCAGTTGTGCTCACCGAAAAGCCGGACAAAATCGGCACCGTAGCCCGCCTCGCCGTTTCTGATTGAGACGGTGCATTCCGCAGATTCTTTCCCGGAAACCGTTGCTGAAAGCCGCCCCTCGTTCGAAGAGAGGGAAATTGCGGTCCTTTTTGCCTGTGGGAGCACGCGTTCCGCGGAAACTAAATATTCCGGGCCCCTTACATTTCCGAGGGAAACAGAATATACGATTGAGAGGGGTCCGTTATTGTATGCTGCAGAGGTTCTCTGGGGGGTCGGAAGTCTCCCGTAACAGTCAACCTCGTCGACAAGGAAGCCGTTGGAAAGACAGGTTCCCCTCAAAAGCTCGGAAACGGGCCTTGATTTGATTCCCTCGGGAAGCCGACCTTCGGGGATTGCCGCAAGAAGCGCTTGTCGGTTATCGGGATTTCCCAGGAACTCGTGGAACTCGGAAGATGAGCAAAGTTCCCCTGGAATTTGCCTGCTTGTCTGGACCTCGAGATAAATCAGGTCAGTGCCGGGAACTTTCTTCTCAACAAACAGGACCTTTGCGGGAAAAAGGGCCCACTCGAACTCGGTAGGAGAATCGGCGCCCTCCCCAATTGCCTCGGCAAGCTTGACAAGGAGGGATGGGTCGGGATTGATTAGTATTTTCTGGAGCATTTGCCGGGGAGCGGGGGAGGACGGTTAATAAAGACTCTCGAAAAAGGAACTCAGCCGCCTCTGGTTCCTAAGGAAGGATATTATCTTGGACTTGGCAAGAACCGCTTCCTTTGACAGTCGCGTTTCGGAGAAAATCCTGTCAAGCGCCTGGGCAAGGTCCGGGAATTCCTCAGGAGCTTGGAGAAAAGCGTTCCGGACGTTTTCCCTCACCTGCCAGACTCCGAGGGGCGCGAAATATCCGGAACCGATTGACCTGACGATGAGGACCCCTGCCTGCAGCTTCTTTTCCCTCAAATATTCGCACACGGCAAGCCGCCCGGCATAATAGCCGCCCGCAACGTTCGAGGCATAATCCTTTCTTCCTTGGTAGAACTCGAAATCGGAGACAATGGTTTCCCCGGGAACGTATCCCTCGATCTGCTCGAACATCCATTCCGAGGGAATCAGGAGTATGTGGAACTCGTTGTCAAGGTGCCTTGACCTGAAGAGAAGGAAGCGGTCGGAAAGCTTCTCGAACTCCCTTATTTCGGAAAGGACTTTTCCCGAGACAATTGAGTCGGTTGCGGTTATCCCCCAGCGCGTCGGAACGAGCTTCCGGGAACTCCCGAGGAAGCCTGCCGAGAGGAGGCGTTGGATATAGTAGACGTCAAATCCATAGTTGAAAAGCTCGTTCGCCCCGGAAACCGCCGGAAGCTTCTCGGAGATGATTGAGTCGACCTTCGAGGGGATTTTCGGATTCCCAGTGACCTTGAGCTCCTCAAGGCGGGCGGAGGGACCCATTGGGCTTGAATATTTGTCAAAGGAAAGCCCCTCGCGGAGCTTGCCTGTCCTTGCCTCAACCTCGGTCGGCTTGACCGCAAGGGTCACCTCGTTAAGGTATTCGCGCGCAAGCGCGGGTTTCTTGACATCCGCCGAAAAGGTCATGTTGAGGAGGGAAAGCCTTTTCTCGGCAACTTCGGGAATGCCGAGGCGGGCTTCGAACCATTTCGGAGGATTGTCCAAATCGCGCCCCGGAATCGGCGGGGCAAGAACGCCGGCGCGCACCCTAGGATAGCCATGATGCCCGATGAATACCGCGGGTGGCGAGTCTCCGAAAAAGCTGCCTGAGGAGAGAATCCGGCGGGTCTGTGCAACGAGCGGCTTGGAATGCAGTGGGCAGCGCTCCCGCCCGGCGCCCTTGCAAATCGGACAGCTCTGGGACCCGATCACTTCCTTCGAAGGGAATCCCGGTTTTTAACCGGTTCCCTTGGCTTTCCGGTATCTGGCTTGCTGGAAAAAAGAAGAGGTTGGAAAGAATCATTTCCTGATTTGCGTTTCCCATTCGGCAAGCCTTCCGAAAATCCGCTTCTCGGCTTTCTCAAGGTCGGAAAGATTCCGGCTTCCGGAAAGGAACATTGCGGCCTTCAGCTCGTCGATCTTTCCGGAGAGAAAGCTTTCGATTCCCTTTCGTCCTCCGGAGGAAAACGCATGCAGAACGGGCCTTGCAAACCCCCCGCCCCATGCCCCAAGGGAAACTGATTTGGCAACGTCGACCCCGGTCAGTAGCCCGCCCGAGGAGATTATGGGAACGCCAAGGCCCGCGCACTCAATTACGGAAGCTGCAGCCGGGATCCCCCAATCGGAAAGGGCGCGACCGAGTCCTTTTCCGCCCCGGGAAAGCTCGATTTTCACGAAATCGGTCCCGCCCGCGCCTGCAACGTCAATTCCCGAGATTCCCGCGTCAACAAGCTTGCGCGCGACCTTCCCAGAAATCCCGAATCCCACTTCCTTCGCGAAAACGGGGACGCCCGCCTCGTCGGAAATTTCCTCAAGCTTCTCAAGGGATTTTGAGAAAGTCAGGTCCCCTTCGCGCTGGACCAGCTCCTGCGCAGGGTTCAAGTGGATGAAAAGACCGTCCGCCTCAATTGACTCAACCGCCTTCTTCGCAGCTTTGGGCGGAAGCTGCCCGTTCGTGAACTGGGCGAGCCCGAGGTTTGCGAAAATCGGGACGTTGCGCGCATGCTTCCTCACCTGAAAACTCCCCGCAGTCCGCGGCATCTCGAACGAAACCCTCTGACTTCCGACCCCAAAAGGCAGCTGGAACTTCTCGCACGCCTCTGCAACCGCCTTGTTGAGCTTTTCGCCAACGGCGCTCCCTCCGGACATCGGGGAGACGAGGATTGGCGCGGAAATCGCCTTTCCGAGGAGACTTGCCGATGTTGAAATCTCGGAAAACGACATGTCCGGAACGGAATTGTTGACGATTTGCACGCATTCTAGGAGGTTTGACTGCTTTGAGAGTGAAATTCCGGAAAGCGCAAGCCGGATGTGGTCGGCTTTTCTTGAAACTGTCGGGTTTTTTCTTGAACTTGCGGGAAATTCCATCAGAATCCGATGAAAAACTTCGCGGAATATAAAAAAATTGTTGTGGAAAGTTATTTAAGCGAAACTCGGCTGGAAATCACCATGCCTGGTGCTTCGAAAAGCATAGACCCATCAGCTTCTTCTTCCTCCGGAGAGTACAAGATAAACAATGTTGTCGTGACAACCCAGCTTGCGAACAATTTCAACCTGATTGACGTGACGAAAAAGGTTCCGGGAAGCGTTTACGAGCCGGGAAACTTTCCGGCGCTCCGCCTGAAGAAATACGAGGCGGGATTCCTCCTCTATTCCTCGGGGAAGATAGTCTGCACAGGCGCCAAAAGCACTGCGGGTGCCGAGGAAAAGGTCAGGCTGCTCCAGCAGGAGCTCAAGAAATACGGGATTTCGACAATCGCCAAGCCGAAGATCTACGTGAGGAACATTGTCGCATCAATTGACCTGAAACGCGAGCTGAAACTGCACGAGCTCGCATGCCTCATGGAGGAAAGCGAGTACAATCCGGAATATTTCCCGGGGATGAAGGTGCAGTTCGAGAACACGCGGCTCTTGGTCTTCCGGACGGGCAAGGCAATTCTTCCGGGACTGGGGAGCATTGAAGAAATCGAGAAAACGGTCAAGTGGCTCAAGGGCCGGCTTTATGAAACCGAGCTTGAGATCGCAAAGCAGGGTCTTCGCAAGTGACCGGAGAGCTGCCGGAAGTTTCCTTTGAATGCACTGTTTGCGCGGACTGCTGCAAGGACGTCCCCGGCCACAGGAGGCGGATACTTATTCTCGGGAATGAAATTGCGGCGATCGAGAGGGAATCGCGCCTGGAAAGGAAGGCGTTTTCCCGCAGGTCCGGAAGGAGGGATTCCTACAAATACCGGATGAAAAAAACCGGGGGCAGTTGTTTCTTCCTTGGGGCGGACCGTCTCTGCCGGATTTACCGGAAGAGGCCGCTTGTTTGCCGGTTCTATCCGTTCGAGCTTTCCCCTGACGGGAACTGGGGTGTTTCCCGCTCCTGCGAGGGGATCGGATGCGGGGAAAAAGTGCAGGAAAAGCATTTCAAGGGGCTCGTTTCCGAGGCAAGAAGGAGGTTCTCGGGGAAACTTGGTTGAAACCGAAGTGAAAATCCTGGGGATAAACGAGCGAGCCGTTGAGTCGCGGCTGAAGGCGCTCGGAGCAAGGAAGATTTTCGACGGGAGGATTGACGGGCTTGCCCTTGACTTTCCGGACGGGGTCCTTTGGAAATCCGGAGCGCTGCTGAGATTGAGAAAAAGGGGGAAAAATTCCGAGCTCACCTTCAAGAGGGTCGTTTCCGGAAAAAGAACCAAGCGGGCCGTCGAGATTGAAACCGATGTTTCGGATTTCGCGCGAGCAAAGCGGATTTTCGAGGCGCTCGGGCTTGTTGAGAAGTGGAGGATCTCCAAGCACAGGACATCCTACAAGCTCGGAAAAGCCGAGATTGAAATTGACAAACTTCCCGGAATCCCCGCATATCTCGAAATTGAGGCGGAAAGCTTCGGCGAAATAAGGCGGATTGCGGAACGCCTCGGCTTTGGGGCTGGCGAGCTCAAGCCCTGGTCGATGCGGGACGTTATCGCGCATTATAGTAAAAAGTAAAAAGGGTTGGCGCGAGTTTCATCCGCTCCGCCCATAGCCGAACGCTTGTGATTCTGATGCACAACATCTAACGTGAGCAGGCGTGCGAGGGCGGGGCAACAGTTCTTAGGCTTGCCCTCCGGCAGGGGGAGAGAGGGGGGAGAGGGCGGGGCTGAGCGGAGGGAGGGAAGACGGAACGTTTATTAGAAAAAAGTCTCTTTTTTATACAAGGCGCGAGGGAATTCCGGCAATGGCAATCAAGCTTGTCCTCCTCAGGCACGGAAAAAGCACCGACAATATCGGAGGGATCTTTTCCGGATGGCGTGACTGCGACCTTGCGGACGCAGGGATTGCTGAAGCGCATGCAGCCGGGAGGAAGCTCAAGGAGGGAGGGTATTCTTTCGAAGTTTCTTTCACTTCCTACCTTCGGCGGGCGATAAAGACGCTCTGGATTGCGCTTGAGGAGCTCGACCTGCTATGGATTCCCGAGGTGAAGGACTGGCGGCTTAACGAGCGGCACTATGGCGCGCTCCAGGGCAGGAAACACGAAGAGATTGAGGCAAAATTCGGAAAAGAGCGGGAATTTCTCTGGAGGCGGAGCTTCGAAACCCGCCCGCCTCTTCTTGAGGACGGGGATTCCCGCCTTGCCGAGAACGAGGCGAAGTATTCGGGGATTCCCGGCATTCCAAGAGGCGAGTCCCTGAAGGACGTGATTCCGAGGGTTTCGTCATTCTACCACGAAATGGTTGTCCCGCTCCTGAAGAAGAGGAAGCGGATATTGATTTCCGCGAGCCACAACAGCCTCCGGGCGCTTGTCAGCTATTTCGAGGAACTCCCGACCGAGAAAATCCCCGAGCTCAACATCCCGACCGGCATACCGCTTGTCTACGAGCTTGACGAAGAAAGCCTGAAGCCACTCAAGCACTATTACCTTGCAAGCGACGAGCAGGTCGAAACTGCGCTGAAGAGCGTCCGGGTTTCTTCCGGACCGGTTCCGGGAAAATAGGGAAGTGTTTTTAACTTGAAAAGGGGGCTTGGTTCAGCGAAAGATGGCAGCCGGCGAAGGTAAGGATTCAGAGGGGGGAACGGCTGAGAAGGCAGCCGCTTCTGAACCGGTCATTAGGGAGAAGCACGTGCCTGTGCCAGTAATCCAGCTTATGGAGAATTACAACAAAGTTGAGCGGGCTGAAAGCGGGATTCCCGGGTTCGACGACCTTGTTGCGGGAGGGATTCCGAGAGGCTCTTTCGTCCTCCTTTCGGGCATGTGCGGGACGGGAAAAACCACCTTCTCAATGCAGTTCCTTTACGACGGGGCGAAAAGGGGGGAGCCGGGGGTTTTCATCTCCCTTGAGGAACAGCCGGAAACCCTGATACGGAACGCCGGGCTTTTCGGACTCGATTTCTACGAGCTCATACGGAAGAAGGTCTTCGCGGTCAAGTTCTTCGAGCTCTACGACTTTGACAAGTTCAGGACGAACCTCGAGGAGATAGTTGACGAAATGAAGGCGAAGCGCGTCGTGATAGAATCCTCCTCGATCCTGGGGCTTTTCTTCGAGGACAAGTACAAGTTCAGGAAGGCGCTTCTCGAGCTTGCGAAGATAATGAGGGAACGGAACATCACGACCATCCTGATTTCAGAGGTTGCGGAGGGTTCGGAAGCGCTAAGCACCTTCGGGGTCGAGGAATTCGCCGCCGACGGCGTGATTTGCATGAATTATGTAAAGGCGGGAAACGTTTTCATGCGCGCCCTCAACATAAGGAAGATGCGGGACACTATACATTCGATGAAGATACATCCGCTCCAGATGACCGGGCACGGGGTTTACATCTACCCGACGGAAGAAATTTTCTGAGTCCTGAAACGGATGCTCTAAGCAGATTTCTGAATTACCCCCCTAATGGCCGAACGGAGTGAGGTTCAGCATCTCCGAGGGCGGAAGGCGAGTTAGGTAATTAATGTGAGGCGCACTTTCCGGTGCTGAGGCACAGGGGTCCGACTGCGCCGCAACTGAGAAATTTGAAAAAAGAAAGAATTGGGGCCCTTTCAGGCCCCTGCTGGTTAGGGTTAGCCTTACTCCATCTTCCCGGTTATTGTTCCCGTGTCGACGTGCGTCAGCCCGCCTGCAGTGAAGTAGATGCTTGCGGTAAGTGTGTAGGATTTTCCGGTCGTAAGCGTTCCGAGGCAGTCAGTAACGTTCGAGGTTGTCGGAAGGGTTGACGTTCCGTCCGATGAAAGCTGGACTGCTGAAGAAACGTTGTATTGGCAGTCCCCGGTCGCCCCTGTCCTTGATGCGGAAAGGTTGGTTATCGTTATTGCATCGCCGAACCTGTTCCCGACCAGGATCGTCAGCCCGGTTGTGTTGAGCTTCCAGTCGCTCACCTGGAGGCTTGAGAACCCGGTCGCTCTCTTGTTAGAGCCCCATGTCGAGGGGTTGAAAATCCCCAACGCGAAAAGGGCTCCGCCGATTATGACGATAATCAGGATTGCCCATCCATATGTGATCAAATATTCCAGTGCGCCTTGGGAAGTTCTCCCTTGTCCTTTCTTCGATGCCATTTTTTCAATTCACCTTGTTTAGTTATTTGGTGACAAAAGGGCGCAATTGGTATTTATAGTTTGGCCGTTTTTAAGGAGAAGCGAGCCTGAGAAAAGCTGGTTCGGACCGATTCCGGGAGAAAATTGAGAAAAGCCGGGGAAAACAAATTAGCCCCGAGAGCCTGCCGCGCGCCCTGATGAAGGACTCGTCCTTAGGACTCGTCCTTAGGACTCGATCTTCCCGGTGATTGTTCCGGAGTCAAGGTGGGTTACTCCGCTTGACGTTTGGTACTGGAACTGGACCGTAAGAGTGTATGCTTTCCCGATGCCAGCTGAACCGCAGTTGTCCGCTGCGCCGCCATAGGTTCCGGTCAGTGTTGAGGCTGCTGAAGGGGGTCCTGGGAAAATCTTTCCTGTTTCGTCGGCAGTGAGGTTTCCCAGGGCGGCGATAGTTCCGTTCGAGAAGCAGGGTGTTGTCTGCCCGGCTGCAGTCATGTTAATTGTCTCAAGATAGATTGGGTCGCCAATCTTGTTTCCAAGGACGAAAGAAGCCCCGGTTGTCCCGATTTTCCAGTCCTTGACCTGGACTGATGCGAATCCGGTCGCCCTCTTGTTCGAAACCCAGCTTGACGGGTTGAATACTCCGAGTGCGAAAAGGGCTCCGCCGATTATGACGATAATCAGGATTGCCCATCCATATGTGATCAAATATTCCAGTGCGCCTTGTCCTTTCTTCGATGCCATTTTTTCAATTCACCTTGTTTGGTTATTTAGTGACAACGGAGCGCACTTGGTATTTATAGTTTGGCCGTTTTTAAGGGTTTCAGGCTTCCAGGTATGCCCTGGAAATCCCCTCAAGAACCGCTGCCGAAACCACTTCGGACTGCTTGGCGGGAATTCCGAACACTGTGAAAAACTGGATTCCGGAGGCGTCGACAATTGGCGCGTTCCCGGCTGTCAGCTTCCTTTCCTGCGCAGCTCCCATCATTTGCGAATGCATTCTTTGGGCAGGTTCCCTCGGAAGCTCGGTTCCATCCAGTCCGGAAGAGTAGAAATTCGCCTGCACGTTTGAACCTGGATTGACACCGATATCAAGCCTTGCCGTTTCCCCCTCTGGAAAGACTATTTTCGCAGTGAATGGCTTCTTGCTTGTGCGGTAGGTGTAAGCGGATTCCTCAAGCGCTATCTGCAGGCCGCGGTAAAGGCGCTCGTGAATCTGGTCGTCGGTTTCCCCGAGCGGATTGTAGAGCTCGCCTTCGCCAGTAACATGAACAAGATAGTCATAGCCGCCCGTCGCCTTGCTTGTTGCAGAGCAGATTCTTGCATCTGAAACGCGCTTGCCAATCCAGGAAAAAACCGTTTCCTCGGTTTCGGGTAGCAACTTTCCTGTCTCGGCAATTGACTGGATTCTTCGAGCGCCCTTGATTTGTCCGGCCTCCTTAAGGCGCCTCAGTGGTCCGATTGCCCCCGCCCCGGAAGCGACCAGGTGGTCCACAAGAAGCGCAAGAGCAATGAGCGGAGCGACCGGCTTGTCAAAATTGTCTGCAGCGGCTATTGCGATAAGCGACATGCCGAAATCAGCTGAGGCCCCCCAGATGTTGGCATATGCCTCGCGCCCCACGATTTCCCGAAGAGCCGCGCCAGCGGTGTAAGGCTCCCTTGAACCTAGGTATGCAATCCCGCCCAGTCGGCTGCGCAGGTCCTTTATTCCCGAAGCTTCGCCCCTGTTGGGTTTCCCGAGCGCCCGTTCTTTATCCCCGATCCTAACTCGCACTTTCCGGAGGGAGGAATCCGCAAGGAGGGCCGCCCTCCAGGCGGCGACATATGCGGCATCATCTCCCAAAATCCCGAACCGCTCGCACTCCGCATCCGTCGGAAGGTAGATTGAAAGCACGCCGTCCGAAAGTTTCGTCCGTTCAGCAACCCCGGTAAGAGCAGGATCTTGTTTCTCCCTCGCCATCCGGAACGGATGTGTTTCTCCTTTAAATCGATTTCACTGGATTATGCTTCCGACCGAGCCGGAGACAAAGGACCGGACAAGGAAGAAGACGACAAGCCCGATGAGGACGAGGATTGGCGCGTATTTCAAAGTGTTCTTCGAGTTGCCCGATTCTATCAGGGAAATCGTCACCCCGGAAATTATTGCCGAGGTTATTATGCTTGCAATCGAGTACTGGACCATGAAGGCTATTGAAATCGACGTCTGGGAGAACTTGAGAGGGCTGTGGGAATAAACGTCGGTTGAGAAAGATGCGGGGTCTATTCCTCCGGAAATCCGCCCCATGCTTTCGACAAGGAACGTCGAGATTGCGTAAAGGGCGGGCCCTCCGATCCCGACCGCAAGGAAAATGAAGATGACATACATCATCACCTGGGAGCGGACCTCTGCGCGCAAGGTCGCAGCGTTCCGGATATCCTCGGCGGTTTCCTCGAGGAGCGTTGCAAGCTCGCCGCCGGATTTTATCCCCTCGGCAATGAGGCGCGTCGTCCTTTTGACGAGCGGGGAGTTTATTCGCTCCCCCATCCCCAGGATTGCTGATGAAAGGTCCTTTCCCGTGACAGACTGCTTGGCAACGATTTTTATCTCGGTCTCAAGGATGCCGAACTCGGGCCGTGCAGCCATGAGGAGCGCCTTGTCCGGGGTGAGCCCCGAGCGGATGTGGGATGCCGTAAGCTGGAGCGCATCGGGAAGGAGGCTTTCGCAGGACTGCGCCTTCCGGTCCATTGTGTAGAAGAGGAAAAGGTAGAGCCCCGCCTGGATTGAAAGGAAAACCGCAGGAAGAATGAGCGCAAGGAACCAAGGGTTCAGCCCGAAAAGAAGGGTTATCAGGATTGCGGCAATTGGCGAAGAAAGAATCCCGTAGAAAGCGACCGTCCCCGTGAGGATTGTCGGGTCAGCCTCAATGTCCGAGTATGTCAGGAGGGATTTCACCTGCTTCCGGTAGGCGGCCGGGAAGAGGTTGCCGAGGGAAATGCATACCCGCTTGAGGTTCTCAGACATCTATCGCAGGCCTCCTCGTCCGTATCACGCCAATCAAGAAGTACTGGCAAACCAGGACGAGCCCGTAGACAATGAAGAAAACCTGCTTGCCTATGTTCATCGAAGCCATCATCTGGGAAAGGACAATCATTATCGAAATCCCCAACGTCGGGATTATCACAGTTATCATCATGTATCCGAGCGCAAGCGGGGAAAGCTCGCTCCCGTATTTCCGGATTGAAATCCTCTGCTCAACTGAGAGGTTGTTCACGATGCTCGTCAGCGTGTTCCCGATGTCGGCGCCCGCGCGCATTGAGGATGAGATCTGCCAGAGCGCCCGCCGGAAATATACCGAGGTGTTCCGGTAGGCGGCCTCCTCGAGAACCTCGATTTCCCCCTTGCCCGCCGAGATTTCCGAGACGATCCTCCCGAATTCCGTTGAGACAAGCCCGTAACCCCCTTGGGAAATCCCGCGCATTGACTCGAAGAGGGTTATCCCGGAGCGGATTTTTATCAGAAGATGCCTGAGCGCGAAAAGGAGATCCTTGTCTACTTCCTTCGCCCGGCGCGCGACAAGGAGCTTGGGGAGGAGGATGAAGTAGTTGAACTGGAACCATCCGAGGAAGATGCAGAGGAGGAAAAGGAGCGCGAAGGTCTGCGCCGCCCAGCCGAATATCGCCCCGGAAACCGGTATAAGGCCAAGCAAGGGGAACAGAAAAGTCCCGGCGGAGAGCACGAGGGCATATGCAAGATATTCCCGAACGGAGATTCCGAGCTCAGCCTGGTAAAGCGTGACCTTCAGGTCGGGGTTCGCCCTTTCGAAAATCCCGGCAATTCCGAGGAACTTTCTCGAGAGCTTGAGGATGCTTTTGTCGAATTTCATCCTATTTCGAAGCGCCCTCCATTCCGCTAAGGAAGTCTGCCGCGGGCTTGCCTGACTTGACAAACTTGACAAGCTCGTCGTGGTTGATGTAATATTCGCTGATGAGATGGCCTATCGGGTTGACGTCAATTACCTTGTTCGCGCAAATCCACTTCAGGACCTCCTGCTTCTCAAGCAGGTTCTCGTCGATTTCCCGCAGGGAAAGGCCCGTGTGCATCGAGAGCTTGTCGAAAAGTACGATGCTCTTGTCAACCGGCTCAATTGTGTCGGTCCTCGGCTTCCACCGGTAGAGTATGCGCGCTTTCGAGGAGCCGCCGCCCTCCTTCCCGCCCGATTCCTGCTCCGGAAGTATTTCCGCAATCTCGAAGGTCCGCCGTATTCCCCGTCTCCTGTCGCGGAACATCACGATTATGAGGTCGAGGGACGAGAGCATCGAGGGCGCAATTGAAATCGGGGGGCTTATTATGCGCCGGACAGTCTGTTCCGCGGTATCCGCGTGGAGGGTTGAATATACCGAGTGACCGGTCATCATCGCCTCAAAAAGCACCTCCGCTTCCCTCTGGCGGCGGATTTCCCCGAGGATTATCCTGTCCGGCCTCATACGGAGGGAGTTCACCATGAGGTCGAGCATCGTAACTTCGCCCTTCCCCTCCTGGTTCGGCTCCCTTGTCGTAAGGGGGACCCAATGGAGAAAGTCCGGAAGGTTCAGCTCGCGGGTATCCTCAATCGAGATTACCCGGTGGTTGGGCTGGATGAATGAGAGGAACATGTTAAGCGCGGTAGTCTTGCCAGAGCCGGTTCCTCCGGAAACGATGAAGGAAAGCTCGTATTGCATTGCGAGCCAGAGCAGGCTTGCCGCCTCGTAGGTGACCGAGTTGTTCTCGACAAGGTCCGTTATTGTCCAAGGCCTCCGCCTGAACTTACGTATTGTTATTGTGTTCCCCTTGGAGGAAATCGGAAAAAGCGTTGCGTTGACGCGGTCGCCGGTCGTAAGGTGGGCGTCCATGAGCGGCGCAAGGACGGTTATTTGCCTTCCAACCCGCCTGCCGATGAGCTCGGAATAGTTCTCAATCTGCTGCTCGGTTGAAAGGATTACGTTCGTCTTCAGCCAGCCGATTTGCTTGTAGAAAACCCAGATTGGCTCCCCTGAATGGTTGACAACTATTTCCTCAAGGCCGTCGTCCCGGAGAAGGAATTCTATGTTCCCAAGGCCTAACATCTGGTGTATCAGCAGCCCGGAAAGGACCTTGACTTCCCGCTCAACGAGACCGGGAAGTTCCTTTCTCAGCAGAATCTGCGCCTTTTCCCGGAAGTTCGCCTTTATTCTCTCGACTGAGACGCTGTCAATCGCCTCCTCAAGCTTTATCTCGACGGCTGACATGAGGCGGGCCTCAACCTCCTCCATTATTGCGCGCGTTCCCTCGCCGAGCTTCGGGATTGAAAGGATGTAGCGCGGGACGAAATCCGCTGCGGTCCGCACGATTGCAACGTTCGCCGGAACCCCTTCCGATTCAAGGGAATATGACTTGATTGTCGAAAGGACCTGGCCGGGCTTGGTTCCTCCCTCCGCCAAGCTATTTTTTCCCCTCCGGCGGGGCGGAAAGCACCCTGACGAACGGCTTGTCGAACGGGTTCTCCGGATAAACGAGCTTCAGAAGGCCCTTGCGCTCGAGGACGAGGGCCCAGTGCTCCGCGGTTTCCTCGGGAATCCCGAGCTTTGCAGCAATGTCGGGAAGATTCATCTTCCCCTCCTTCTTCACTGCCAAAAGGAAGGAATCAATCTGGGTTGAGAATGAAAGGGAATCTGGCATCTTTTCACTTGAAATAGTTAATTGATGTTTAAAAGTGTGGCGGCTCCCGGTCCGGACTCCCTCATGCCGCAACTAATTCACAAGCGTCTTGTTGTTGTTTGCAGTGACCCCGTAGAACTGCTCGTGCGGCTGGTCAATCCGGAACCAGGTGTAATAGATGTCGCGCACGGACTTGCCCGAAATCGAACTGTTCCTGAAATAGAGATAGTCGACGGTTGTCGTGTTCGTGTAGACCGGGATTCCCTTATCGGAGATTTCCGGCAGGGAGGCTATTGATTCAAGGCCGAACGTGCGGGTGAGCGTGTCCCGAAGCTCGAGCCGGTCCAGGAAGCTCGGACCGCTTCCCGAGAGGTAATATCCCTCGCCAATCGTTTCCTCGAGGTTGTCGAGGGTTGTGCGGTTCCAGGCGGACTTGCTTGCCGGGTCCAAATAGACATATGTCTCGTTCGGAATCAGCAGGGTTGCGTTGCTTGCCCCGGTAACGTATGCGGAGGCAAGTGTTGTGCCGTTAACCTCGGCAATTATTCCCGCAAACTGGGGAGCGAGGGTCGAGTTTATCACGGCCCCGTTGGAAACAACAAGGACCGTTCCGCTTTTGTTCGGGAGGGCGCCCGCCCCGGCGCTCGAGGAAACGAACTTGGAAAGCCCCCGAGCAGTGCCGACCGCATAGCTTCCATTGACGAGGAATGCCGGATAGCTGGGATAGGGGCTTCGCCTAATCACCCGCGTCACAAGTCCGGAGTTCCTGACGGAATAATAGGGATCCGTGAAATTCTCAAGGGAAACCGTGAAATTCTTCGCAAGGGTCCGGGTGACGCTTGTCTCGGCGGCCGGGCTCGAGACGTTGAGGGAAATCGTCGTCACCACGGAAATCTCGAAGGAATTCGCTTCGTCAACGGAAAAGTCTACGAACCCGAGACCAACGACAAGTCCCGCCCTTTCCCCCGCCTCCTGCATCTTGGAAAGCCAGTAGGAAATCGTGCTGTTCTCCATGAGGACGGCGGGGTTTCCGTAAAGCGTCCCATTCATTATCAGCTCCTCAAGGTCCGTCTCCGCATCCTGCATTGGGGTCGCGTTCATGGCGTAGTTGACTGCGACAACTATTGCACGCCGCGAAGCAACGTCAAGAGCCTTGTCATAGTCCCGCTCAACTGTAGAAACGAAGCTCCGGATGGAGTCGGAGGAGATCTGCGAAATCGCCCGCTTCTCCCCGGCGTTCAGGTAAAGCCCCTGGTTGACCGCCGCAAGGACTATTATCGAAAAGACGATCATCGCTATCGTCGTGTAGACCAGCCCCTTTCTGCGCCGGGCGCTCATATTCCGACGACCACCTTCATTTCCGACGGACCCCAGAGCCATGAGATTCCTGCAATGTTCGCGGTGTCGCTTGCAGGAGTTCCCGTAAGATTGTATGGGGCGAGGAGAGCCGTAAGACGCGCGTTCGCATCAGCCTCCGCTTCGGTAACGCCGGAGAACGCATCGCCGTACGGGACGCTTGCCGGGACGAGGATTGTGTATTCGATTGTCGAGTTCGCCATTATGAAGTTCGAGGATGAGCCCCCGTCGAACCCGTCCCTTGCCTTCAGCGTGTTAGGCACGCCAACCTGCAGTCTTGTGAGCGGGATGTAAAGAGTGCTTGGTATGTTCCGGGCGTCGGGGGATTTGAAAATCTGGTAGTTGGACCAGCGGTAGTTGGGGCTCCCCTGCCAGGAGGGCTCGGATTCTGTCGGGCGTTTCCAGACCGCGACCGCAATCTTGTAGGAATATCTCTGGACGTCGTGGAAATACGCGGAAACAAGAGTCGCGTTGGGGATTGTGAAATTGACGGATTTCGTCAGGGAATCGCTTCCCCCAAGCGCGAAAACGTTCGTCACAGGAACCTTGTTGAACTCGACGATCGGGTTTGCCAGGGTGTAGTTGAGCCTGAGAACGCTCGTCCCGGATATGTTCGCAAATGCGCTTGCGCCGGAAACGGGATAGTCAACCCCGCTTCCGCTCGCGGGTATGTCGAGATAGACGGCAATCGTGTTTGTCTCTCCGGTCGAGAAGCTGCCCGCATCCTTGTTGAGGTAGGAGAGGATGTTCTTCGTTATCCCAACGTTGTTCAGGCTGGTTATGCAGGAGGAACAGCCGCTGCTCGTGTTATACCAGACCCGGTTCGTGTTGATCCAGATTTCGCCGGCCTTGTTGACTCCTTCGCCCTTCACGAACGCCGTTGCGGAATTTATCTTGGCGCCTGCCGGAATCGAGAAGGGGGCGGTTTCCCATGCGGAGGGCCTTCCGCTCACTGCAGTCAGGTTTATCTCCTCGTAAACATCTCTGCTCTGGACGAAGTTCGTCTGCCTGTTGTCGTTGTAGTTGAGGACAAGGAGCATTCCTGGATGCGTGTGAGTGTGATAGTCCGCGGGCGTCCCGAGGGTCATCCTGAACGCGTTCTGTCCGACCTGGAAATCCCCGGAATCCAGGACTATGCTGTCATAGCAGGCGTCGGTGGGATGATAGCATTCGTTTCCGGGCGGGATTGCCTGGAGCTGCCCGTTGACGAAGGGAAAGACCCAACCGCTTTCCTCGTGCAGGGAGAGATAAAGCGTTGCGGTGAGGTTGTCTGTCGAAGAGAGGTTGAAGTATTTCGTGAAGGTGAGGTTCCCGTATGTTGACGAGTATGCGGAAGAGAAGCCGCTCCCGAGGGGGGAAATCTCGATTACGTCGGTGAAATTCCCGCGCGCAGTCCCGAGCCATGCGCGGGAAATGTAGCCGCTCGTCGGTCTGCCTATCGCATATCCGGAAATGACCGCCCTTGTCGAAAGCGCGGAGGAATATTCCCGGGAATTCTCGAGTATCGTTGTGTTGTCAATCGAAATCCGGTAGTAGAGTCGGGAGGGGAGGAAGGAGGAAAAGACCCCTGAGAGGACTGCCCCCGCCGCAGTGCTGTTGTCGGCGGCATAGAAGGCGCCGATTACGTCGACGAGCCTCTTGTCGAAATCGGACGGGAGTATTGCGCCGCCCTGAATGTATGATTCTATTATCGGGATTTCCCTCGCCTCTGAAACCTTCGTTTTCTCAAGCACGGTTATGATGTCCCGCGAAACGGTCGAGAGGTATTGGTATTTCCCGGCTTCCGGGCGCGACGCCTCGGAAAGGAGATAGATCGAAAGGACTGCGAGGGAGATGACGCTTATTGCCGCAAGCGCGTCAAGGCTGAAAACGAAAGACCGCCTCATTCCCAGACGAGGACCTCCATTTTGGAAAGCCGCCTTCCGGTCCCGTTGTTGTAGAGAAGCATCCGTTCTATCGGGACGATTGAGGTCGAATTGTCATAGGGATAAATCCCGTATGAGAAAATTTCCTCCCCCGTAAGGGAAGTCAGGTTGAGGAAATATTCGAATGCCCCCGCCGGAAGGAATTGTTTGGAAGCGGAATAGGAAACGTTCCCGAATTGCTGGAGGCGGGAAAGGGAGATGACGTTCTCCTCCTCGGCGAGTCCTATTGTGAGGACTGTCTCGTTCGTCCAGCCGGCGGGGAAGCCTCCGCTAGTGCAAAGGACGCTGGAAAGGGCTGTCGCGGTTGAAATCATTTCGCGCAGATTTTCCGAATGGCGCGTCTCCTCGTTCAGGCGGGTGTATGAAAGGAAGAATATCAGGAAGAATGCCAGGAAAACTACCGCGCTTGCGGCAAAGTCGAAGGAGAACAGCTGGGACTTTCTTTCACTGCCCAACCGACACAATCCCTCCGGAATTCGATAGGCGGTTCTTTCCCGCAGAAAAGTTCCCTGAAACGTTGGGCGGGATTGTTTTCTCCGCAACCGAGATTGAATAATTGGAGAGAACTATGTACGCATGCCCGCCGAAGACATAAACGGAATAGTTGTACGGGCCAACGGTTGCCGGAAGGGTGATGTTCTTCGAATATCCGGAGCCACCCAGGTAGACCTGGTCTATTGCGCTGGCTGCAATCCCGACGGTTTCCTTGGCCTCGAGGAAAATGGCATCCTTGACCGTCGCATTGCGCTCCCGCAGATAAAACGCGGAAACGAGGGAGAGGAAAAGCAGGGCGAGGGAGACGAGCGCGAAAATCTCAAGAGACGCTTGAGATGTTGACATATCCTCCCTCCTCAGCTCGTATTCTTACCCTGTGAAGCCCCGCAGCCGTCGGGAGGCTTCCCGTAACGTTTGTTTTCGAAGGCTCGACAACGTCAAGGAAGGTCCCTTTGAAGGAAATCCGAAGGACCGTTTCGTTGTTCCCGAGGGAATAATTGACTATTCCGGAAGGGAAGCTCACCACGACCGTTGTTTCCGCCGGATACCCTTGGATATAGACGAGCTCGGATGCCCGTGCAATCCGCGAAAGGGCGATTTTCGCTGAGGAAATCTTCAGCGTCTCCTGCTCGTCGGCAACCGAGCGGTAGAGCGAGAACCAGAGAGGGGAGAGCATGAGGAGGACGAGCCCGACAACGATAAGGAACTCTACAGATATCTGGGCTGAGCGGGAACTCATTGGAACCGTGTCACTTTTCCAAGTTAAAAAGGTTATTCAGTTTTCCGGGAGGGTGGATAGGGCCGGGAGGACAAAAGGCCGGAAAAGCGGGGTTTCGGCTGGCGCTCTTGCCGCGGTTTAATAAAGGGGTTTGCACGCGGCCGGAAATGGCAATAGGGATTACTCCCGAGCTTGAGGACGGGACGTGCTCAATTTGCAAGAGGAAGGCGCAAGTGCGCTTCGTAATTGATTCCGAAAAGGGGCTGGCGGCCGGAATCTGCCTCGAATGCGCCCTCCCTTCCAAGCTGACTGCCGAGGAAATACTCGTGAAATATGGCAAGGAATCCGCAAAAGCCAAGAAGGCTTTCATTCTTGAAAAGGATGAATGGGTCAAGGAGCAGCAGAATTCCCAGCCTCCGGCGTTTCCGCCAAAGCTGCCTCAATCGCCTTCCTGAAAACGGAAATGTCAACTGCGCCCTCTATCTTCGCCCCGTTGACGAAGAAGGTCGGGGTCGCCTGTATGCCGACCGAAAGCCCCTTGTTGTAATCGGCGGAAACAACCGAAGCTTTCTCCCCCGAGTCAAGGCAGGAGAAGAAGCGGGCTGAATCCGCTCCGACGGATGCGGCAAGCTCAGTGAGCTTGGCTGCTGAGAAACTCTGCTGGTTTTCGAAAAGCCTCAGATGATATTTCTCGAAAAGCGCCTGGTCCCGGGCGCACTCGGTTGCTTCGGCAGCCTTCTGGGCTGTCGCACCGTGTACCGGAAAATGCTTGAAAACGAAATTCACCCTTCCAGAATATTCCGTTTTCAAGAGCGATATTGCGGACTGTATCCGGGCGCAGTACGGGCATTCGAAATCCGAGAATTCAACGAAGGATATGCGCGTTCCATTGTCAGTGTATTCCGGGAACGGATTGGCGCCGCTTGCGGAAGATCCCGGTTTCCGCCCCCCGAATCCGGAAAGGAATAGAAGAGTCAGAATGAATGCGGCTCCGACAACGAGCGCATATTTCAATGTCGGGCTCTTTTTCGCTGATGGACGAGTTCCGTAAAAGTCAAGCTTCCTTCCAGAGGACATCCCCCCGAGCCAAACGCGAGGTTTTTAAAAGTTCATTCGTTCGCAAAAATCGCCGTTTTTTCCCGGTCCTTTTGCGTAGGATTGAAAAGGGAAACTCCGGTTCCGGAAAGGTAAACTTGGCTCACTTCAAAAGGCGCAACGAACTCGACCGATTCCTTGCCCCTTATTTCGGAAAGGACCCGCGCCCGCCCCTCCTCATCGGAATAAACCTTCGCAACAATGTCGAAAATCCCTGATATTGAAGATGCGGCAACAACGCCGGGAAGCCCGACAAACTCCCTGCATGCAAGGAAAACTGATTTGGCGTCCTGTCCATTTTTCAGCTGGATCAGGAGATATGTATTTGCATCTCGCTTCGCGGAGGGTGCTATTTTGTCCATCTGCCCTCTAGAGCAATACTCACTATATAAAGGTTACTGAGCTAGTCCGCCCTAGGCATTACTTTGAAAACGCCCCTGAAAGCGCTTTGCTTGCCCTGGCAAGCTCCTTTCCGGAAAGGACAATTGACGTTTCCGGGGTTCCGCCGGAGATGATCACGTTTTCCTCGCCGATAATGGAGGATTCGATTACCGCCGGAAGCTTTGAGCCAATCGGGGTGACGCCCCCTATTTCCGAGCCCGTCAAATGCAGGACCTCCGGAGCCTTCGCAAGGCGCAGTTTGCCGCTCCCTGCAAGGACGGCAAGCCTCTTCTCGTCAACCTCGCTTCCTTTCGGGAGGATTGCAAGTATTGCCTGCCCGTCCTGGGAGATGAAAGTCAGGGTTTTCAGGAGATTCTTCTTCGGAATGCCGAAAAGAGGGGCAACCAACTCGGATTTCCGTCCATAGCTTGAATGGTCGAGTATTTGGCAGGGTATTTTCAGTTCTGCAAGAATCTTGCGCGCAAGCCCAAAGTTTGTGGATACTGCCATTTTTCCCGTGCGGAAATCGAACTGGCAACGTTTAAAAATAAGCCGAAATCCCATTGTTTTGCAATGGAAGAAATTCAGGGAGCGCCTCCAACGCCTGTCCAGGAAGGCGGAGAGCGGCGCGAATCCAACGGGGAAAACCACAGGTTCACGCGGTTCAAGCCGCTCAAGATTGGCGAGGAGCTTGACGTCAAAATCGAAAAGAAGGGCGAAAAGGGCGACGGGATTGCGACAGTGAAAGGCCTGGTTCTCTTCGTTCCCGGTGGGGAAATCGGGATGGACTGCCGCGTCAAGGTCGTCCGGGTCTTCAGGAACTTTGCGGTCGGAGAGATTATTGCATAATCCCGGAGATGCGCCGCACCGACTACTGCCTAATCGACTCGGCGACGATCCGGTTTATCAGGTCGCTTATTTCCGGAAGGCAGGCGTCGGGCGTCCCCGGCTTGGAAATGGGTAGCTTGATTGACCGCGCAATTTCCTCGACAAGGGGGGCGTCTCCGAGGATAACCAGCCCATCCGAGGAGTTGCAAAGCGCTTCAATCGCCGATATTTTGGATGTGGAATTCGCGCGGAACTCCAGGTGGCCTCCGGATTTGGGATAGGAAAATGAAAGATGCCTCATTGTCGCTATCCTGGCCGCTCCGGTAACGACGAGTTCCCCGAACGGGGAGTTTTCGACTAGTATTACCGCGCCGCGCCTTGCGCAAGCAACCCCCGCGGATTCAAGCAGAAGCGGGTCCTCCGAATCCCCGACAATCCCGATTTGAAGCTTCCTGTTGAACACGTGGGGGAACTACCGTTTCCTTATTTTCCAGTGCGCCGATGGGTATTTGTAGAACTTTTTCGGCGCCGAGAGCCTGTTTCCGTAAATGTGCCCCGCAAAGAATCCCAGTGCGAACGAAATCGCGAGGACGACGAGTATCTGCGCGTTGGTTGCCATTGCCTACTCCCTCAACCTCCGCTTTCCCGAGAGATACTCGAATCTTACCTGCTCTCCGGAATCCTCCGCGAAGAATTTTCCGAGGTAAAAACCTATCCCGAAACCGAACAGCGCCGCAACGAACAAATCCCATGGAAGCCCCGACAAGAAGCTCCAGATTTGGTCAATTAATCCCATGGGTTGCTTCCGTCGCGATTTCCTAATAAGTATTTGCCTTCGCAGGCACAATAAGAGTTATAACCCGCGGGACCGTATTGTCCCCATGGCAGTCAGTCTCCAGATTGGCTATGTTGTGATAATTGTGGCGGTTCTGGCAGCCTTGATAACCGGAAAGCGGGAGCCTATTTTCTGGGCCTTGCTCTTTTTTATCGGCGCAACCGCAATTGCATATGCCGGAATCTTCACTGCGAAGAAGGTCACCAAAGCCCAGCTGGGCGAGATAAAGCCCCCGAAGGAATGACCCTCCCCTCAGAGGAGGGAGGCAAGCATCCAGGAGATCGGATCCCCGGCGAAAATTGTGGTCAGGAGGGCAAGCAGGAAAACCGGGACGAACGGAATCCCCTCCTTCACGCCAATTGTTTTCTGGTCCAGCTTTCCCGCCTTTGCAAGGGACATTATCCTCGCAATATCCTGCTTTGTGAGCCCGGTAGAGCTTGTGGAAACAACGGTTCTTCCGCCGGACGTGATTCTTTCGGAAAGCCAGTCCTCGACCTGGAGCTTTCCCGGGGAAACCTTCCGGGTGAATGCAATTGCTTCGGCTGATTTCGACGAGAGGAGGGCGAAATAGAGAAAGAACAGAAGCGCCCCTAGGAGATTCTCGGGGAACCGGAAAATCAGAACGGATGCCGTGGAAACCGCCGCAAGCGGAAGCGAAACGAACCAGTATTTCCTGATCCTCAGGAACGCATCGACAAGTATTTCCCGTCTTGAGAAGAAAAGCGAGAAAATCCAGACAACTCCGTAGATTGCCCCGACGAAGAAAACGTTCATAAGAAGGGCTGCCCAAAAGGGCAGGAGCGTTTTCGCCGGGAATTCGGGGGGAAGGGTTCCGAACGACGCTCCGAGCGCGACAAGCACAAGGAGGTCGCCCCCGCCCCACTGTTTCGTGAAATAGAACACGAGTGAGAGTGCCAGAAATCCCAGGGAAACCAGGAAGGGCGCGAGGAAAACGGAATCGTCCCCTGAAAAGGCGAACCAGGCCAGCCGCACGGCGAGAGCCGAGAAAAGGAAACCGACCGATATTTCATCGGCAACCTCCCTTTCCCTGATGTCAGTATAGCTCGCATAACCAAGGAAAAAAAGCGAAATC
>JAZDJS010000032.1:0-10114 GCA_043803745.1 archaeon
AGCTGACTGCCGGCTGGATAGCCTCGAACTAGATTTTCTTGCCGCGTTTTATCCCTTCGAGCGCTTCCTTCGCCTTCTTCTCCTGATAATACTGGCTTATCTGGTCCGAGCCGGATTCCTTCGCGGTAAGGAGCCTTTTGAAGAGGCTTATCAGCTCGGGACCGACGTCAGCGACATCCGTCTGGGTTATTATTCCTACAAGCGTGCCCCTGTCATCGACAACCGGAAGCCTCCTGAACTTGTGCCTGCGCATTAGCTCCGCGGCTCCGACAAGGTCGGTTTCGGCCGAGATTGTTATTACGGGAGAAGTCATTATCTCGCGCACGCTAACCTGCGCAGGGTCCCGCCTTTCCGGAAGCATCTTGAACGCAAGGTCGCGCTCGGTAACCATCCCGGTGACCTTTCCGCCAGAAACAACAATTGCGGAGCCAATGTTCTTCTCCCGCATCTTGAGGACGACGTCGATTACCTTGTCCTCCGGAAGGGCCTTGAGGACGTTCGTGCTCATAACGTCGCGGACGGAAACATCGACCTTCATGCCAGCCCAGCCCAGCCGGAATTATTAAGCTTTTTTGAGTCTAGGCAGCATCCTGGATGTATTTGAGCTTCCTGTTTTTTGGCTGCCTCATCGCAACCTCCGCCCTGGCAAGCTCCCTCCCGAGATATGCGGCATGATCCATCCGCGTCAGGAGGCCCGATGCAATGACCGCCTTGGAAAGCTGTTTCGCCGTTTTCCCGCGGAACTCGTGAGTGAGAAGATGATTGGTGGCGCAGCGCCCGACGGCAAGCTCCATTTTCCCGAAGTCTATCTTTATCAGAAGGTAGCTTTTCTTGTCAAGTATCAGCGGGAACTTGCGCGCCTCCGCAACCACAAGTTCGACCTTCTTGGCGCGCTTGATTGGGTGGAGGCGCAAACCCCTTGGACGACGCTTATTCTTCGGATTTCCTGACCCGGCCATTTTCGGATGACTGCTCTTGCCCGGAAATATAAGTTTTTCCCGGAATGCTTGCTAGACCCATTTCCCCCTTCCGGCAAGGGGTTCCCAGCAATAGCCCTTCCTTATTCCGAGGCATTTCTTGAAAAGAAGGACCCAGAACGGGCTCAGCAGGAGCGTTATCGCAGTTACCGCGACAATCAACCCGTACATTCCCTCGGAAAGTATTCCCCGGGAAAATCCGACAGCGCCCAGTATGAAGCTGAACTCGCCTATCTGCGCAAGGAGGGCTCCGGCATAAAGGCTCTCCCGCAGGTTGTCCCCGAGATAGAGGAGAATCGCCGCGTTTATCGCCGTGTTGGCAAGGAAGACCGCCGCGACCAGGAGGAACACCTGCCAAAAGTTCCTTGCAACAAGGCCGAAATCGAGCAGGAATCCGACTGAAACGAAAAAGAGGGCAACGAAGACAATCCTGAACGACTTGAGGGTTGCCTGGGCAAGGGAACTCTCCCTCATTGACGAAACGAAGAGCCCCGCGACAAAGGCCCCGAGCGCCGGGGAAATGCCGAAAAAGCTCGTTGCGGTTGCGAATCCGAGGCAGAGGAGCATTGCGACGAAGACCTGGAGCTCGGAATCCTTCCTCAAAAAGCTGTGGAAGGGGAGCTGTATCGGCGCCTTCCGTTTCAGAAGCCAGCATACGAACCCGGCGATCAGCGCGCCCCCGGCAAACTGGAGCGCAACCGTCCCGAGAGCTGGCTTGGGTTCCCCGAAAAATCCCAGGACAATGAGCATGAAAACCACCCCGACGTCCTGAATCAGGAGAATCCCGACAACGTTCTGGCCGACCCTCGTGTCCATCTCCTTCCAGTCGTCGAGAATCCGGAGGACAACCGCCGTGCTGCTGAGGCTTATTATGAAGCCGAAGAGTATTATCGCAGGGAGGGAAAGCTTCAGGTATATCCCGAGGAAAGCCATGACAATTATGCTGAACAAGACCTGAAGGCCCGTCCCGAATATCGCGACCCTCCAGTTCGACATGAGCTTCGGGAGGGATACTTCCGTGCCGGCGAAGAAAAGAAGGAGTATCACGCCAACCTCGCCGAGCTGCTGAAAGGTCTGGGTTTCCCTGACAAGCCCCAACCCGAAGGGGCCCATAAGAGCCCCGGCAAGGATGTATGCAACCACGTGCGGCTGATTCAGGAGCCGGAGAAGCGTCCCGATAACAACTATCCCGAACGAGGCAATCACGACAGACTGCATTACTGCGGTTTCCATTTCTTAGGGAACTAACCTGCTCATGTCCCGCGGGAAAAGCACTGCCTCGCGTATGCTGTCGAGTCCGAGGAGCATCTGGACGAAACGGGCAATGCCGAAGCCGAATCCCCCGTGGGGGGGCATCCCATACCGGAAGTTGCCAGTGTAGAACTCGAAATCCTTCGGCTCAAGCCCGAGCGTTTTCATCCGCCGCTCAAGCTCCTCGGGCCTGTGCTCCCTCTGGCCGCCGCTGGTGACCTCCATTCCCCTGAACTCAAGGTCGAACGACCTGCAGACCCGGGGGTCTGCGGAATCCTCCATTATGTAGAAGGGCTTTATTTCCGAAGCGTATTTCGTCAGGAAGAAGAACTCATTCCCCTTCCCGGACATTATCCTCCCTAGTTCCTTCTCCTCCTCGCTTGAAAAGTCCCCGCCCGGGGGACGATTGAGAAGCTTCGCCCCTTCCTCGCAGGTTATCCTCGGGAAGGGATAGTCGACCTTCAGAAGCCCCTCCCTGCCCGGGAAGAATTCCCCGGTCGTCCTCACAAGAGCCTTGACAAGGTCCTCCATGACGTCCATTACGTCGTTCTCATCATGTATGAATGCGAGCTCGCAGTCGATTGAAATGAATTCGGCAAGGTGGCGGATTGTGTTGCTTTTCTCGGCGCGGTATGCTGGGGCGATTTCGAAAACCCTGTCAAGGCCCGATGCCATCATCATCTGTTTGTAAAGCTGGGGCGATTGCGCAAGATATGCCTGCTTGTCGTAGTATTTCACCGGGAAAAGGGTAGCGCCCCCCTCGGCTCCGGCAGCGACAATCTTCGGGGTGTTTATCTCGACAAAGCCGGAGCTCCTGAAGAACTTCCGGGTCTCGGCAAGGAGCTCGGACTCGAGCATGAATATTTCCGCAACCTTCCTTTTCCGGACGTCAAGGAACCTGTTGTCGAGGCGCGTATCAATCAATGCGGGCGTCTTTTCAGCCGGGTCGAGGGGCAGGGGCTGCTTTGATTTGGCCAGTATCTCGAGCTTCTCGGGGGCTATTTCGAATCCGGCCCTCGCTTTTTCGCTGCGAAGAACCCGGCCCCTTACCGACACGACATCTTCCTGGGAAAGCCCGGAAATTCCGCTGAATGTCTCCGGATCCGTTCCTGCGTTCGCGACGACCTGGACCGTTCCGGTCCTGTCCCGGATAACGAGGAATTTCACGGCCTTCAGGTCGCGGATGCTGTGGACCCACCCGGCAACCGAAACTTCCCTGCCGTCAAGCTCCCCTGAAAGTTCCGCGGAATAGTGGGTCCGGTATTTCGGAGCGGTAGGCATTCTTGTCAGGCCCCTGCCCGGAAAATCGAATAGAAGAGCGTGAAGGAAATCGCCCAGATTAGGAGGAAAAGCAATATGTGCCATTTCGTCTTCGCGGGGATCAGGAGCGCGCCCGCAGCGGCAAGCCCAAGCGCAAGGAAGGGCTGCCCCCCGAACCTCGGCAGGAAAGGCGATATAACCCCTATTCCGAAAGCCGCTGCCGGATAGAGAATTTTGTTTCGGTCATTGACCATTCTGCCGTTTCCCAAGCCCACCTTTTAAAAACTTGGATTGCCCGGGCGAATTGTGGATGCCAGATTACGCGATAACATTTGGACTGAGAAATACAGGCCGAACCGCCTGAAGGAGCTTGTCGGCCAAAAGAACGTCATTGAACGGCTTGAGGCCCTTGTCAAGTCGGGAAGCATACCCCATATGCTTTTCGCGGGGCCGCCCGGAGTCGGAAAGACGACGGCAGCCGTCGCCCTCGCGCGGGAGCTTTTCGGGGACTCCTGGAGGGAGAACTTCCTTGAGACGAACGCTTCCGATGAGCGGGGAATCGATGTCGTGAGGGTCAAGATAAAGAATTTCGCAAGAACGCTTCCGGTCGGGGGGGGCAGGTTCAGGATAATTTTCCTTGACGAGTGCGACGCCCTCACGAGGGATGCGCAGAATGCCCTGAGGCGGACAATGGAAAAATATTCGGGGACCTGCAGGTTCGTCCTCTCCTGCAACTACATAAACAAGATAATAGACCCGATACAATCGAGGTGCGCAACGTTCCGCTTCCTCGCGCTCAAGGAAGGGGATGTCCGGAAATACGTCGAGAACCTCTCCAAGGGAGAGGGAATCAAGCTTGATGAAAAGGCCCTGTTTGCCCTCGTTTCAATTTCCGAAGGGGACCTCCGCACTGCGACGAACATACTCCAGGCTGCGACCGTCGGGGAGAAGAAAATAACCGAGAAGGAAATCTATTCCGTCGCGAGGGCGCTTGCCCCTGAGAAGGTTTCCGAGGTGCTGCGCCTTGCGGCAGTTGACGGGAATTTCGGCAAGGCGAGGGACCTGCTTTTCGAAACAATGGCGCAGGAGGGGCTTTCCGGGGAGGAGGTTCTCAAGGCCTTCCACAGGGAGGTTTTCTCCATCCAGTCAATCGGCGCCGCGGAGAAGATGAAGCTTGTCGCGCTCCTTTCCGAATATTCGTTCAGGATCCTCGAGGGCGCCAACGAGAGGATACAGCTAGACGGCTTCCTTGCGCAGGCGAGCCTTCTCGCCGCTTCATCTCCGAAGGGAAATGGAGACTGACTTCATCATGGGCTCCGGAAAACCCAGAGGATGGTGGGTTGTTGCCTGCGCGGGGATGCTCCTGCTCGTTTTCCTCCTCGGGATTGAGCCGGCATTTTCAGCGGTCCAGTGCAGCATCGGGGAAACCCTCATCGCATGCCCTTTCGATTTCTCGTCCAGGTTAAACGCGGCATGCTCCCCCCCAAGCATAAACAATTCGGTGAAGGTCGAGGTCAATTATCCGGGGAATTTCACCCCGGACCAATCGAACACATATCTTTCCAGCGGAGGGACCGCTTACAGGACTTTCTACCGCGAGGGAAGCAACCTCTATTTCCCGGCTGCCAAAATTTCCGCCGGGACTTTCTTGACCTTCGTGACCGCCAGCGGGATAACCGCGAAAACCAACGACTCGACAACCGTTTCGACATGCCCCTGCAGCCTCGACAGCAAGGGATTTTCGGTGAAATATGACGAGGCAACCGGGAGGCAGACGCTCCGGGGGGTTGTCTCGGGGTGCCCTGCTAACGGAACGGTCTTCTACAGGGTAATATTCTTCATTTCGAAGGGGGGTGCTCAGGTCGAGGCGGCAAGCGTGACCTCGACGGGGGAATATTTGGAGGTAACCTCCGCAAATAACTACTCCTCCGACGAGCTTCTGTCGTTCCAGGTTGCAGTAACTGATGCGACAACCGGCGCGGTCTACGGGCTTTTCCCTCCCGAAGTTTTCAAAGCGAATGATTTCTCCGCAAATATCGAGAGCGCTCAGCCGGTGCAGCTGACCGCAGGCGCCAGGACGGACCTCAGGGTGAACCTGACCAACAGGGGAGGCGTTGCCGAGTATTATGAAACTGAATTCATACAGCTCCCCGCGGGATGGCAGAGCGCATCGACAACGACAAGGGCGCTCGCCCCGGGGGAAAGCGGAACCGTCCTGCTGAGCGTTTCTGCAACGGACACTCCAAGCGCTGCCAATGCAACCATGCAAACCAGGTCCTCGATCACGGGACGGGTGAAGACCCAGACCGTTTCCTTCCGGGTTGTGAAAACCGTTTCTGTTTCCTCGGAAATCTACACGGCCCTTCCCGCGGTCCTGGCGGGGGAGGAGTTCGACGTCACAACACTCATAAGGGTCCTGGGCTCTCTCCCGGAGGAGAAGGTCTACTGGACAATTGTCTCCGACCCTGTTGCTAAAATGGGGACGCAACCCTACGGGAAGCTCTCGGCATACGGAACCCAGACGTTCTCCAACAGGACGCATTTCCAGAAGCTCCTCTGCGCGAAAGGGACCCCCAACTACAGGAAGCTCTGGCTCATCCTCAAGGCGGTTCTTGAGAACCCCGGCAGGGCCGAGGAAATTTCAGCTCAGGTCGGCAGATATGGCAACGGAACCGGCCTCGAATCGGACGTAAGCAATTTCGCAGCCTCGAAGAACAAGACTTTCGCGGCGGCGTCCCTGATCTCGAAGCTTGAGGCCGCTGAGCAGAAGATGCTTTCAAACTGCACCGCGAACGAGGGAACCGTCTACCTTTCAGTTTTCTCGCTGAACACGTTCAACGGAGCGACGTTCGAGTCGAGCA
Organism: archaeon; assembly: GCA_043803745.1. Classification (GTDB taxonomy): domain Archaea; phylum SpSt-1190; class SpSt-1190; order DYHY01; family DYHY01; genus JBBIPP01. The sequence goes on from JAZDJS010000032.1 coordinate 6,350, forward strand.
GGACCCCTATCGAGGTTTCGGGAAAAAGCGGATCTTTCAGCCTCGAGGCGATTTCGGAGAATGTTTCCATTCCAAAGGCGGGGTCGGGCAACGCAACTTTCCGGCTGACAAGCAAATTCTCCTCCGACAAGCAGGTTTCCCTGAGAATTGGCGGAGCGACATCGTTCCGAGTCGAATTCCTCGGCGGCCCATCGGCAAAGGTTCCGGTGAAGGGGGCTGTCGAGTTCAACGTTTCGATTTCAGACAAGGGGACCATTGTGAAAACCTCCGCAGAGCCCCTGCGGATCGAGGCGACCACGACCGATGTCGGAGGGGAGCCCGTGACCGCGTCTGCGCAGGTTCTTGTGAGCGTCAGGTCGGCTCTTCTTGAGCTCGCCATCCCCATCCCCGCCCAGACGAAAATAGAGCAGGGGGCAAACAAAACAATTGAATTCAGTTTCAAGAACACCGGGGCTGGCGCTGAGACGTTCTCTTTCTCCCCGTTCGGTCCGGCGGTTGCAAAGCCGGCAACCCTTGAGATACAGCCGGGAAAAACCGAAAAAGTCAGCCTGACAATCTCGCTTGACAAAGAGGTTGTCGAGGGCTCGAAAATTCCCGCGGGAATAACCGGGAAATCCGCATCAACCGGCGAGGAAACCCTTTTCAAAACGGATGTTGTGGTAATATCCTCCGAAAGGACGCGCCTGCGGAAGAACATAGACGGCCTCATCGATGAAATAGGGAAAATCTCGGTATCCTGCAGGTATTACAGCCTTTCCAAGCTCAGGGCGCTTTCAAACTCCGCGAATACGCGGCTTGAGAACGGGGAGCTGACGACCGCGAAGAACTATTACGACAACGCGCTGAAGGAGTTCGAAGTTGCGGAGGAAAGATGCCAAAAGCCGGATACGGCCGCAACGCTAATTGTCTTTGCCGGGATTGTCGCCGTGGGGGGCGCGATTTACTATTTCGCAATCTACCGGAGGAAGGGGAAACCGCCGCAAACCGGTAGTAGGAGCCAGTATCCCGGATATTACCAACCGCAACAGTATCCCGGCTATCCCCAGTCGTTCAATAGGTAGGTTTGAGCCCGAGCTTGCGCAGTTTTGCGAAAACCGGGCGGGAGTGCCAGAGGTGGAGGATTGCTAAAACCCTCGGTTCCCTTTTCTTCCTTTTCCGGGAATCGGGAAGGGGGAACATGGTCCGGGCGATTTTCCTCGCAATCTTGCTTTCCCTGAGGGTCTCGAAATATTTCAGGGCGGAAACGTATTTCGCCTCGCCAACCGGGTTGAAAAGGTTCGTGAAAAGGGCGTAGATTTCATAGAAGAATTTCTCCCAGTAAACCCCCGCAGTGCACATCCGGCAGCCGGCGGGATGGGTTCCCGGCCGGTCCCTGGATGGCGCATGCCCGACGACAAGCTCGAAAAAGTGGAAGGGCGCGTGTATGAACTCGAAAAAGCCCGTCAGCCCGGGGTCGGGAGTGTCAATTGCCCGCTCAGCCCGGTTAAGCGCGGCAAGCCTCCCCTTTTTGCTGTGGATCAGCGAGCCGGCGAGGATTTCCCTTGCGGAGGAGAACCTGATGTCAACCGCAACGACCCTCGCGCCAACGTGTTTCGCGGCAACCGCAATGTATTCGATTGCAGCCTTCGGATAGCTGAGGAGGAGGGGGCGCTTCCCGAAAAGAACCTTCCTGTCAACCTTCCCCCCGCCAAGAAGCTTGATTAGCCTGCCTTCGGATATCCTGCCGGCGAGGAATCCGTCGAAAACCGGCTGGAAATCCTCCGGAACCTCCACGGTCACGACGTCAGGCCTTTCCTCGATTATTTTCCTTGCGGCGGAAACGCAGTGCGGGGTGTCATATGCAAAAAGCGGGACTAATTTCAGCATTTTTCGGAGGAAGCACAACGGAAATTTAAATACTTCCCCTTGGGTAAATGGGTAATGTGGGTTAACTCGCACGCCCCAGAGCGGCTCTCAGACCTTGTCGGAAACTCTGGAACGGTTTCACGCATCTCAAGCTGGCTTTCAAAATGGAAACCTGGCGGGAAGGCGGCCCTCCTTTACGGGCTTACCGGAAGCGGCAAGACGACAGCCGCATATCTGCTTGCCGCCGAGAACGAGTTTTCAGTTGTCGAGATGAACGCAAGCGACCTGAGGAACCGAAAGGAAGTTGAGCGCGTTCTCGGGGGAGCCGGAAGGCAGAGGAACCTCTTCGACGGGGGGAAACTCCTGCTTGTTGACGAGGTCGATGGAATGGGGGGACGCGGCAAAGGGGGGGATTACGGAGGCGTTGGCGCGGTTGTGGAAGTAATCAAGACGAGCCAATATCCGGTGATCCTCACTGCGAACCGAGTCGTGATTTCCGGCGAGTCGGGGCAGTTCAATCCGGCGAAATGGGAAGGGAGATTTTCCGGAAAGAAGGAGAACAAATTTCAGATATTCTCCTTCCTGAAGGAGGTTTACCAGAGGGAAACGGGCGAGAAGCCGAACGAGAAAATGCTGTGGGCGATAACCTATTCCAGCTTTTCCCGGGTCCAAAAAGAGGGGATTTCTTCCGCACTCAAGGCTCTGCCGATTGGCAAGGGCGCGAACTGGTGGGAGTGGAATCCGAAGCTCTCCCCGCTCAGGAACTATTGCGAGCTTTTCGAGTTCCGGGCTCCCGAGCTTTCCGAGGTTGCCGGGCTTGTCGAGAAAATCGCAAAGTCCGAAAGGGTTTCCCTTGGACCCGGCGTTGCCGAGGAAATTGCCGGGCGGACTGGCTGCGACGTAAGGTCCGCGATAACCGCCCTTGAAACTGTTTCCCGCGGGAGGGCCCGGATCGGGATTGCGGAGCTTGACGGCTTTCTTGATGCAAGGGACAGGAGAAGCTCGGTTGAGGAAGCCGTGAGAATCATCCTTGCAACCTCCGACCCTGGAACCGCGCGGCACGCTTTCAGGTCGGTCGACGGAACCACGCCGGAGGAATTCTCGGAATATGTCCGGGAGAACGTTGCAGTGAAATACTCCGGAGCTTCCCTCGGCAGGGCATATTCCGCGCTTTCGGACGCCGACAGGGTTGCCGGAAGGATAGTCAGGACGGGAAGCCAGTCCCTCCTTCCATACCGAATCGATTTTCTGACCGGGGGCGTTGCGGCTTCAAAGCCGGGAAAATGCCCCGTGGCCGGCAAGATAATCTCGCCTCTTTCGAGATACTCGGCAGCTTCGGTAAAGGCAAGGCGCATGAGAAGGCAGATTGCCGGAAAGATAAAGAAGGCTTTCCCGCTTGCGAAAGCGAGAAGCGCCCTGCGGCTTGTTGCGATTGACAGGCGGCTCTGGGAAAGCGTAGGGCTTGATAAGGATGAGGAGGACTTCCTTAAGAAATGGATGAAAAAATAGTTCTTGCCGAAGGCGTTTATGCCCGGATTCCCGAGACCGGGGACGAGTCCAAAACCATGGAGTTCTTCAACGCCCTTGTTGACGAGGACATGATGCTCGCCAACAACCAGAAGAAAACCATTGACGAGGAAGCCCGCTGGCTTTTCGACAAGCTCATTCAGCTTTCAGAGGGAACCGCCGTCTTTTATTTCGCGATTGAGGAGGCGACGGGGCGGATCGTCGGAGGCGCCGAGGCGCATCTCGGGAAGATGCGGGAATCCCACGTTGCGACAATCGGGATTTCAGTTTCCGAGGATTTCCGGAGAAAGGGCATTGGGAAAAGGCTGCTCGAGCTCGTGCTTTCCAAGGCCAAGACGGCTCTCGGAGCAAGAATCGCGACGCTCAAGGTTTTCTCAACAAACGGGCCGGCAA
>JAZDJS010000033.1:0-19417 GCA_043803745.1 archaeon
CAAGTACGAGGGCGACATAAACAGGGTCAAGACTAAATACGGTTCGACCTTTGCGGCAACGATTACAAAGCTCCAGATAGGAACGGGCCTTATGCAGAATCCGGAATATAACGATGGCAAGCCCTGGTTCGTCCAGTTCCGTCCGCTCCTCCACTCGACATTCCGCATTTCCGAAGAGGACCTTGCCCAGTACAAGATAGTTATTGCAATGGTCAAATCCCTGAAGGAGCAGCTCGAGAAGCTGAAGAAGACCGGAGCAGACATCTACGACATGCAGATGGAGCTCAACCTTGCCGAGGACAAGCTCAAGGCCGGGAACGTCTCGATGGCAGCCACCTATCTCGACTCGGTAAAGGGGCGCCTTGGAACGATAAAAACCTGATTTCAGCAATTATTTATAATCGGAGAACTAAATTGAGTGACACCTCCCGATGGCAAGTAAAAAAGACGCTTCCGCTCCAGTCTCCCCGCCAGCAGCCCCTACCCTGGCTGAGATGGATTTCAACCCGGCAGGAAATTTCAGCGACGAGGCGCCGCCGGGCACCGACACTGGCTCGGGCGGCCCTTCCGGCCCCGTCGGGATAGGGGGTCCCGCAGTCGTGAAATTCCTCGATGAAATAGACCTCCGCGCGATAATCGCAGACCTTGAGAAAACAAAGGCGGAAATCTCGGCCCTGAAGGAAATCAAGTTCAACGCGGATGCCCGGATAAAGGAGCTTTCCGAGGGAATCGGCGAGCTCCGGAGCATGAGCCTCCAGAGGGACCAGTCGACCCGCGAAGTCGAGGCGAAGGTCTCGAAAATGGAGGAGATTGTCAAGAACGTCCAGCCCCAGATAATACTTGCCGAGCTTCAGAAGCGCGAGCACGAGCTTGAGGCTACCCGCGCCCAGCTTGAGCGCACCACGATGATGCTCAACGAAACCATTTCCCAGGTAAGGGACATTCAAAAGTCGATGGAGCGGGTCCGCGGGATAACGAACATTCTTGACGTTGACAAGGGGCTTAACTCGAAGATCGGGAAGCTCGAGTCCCAGCTTGCCCTCGGGGAGCGGTTCTCGACAAAGGCTGAGAAGCTCTATTACGAAATCGACAAGAGGATGACGGATTTCGCCGTGATGCGGGAGAAGCTCGAGCGGATAGACGCGCTTACGAAGGAGATAATGAGGGAGTTCGACGAGAAAAAGATAAAGCTCGGCGCCGCGGCTTCCGTTGACGAGTTCAACCTCTTCAAGCGGGAAGTCGAGGAAAAGCTCAACACGCTAAGGGAGACTTTGGAGCGCAGAGTCGCTTCGTCGGCAGCGCCGCAAAAGAACGGGAATGATTTCGGAAAAATGACTTCAATTAGCAGCCCAACAACGAAAGAAAATCCGGTTGTGGAGAAGCCCTTCTCAACCGAAACCGAGAGGCGGGAAACCGCTTCCGCGAACGTGCCCGAGCTGCTCAAACAGCGGGACGAGATAAAATCGATGCTCGCCCTCCTTGAGGAGGAATACCGGGAGGGGGAGATAACTGAAAAGGCTTTCGAGGAGGCGAGGCGGAACAGCGAAACCAGGCTTGCGGAAACCGAGAAGCAGATTGCGGAGGCATCAAGCCTTCCGGCAACCCCGGCGCGCACGATTCCTGGAAGCCCGCCTGAGCCGAACCGGGAGCCGCTTCAAGAGACTATCGCCCAAACCGCCCCGCCAATATCCCCGTCAAAGCTTCCGGCGGAGAACTCTTCCGAACTCAGGCCCCCTGCCACCCTTTTCTCAACCCTTCCGCCCGAACCCGAAGGCAAGCACAGCAACAAATCCAAAATTCCGCCCGAGAAGGGACCCGAGGAGCTGGAGAGGATAATCGAGATAATAACGAACCTCCCCGCCCTGCACGCCCAGGAACGCGACCTTGAGAGGATGCTCTCAATCCTCTCCCGCCAGTACAAGGGCGGCGTAATCAACGAGGAAACGTATTACGAAATCCGCCGGAAATCCGAGGAGAAGCTGGGGGAGCTGCGCGCAAAACTCCTCGTCATCGAGAATCTCCACACCGAACAGAAGCTTTTCAAGGAGGAAATCCACAGGCTCAAGAGGAACAAGGCCGAGCTCGTTTCCTTGCTTGCCCTGCTCGACAAGCAGAGGGGCGAGGGGCTCGTTTCCGAGGAAAGCTATTCCTCCGCCAAGACGAACGCATCGGCGAAGCTGGGGGAAATCGACAAGCGGACCGAGCTCTTGGAGAAGATAGTTGAGAAGCACATAGATGCCCCGCATCGGGAGAAACCGCCAGCGGAGAAGAAGGCCCACCACACCAAAGACAAGAAGGGCTAGTTGCGGCGCCGAGAACCCCCGCCCACTTGACTTCCTTCGCCAATGCATTGGGGAGCAGTTCAGCCTGCTGGAAACTGCAAATCTTTAAATGCAAGCTTGGGGAACGAACACGATGGTTCAAAAAACAAATTTTTCACCGAAGAAAGCGGGACAGCCTATTTTCCTAGTCCTTTCCGGGCTTGTCGCGATTTTCTCAACAGCCTCAATTTTCTTCCAGCTTGGTGGGACTTTTGCATATAATCTCGCCCCAATCCTTGCGGCGCTCCTCTCGGTTTACGCGGCTTTCAAGCTCCTGAAATTCAATTTCAACCTTGGCGACAGGAAAATAGGCAAGGTTCATTTCCTTTTCGCAGGGATAGCTTCCTGGGCAATTGCCGAGGGCGTCTGGATGATTTACGACACGTTCTTTGGCTCCGAAGACTTCGTAGTGACCTGGGCGGACTTTTTCTGGTATCTCGGATACCCCCTGCTGATAGCGTACTTGTTCCTGCGGATACTTCCGATTCTTTCAAGCTTCAGCCGGCGGGGCAAGATAACCTATTTTGTCGCTTTCGTCGCAACAATGCTCCTTTCATGGTATGCTCTGACAACCCTGCTGCTGAACAACCCGGATCTCTCAACGGCGGAAATTCTCGCGGCTGTCGGCTATGTAATCCTGGACGCAGTTGTGGTTTTTCTTTCCGGGAGCACGCTCATTTTCTTCCGGGGCGGGGCGCTTGCGAAATCCCAGGCGCTGGTTCTCGCGGGATTCGCCCTCTCGGGAATTTCGGACATGCTCTATTACTATCTCGGGGCGCTCGGAATCTATTCGACTGGGAACCTCATTGACCTCGGCTGGGTCATAAGCTACGTCCTGATAGGAATCGGCCTTGCGTACGAGCTTGCGGAACTCCGGAAGACAATTTAGGAGCTTTTCTTCTTCCGTGCCGAGCTGACGGCTTTCCTGCCCGCCTTCCTCTTCCCGGTCTTCTTTGCATTTTTCCTTTTCGTCTTCTTCCTGCCGCCAGAAGCCCCGAGCCGCTTCAGAAGCCTCTCGACAGCCTTGAGCTCGAAGGAAACCTCCCTCAGCTTTTCCCCGGCGTTCTTTCGTATCTCGCTGTATGCCGCCTGGGAGATTATCCCGCTCGCGAGCTCCTCGTCGGCAAGCTTCAGCATTTTCTCAAGGTCGGCTTTTCTCCTCCGGAGGTCCTCAAGGGAGAACTTGTCAATTGTTTCGAAGAACTTCTGCTCCGGGTTCTGGATCGGTGCCGGCTCCGGTTCGCTAATTTCAGGAAGCTTAGGATGTGGTTCAGGAGACTGCTCCGGAGCCGGTTCGGGAGCCGGTTCGGCCGGATGCTCGGCAGGAGTTTCTTTTGCGACCGGAGCGGCAACCGGAACCTCGAATTCGCTCAAATCCTCCTTAGCCTTCTTCCCGCCAAGCCTTCCGGCAAAATCCTTCATTTTGTCAACGAATCCCATCGCAGTCCCGATAACTCTTGATTAGGTAAAAATGCCTTTCTTATCCCCAGAAACTCCCGAAAACCTCTGGAGACCATTCAAAAATGGTTAAATTTCCAAAAAGCAAATATATCCGGTGCGAACCTTTATTTAATCGGAGCCCTTAAAAGGCTAGCCGTTGGCTGAACGGGGACCCAAGGGGCTAATTCGGAGGCTGAAAGATGAGAATCCCTAGAAAAGGGTTTTTTATAGTTCTACTTCTTGCCCTCCTCTGCTTTTCCCCCGCATTTTCGGAAAACGCGCCCTGGTTCGATTCTTCCTGGCATCTGCGGGTTCCGGCTAACGTTTCCTATCCTTCCGGAGGCGAAAACCTTTCGATAAACTTCACGCTGAACCTTACGAAAGTCTTCTCCGAAGGCAACATGTCGGGCGCGACCCTTGACTACAAATCCCTTCGGGTTTACGAGAACTTGACAGAGCACCCGCTGGAATATTCGAACGTTTCCTCGGAACTGGTCCTTGTGAAATGGATTGCAAACGGGACGGTCAATTCGACGAACAGGACCTTCTATATCTATCTCGATTCCGTCGCGAACGGGCCGAAAACCTCCGGCGAGCTAATCCTTGACAGCCCATACTGGCGCTCCGGCTATATCAACAACATGAACGACTATTCCCCCTGGGTCAACAACACTTCCGGGACCGCGGCAGTTCCCTACAACCGCAGCTGGGCAAAGCGGGTTGAAATCTCGTTCAAGTGGGCTGCGGAACCGGCCTCGGGCGACCGCATGCGCCTCTATGTTGACGGCGCGCAAAAGGGTTCCGATCGCACAAGTTCCGGGAGCGCTAACGAATCCTATTGGGGCTCCGGGGTTTACGGCAGGTTCGTTTCGGACGCCTTCGGAAGCTACCCGAGCTACGGGGCGAGCGATTCCTACGGGGTTTACGGGGCAGCAATCGACACAGTCAGGTTCTACACAGTCGGGAACTATTCGGTTGTCGCGTATTCACTCGTTTCCGAGAACGCGCAACCCCAGCCCTCGAACGTGACCGCCCAGACTGCCGGCTCCTACAACTACAACGAAACCCTCGAGGTTGTTGGTGAAATGCGAGATTCGGGCGGAGCTCCGATTTCCGGCGCGACAGTCAACGCAGCAATCCGTTTCCCTAACAGCACCTTTGCCGAAACAAACCTGACCTTGACGAACTCAACCGGCGGCTATCTCATCCTGATTTTCCTTCCCTGGGAAGCCCCCAACGGGACCTATTCCGTCAACATCAGCGCTGCCAAGAGCTCCTTCAATGCTTCCTTCAACTCGACAACGTTCTACTACACCGCCGACAAGATTCCGGTGATTTCGGACTTTTCAGTGAACCCCTCGACCGGCGGCTGGAGCGAATATTTCAATTTCTCAGCCAATATTTCCGATTTCGACCAGAACCCGGACATTGTCAACGCGACCCTCTGGGTCAACGCAACCTCCGGCTGGCTGAGATATGACACCCAGAACGTTACCCCGGACATTTTCGCGAACTGGTCGGTCGCGCCGTTCAGCGCCGCGGACATCGGAACCAACCGGAGCTTCCTGATAGAGTATACGGATTCCTACCATAGCGCGCAGTATAACACGAGCGAATTCTTCCTCCCCGAAGTCGAGCGGGACGATGTTGCCGTCGTTTTCTTCAACCTTTCCGGAAGCCCGGTCGCCCGCAATGGCGCGGGAGAAGCCGTTTTCGGAGCCGGGCTTGTCGACATTGATAACGGGGCAATAATTCCCGGCGCCAACTTGACCTTCTGGTCCGATTCGAACTCCGGGTGGCTTCTCACCGGATGGAACTACACCGACACTGACGGGAACACCACAAGCAACTTCGGTCCGGACTGCCAAATCCCCTTCGGAAGCGTTGTCTGGAAATCGAACTATTCCGGAAGCGCGGCATACAAGGACAACCAGTCCGCCCTCTTTGCATATTCGGTGATAGGAACGCTCCAAAGCAACCTGACTTCCCCGCCGCAATATTCAATCCCATCCCAGGGCGATTTCATACCCTTCATCGCGAACATCACTGACGAATGCAGCGCGCCGGTTTCCGGAGCCCAGGCGAACTTCACGATTTCGAACATAACCTCAGTTATCTGCGAGGGAACCGGGAGCGCCGGAATCTACAACTGCACGTGGAACTCCGCCGGCTTTTCCGCAGGGAACTATTCGGTCAACCTTTCCGTCGGGCATCCGGACAATTTCGCGAACTGGACCTTCTATCCCTGGTGGCTCTACCTCAAGACAGGACCCCCGGCAATAATCGTTTTCATAAACCCCGACCAGTTCGACCAGAGCGAAGTCTCACAGATAAACGCAAGCGTCACCGATTTCTCCGGGCTCAACATAAGCGAGGCCTTGATAAACGTCACAACCCCCGGAAGCCAGGTTTTCTCGACCCCCATGACCCTCTGGGGAACGCACAGTTCCCCGAGCGGCTGGGTTTTCAACTACACGATAAGCTTCCCGGATTCCTGGGGCAACACAAGCGAAAAGGGGAACTATACCATTTTCGTTGCCGCCCTCGACGGGATAGGCAGCAGGGGAAACAGGACGTCCAATTTCACGGTATACACGCACGTGAACCTCACCGCGCGGACGGAAATCCCGCTTTACGAGCCGGGCTCCTTCGGCTCAATTGAATTTTTCGCAACCGACCTTTTCGGCGTCCCCCTTTCAGGGCTTTTCTCAAACCTGACCGTCAGGAATCCGTCGGGCTCCCTCCTCCCCTTCCTGAGCGGCGCGTCTTCCGTCTCAGTTTCAACAGACGCATCCGGGTTCGCGCCAACCTCCGTTTTCATAATCCCGACGGGCGCTCCGGATGCAAACAACTACACCCTTTACACTACCGGAGGGTATTACGAGCCCCTGATTTATTCGACAATCCCGCTCGTGCGGAACTCCACTTTCATTGTCCAGAGGGAAACCGAGCTCCAGATCGTCCCGAACATGAACTCTCGGCTCTATACCAACAGAGAACTGCATGTCGGGGCAATTGTCCTTGACAGGTCAAGCGGGCTTCCGGTTTCGGCGGACAGCCTCGCAATAACCCTCTACTATCTCACCGAGTTCGGGCCGGTTCTCTGGCGGCAGCTGACGCTTGCCAACCTAACCCAGACATCCCCGGGAATGTACGACTATTATTCCACCGTCACGACCAACACGACCGGGAACTATTTCGCGCTCTTCAACGCAACGAAATCCGGGACGACAACCCTTGAGGCATGGCCTTTCGAGGTCACCCAGGGAGGTCCGTTCGACGTTGCCGTCAATGTGCTGAACTCCCCCGTCCCGGCCGGCTCCTCGGTCCAGCTCCAGATAAACGCAACGAACATGGGTCCGACCGACCAGTTCGACGTTAACCTGACATACTGGATTGATGACGGGCTCGTCTATTCCAGAAGGGAGGAGGTCAGAATTCCCGCCTTCTCAACCGAGACCTATATCAGGCAAATCCCGCTCTACCTTTCCGAAATTCAGGGGATACACAACGTAACCGTCCGGCTTGAATATGACGGTCCGGATTCCCCCGCAGTCGCATCGGACCTTTTCCTCGTAATTGCGCCAACAACGACAACCACAATCCCAGAGGGCGGCGGGGGAGGCGGAGACTTTGGAGCTGCAGGCCCAATCCCAATAACTACAACATCAATCCCCGTCAAGCCGACATACGGGCTTACAATCTCGGACTACCCGCGCGAGCGCGACCTTTTCGTCGAGAGGAATTCAGTCCGCTTCTTCAACGTCGAGGTCCAGAATCTCGGGACCGAAACCCTCCACGACCTGTTCCTTTCGATAAGCGGGATTCCGGAAGAATGGTTCGAGATAGTTTCCGGGAACGCGACCTTCCTCGACCCCGACGGGACCGCGACATTCATAATCCGGCTCGTTGTCCCCTCGGAAGCGAAGGCGCAGGTATATCCGATAAGCCTCTTTGCAGGCTCTGATGCCGCGAACTCAACGAAGGTTACCGCGCTCTCGGTTTTCGCATCGGAGAAGGAGCGGCTGTTCTATGAAATCCAGTTCCTGAAGGGCCGGTATCGCGACCTCGAGGACATACTTTCCCTTGCCTTTGAGAACAACAAGAACGTCACCGAGATTGTCGAGATAATGAGCCAGGCGAAGCTCCAGATAGAAACGGCTGGAAAGTTCGTTGACGAGGGCGCGCTAAGGAACGCCGGCGACGCGATAAGGAAAGCGCACAACTACCTTGACCGCGCGGAGTTCGACCTCAACAGGCTCCCGCAGAAAGCGCCTCCGACGCAGCCGGTGATTTTCTTCAGCTTTCCCGTGACAACGTTCCCATACCTTGTCGCCCTCCTGATACTTATCCTCGGAATAATCGTGATAATCTGGCTTTCTCGGACAATCCGCAAGGTCAAGAACCTCGTCAGAAAGGAGACCGCAAGCGAAATCAAACGGGTCCTTGACATAAAGAAATCAACTCCAGCTGACCTGATACGGAACCGGGAACGGATAAAGAAAGCGCTCAAGCTAATCAACAGCCAGTATTCGGAGAAGATGATTTCCCGGGAAACCTATGACGAGCTCAAGCGGAACAACGAGAAGAAGCTGGCAGCAATGAACAAGGAGCTCGGGGTCACTGACGAGGACTGAGGCTAGGAACTCATTCTGTTCACTTTTCGTACCTTTTCATGGATATACTTATAAACAAACCAGTCCAAAGAACACATAGATGGACAAGAAAATAGCTTATTCCGATTTTCTCAGGCTGAAGACAATAAGGCGCCTCCCGGAAATTGAAAAGGAAAACTACCTGAAGTTTCATTCGGAAACCTGGAAGGAGGATCTCGAAACTTCCGAACTTCTCTTGGGGAAAAACGAGCGGTGGGCCGTTATTGCCGGATATTATGCTATGCACAACCTCGCGAAGGAGTATATTGCGCGCAAGTTCAACCTGAAGATTGACGGCAAGTTCGTCCATGCTGCCGCGGTTTCCGCGCTGCGGGAATTCTCAAGGAGGGACCCCCTTTCAGGAGAGCTTGCGGAACTCCTGGAAAAGGCGAAGGCGGGACGGGCGCTCTCGCAATATTACACTGGGAAGAAGATTTCCTCCGGAAACGCAACCGAATTCCTTGAGACAGTCGTCAGAGCTTTTGTGAAGAAGGCGGGGCGGCTCTGAAATGACTCTTGAGGTTTTCCTCGGAAACAAGACCGCCTGGAAAATACTGAGGCTGCTTTCCGAAGCTCCTGGAAAAGGGGTCAAACGGACCAAGATAAGGCTGCTCACCGGAAGCGGGAACCTTGCCCTTTCCAATGCGCTCTCCCTTCTCGAGCGTTTCGGAATCCTTGACAAGCGGAAAGTCGGAAGGGCCGAGCTCTATTCAATGCGCCCCTCGAAATATTACAAAAGCCTTCTCGGGATTTTCGAAAGGGAGCGGGAAATCTTCAAGGGAATGACGCCCTCCGAAATAACCCGCGTCTCGAAGGCGGTTGAGGTTATTGCACGGATGCACATTCCCCCGAAAAAAATCTTCCTTTTCGGCAGCAGGGCGAAGAGGACGGCTGTGGACGGAAGCGATTACGATATTTGCCTCGTTTTTGACAAACCCCCCCGGGAACTACCGAAGGTTCCCGAGGAATTCCAGCTCCACATATTCTCAGAAAATGAATTTATCCCGAAAAACCCCCTTGTCCGGGAAATTCTTGAGGATGGGATAGAGATTCTAGGACGGGATTGAGCGGAACAACGAGAAGAAGCTGGCAGCAATGAACAAGGAGCTCGGGGTCACTGACGAGGACTGAGACTAGATTTTCCAGTTTTTCTCCTGATATTTCTCCTCTCTAAGGAGGCGCTCAATTTCCCGCCGGATTGCTTGGCAGTCTTCCTCAGTCAGAGGCTTGAAATCCCTGTAAAAGCCAGGCTTATCCTCCCTTTTCGGGAGAAAAACAGCCTCCCCGTATTTTTGGACCTTCGCGCTTTTCGCCCGTCCGTAGACATGCATGTGGAAGAAGGGGCCCTCCGGGGAAAAAACGCTCCAGTTCCCCATGTCCTGGAAATTCACCCGCCCGATGTCAACCCCGCGGGCGTTCAGTGCGCGTGTCATCGCCGCCCCGACAATGCAGGAGATGCGCATTACCTCAACGGCAAGCTTCGGAGGGAGGTCCCAGCGATTCCTTACCCGGACCTTCGGAAGAATCTTGATATGCCCGCCGTCATCCCTGTCAATGTGAGGCTTTTCAGGAGCCTCGACAGCGAAGTTTTCCGTTTCGTAAATCAGCGTCATTTTTCCAGAATCTCCGAATCGATTCGCTCAAGGAGCTTGTCAAACTTCAAAAAGCCCGCTTCCCCGTTCAGGTGCTTTCCCCCCGGAATTAACGTCAATTGCACTCCTAATTCCTTTGCAATCTTTTCTCCGTTTCCGAGGCAGATATACTGGTCGTTCTCGGAATGGAAGACCAGGAATTTCCCTGCGGAGGCGCGGATTTTCCCCCAGTCAAAAGGTTTCCCGATGAAAGGCGAGTCAGTTTCGTAATATTTTATCGGGAGGACGCCCACTGGCGCGGCAACAATAACAACGGCCTTTACTTTCGTCTGCAGCGTTTCAAGAGCCCGGAGAAGGAAAGCCCCCCCGAGGCTGTGGCCAATCAGGATTGATTCCGGACCCAATTTTCCACGGTATTTGTCGAAAATCTCGAACCAGTTTTCCGGAAGCTGGTTTTCCGGGGTCGGGAACTGCGGGACGAAAACCTCGAAACCGCGCGCCTCGAGCTCGCCCTTCAGCCAAGGGAACCAGTTTTCCCCGGGGCTCCCGGCAGTGCCGTGGATGATTAACGCAGTCTTCTTTTCCAAGTAGGGCTCACTTTTCCAGAAATTCCCCGACAGGTTTCCTTGGCGTTGGCGAGCTGAGCCGCTCAGCCGAGCCAATCCGGACGACTGCTTGCGGGAATCCGGGCTGTCCGACAATTTCCTTTAGTTGCGTGCGGAACTCCGGAACGTCCGCCGGGGCAAAGGAGGTTTCAGTCTCATATCCGATGCTTGCCGCTGTCAGAGCCATCAGCTGGAGCGCGAGCCCGGTCCTGACCCAGGCCTGCCTGAGGTCGGTCTCAGTTGAAAGAACGCAGACAAGCGGCGCCGGGGAGAACCGGCTTCCGAGGTTTTCGGCCTCCCTCTTCCAAAAATGGAATGTCTTTGCAATCCGGGAATTCAGGATGCTCAGGGGACCTGAGAACCCGCAGACTGCCCCGTCAAGCTTCTTCGAATATGCGCTCCTCACCCAGCGGGAAACTTCCTGCCGGTATTCCCGGGATTCCCCGAGTTTTGTCTGTGCGCCTTTCAAAATTTCCCCAATATTTCTCTTCGGCTCCTCGCCAGTGACCAGCGAGAGAAGGATTCCGTCCCCTCCGACAACGGCTGATGCAAGATGGGAAATGACATCCTCGGGAATACTCTCCATCCTGAAAAGTCCGCGCGAGGTCCTCCTTGTCGGGATTGCCCCGAAAATCTCGGGAGTGAACGCGCTTCCCGCGCCGCCCGAAACCTTCGCATGCTCCTCATTGTTATGGAGCGCGCCAAAGTTCAAGGTCACGATTGCCCCGGCAAAACCCTCCGAAGGGAACTCCGCCGCGGCCGGAACTCCGAACCGGTCCGCCGCTACAAGGAAGTTCGCAACAGTTGCCCCGAGGGAAACGTGCGCCTGCCGCCTCTCGGAATCAGCTGCCTTCAAACCCGTTTCGAAATTTCCAAGGAAGCTTATCCGCGCCCCTTCGATTTTGAATTTCCAGGGCTGGGTGTTGAAAGCCGAGGGCGCGAGGATTGCGTATTCGAGAAGGAATTTTATTTTTTCCTCCTCCGTTGCGGAAGCCGGGAAATCAAGTTCTGAGACAATCCTTCTCTTTGTTGTGCGTTCTTTTGCCATTTGGATTGGGAAACTGCGGAATTCAAATTAATTAAGCTTTTCCCTTCAGGTCGCGCGGAATGCCAACCCTTAATAGGGGCTCTTTGAGGCTCTTAGCGCAATGGAAGAATCTACTGCAAAGGAACTTTTGGAAGAGATTAGAAAGCTCCGGACTGATATTTCAGCATCACTTGAAAAGATACGCTCCGAGCTTGAGCAGGCAAGGATTGCTCGGGCGGAAAGGAGGCCCTTCAACAAGCCGTTCGGCAGGCCCGGAGATTCCGGACCGTCTACCCAGGGGAATTTCAGCCGCTATCCAAGGCCTTATGGCAAGCCCTTCGGCAAGCCCTTCGGCAAGCCCTTCGGAAGACCATCCGACAGGCCGCGCTTTGAAAGCGGCGAAGAAAGGACTTCCTTTGGCGACAGGCCCGCCGGGGACAGGGGCGACTCAAAACCCTTCTGGCAGAAGAAGCGTGAAGGCGGCCGAAGCGGAGGCTTTGAGCGGCGGAGCGGGAACCGGGGACGGGACAGGGAAAAAGAACGGTATTGAGACTAGAAAATACCCTACTCTTGCGTAGTTTTATAATCCCAGTAAGCATACCCAGAGAATGACCTCTCTTAAAAGCAAATTCTGGAAAGCTGCTGGCGACTCCGAACTTTTGACCGCCCTTTCCGGCGCGGACGAAATTATCTATTACCGGAAGGGCGAAGAGCTCTCCGGAGAAAAAGTTGCGGAAAAAGCGGGAGGAATATTCTCAACGGATTTCGGAGTTGAGAGAATTCCCATTCTGCCCTTCAGGAATGTTTACACGGAACAGAGAAGCGAGCTTCTTGAGATTCCTGAGATTAGGCGGGAAACGAGGATTGCGCTCGTCGAGATTGACGGGGACACTTACAGGCATGTCGCAGATGTCGAGATAACCCGGAACGCCCTTACCGGGAATTACGCCAACATTTCCTTCCCTGCAAAGGATTTGCGGGCAAAGGCAACCGGGCTCGAAGCGGAGTTCAAAGCAAGGATTCCCGAAGGGCCTGGGGAGAAATTCACAATTTTCTCAGACATTCCTGCAGGATACTCCCCGAACATCCAGCTCTGGGCGCCCGTTGAGGCAAGCAAGGATTTCCCCGGAAGGGCTGGCGAAGTGGTTTCGCAGGTAATGGGAATTTATTCTGATTGAACAAAAATCTGAGATTCCCTAGCCCAAATCAGGACCAACCGCCATCAGACTTAAAAATGCCGGAGGCACTTTTCTCATGCAGCTGCAGCTGCTTGCGTGACCGCGGCAGTAACAAACCGCCTTAGCGCAAAACTGTCGTCCGTACTAAAAACCGGGCTCCGCTGCGGCTGCTTTCAGTCATCCATTCAAATCTCGTTCAGTATTTTTCCAGCGGTCAGGGTTCTCGACGGCTTTGCAGAGCCCCTGAAAACCGCAATTGCATTTTTGTGAGCAAGCGAGCCTTTTCCGATTTTTTCAAAGAGAACTCTCGAAGGCGGAAATTCCACTCCAAACAATTTCTTCAAGTACTTTACCGTGAAATAGCGGATTTCACTTTCATGGCCGGGATATTCGGTGTCAACCACCAGATATGAATCGCGCTCTCCCAAAAAAACGCGCGCAGCAACTGCAACGAGAAAAGCAAACGTCCTCAAATACCCGGTTTTCCTCCTGAAGAAATTCCTGTCGCTTTTTAGAATCAACTGCTTTTCCGACCTTTCAAGCGCGACGGAGAATATCGCCTTGGAAACCAAGCTAACGGCAGCTACGACGGTTCGCTCATTTGTTTTTTCCACCTTACCGCTCTGGTCAAACTGAACAAGCGCCACAAAGAGCGAGCCTGATTTGCGATTAAAAACCGGCTGAGGGCGCCTTTCCGGTATTTTTTCATTTCAGGTGCCTTTCTTCAATCCTGGAGAAAATCGCTGCCAAAATGGCGAAAATCCCGATTCCGGCAAGGGTCCAGTGGGCTGAGAATCCTGCGAAGAATCCGACGACAAGATTTGCTATCGCAATCGAAGCGCGCTTGCCCATTGAAACCGCAGAAAGGACTGTCGCCCGCTCCCGAGAGGGAATGTGTTTGTTGATGTATGAGCTTATGAGCGTCCATCTCGTCATCCCGAAGGAACAGGCGACAATCGCAAGGAAAATTGCAAGCCAAGGGGTTTTCGCAAATGCAAGGGCAAGAACCGCCGACCCAGTCAGGAAAGCGCTTGCCGAAAGATAGCCCCTCTTCTCCCTGAAGCGGGATTCAAGCCAGGAGAATTTTCCGGCGACAATCAGCTGCCCGACAACAAGCCCGGCATGGACAAACCCGAAGTAGAAAATCGGGAATCCGAGCTCCTTCAGGAAAAGCTGGTAGAACCAGATTACGAAATACCCGGAAATTGCGGTCGAGATCCCGTCGAAAGCGAGGATTTTCACGGTCTTTTTCCTGAGGAAAATCCTGACCCCTGAAAAAAGCGTCCGGAAGTAGTTCTTGTGCGCGCGCAGCCGCCCGATTGACGGCTCCTTCAGCGAAAGCGCAACAAGGACTGCAACGAAAGGCCCGACCGCGCTGAGCCTCATTGGCCAGGTTATCCCGAGCCATCCCGCAACGAAGCTTCCGGCAATTCCGGTCACAAGAATCCCGGAAAGCCTTGTGCTTTCCAATCTGCCGAGGAAGTCTTTCGCTTTTTTCTCCTGTTTCATTTCCCGGAGTGTGTCGTATGCAATTGCCTCATCAGCGCCTGAGACAAGCGCCGCCCCGACAGCCATCAGGAATTCGGAAAGGAGGAAGAGGCGGAAATCCGGGATAATCGCATATGTGATTGCGCCGACCCCCCAAAAAAGCCTCCCGAGGGCGACAGATTTTTTCCGTCCGAAATGGTCGGCAATCGCGCCGGTCGGGACCTCAAGAGCGAAAATCCAGAACATGAACCAGAACTGGAGGAAGAGGATCTGCCCCATGCCGAGGTTGCCCCAGTCGGTGAAGAATGGGACAAGAACTGCCGAGAAGAGGTGCGCGCCCTCAAGGAAGAAGAGGAGATAGAGCTTTTTGATGTTTGAGGAGAATTTTTGACCGAGGGACATTTGCCAGTTTGAAGTTTCGGAAATTAAATCAATTGGGACTTTTGGCCCCGATTTGTCCCGAAAGAGCCCAGAGCAAGTTTTATATACTATTTTCTGGTAGTGATACTCAATGCCTAAGTTCGGTCCGGGAATAGCCATTCTCTCAGATGCCCATGCAAATAGGGAGGCCTGGAACTCTGCAATGGCCTCACTTTCGCGCGCACCGGAACAAAACATAGTGGAATACTGGTTCCTCGGTGATGCTTTGGATGGCGGACCCGAACCGGCATATATTGTAGGACAGCTGATTGCAAAGAAGTTCAAGCCCATTATGGGCAACCATGACGTAGTCGACCCCAAATTGGCGGATTTTGTTTCAACGGCCAAAGACGCCCAAGAGTTTCACAAATGGTCTGTTTCACAGCTTTGGCCTGACCAGATACAATATTTGTATGAGCTTCCCCAATATCACAGGGACGCGCCCGCATTAGCAATCCACGGGCTTCCAACGGAAAATCTTCTCTCAAGAAGGCCGACAACGAAAAGCACCGGAGTTGATACGCGTGCAGCACTGACAACTATACAGGGATTTGACGGAAAGCTCAGAATAAATCCGGATTATGCTGAGATTGCCAAGCTTCTTGAACGTACTGGCTTGCCTATACTTTTCTCAGGGCACACGCACACACCAAGGATAATCGAGCTTACTCCTGAAGGCGAAAAGACGAGCGGCGAATGCAAAGGGCTCCGGGCAGATGCGATTTACAGAGAAGCCATGACCGATTCCGGCCTTTATGTTGGGTTGAATCCTGGCCGCGTCTATATCATAAACGCCCCTCCCGTTGTTGGCAAAAACGAATTCTTCGACAAAACCGGAGTCATGATCTACTATCCTGATGCCAGCGCAATCTGGATTGGCGCTGCCAAGTATGACTATAACTCAACAGCCGATAAGCTAGTGAACTTGCACGTTCCCTGCAACAAAGACTTCGACGTGAAATCAGTCAGACAAGAGGCGGCCAAATACGTCAGAGCATTAACAGGCCAACAGCGCTAGTTTTATCATAATTTTTTAAACTCCGTGGCGCTGGATTTGACAGTGAAACTCCACCTTCCAGCGGGAATCAGAAAAAAGCTTGCCTATCTCGAGCTTGAGGCAATCTACCGCCTTTCCGGTTTCAAGCCGCAGAAGCTTCCGGCTGAAAGTGATTACCGATTCTTCGTCCCGATTGACTGGCCGGCGTCCTCAAGTGCAAGAACTGTCCTCGGAGACGACTTGAAGCCGGCATTCGTCCTGCTTGAAGTGACCTACCCGGACGAAACAAGGATTGTCCGCGCTGGGGAAAAGATGGAAAAGACTCTCGGAGCGGTTGCAAAGAAATACGGGTTCGAGCCGGTTTCGGAGGGACCGGGCGCATATGCCGGGGGAATCTTCGGATATTTCGTCAGGCTTGACCTGCCAAAGCAGGTTTCACAACGGCAACCTGGCCAAGATAATTCTCCCTTCCAGATGCCACGGCTGCAATAGCTTGCTCAAAAGTCTTGTTAACGTCAAGCCCATTTTCAAAAGCCTCGTTGGGGAGGCCGAAGCCGGAATATGAGCAGACTGCGTTGTAGTTGCCCAGTGACATTTCCATCCATAAACTCTCAAGCTCATTTTGACTGAATTCCCTTCCGAGCTCGGGCGGCACGCACACTTCCCGTTTCCCCCTGTGCGGCGTGTTATCTTGCCCGGGGTAGAATCTCACATATTCAATGTTACCCGGGCTGTTGGCATGGATGTAGAGAAGCCTGCAATCATCCCCAAGCCGGATTTGAACGCCTAGCCCCAATTTATTCCCGACAATTTCCGCCATGAAACTATCGCATTCGAGCACAGTTCCCGCCGAGTCGGTATAAACCATCTCATTCGGGGAACCCCTGTCCGCAGCGGAAACTAAAGGACCCCACTCCACCTTTACCGAAGAATCTCCCGCCCCGTAGACTGAAGAGATAAGCCGTCCGTAAATACGAGGCTGGCCGGAATTTCCAAAAGAGCAGATTTCAAGCTCAGCCCCACAGGCCCCCCTCTGGATTTCGATTTTCCCGTTTCCGGAAGGTAGGTCCGTCTTTTCTATTGACAGGACTTCCGGAATGAGCAGGCCGTTTTCCGGAAGCGCGATGCCGCCGCCCCAAATCCTGCGAGGTCCCGGAATGTGGCCGGAAACTGTGCGGGCTGCGACCGATACTCGGTAGTTGCTTCCGCCAACGTCCAGAAAAAAAACCTCCTTATCACCGTCTTCTGAAAGCTTCATATTCAGATAGCTTTTCAGTAACTATTAAATATGAGTATTAACAATTTTTCATTAATGGAAGGAGGACAGCTTAAAGCCCTCGGGTTCCGGGGCGGGGAACTCTCAGTTTACCGCGCCCTGCTTGGGCTGAGAACGGGAGACGCGAAAGCGATTTCGGAGAAGAGCGGGATTCCACCGACCGCAGTATATCCGATCCTAAGGTCCCTTGTCAAAAAGGGGCTTGCCCAGGAGATTTCGGGCGACCCGCGAAAATACCAGGCAATTCCCCCGGAAACCGGGATGAAATCCTATGCGGAGGCGCGCGCTGACGAGGTCAGGAGACTGGGAATCTCAATAGTTCCGGAGTTCCAGATGCTTTTCTCGAAATCCGGCGCAACCGGTACCAGGCTCCCGGAACCGGTGACCCTCTCCCTCGGGTTCGTATCTTCCAGGAACCTTAACGAGGAGCTTGTCCGGCGCTCGAAGAAAACCCTCTACATCCTCGGCTGGAGCTTCCATCCATCTAAGAACAAGAATTTCTACCGGATGCTGAGGCAGCTGGGCGCGCTGGTTGAAGCGGGCGTTGATGTCAGGATGCTTTTGAGGAAAATCGAAAAAGGGGCTGAAAAATTCGCCAGGGATTATTCGGAAAAGGGGATCCAAATACGGGAACATCCAATCGAGAACTTTTCCCTCGTTGTGTCAGACTCTTCCGAATGTAAAATAACCCTGAAAAACCCGCTTCTCGGGGAGAGAATGAACCTGTATGTGAAGGATAAGGACCTCTCCTCAGCCTTAGAAACCTACTTCCTTTCCCTCTGGAAGAAGGCAAAACAAGCCCCTGACAATTGTTAAATATGCAACCCGCACGGGTAACTTGGTTATGGGAATTCCCCTGGATCGCGCGAAAATAATCGGAATTGTCTCTGGAAAGGGCGGCGTTGGCAAGACAACCCTTACGGCGAATATCGGGCTTGCCCTTGTCAAGGAATTCAGGAAGAAGGTCCTTGTCGTCGACGGGAACGTTACTTCCGCGAATCTCGGGCTCCATCTCGGATTTCTCTACCCCCCGACGACGCTACATGATGTGCTTGACGACCGGGTTGCGCCGGCGCAGTCAGTCTATATCCAGGAATCCGGGCTCCACGTTATGCCCGCTTCCCTTTCAATAAAGCGGAAGGCATATTATGAGAAAATCCGGGACAAGATTTACCAGCTTGTCGACAACTATGACTTGATTCTAATTGACGGCGCTGCAGGTGTCGGAGCCGAGGTAAAGGCGGTAATGCATGCCTGCGACGAGCTTCTCATTGTCACGACGCCCGAAGTCCCATCAATTGCGGGAGCAATAAAGGTAATTGAAACTGCAAAGGAGCTCCAGGTCCCTGTGCGGGGAATTGTCGTAAACGAATACAAGCGCCAAAAATTCGAAACAAGCGTCAGTGAGATTGAGACAACCTGTGGAGTTCCAGTTCTTGCGGTTGTCCCAGATGAGGTCGGGGTTCCCGCGTCAATTGCACACCGAGTTCCCCTCGTCCTTTACAGGCCGAATGATGAGGCTGCCCAAGTTTTCTGCAAATTGGCAGGAGTTCTGATAAATGAGAAATATAAGAGCAAAATAACGCTCTTTTCCAAGTTCTTAAAGACAATTGGCCTGAAAGACGCCCCGATTCAGCAGCCGGAAGTGAGAATGGATGAAAACTTCCGTTTCCTCAGACGGCAGACTGCCGGGGAACGCGAGGCAATGATTTACCAGGAAGCTGCAAAGGAGAAGCAGGCTGAGGAAAGGATTGGTTTCCAGGCGTCCCAAACAACTTCTCAGGCCTCCGAAGCTGAACGAGCAATTGACAGGCCTCTTCCGGAGCAAGAGCCCCGCCAGCCTTTTCCGGAGCGCGAAGCAATATCAACTGAAAAGCTGCACAATCTTGAAGGCGATATGGCAAGTCTCAGAAGGATAAAGGATCTTCTTGACAGCCAGGACCTTAATCTCAATTCGCTTGAATCCGAACTTACCAAGGTAAGGAAAATACTCCTGATTCTTGAAAGGGAATACCGGCAGGGACTTATTTCAGCTGAAAGCTATAGCGAGCTCAAGCAAGGAAACGAGCGGAAACTTGAGCAAATACAACAGAAAATGAACCAAATAAAGGGCCAAGGCAATCAAAATGGCTAGTCAACAGACAAGTCAACAGAAAAGTCAAGAAACACGCGTAATTGGAATAATCAGCGGAAAGGGCGGTGTTGGGAAAACAACGCTTGTTTCAAATCTTGGAGCCGTTCTTGCGGAGGAATTCAAGAAAGACGTTGTTGTCCTTGACTGCAATTTCACAACATCTCACCTCGGCCTTTATCTCGGCTTATACCAAACGCCAATCACCCTTAACACCGTTCTTCAGGGAAAAGCTGAATTGGAGGATGCGATTTACACACATCGGAGCGGAATGAAAGTAATTCCCG
>JAZDJS010000034.1:0-8597 GCA_043803745.1 archaeon
CCTCCCAAGGATATGTGAGATTCGGAGCGCAGGTTAAGGAAGGGGCAAAACGGGCGGGAAGATTCCTCAAGAACTATGCTGCAGACATTAAACAAAACGCACAGAACAAGCAGTGGGGAGAAGTTGTAAAAAGCGCAATTCCAACAAGCTGGCTAATGCCGCTAGCAATTTATCCAGCTTTAAACATGGGGTTTCAGTATTGTGATGCGAAGAAGGCTGACTCAAGAACTGAAGCTAGGGAAACTTTACGCGGGTTAGAAGTCCTAGAGCCGGTTTACAAGAACAAGCCGTTGATACTGAAACAGATTGAGGGCGGACTCTAGCTGCTTTCAGCTTCGGTTTCTCTACCTGAACAGCGGCTCCTCAGAAGAGGAAAAGTCCGGACCCTTCTTGATCGGTCCGGGCATTATCGAGTTAGTTACCCGGATGTTCGGATTTGACGAAACGAACTGCTGAGGCTGTTGCGGGCGGGCGCTTTGCTGAAAATCCCCGGGAGGCGCGGGCGGCATAAGCCCCCTTGGCGGACTGGCGGGCGAATTGCCCGAGCCCTTCATTTCGGTAACGATGTCGTTGAGCTGCCTGACGTTCTCGGCAAAGACCGGAATCATGTTCTGCATTATCCGCTGCATTGCCTTGATTTGGCTCCCGACGCCCTCAAGCTCCTTGTTGTATTCCTCGATTTTGACAACGGAATCCTCCTGAAGCTGCGCATACTTGACGCGCAAATCGTTGAGGCTGTCCCGCAGTTCCTGGAGCTGGCGGAAAAGCTCGGATTTCGATTCCTCGAACTTGTCGAATTTTTCCTGCATGTTGTGCCATTTTTCCTCGATAATTCTCTCGATTATCTCGTCCGGGGAAGGTCCCATCTGCTGCTGTTGCTGGGGGAACTGGTCGAACCCCATCTGGCCCATTGGCGGCTGGCCCTGCTGCTGCTGTTGCTGTTGCTGCATCATCATTCCCATTTCAGATCCGGGAGGACCCATTGGCGGAGGCCCCATCATCATTTCCGGCCCCCCTTGAGGGGATCCCATCTGCTGGCCCCCCATTCCCGGGGGCGGACCCTGGGGTCCTGAAACCCGCATCTTAATGTCAGCCTGGCTGATTGCATCCTGAATCTGGGGCAGAGGAACCCCTTGCATCTGCATCTGCTGGGCAATTACCGCATCCGGCGCGCCCTGCTGCCTCATCCCGATAACTGTTCCAACCAAGTCGCCTTTCGGCTTCTTTCCGCCTCCTAAAACACTGTCAAATATTCCCATTTTCCTACCGTTCACCAGCTTCCCCTTTTAAAATCATTTTCTTAACTTCGTCCCTTGTGACGAATTTCATCGGGTCAATCATGCTTATGTATCCCTCAAGCTCCGCAACCTTGTCGGTTGTCGCTGCCCTTGAAACTTCTTTCCGCATCTGGATTATTTCCGTCTTGATTACCGTAACTTCCTTCTGGAGGACTGAAACCGTCCTGAGGATCGCTGTCAGGGCATCCTCGATTTCCTTCTCCTTCTTGTTAAGGCTGTCCGTGCTGAAGGAAACCCGTTCGGAGATTTCGGCAAGCCGGTCCTCGACAGTCCTCATTTTCCTGTTGAGGTCCGTGACCGCCCTGAGCTGCGGGTCGAACTGCGGGGGCGTCGATGCGTCAATCATTTGCAACTTTTTGCAGTGGTCGGGACTTTTAAAGGTAATTATGTGCCTCACAAAATTAACAAGATATTGACGCTAAAGATTACTGTCCCAGGCACGGGCGTATTGGGTCATCTGTTCTATCGCGCGCCGGCCACAGTCGTAGCCGTTCCGAGGGCAGGTTTTGTAGGAAGTTGGACCAACCAGGAGGTCTGTGTAATCTTTCCTGGCGAAACTTGAAATTATGCCGTTGACAACCTTCCGGGTCGCGTGAGTGTTGAATGCATCAAGAAACATAGTTCGCCCCTCGGAAACGCCTTGTTCGAATTCGGTCCGAGTCTCCTCGTTTTCGCGAAGAGATTCTATGAACGTGAATCTCCTAAACGGGGCGTATATGAACGCAGTCCCCCAGTCAATTATTGTCGGCCCTTTATGGGAGTCCAAAAATACGTGCTCCTTCTTTAAGTCGCAGTATCCCAAAGCCTCCACATAGGGAATCTTTCGACCGAGCGCCCTTGCATAAGGAACAAGGTCTGTCTCAGTCTTTGCTTCCTTTCCAGGCACAACTGTGAAAATCAGGAAGTCCTCGCCTGCCACAACTTCGTAAAGGTGTAAGCCCATCCATTGTGCGACTTCGATTCCTGCAGCTTCCCTAATAGTTCCTTCCATATCTCCTGTCTTAGCGCCTACAGGAACTTCCAAGCCGTTTTGAAGTCTGACAGTTGAAAAGAATACTCTGCGAGGGCCCTGACTAATTGAAGTACTTTTCGTGAGTGTGAGGTCTTCGACAAGTTTATCGACACAACAGTGGGGCTCCCCAACAAGAATTTCCATTAGCCTATCCGTGACATTCGAATAGTGAAGGAACTCCTCTGCAGTGTACCGAGTTATGTGAGGATCTTTGGTAAGTTTTTTAATTGCCATTTCTAGTGTGCTAATCTTACTGTTTTACTGCTTTAAATACTTTACCACTTGTAAGTAATCATTCAAACTCCTTTTACAAATGATTAGTTTCTTTCAAGTGGAAACATTTAAAAACTCCTTATTCCGGAAAAACGGCTGGAAAAGGGGGGAATGACTGAAATGCTGAAAAAACACGCAAAACCACTTGACATTTACGCAGATAACGCAGCCGGGCTTTTGACACAGATGATAATCGTCGCCCCGGGGCTTGAAAAGACTCTGGCGCGCACGACCGGAGGATATGTAGAGCCTGTAAAATATATGAAAGCGGAACTTATCGGAGAAGTTGAAGTGGGTTTGCTTAACCTTTTCGGAGCCCATATAGACCTCCCCGGAAACCAAGGTTTCATGCATTATGAGCACAAGGCAGTCCTTGAAGCTGGAAAGCGCGACTATGACCTGCTTATTGACGGCGACGGGGCTGCGGACGGACTTACCCATGTGAAGCTTGTTCTTCCAAGGAAAGTAATGAAAAATGAAAGTTTTCTTGCAGGCGTTAATGAAATTCCCTTTGCGAAAATCGAAAAGGGCGGCGTTGGATTAACCGTTTATGCGGGAGAAGCTTGTGCCCGGGCGAGCATTTTGGCAAAACAGGTCCTTGGCATTGTGGAATCCGCCGAGGGAATCAGCCTAGGGACCAATTATTCGATTCCGAAAGTAACCTATTGAAAGCTCCGGTTCGGGTTCTGGCTAAAAAAGGGCGTCGGGCTGGCTTTCCCGCAATAACAAAAACATATTTAGCCCAGAGAGCACTGAAAATAGTGCAGATAATGGCTCCGGAACCTTCCCAGGAAGCGCCCTCCCAGTTCAACATTCAATCCCGAGTAGTCCAGGAGGACAACGAATCGGTCCTTGAGTTCAACTGCTTCAACGTCCCGTTCTTCGCCCCGCTTGAGGATAGCGACGTCTGGATGGCGAAGATAATCTACTCTCTGATGCAGTATCGGGAGGTTACCCAGATACGGCTTGCGGAAAGAAGAATCTACGAATATGACCGCAACCAGACGAAAATGCTCAAGGAAATCGCGGAAGTTGTCCGCTATGTCCGGGCATCCCAGGAACTCTACAATCCGTATGCAATGAGCACTTTCGGGCAAGACCCGAGGATTCCTGAACGGTTCCAGTTCCTCCAGATGCTTGTGATGGGCGTCCTTCCAAGGGACCCGATCGGCGCATATGTCGAGCTTACGAGGAGAATCAGGCGGGAAGAAATAGAGGCCTCGAAGGAAACCCAGCAGGCATACAAGCAGGGAAGGGAGCATTTCATACGGAACGTCCTTTCGGTTGTGAAAGGGTATCTTGACCAAACCTCCCTGATTAAGGCGGCAAGCCCGTATTTTGAAGGATACCAGACGGGGGACCGGGTCGTTTACCACATGATTTTCCGCCCGACATACCGCCCGAACTTCACCTTCACGAAGCTTATGGCGGAAATCCCTGCGGGCGCCCAGCAGCTGGAT
This sequence comes from archaeon, assembly GCA_043803745.1. Classification (GTDB taxonomy): domain Archaea; phylum SpSt-1190; class SpSt-1190; order DYHY01; family DYHY01; genus JBBIPP01. Next base: position 4,044 of record JAZDJS010000034.1, read on the forward strand.
TCGTATGTTGTCCGGGATTCCGTTGTGACGATCTTCCGCCTGCCCGGCGAGGTCCGCCCGGTTTACCACATAATGCCGCCCGAGTTCAAGCTGACGGACGAGGAGTTCCAGATTCTCGATTATGCCCGGGACGTGATGGCGCAGCACAAGCCGACCACCGCGGAACTGATCGACCCTGCGCGGGTGAGGCTTTCCCTGCACGACGTTGCATTCGATTTGATACGGGAATACGCGGCAAGAATCGGGCTTGCAATCAAGCCCACTGAAAACGAGAAGCTTGCCGAGATAATAACGAGGGAAACCGCGGGCTTCGGAATCCTCGAGCTTGTGCTCTCGGACGAGCACGTCCAGGACATTGCAATAAATGCGCCAACTTCGACAAGCCCGATACAGGTAGTGCACTCCGATTTCGAGGATTGCCAGAGCAACGTCCTGCCGACACTTGACGAGGTTTCCTCCTGGGCGGCCCGCCTCCGCCTCTTCTCTGGGAGGCCCTTGGACACGAGCAACCCCGTCCTTGACACTTCAATTGAAATTCCGGGCTCGAGGGCAAGGGTTGCCGCGGTTTCCCCGTCCCTTTCCCCGTACGGGCTTGCATTCTCTTTCCGCAGGCATCGCGAACGCCCGTGGACCCTTCCGCTTTTCATAAAGAACCGGGCGCTTACCCCGCTCGCGGCGGGCTTGATCAGCTTCCTCGTCGACGGGGGAAGGACAATCCTTGTCGCCGGGACGAGGGGTTCCGGAAAGACCTCGATCCTCGCCGCAATGATGTGCGAGGTGATGAGGAGCAACCGGATTATCACTGTCGAGGACACCCTTGAACTGCCGACGCAGACGTTCGCGGAGCTCAAATACAACATCCAATCCCTCAAGGTCCAGAGCGCGATCGTGCAGGTCGGCAACGAGCTTTCCGCTGCCGACGGGATACGGACAAGCCTGCGTCTTGGCGACTCCTGCCTGATAATCGGCGAGGTCAGGAGCAAGGAGGCTCTCGCGCTTTACGAGGCAATGAGGGTCGGCGCCCTTGCGAACGTTGTCGCCGGTACCATCCACGGCGATTCCCCCTATGGCGTCTACGACAGGGTTGTCAACGACCTCGGCGTCCCAAAGACCAGCTTCAAGGCAACCGACATCATCCTCGTTGCGAACCCGATACGCTCGGCTGACGGGCTCCACCGGGTGAGGCGCGTCGTCCAGCTCACTGAAGTAAGGAAGCATTGGGAGGAGGACCCGATAAAGGAGAAGGGCTTTGTCGACCTGCTGGAATATGAGGCGAAGGATGACGAGCTCAAGCCTACGCAGACGCTTATCGACGGCGAATCGGAAATTCTCTCAATGATTGCCGCGCGCGTGAGGGAATGGGTCGGGAATTTCGACGCGGTCTGGGACAACATAACGATGCGCACAAAGATGAAGAAAGCGATCGTCGACTATGCGACGAGCTCCGGGAACCCGAACGTCCTTGAGGCCCCTTTTGTGATTGCGTCAAACGACGCATTCCACCTTTTCTCCGAGCAGGTGAAAAAGCAGCACGGCTCCCTAGTTTCCGAATACATCTACGAGAAATGGGACGCATGGGTAAGGGAGCAGATTAAGGCGGGTAGGGTATAGGATTCTTCACGATAGTTTTTCTTTTCGACCCCGAGGGACTTTTTTCAAGCAAAGCGTTGATCCTCTGCGGAGGACTTCGCAAGAAAAAGGGGCTCTGGGACGCCTGGGTGAAAGAACAAATCAAAGCGGGTAGAGTTTTCCTGGAAGCGCTGTGGTTTTCTTTTCCCCGAAGGCTTTTCTTTGGGAAAGAAAAGGGCTCTGGGAAAGGGTTAAATCCCCGTAATTCCTCGGGAGGCTGAAGAATGGCCGTCTATCCGCCTACTTACAACAATCCCTATTTCTCGGGCGGGAACTATCCCTCTTTCGCCCCGACCCTCACTCCCGGAGGCCGCCTTCTCGGCAACGACCCTTTCACAAGCCACTTCTACCGGACATACCGCGCGGAGGAGAAAATCATGCCGACAACCTTTTACGAGAAACTGTGCATGTCAGTTCCGAAATGGGCTGAAATCCCTTTTCCGGCGGGGCGCAAGGGATTCGCAAAACTCCTCCGGGAAAGCCTTCTCGTCTGCACGCCCGAGCAGGTCTTCACGATGGCGTTCTATTCCCTCATGCTTGCAATGCTTGTCTCGGTTTTCGTGCTCACTTATTTCCCCTATTCCGGAATCCTCCTCGGCGTTTCGGTCAGTTCCCCGCTCCTTTTTGGGCTTGCATACTTCCTGTTCCCTCTTATCAAGCGGAGGATGGACAGGATGGCTGTTGTTGGCGAGGCCCCCTTGGCAATACTCTACATTGTGATCTCCCTGCGGGTTTCCCCGAGCCTTGAGAAGGCGATTTCCTACGCAAGCAAGAACGTCCCGGAACCGATTGGGCGGGAATTCAAGTTCCTGATGTGGGACGTTGAAATGAAGACGCGCACGTCAATGAAGGATGCCTTGGTCGAATACAGCACCCGGGTCAAGAATTGGGCGCCCGGATATTCCGACGCGCTCTACCTCGTCGCCAACTCGGTCGAGGAGCCGTCGAACAAGTCCCGGCTTGCCGTTCTCGAAAAGGCGATGGAAAACGCGCTTGAAAGCACGAAGTCGATAATGGACGGCTTCGCCCGCGGGCTCGGGATGCCTGTCGCAGTCACGAACGCGCTCGCAATACTCCTTCCGATTCTCGGGCTCGTAATGGCTCCGATGGCATCGATTTTCATGGAACAGGCCGGAGCCCTCCCGACGCTTCTCGTCGCCGTATACGACTTTTTCCTCCCGATTTTCCTTTTCTCGGTGATTCTCCTGATTCTTTCCGGGCGCCCGGCAACCTTCTCGGACATTGACACTTCCGGGGATCCAGAGCTTCCGGCGCCGGGGAAATTCCGGCTGCGGGGCATCGGTGACATCCCGATAAATCTGCTCTGCATCGCGATTTTCACGGCAATGGGCTTCTTCGCCTTTTCGATTGCAATGAGCACCGGGGGGGCGGTTTTCCTTCCCTCAGCCCCTCAGGGAATGGGGGTTGCAACCGGATATACTGCGATCAACACGCTCCCGCTTGTCGCGGGAATAGGGGTTTCCGTCGGGCTCTATTATTATCTCAACAACGTGCAGAAAGTGAAGAGCCGGAAGAAGATAATTGAGATGGAGCGGGAATTTGCGGCAAGCCTTTTCCATCTCGGGAACATCTTGGAGCAGGGCAAGCCGCTTGAGGAGGCTTTCGAGCAGTCCGCAAAGGGATTGAAGGGAACGCATTCCGCCGAGTTCTTCACCTCAACCGTGATCAACATCCGGCAGATGGGCCTTCCGGTCAAGAAGGCTATATTCGACCCGAAATACGGCTCGATGAGCAAGCTCTCTTCCTCCCTGATAAGAAACATCCTTGGCGTCATAATAGAATCGTCCGACAGCGGGCCTATTGTCGCATCCCAGACAACCCTCTCCATTTCCAGCTACATAAGGAACATCCAGAACGTCCAGGAGAAGATAACGGACAGCCTTTCCGACAGCGTCACCTCGATGAGCTTCCAGGCGCTGGTTCTTGTTCCGCTGATAAGCGCCGTGATTGTCGGACTTACCCAGATGGTGACCAATATCCTCCTTTCGCTCAGCAAGCAGGTCAACGAGCTTTTCGCCGGAGGTTCTGAAATGGGCGGCGCGTTCTCCATTTTCTCATCCTCCCTTTTCAAGGTCGGGAACGTTATGCAGGGTTCTTTCCTCCAGCTTGTCGTCGGCTTCTACACGCTAATCCTTCTTGCGACCCTGGGCTTCTTCGTTGCGGGTCTTTCGAACGGCATGCAGGACAAGATTGAGATTGAGATGAACGTCGGAAAGACCCTTGTAATTGGAACAATTATATATTCGGTTATTGTCGTGATAATCGTGACTGTTTTCAGCGGGCTTACCGGCCAGCTGATTGGAGGCGCATAGGAATGGCTGACTGCAGAAGAGAAGGAAGAAAGGGGGAGGTTTCAACAAGCCCCTCGAAAACCTCCATGGACACAATAATCCCTGTGATAGTTCTTCTGTTTATCGTCTTCGTAATATTGTTCTTCTTCAGCCCGTTCGGGAAGGAAGTCGGCTCAAAAATAGCGGGGATTTTCACGAGTTTCGGGAGGCTGTCTGACGCAAGCTATGCCTGAGGACACTCCCGCCTCAATACTCAACATTGTCCTGGCAATAGGGTTCATCCTATTCATAATCGCTCTCTGCATAATTTTCATTCCGGGCGCGAAATTTCTAGTGAACTCCCTCGTTCCCTTGCTTTTCGCCGGGGGATTCGCCTTGGAGGTCCCGAAGAAACTTTCAAAAAGCCCGGAAAAACGGAGGAAATCGGTCGCGGACCTTAGCGAAACGGACATTCTGGCGGCGGTAATTGGCACGGGGCTTTTCATACTTGTGATGGGCATTGTCTGGAATTTGTTCAGGGACAAGATTGCCTGGGCGGGCGTCCTTCTGAAAGGTTCGCTTGCACGGTCGGGGGGGTTTTTCGGGGCATGACGAGGAGGAAGGCTGAGGAGCT
>JAZDJS010000035.1:0-8804 GCA_043803745.1 archaeon
ATTCGGACGGAAAAAAGAAGGGAACCCTCAAATGAACAAAAAAGTTGCGTCTGTGCTGCTCGTGCTCCTGTTCTGCGCCCTTTTCCAGCTCGTCAACTCGGGCCAGTTCTCGAAGGCCCTCTCCCTTGCGGGGATTTCAACCGGGAGCTCCGGAGGCGATTCATTCATCGGGATTTTCACTGTTTACGTTCTCCTCGCCCTTGCAGGTCTTGCAATATTCCTTCTGCTTGAAAAGAGGAATCCGGGGGTGACCCCGGGGGATCTGCTGCGGGCGTTCAAGACGGGGGGAAGCTTCTACTCTCGGATTCTTCCGGTCTGCCTCGGCCTCTTTTTCTTCACATACCTGCTCTTCTATTTCGTCCTTTCCGGGAGTCTTCCATATCCGGAAAGCCCGCTCTACATCATCCCCGTCTTTTTCCTCATAAGGTTCACAATAGTCCTTGTCGAAGAATCGGTCCTGAAGGGCTTCGTCCAGGAAAGTTTCGGGCGGGGTCCGGCGGCCCTTGCAGCCTCCGCAATCCTTTCCGGAACTTATTTCGGCTTCTCTACCAAATTCCTTCCGCTTCCCCTCAACGTGCTCCTTGGAACCGCGATTGGCGCGGCAACATCCTACCTTTACCTGAAAAGCGGGGGAAAGGCAATCGAGCCGATTGTTGCGCGGTCCGTTTACGAAACTCTGCTGCTGATGGTGCTTGTCTGAATGGACTGAGGGCGAAAAAATCAAATGAAGAAAGGCAGCGGGAAAAAAGCAAGGCGGGAAAAGATAGTTGACCGGGCATTCTATGAGCGGATCGCAAAGTTCCCGGAATCAATCGAGGAAGCGATTTCCCTCGGTGAAAAAACGACAATACCCCTGAGATATTACCGGAAATACTCGCGCGTTGCGGTTGCAGGGATGGGCGCAAGCGGAGCCGGAGGGGATTATCTCGCCGACCTCGCCCCTTACCTCGACATAGCCTGCCTGAAAGCCTATGAGATACCTCCCTATTTCGGCCAGGAAACGCTCTTCATTGCGATAAGCTTCTCCGGGAAAACCGAGGAAACGATTTCGGCAGCGGCTCTTGCGCACAAAAAAGGCTGCCACGTGATAGGCATGGGAATCCCGGCGAAGCTCAAGGAGCTTTGCTCGAAGATCCAGGTTCCGCACGTCGACTTTCCGGCATATTACCAGCCGAGCAGGATAGGCGCCGCCTTCGTTGCGTTCGCGCCCGCGGCAGTTCTCGGGAAACTCGGAATGATGCATTTCTCCCGGGAAGACATCAAGGAAACGGTTAAGGAATGCAGGAAGATAAGGGAAACCTGCGGGCAGGAAGTGCCTGAAAAGGAGAACCCCGCGAAGAAATTCGCGAGGGATCTTGCGAAACTGCCCGTTGTGATTTACGTCCCCTCTTCGCTCTCGTCCCTTGGAAAGAAGCTGAAGGACGACTTTGCCGAAAGCGGCAAGGTTCTTGCGAAATGGGAGGCCCTTCCGGAGGCGAACCACAACGACCTCTCGGTCTGGCAGGAAAGGCCGAACGCTTCGGCGATCATTGTTAGGAGCGGCAAGGATGAAACCGAGCGCGAGAAGGAGGGACTTGCCCTTTCGGAAAGGGTCCTCAAGAAATATTCGAGGAAATTCGCGAAACTGACCCTTCCTCAGGCAAATTCGAAATTCGCAAGGCTTTTTGCGGGCGTCTATTTCGGGATGTTCGTCTCGTATTACCTAGGAGTTTTCCGGGGAATCAAGGCAATTGGAAAGACCCCGCTCCAGGACGCTGTCAAGGGAAAGCTTACGCCGGAGTTCACGCAGAAGACGATTGAGGAAAGCGCCCCGAAAGGCGGAGAAAGCCCACAAGCTTTTTTGCCGCCGCATGCCCAATAGCTATTTCTTCCGTTGGGGAGGTGCTTGTTGGGGACCCCCTTGGGGAACCCGCTGGGACGCTTGCGGTTGTTGCTGCTGCTGTTGTTGTTGCCGGCTGTTAGCCCAGTTTCCATAGTAATATCCGGATTGCTGTTGCTGTTGGGCTAGCCGCTGCTGGGGCATTTGCGGAGCGACCGGATATCCGGAAAAAGCTTTCTGGCCGCTTGCTGCCTGAGGCGGCTGGGAGAATCCTCCCCACATCTGGTAATATGAGGTCGGCGGATAATAGTATTTCTGTTGGGCCGGCTGAACTGCGAATGAAGGTCCTTTGGTTGCGGGCGCTTTTTTCGCGGCGGAAGAGGAAGCAACTTCGGCAAGCCGTTCGGCGAGCCCCGTCTTGTAGATCTTGTTCAGGCCCTTCTCAAATATCTTCGCGGCGGAGAAAGTCACCTTCCCCTTCTGCATGTAGTAATATCCTGCAACGCCCCCGCTCACGACCACAATCGAGAGGAATACGAGCACGAGTGCGAAACCGGACGGCTTTTCCGGAGCCGAGACAAGCGCGGTTTCCGCATCAGTGAAAAGCGCCCCGGTATCCTCGATGAGCTTCTTTGCCTCAAGATATCTCTTGTCAAGGATGAGATTCTTCACGTTCCGCATCTTCAGGTCGATTGCCTCGGTTATTGTCGAAGGCGCTTCGGTGTCCTTGCCGGTCTTGTCAGCCTCGAGAATTCTTTTTTTCAGGTCGGCGAGCTTGTTCGAAAGGTCCGAAAGGAGCTTGTTCGCCTCAGGCTCGCCGAAGGGCTTTTCAACGCAGGTGCCGTTTGCAAGGGCGCATATCCTGCCTTCCCCGCAGTCAAGGTCGGCGCAGCAGAGAAAGCTCGCCTTCCATGCGTCCGAGCAGCACTTGCCCTCGGAAGCAACCTTGCATACCGAACCGCAGCAAAGGTTGCCGTCCCTGCAGGAGCCGGAAGCGCAGCAAGGGTCGTCCTTGCCCCCGCAGATTATCCGGGGTATGACGCCTACGGAAACGAGGATTTCCTCGGATTTCGCGCCCAGAAGCGTTGCCGAGACCGCCTGGAAATAGAGATTGTGCGTTGTCGCGTTCTTCGTCAGGTTCTCGATCGGGGTTATTGACACCGAATATGTTACTGCAGAGGCAGAAACGGTCCTTGATTCGTTCCCGGCGATTGCGCAGCAGGACTGGTTGGTGAACTTCAGGTAAGTTCCCGGATACGCAAGCCCGTCGCGCGAGAAAACCGTCACGGAGATGTTCGCGCCCTTTCCGCCCTCGACATCGTAGAGGGTTGTGTTGGAAACAGCTATTTCAAACGGGCTCTGGATCGAGATCGCGAAATCTGTCCTGTTGGAAACGACAACTCCCGAGGGCCCGTCCGTCCCGGAAAACGTCAGGTTGAACGTAAGGTTCGCGACAGCCGCTGTCGGGGAAACGAAAACCGTGAAGGAAAAGTTGCTGAAATTCCCGGGCTGGGCATCCGCAACGGAAACCGTGGAAACCGAGAGCCCGGAAGTCGAATTGGGCTGGATAGAGTAGCTGAGATAGCGGAGAACGTTCTGTCCTCCGTTGAAAACCGATACCGAAGCCGTAAAGTTCCGCGAAAGGTATGCCACCGCGCGGTCAATCGAGGCGCTGAATATGTTGAGGGCTGCCGGGATGAGAACGGTTGTGTTGGACGTTGAGTTGGCGGAGGTTGAAACAAGGGCGCCGGTGTTCGCGTCGATTCCGCTTGCGTTGAAGAAAACCGCCAAGGTTCCGGCGGAATAGCTCGCCGGGACTGAGAAGGAAACTGAAAAAATCTCGGAAGAACCCGGCTGGATTGCTGAAAAAGATGAGGGCGAGATTGACGGGACAATTGCGGCAAGGCTCGAGTTGGAGTGGACTATGGTCAAGTTCGGCGTAACTGAAAAGAGGCTCGCCTCCCCGGTGTTGTTAACCTTGAAGCGGACGGAAACCCCGGTCTGACCAATCGTTATGTTGACGGGAAGGGCGGAGTATGTGCTCGAGTTCAGCGAGGCGGCCCCCTGGGAAACCGTCTGGAGGACCGAGGAAACCGTGCTGAAAGCTTCCAGGAAGTTGACTGCCTTGACAGACCAGTTGTATGTTCCGGAGGCTGAGGGCGCGGTTGCATTCACTGAAACTGATATCTCCTCGGATGCGGAGGTCGGCCTTGAAAGGATGAAGCAGGTCGCAAGCGTTGAGGAGTTCCTGACGCAGGTTGCGTTTCCCGAGATTGGAGATGCGTTGACGATGGAGAACCCGGATGAAAGAACCGGAAAAATCTCGTAACAGCTTATTGCATCGTCCCCCTGGCGGAGCGTGAGGTTGAAGACCCTCGACTGCTGCCTTCCATAGGTCGGAACGCTCGAGTTTGCTGAAAAGGAGGAAAGGTTCAGGATCGCCGTCTGGGTGGAGGCTGAAGATGAGTTGGAATCCCGAATGACCATTGTCGATGCGTTCGAGCCGATTATCCTTCCGTACTCCAGGCCGCCCCGCGGGGAGAAGGAAACCGTGAAATTGCTTGGGGACGCGCCCGTCTTGGAAAGGTTGCCGTATACTGAAAAGCCCGCCGGGAGCAAGGAATTCCCGAGGCTCAGGGAAACCGCCCCCTCGGAGAAGCTGGAATTGAACGAAACCTGCGAGCCGGTCTGGTTAAGGACATAAAATTCTGAAAAAGCTGCCGCGCCGCTCACATTGAAAGAAATCCTGGTTGCGTTGACGGGAACCCCGGAGGAGTCCGTTGAATTCACAGACAGGAGAAGAATTGACGCGCCCCTGCTTGCGTTGGTCGGGTTGGAAATCGAGAAGTTGGATACCGGAACAGGGAAGGCAACGTTGAATGAAATTGTCGCGTTGTTGATTGTTTCGTTCATCTGACCTGGAACGCTTGGTGCCGGAACAACGAGCCCCCTTCCGTAAAGCGAATATGTCCGGTTCTGAGGCGGGAGGGTGAAGTTCCTGAAGACGAATGTATATTTGGGCGAATATGAGAGGTTCATGTCGGAGGATTCGTTCCAGGTTGTAGTGTTTTCGATCGGATACCCAAGGGGAAACTCCCAAGGGGCTTCAGTCCCGTTCGTGAAGTAAATTCGGGTTGCGTTGCAGCTCAGCCCGCCGGGAATTGCCGAAACTCCGTGGGTATAGCTCGAATTCGTTTTGACCGATGACGAGTTGCTCAAGCCCCAGAGGTTCCAGTTGAAACAGGACAAGGACGTCCCGAGAAAGGTCGCGTTCTGGTAATAGAGTTCAACCGAGGTCAGGTTCAATAGCCCGGGGAGCCCCGAATCGTTCCTCCTTATGAAAAATGAGAGAATTGCAGTTGCATTCTCCCCGCCCGCAGGGGGGCTGCCGCTTTCAATTCCAGAGTAGGAGAATCTGAGCGAGGTATCGTAGATTTCAGCGTAAACGTTCCCATATGCGGGTGTCGGCAGAAAGAGAACTGCCAGAAAAAGGGCAAATAGCAAAACTGCCCGCATAAGATCATTTCTTTGTTTGGGGGACATTCTTGCGGCTTTTCTCCTCGGCGGTCTTTTTCGTTTGGGGTTTTTCCTGCTGCTGTTGTTGTTGTGACGTCGCGTTCTTCCTCGAAAACGGCAGGATGGAAACCAAGTTTCTGAAGAGCCCGGGTTTCCGGGTTTCCTCCCTCTTTTTCTTTTCCTCTTCCTTCTTTTTCTTCTCCTCAGCTTCCTTCCGTTTCCGTTCTTCCTCGGCGGCAAATTCCTTTTTTTTCTTTTCCTCTTCTCGCTCTCGCTTCTTTGCCGCCTCTGCGTCCTTCCTTTTCTTCTCTTCATCCTCCTTTTTCTTCTTTCGCTCTTCCTCGGCGGAGGGGTTCCAGCGGGGCTCCCAATGGGGCTCCGGGGACGCTTTCACTAGAAGTTCGGAAGGCGGCTCTTCGGCAATCAGGAGTTTTGCAAGCTTGCGTATCTCGTTGACTGAAGCCGCATTCGGCTTGAGCATTGAGACGGGCTCGCGATGGGAAGTGCTTTCGCGCACAGCCTCATCCTCCGGAATCGTCGTCACAATCCTTGCCCCGCAAAGGCGCTCGACCTCGTCCTTCGGGACCTCTATTTTTCCGCCCCTGACCCGGTTGAGGACAATCCCAAAGACGGGAATCTCGAGCTCCTTCGAAGTTTCAACAACCTTTATCGCGGCGGTCACAGTCGGTATTTCGGGAACGGTTATCACTATTGATATGTCGCTCGCGGCAATCGCGGCCTTCGCTTCTCCGCCTATTCCCGCAGCGCCGTCAATCAGTATGAGGTCATACTCGTGCCTTACATCGGAAATTATCCGGCTTATGCGGCTTGCGAGCGTCTTGGCGGCATAGTCGTGCTGCTCGTGCTCCATCGAGAGGGATGCGGGTATTATGTGGAGCCCGGAGCGGTGGACATAGATTGCCTGGTATGTCTTTATTGTCTTGTCAATCACGTCCTGGACCGCGACGGGGCATTTTATGAATCCGAGATGTATTCCGAGGTTTGCCGTGCTTATGTTCCCGTCAACAAGGAGGACTTTTTTATGGAACTCGGAAGAGAGGAGGACCCCGAGATTCGACGTCAGGGTCGTTTTCCCGACCCCGCCCTTTCCCGAGACAATCGAGATTATTTTCGCCTTTCTCCTTGTTGTTGTCGTCGTCGCTGCTGCTGCTGTCGTCGCCTTGACTTGTGCGGGAGTTGCAAGTTCAGGTTCGGCTGTCATTTGGACTCGCCGCCCTCCCCGGATTTCTTCTTGTTGAGCGGCTCCTTTATCTCGCTTGAGAATTGCTCAAGGACGGAGTTCATTTCCTGCTTGGTTTTCGCAACCGTTGCCTTGGGCATCACGAGGACTCTCCGGTTCGCGGAGATGTATGCAACGAGGGCTGAAAGAAGCGCAACCGCGAGGGCCCCGCCGCCAATCCAAAGCAGCCAGGGGGCTGCCCGCTTCACCTTGAAGCCGAACGCAATCGAATCCGCTTCCGAGAACGCCTTTTTCGCAGCCGAGAGGAATTCCTCATATGCCGTCTGGTTCCCGCTTGAAAGCGCGTCGGAGGCCTTGCGGTAGTATTCGACCGCCTTCGCAAGCGTTTCCTCGGCAATTGTCGTGTTCTCGCTTCCATCCGCCCTGAGTTTCAGGATGTAATCGGCCGTCCTGTTGATTGACTTGAAAAGGGAGTCAAGAGCGGCGGTCGTGTTGGTTGTTATGTTGGCGAAGAGGTTTCCGTCCGAAGTTTCGTTTGTCTGGTTCGACGTCCCGTTAGTTGCGTTCGCCGGAATTGTCGTTGTTGTCGTAGTCGCTGCCGCATCGGAGAGGACTGCTATCGTCAGGTTCGCCCTGGCTGAATAGGTTCCGGAAGCTGCCGTTAATGTGGATAGATAGGAGCCGGAAGCTGCCGTTGAGGGGATTGTCACCGTGACTGTGAAGACTCTTGTCGAAGTGTTCGAGATTGTCGGGTAGGAGACCGGGGAGACTGAAATCGAGCAGCAGGTCGCGCTTGTCGATGTCAGAGTCAGCGCGCTTGTGAGGGAGGCTGTCCCGGTAAGCCGGACCGTTGCAGTCACCGTCCGTGAAGTGCCCTTGTTCGCCGCAAGGGATGTCGGAGAAAGCGTCAGGGAGAGCGCAGGGGTTGTTACCCCGGGCAGGAAATCCCCGGGGGCTATTGTCGTTGTTGTCGTGGTTCCCGAGGTGTTCGCGACGACAACCGACCTGTCCCCGGTCACATAAACATATGTGAGGTTCTGGCCGGAGTCGGCTGAATAGCCGGTCACCGACATTGCGTAGACGCAGGTTGTCGCAGTTGAGGAGGTTGCCTTTGTCTGGCTCGGCACAGTGTAGCTGACTGTCGAATTCGTCGGGCTTCTGGACTCTAGGTAAAAGTCGTAATGGGGGGTTGTGAATGAAACCGAGCAGCCGGTGCCGGAAACAGTCCACGTTGCTCGGACGTTCGTTGCGTTCGAGCAGTAATAGGAGCCATAGCAGTTTATCACTGCTGCCGATATTGCGGTCGTCCCGGAAAGGGAAACTGAAAGGGGAAATGCGTCAACCACAACACGCATTTCCGGAAGCTTCGTTATCGTGAAGTTGAGCGGGTCTATCTCGAATGAGCTTGTCGTGCTGTTTGAAACGTTGAAGAGAGCCTGGACAGGCCCCCAGGAGGAGGAATTTGCGGAAACGTTCAGGATTACGTAACCGGAAGCTCCGGTGCAGGTGAAGGATGTGTTTGATGTTGTCGAGTTTGCGCAGGTCAGGCCGCCTCCGAAGCTTGTGACGTTAATTGAAGTGAAGTTCGGGGAGGGGAACGTCCCGTTGAAGCTGTTTAGGGTAAGGAGCCCTAGGTTCGAAAGGGTCAGGTTTATCAGGCGGCTTGTAGCGTTCTGGACGGTCGTAGCGTTGGCCGAAACCCTTCCGGCTGCGAGGATTGTCGGCTGGGAGAAATAAATAGTCCGGTTCCCGCCAAGGGAATCGAACAAGGTCAGGTTTCCTGTCCTGTTGCCATAGGCTGTTCCGGCCTTGAGGGTCAGGCTGAAGATTGCCAAATTGCCCGTCCCGTTCAAAAGTCTGGAGCAGTTGAGATAATTGGCAGTTGAGTTGCAGGCCCAGCCGGCCGTTATGTTTGATGCGGCAGTCAGGTTGAAATCCGACTGGTTGAAGGTCATGTTGAACGAGGTTATGTTCGCAGGGTCCGATGCTGCGTCGTTTGCAATTGTCAGGTTGACAGTCTGGCTTCCGGTGAGGTTGACAGAGGCTGGCGAGAAACTGGAATTAACTGAAAGGTTCAGGACTGTGAAGGAAATAGTCTCGGCTGTCGAATGGTTCTCTGAGGAGTTCGCGGTCAAGGTTATCGTCCCGGCGCCCGAGGAGTTCCCGACCCGAAAAGTCAGGTTGCTCCAGAAGAGGGCTCCGAAGGGAAGCGTTTCGTTGCTTGCATTCACGAATGTTGATGCGCTTGTTATGTTTGTCACGTTTCCC
>JAZDJS010000036.1:0-56640 GCA_043803745.1 archaeon
GTGCGTTTCCTTCGCTTATATCCCAAATTGGCTCAGGACTTCGTCGAGACAAGCTCTCTTCAGCCCCAGTGCATTCCCCATGAAGGGGTCTTCCTGCGCATTATCGCCGCAAGCCCGTCAAGAGCCTCGAGCTCGTCCGAGGAAAGGAACTTTTTGTTCTCAAGAAGCTTCTTGAACGTCTCTTCCGGAACTGCCGGGAAAATAACGTCCTGCTCGAAGAGGCTCCGTCCGACCACCGCGCCCTCAATCGAGACGGCGCACCGCTTCCCCTTTTCAGCGGATTCGACGCTCTTGCCGTCGACCTGGATGTCGGAGAGCAGTCCGAGGGACGAGCCGTCCTCCTTCAAAAGCTTGACCCCCTTGCGCAAGATTCCCGCCGAAACCTCAACCCCGACGACAGCCGGCTTGCTCTGCCGGAAAACATACCCCGGAAGGACCTGGAAGCGCGCGCCTCTGGGGACGCCCTCAATCTCCCGCTTCTTCTTTTCCTCAACCTTCTGCTTGACGAATTCCTGGTAGCCCTCCACAATCTTGTAAATCACATCGTTCAGGATTATGGGCACTTTCCGTTCCTTTGCAAGAGCGGCGGCATCATCGTTAACGGTAACCAGAAAGCCCAGGACGATTCCGAAAAACTCGTCGGTTTTCCCGAGCTCCTCCGCCTCCACAACATCTTTCCGGGAAATGCCGCCAATCCCGTATCCGTTGATGCTTATCTTCGCCTCGGAAAGGAGGGCACCCATTGCCTCAAGCGAGCCAATCGAATCCGCCTTGATTATCACCCCGTTTTTTTCAGTCCGTATCTGTATGTTCTCAAGCTGCTTCTGTATTTCCTCGCTCGCGCCTGCGCCCCCGAGAAGCATGCTTCCAGCCATAACGTTCTCGCAGCCGGACGCGAGTATCTTCACCGCGCCCGCGGCAACGATCTCCCGGACGCTCTCGAAGCTGTCCTTCGGGTCCCGTATTTCGTCAAGGGGCTTCGGCTTGAGGAGCGCACGGACCTTTATCTCAACCGGGCCGTCAACCCCGCCGATTGAAATGACGTCCCCGACCTTGAGCGTCCCGTCGTAAATCACAACGTCGATTCCGGCGCACTGGCCGCGCTCCTGCTTTACCTCAAGGACGGTTCCCTTCGCAGGGCTGTCCGGAGTTATTTCAAGCCGGTTCGCAAGGAACTTTTGGGAAAGCCCCGCAAGAAGAGCCATCAGGTCAGGGATTCCCTCGCCGGTTTTCGAGCTCACCGGGACGATTGCAACCGTTTTCGTGAAATCGGAAACCCGGTCGTATCGTTCCGAGTCAAGCCCCTCCTTTCCGACGTCTGCAACGATTTCATAGATTTTCTGGTCAAGGGCGAAGAGCGAGTCCTTCGAACGCTTGGTCCGGGAGTTCTCGAGAAAGGACCCCGCCTCCGACTGCCAGCCGTGGAGAAGGTCGACTTTCGTCGCGGCAATCACGAACGGGGTCTTGTTGAGCTTGAGTATCTTCAGGGATTCGAGCGTCTGCGGCTGGAAGCCCGCCCGTATGTCGATGACAAGAACCGCAATGTCCGCAAGCTCGCCCCCCCGCCGCCTCAGGTTGAGGAACGCTTTGTGGCCCGGCGTGTCAAGAACCACGAGGCCCGGAATCGTTATCTCGGTCTTCAGTATCTTCAGGATTTCGCCGCACTTGTCAACAATGTATTTCGACGGGATTTCCGATGCGCCAATCATCTGGGTTATCCCGCCGACTTCCCGCGTCAGTACCGATGTGTTCCTTATTGCGTCGAGAAGGGAGGTTTTGCCATGGTCGACATGGCCGAGGAAGGTGACGATCGGAGAGCGTATTGGCATTTTCTAGTCATCCGTTATCGTCAGGGATAAAAAGCCGCTTTATAATTCTGCCCCGTGGCGGGGAAGAAGAAGCGGGTCCTGGTCGGGGGAACCTTCGAATACCTCCATTCCGGGCACATTGCCTTCCTGAAGGCGGCCTCAGCGCACGGGAAGCTTTTCGTTGTTGTTGCGCGGGACGGGAATTCCGCAAGAATCCGGGGAAGGAAACCAGTTGTCCCGGAGAAACTCCGGCTTGCCCAGATGAAATCCCTGAAGCTCGTGGAACGGGCTTTCCTGGGCGGAAAGAACGGCTTGCTTGACGGAATAAGGCGCGCGAAACCGGACCTGATTTTCCTCGGGCCCGACCAGCTCGGAACCGGCAAGCTCAGAAAGATTCTTCGTGGGGAAAACGGGCTTGACGGAATGGAAATCCTGAGGATGCGCGCCCGCGTCGGAAGGGAACAAAGTTCCCGCAAACTCTTAAGGCGCCTGTTGTCAGACTGATACAACGGAAATCAACTTTCAAGTTTACTTTTTCCTAAACCAACCGCATATCTATTAGGAAAGCGCCCTCGATTCCAATGGGAACCCCAAGGGGAAAAACCGGGAAATTCGCAAGGCAAGCGGGCCGGGTTATCCGGTCTTTCCCGACGCTTCCTTCAATCCCCCAGATGGCCCAATATCTTTTCTGGTATGCAACGGTCGAGCATAATCCGAAGGAAATCCTGATGGACTTCTCCCCTGTCCTTCCTCCGGCCGGGGGGGATTTCCCCCATGCAACTGTCGCGCTCCACAACCACACAAGAGTGAATGACCGCACCGGACGGGGGGCGGCGGAAATTCCCCTTGAGGAGACGCTTGAGCTTTACGGGAGCGGAAGCGACGGGCTTGCATCGCCGGAAGAAATGCTTCTCGCGGCATATGGGGCGGGAATGCAGGTTTACGTCAGCTCGGATCACCTCACAATGCAGAACGTTGTAACGGGAGAGCCCCTTTCGGACGGGAACCTCCCCTGGGGGGTTGGATTCGGGAACGCGGACCGGCGGAAGCTTGCGCAGCTCAAGGCTGATGGGAAAATCGGTAGGGCATTCTTCGCGCTTCCGGGAGCCGAGCTTGACGTTAACAATGTGCATCTCCTCGTTCTAGGGACCGCCTTCGATACTGAGCGGGATGGAAAGGGCTACCAAGTCCTCAATCCGCTTTTCGAACGTAAGCTCGGAAAGCGTGTTGACCCGGATTTGTCGGCAACCGAACAGCACGAACTCTTCTTCAGATACGCAAACAAGGTGGGTTACAGGAGGATTGTCCGCTTCCTTGACGGGCTCGAGGACGCAATAGTCGTTTCTGCGCACGAGGGAGTTCCGCTTTCCGGGGCAAACCGGCTGAACCGGGGCCTTGCGGTAAACCGGGAAATCCAGAACGGCGAGGTCCTTGCCCTTGACATGCTTCCGCATGCGCTCCAGGAGGAATACGGCCTCCTTGCTGCCGCCCCGGTCGGGGCATATCCGGCTGCAAGGGTTTCGTTCGATGCCGGGATGGAAACGGAGGTGAAACGCGCCGCCAAGAAGGGAGCTTTCCTCTGGGATAGCGATGCCCACACCCCTGCAATGGTTGACGCATATCTGACGCACTTTCTCGGGATCGATCCCGGGAAATATGTCGAGCTTGAGGAAGCTGGCGGGGACGCGCTGCTTGAGCTTACGAAGGACTTGAAGGCAGCTCTCAGGGAAGGACGGATTGTCGGCGGGCTCAATCCGAAATATTGGGATCCGGACCGCACGAATCCGCAGACCGGAGAGCCGGGATATTTCGACGAGCCGGCCCTCCGGGAACTTTCGGGCGGCTATTTCGGGCATCTTGGGAACACAATCAAGGAGTGGAGCGCAGTTGTCCCGGTCCTTGAACCGCTTGGGAAGCTTCTCAAGTCTGCTAGAAGAACATATCAGGAAAAAATACTTCCGGCTCACGGGGACCGGGCAAGAGCGGCTGTCGCGAAGCTTGCAAGAGTCCTGAGAATACCCGATTCAGCCTACGCTCCCCTGGAAGCGCCAAAAGAGATTTCGTCATATGCCGGCAGTTAGCTTAATAAGCGGCGTTCCGGAGGCTTCCCGCTGAAAATGATCCTTGTCGAGGAAATACCGGGCGGGCATTCAACCAAAAGCCAGATTGTCGAAATCCTTTCGCGCGAGTGGCCCCTTTCCTGCCGGAAAATCTACAACCGGCTTTCGAAGGAGCGGGGGCGCAACATAACATACCAGGCGGTCCACAAGGCAACCCTCCAGATGACCGACGAGAACGTCCTTGTCAAGTCAGGACTGGCTTATTCCCTCAACCTCGACTGGGTAAACAAGATAGAGCGCTTTTCGCGGGACGTCTCAAGCGCGTATCTTGAGGGGCGCAAGGTGCCGAGCCTCGAGGGGGATTTGGTGCAGCACAATTTCGAGAGCGGATACGAGACAATACGCTTCCTGAGCGAAAATTTCCTGCGGGGCAAATTCATCCCGATGAATTCGGAGAAAATCCGCATTTACGTCAAGGTCCAGCACATGTGGAACCCCTTCGTCCTCGCTCCCGGGGATTTCGGCAAGCTTCGCGAGCTTTCGGGGAAAATCGAGGCTTTCGTTGCCTGCAAGGGGAGCACCCAGCTCGACCGGATAATTTCCCGGTTCTACAACGCGCTCGGAATAAAAACGGCTCTTGGTGCCGAGGTTTCCGAAACCCCCGAGCTTGCGGTTGTCGGGGAAACCGTCATCCAAATATTCAATCCCCCGGAGATGCGGGCGCTCCTTTCAAAGACATACCAAACAACGAAAACGCTTTTCTCGCCGGAGCTCATACGGAATTTCAACGAGATTGCCCACGGGCGGATGAAAGTCACGGTCCTGATAAACCGGAACGCCCTTGCTGCCGAAGGAATAAAGGGAGAAATCTCTACGTTCTTCCTCCAACGAAAGGGGAAAAAATAAGTCCCCGGCTATTGATTCTTCGGATGCTGGTGCGCGCGAAGTTCATCTCTCCTTTCCCTGAACTGTTCGGTCCAGCGCGTTTTCTCCGGCTTGCGCCCCAGCTTTACGAGGTTCGACTCGCATTTCCTGGAGCAGAAAAGGTAGATTGTCCCGTCGCTTTTGACGCAAATCTTGCCGGTTCCCTTTGCAACGGTTTTCCCGCAAAAAGAGCATTTCGTGAGAAGCACCATATTTTTTATTAGCGTTCCTCCCTGGGTTTCTTTCTGTCATCCGTCTTCTTCCGCGGGCCTTCCGCACGCCGCGCCTGCATGACGGTCTCAAGCAAATGGAGGGTGTCTCCGGCCTTGATCGGTCCCTTGACGTTCCTCACAAGGATTTTCCCGGCTTCCTTGCCGTCAAGCACCTCGCATCTCACCTGTATTATGTCCCCCCTGACTCCGGTCCTTCCGAGAACCTCAAGGACTTTTGCGGGGGCTGAAGTTTCTGCCATTTGTCAAGAACTCACTTTTTGGAGAATTCCGAAATCTTCTTCGCAAGATCGTCAATGAGCGCCTTCGAGTCGCCCGGCTTGACAACCGCTACTGCCGATGTCGGAACCTCAATTCCCGAAGCGGCACCAAGGTCCGCCTTTCCAGGAACAATTACGAACGGGACGCCCTTCTCTTCGCAGAGAGGCGGGATGTGCGCGATTACCTCAGCGGGCTCGACATCCATCGCAATCACGACGAGGAGGGCTTGCCCCCTTTCAATCATCTTGGTTACCTCGTTGGTCCCCTTCTTGAGTTTGCCGGTAACCCTAACTTTTTCAAGAACCTCGAGAGCCTTCTCGGATAGTTCCTTCGGCACTTCGTATTTCGCAAATAACTGTTTTCCAGATGCCATCAGTCATCACTCCATCCTTCGGCCCTTACCGGGGTTTAAATAACTAACTTTCAGCTTTCAGGCAGTCTCCGCAACTCACTTGTGAGCCATCCAGAACTCGGCAGCGCCATCTTTCCAGCAATCAAGGCGGCAGAAGCCGAATCGCTCAAGCTGGACAACCTGGCCGGGCTTGATTGTGCTCCCTGCGCTTTCCAACAAACCCCCAATCCACGCGCCGTCAGGCATCAGGATTTTCGCCGGAATCGAATTCTTCAAGGGGACGAAATGTATTGTCGCGACAGGCGCTCCTTCGGAGGGAACGAGCTCCTCGCGTTCACCCGCCTGCTCGAAAATTCCGAGCCCCTTGAGCCGGACTGGTCCGCTTGCGAAAAGCGGAAGGTCGGCCCCCTCAAGCGAAACCTTTTCCCCCGAAGAAACCGAATATTTCCGCACACCCCTTGCCGGATTGTCAGGATGGAGCGGAGCAGTCCCTTCCGCGTCTGCGCCGATTTCAAGGTCAATCGCATTGCCGCTGCCGACGAAGAAATACCTGTCCGAAGTCGGGTCGATAAGCTCCCGGTTCATCCCGTAAAGTATCTCCGCCTCAACCGCAACATCAACAAGGCTCATTCCGAAAGAAAGGAGGAACTTCCGGACTGCCGCGGGACGTATCCCCCGCCGCGCAAGGCTCTGCAGGCTCCAGGTCCGCGGGTCGTCCCAGCCGACGAACTCGCCGCTCCTTATTTTTTCCTTCGATTTCGATTTGCTTATCGTTCCGGCGCCCTCTTCAAGTCGGAACTTTCCGTAATGGAGGAAATGCGCATGCTTCCAGCCGAAATAGTCCCAGACAATCTCCTCAACCCGGTCCTCCTTGACAAGGTCCGCGCCGCGAAGGATGTGTGTTGAGCCGATCAAATGGTCGTCGATTGCCCACGAGAATTCGAGCAGGGGCCAGACGCGGTATTTCCTTCCGACGCGCGGATGCTCCTTCTCAGTTATCCTCATTATGACATGATCCCGGAGCGCCGGGTCCGGGTTGTCCATCCCGCTTTTTATCCGGACAACCGCTTTGCCCGAGGAGAACGAACCGTCAAGCATCCCTTTCCAGCGCGCAAGATGCTCGGAAATTCGTTCGCTCCGGCAGGGGCATTCCTTGCCGACCGCCTTGAATTTCGTCCTGAACTCGTTCCCGTCGCAGGTGCAGACATATGCGTTCCCGTCGCGCAGGAGCGCCTCGGCATGCTCGTAAAAAAGCTCGAGCCTGTCCGATTTGTAGAACTCCTCGTGCCATTCGACCCCGAGCCAGCGCAGGCTTTCCGGAATGAGGGCGTATGCCTCCGGAAGGATGTCCTTTTGCGCAACCTGCCGGGTTCCCTCGGAAGTTTCGACGCTGCTCGATTCAGTCCCGACGGTGTCGTCGAAAAAGAGCACAAGCCGGCCTCCGTACTTCTTGACATATTCGTCGTTAAGGACCGTCATCCGCGCGTTCCCGATATGAAGCGGCCCGGAAGGGAATGGCGCCATTCGCATCCTTACGGCCGAAGTATCCCCCAGAAGGGACGGGAGTTCCCGCTCTCCTGAAGCGTCCTTTTTCCGCCTCTCTTCGAGGACGGCTGCCCGCTCCTCCGAAAATCCCGAGAAATTCTCCTCAAGCAGCTTTTTCTGCGCCTCAATAGAGAGGGAATTCACGTATGCTATCTTTTCGGAAATAATCTTCCCGAGCGAGGACAGCTCCTTCTTCGCATCCGGATTTTCCGCAATCAATTTCCCGATTACCGCGCCTGAGCTCGCCCGCCCGCCGAAGGAGACTGCGTTGTGAAGCGCATGCTTGAGTATTATCTCTCCGGCATCCATACGTCCGAAAAAAAACAGTTTCACTTATAAACTTTAGACCGGAGCCCGCCCTGCTGAGGTATAGCGAAGCGGTTGGCTTAGAAACCCTTTTCTCTTTTGCGAAAAGAGAAAAGCCTTTCACGGGAAAAGAGAAACACGTTTTTATAAACCCAAATTCCAATCTACTCGGGCTGAGGTAGCGAAGCGGTTAACGCGCCAGTCTGGAAAGCTGGTTTCCCGCAAGGGATGCATGGGTTCGAATCCCATCCTCAGCGCTCGCCTATTCCATTACACGTCACAAAAGGCTCGCGCTTCGGACTGAGAAATTTAATAAACCTGGTCGGCTTCCTGCGCGGGTGCCGGAACGGAAATCATTCGTCTTCTCCTTCGAGATTTTCCTTGCGCTGATACTATTCGGATTCTCCGTGATTGTCCTCTCCGCAAGCGCCGGAAGGGAAACCGGTTTCCGGGAGAGGATTTTCCTAATTTCACGGGCGGACCTCCTCGACGACACACTCTCCTCCCTTCAGGCAAGCGGGAGAATCTATTCCCTCGTCAGGCCGCTGGAAGAGGGCTATTATCAAGAGCTGGTTTCAAACCTAGAAAAATCAACCGGAGAGAAACTGTGCCTTTACCTTGACGGAACCCCTCTTTACCGGGAGAATTGCAAACCCCTCATTTGCTCGAGGCGCTTCTTCGCGCAAGCAGCCCTTTCCGGAATTGTCGATTTCCGCAAGGCGGAGCTCTGCATTTCGGGGGCCGGCTCCTGAGATGAAATCCGCAGCGTCAATCCTCCTTGCCCTCACATTCTCGGCAATCCTCCTGACCGGACTTTATTCAAGGGAGCTTTCCCGGCGCGCATTCACGGATGCGGCTCTTGAGGCGCGCGAGAACAAGGAAGCGTTCTATCTTGCGCGGAATGCGGAGGAAAGCTTCTGGCAGACCCTTTCGGAAACGGCGGCAGCGTGCCCGAAATGCACCGCGGAAGAGGTGGAAATTCTCACCCAGGGAAACTTCCTGCGCTGGAGGGCCTTCTGGGAAGGCCACGGAATCCATTTTTCCTGGGCGAGCCCGGCCGCCCTTTCCGGACTGCCGATAAGCGCCCTCCCGGGAGCAGTTGCCGTTTCAGTTGTCGATTCGGGAGCGGTGAGAATCTTCTCATTTTCCGTCTCGGGAGCCGGGATATTCGGGAACGTCGAGAACCGGACGTACGCGATAATAGGCGCGGGAGAGGAGCGCGCCTGCCAAGTTTCCGCCCCTGAACCCCGCTGCATTTGGAAAGTTTCTTAAAAGAAGGTTGGCAATGCCACTTGAATGGGGGACGTTTCAGCCGGCCTGAAGAAGTTTGTCGTCCTTCTCGCGCTTTTGGCCGTGCTTGTCATTTTCCCGGCGCGCGCTTCATTCCCCCTCGAGAACCAGTATGTCTGGTGCTTTGCGAAACGGACCCTTCCCCTCCGCCTCAGAAGCGACATCCAGTCAAGCGGAATTTCCCTTACAGACAAGTTCCCCCCGACCGAACTCCGGATTTCCTGCAGTCCTTCAAGGGGCGACTCCTACAGGGAATGTTTGAGGCTTTCTTCGCATTTGTTCGACCTTTCATCCAATTGGCGCTCTGCAGTGCTTTATTCCAAGTCAGGAAACCTCTGGGAGGGAATTTCCTCAATAAGCCTTGCGGAGGCTGCCGCGTTGAAGTACGGATATGCCATCTCGTCAGCTGAGGAGCTTGAGAGCCTGGTCTTCTCGGAAATGAACACATCAGGCCTCTGGAAGCTCTCCGGCAAGCTCGGGGAATCTACAAGCGGCGGATACACTGCCCTTTCGCTTTATTCGGGCCTTTCCGAGGACATCGCCTCCGGGAAATTCGTGCGGGAACGCTCAGACAACGAGCGATTCCTTTCCCAGATAAGGGGCTATTATTCCAAATTCATTTCATTCGCACGGGAGAATCACCAAGGATATCTCTTCGCAAAGAACTGCTCGCAGTATTCGGCATGGTCGATTTTCGAATGCTCGACAAGCAGCTGGGCTCTAGTGAACCTTGCCTGCGCGGGGAATTTCTCCGCCTGCGTTTTCGCAACCGACTGCGAAGCAACAATATCAAACAACGTTTCCTCGATAGCCGCCAGTCTCCCGAGCTTCCCAGGATACTGGGAAAGGAATCCCGGAAGCAGCATAAAAGATTCCTCCGAAAAATACCTTGCTTATTCGGAGTTCGTCCTGCGCGTAAAGACCCTTGAGAACGGGCTCATTTCCGAAATAGATTCCCTCTCAAGGGAAGTTTCCAAGAAGGCCGGAGCTCTCCGCAGAGCGGAGGTCCAGAAAATACCGATCGGGCTCGTATTCTCGGAAATATCCGCGGGGAGGTCCGCGCAGGCATATTCAAGGATAGATTTCCTGAATTTCTCCCTTGCTGTTTCCCTGGCGGACTCTGAGGTTTCCTCAGCTGCGGAAGGGCTGGCCGGGCTTTCAAAAAAACCGGCATTCGAAAGGATAACCGGCCTCGAGGAAACAAGGAAGAAACTTGGGGAGCAACTGGCGTCACTTGCACTCGTAGGGGAGCTCGCCGAAAGGATTGAGAGGAACTTTGATGCGAATCTGCCCCTGGAAACCTCCCTTTCAGTATCGGCTCTCCCGGCCGGGCAGAGGATTCTCCTGAAAAGCATTTTCTCCGGGACAATAAGCTCCGATACGGAAGCGCTGCGCGAGGTCGCATGCGCCCCGACAATTCGCGCCTTCCCCGAACATCCCCTCGGCCCGTTTCCGAGAAGGGGCGAGGGGCTTTCCGCCTCTATTTGCCGCGGAGAAGCTCCAAGGGAGGAAATCTTCCGGGCACTTGATGAAAAATATTCCGAGCAAGTCAACCGGAAAAGGAACGAGATACTTGAGCTTGTCAGCGTTCTTCCCGAAAGCGACCTTGTTGCCGAATTCGGAACCTACGAGTTCCTTCCGAGGAACGGATGGATTTCCGCCGAAACTTCCTGGGGCTTCCTTTCGTCTCTTGACGGGCTTTATTCAAGAATACTCGAAGACTCCAGCCAAGCTCCCAGGGTGGATTTCGAGGAAAGCCTCATTTTCCCGGTAATTGCGAACCGCAACTCAGTTTCAAGGCTGTACGGAACGATCTCAGGACCCTCGGTTTCCGGAACCGCTGAAACAACCGCCCTGAAGTTCCCCGGAAACGTCCCGGCCGAGGTTTCATGGGTCGAAGGAGGAGAAATAAAGTCCGTCTCGCCCGCTTCCGGCAGACTGTTCATCGACTATGAAAAAGGGACGCTCTCGACACTTTCCTTCCTGATCGAACGGAACCTCGGGAAGCTGGCGAGTGCAACCGAAACGTATTCCTCAGAGTCGGTCACTTCGGGGGCATATTCAATTTCAAAAAAGTACGCCCTTGCCTGTTCGAGTTCGGGATATCCGGAGGACTTTTTGGTTGGAACCGGCACAATCCTTCCGGAGGATGGACTGACGGTCTCGGGAGTGGAATATTCCTTCCTTGGAGGCGAGCTGTTCCTCAGGGGAAGCTGCGATGAAAGCCTCCTTGCGGCTAACATTTCCTACAATAACCCGATTTCAATGGAACTTTCCGAGAATCCCAAGGGATTCTCCGTTTCAGCGACAAATGCCCTCAAATTAAATCTTCCCAAGGTTTTCCTTTACGTTCCACTCCCCCCGAATTCGACGGAAATCTCGGTTGACGGCGCGCCCTCGTTCCAGCTTCCGGACGGCACGGTGAGAATGGAAACTTCTTTTTCCGCCGGGGAAACGAAGACATTTGAAATCGCCTTCCTTTCCGGACCGGGGGCCGGCCAGCTTCCGGACTGCCCCTTCTGCTGCAACATAGGCGGCCGGACCCTCAGCAGCGTGCAAATTGCGGAGGCGAATTACGCAATCCCCCTGCTTGTCGGGGAATACCAGAAGCTTTCGGAATCCGAGCGCGCCCAGGTTTCCGCCCTGGCGTGCCAGGATCTTTTCAGCCAAGCCCTCGACTCCGCCAGAAAATTAATTTCCGAAAGGGCGCGCACCGAAAAGCAGGCCTGCGCGAAAATCTCTGCTTCGTCCGTTTCGGACAGGAGAATCCTCTCCGTAATGAAGTCTTCCGCGGAGAAACTCGCGCTCCTCCGGAAGAAATATCCCTGGGCGCCCTTTGAAAATCCTCCCGAGCTTTCAGGGACGCTTGTCAAGGTTTCAGAAGCTGAGAAAGATTGCAACGAAACCCTCCTTGCCGAAGCCGAATCCGAGATAAAAAACGCAAGGGCGGGGCTGGACTCTGCGCTTGCGTCCGCAGCAATTTGGGCTCATTCCGAATTCGGGAACGGCAGTTTCTCGGCGGGAATAACGCTGCCGGCGGAAGTAATACAAACGGTTGAAGGGCGGATAGGGAACCGGACGCGTCTTGCGCTTTCCGGAGTCAACCTCCTCATCTTCGAGATTCCCTCGGAAGGCGAATATGAGAAATATGTCGAGCTTATCCTCTCCTCGAAGAGCCTTGTCTCGTTCCTGGAAACGGAGGGAAATGCGCGGGAGGCGATTGCGCTTGCGGAGAAATTCTCGCCCGAGGCAGCCTCGGAAGAGGGCAGATACCTCTCGCTTGCGAAGGATTCCCTCAGTAATGGGCGCGTCCTCGACGGGCTTTATGCCGGGCATTATTCGGCAATACTTTCAGAACGGGCGGGAAAAACGGCCTCAGGCAGCTCCAAGACGCTTGCGAAAATCCTCGCAGTAGCGCTCTCAGTTTCCCTTGCAGGCGCTGTAATTTTCCTGGGAAGCAGGAGAAAGGGGAAAAAAGGCAAAAAAGAGGATGACGGAATTTTCGGGGAAATCAGATGAGTCTCTCGAAAATTACCCGGAGCCCGCCCGAATCCTGGAAGATGACTGGACTGGACACTCTTGCGCCAGCGAAGTAATACACGCGAAGTATCCTTTCTCCCGCACCTCCGGTCGTGGATACGGAAAAGAAGCCGCCCTTTGCCGAATGGTCCTCCAGGGTCTCCCCCGGGAAGGAAAGCCTCACGAACTTGTCCGGGTCTATTATCTGGGGAACCTTGTCCTGCATCGTCTGCTCTTGGAACTGCATCTTGTTTTCTCACTCTTCCTGTGCAGAACTGTTGCACATTTAGTATATAAGTATTTCGGCAGCACGTTTCATGACCGAAAAGCCCCGTCGCGCTTCCGGAAAAAGTCTCCCCTTCAGGAAGGGGCCATTCCTGCGGACTGCTCATCTCACAACAGGCGCGGCGTATGCGCGGCTCGGTTGCAAGAAAGCCTGCGAAAGAGGGGACGCGTTCAAGGGCTCTTGGAAAACGGGCGATTATTGGAAAGCCCTAGAGCCTCAGGAGGCCCCGCTGCCATTCGAGCACGATTATCCTCGCAGCCTCGGAAAGGTTCGGCTCTCCGCCCTTCAGCACCCTGCCCCGCCTTTTCGCGACAGCCTCGATTGATTCGCCCTCCCCGCAGGGAGCTATCTTGAAATGGGAGAAGAAAGCGCGCTTCCCCGCCTCGCTTGAGAAAATCTTCCTCATAAGGGATTCGCAGATTCCCAGCGGGTCTTTCTCCTTCTCAATGTTGAGGTTCCCCATGAGGACGAGCTTTTCCCGCTCAACCCGCTCGGGGATGACGCCAGGTGTGTCGGAAAGGAGGATCCTTCCGAAGCGGATCCATTGGACGGCCTTCGTATGCCCCGCTTCTGGGGAAATCGAAAGGGATTTCCGGTGGGAAAGTGAGTTTATCAGGCTTGACTTGCCGGTGTTCGGGTAGCCTACGACCGAAACTTTCATGAGGTCGTCCTTGCCAAGCCTGCTTGCAATCGAATAAATCAGGCTGAAAATCTGCTTCTTGTATCTGCCCGGTTTCTTTGATGAGTATCTTGCAAAGGGAACGCCCTCGACCCGCGCGGGAACGGAGACAAGGTCGTCCTTTGTCAGGATTGCGACAAGCGGCTTCCTTTCGTCATCGCAGATCTTCTGCACAGTCCGGCTTACGAACGGATAGCGGGAATCAATTGTCTGGATGACGATGTCGGACTGGCGGACCATCTTCTTCAGTATTTCGAAGGGGCCCTTTGCCTTTTTCGGAGTGGCGCTCCTAGGGCTTTCTCCCTTGCCCGCCCCCCGCATTTGTGTTGGTGCCATAAAAAGGCCTATTTATATATAGGATTTAAATACCTTTCAGGGTTTTTAAGCAGCCATGCTAACACCCGAAGACGTTAAGATAACGCCGCAGAACATAGTTGCATCCTGCAAATTCTACGTTGACTTTCCCCTTGAGAAAATCTCGAAGGAGCTTGGCGCGGAATTCACGCCCGAGCAGTTCCCGGGTGCAATTTACCACATGCCCCAGGGGCACACTTTCCTCCTTTTCAAGAACGGCAAGGCGGTTCTTGCGGGATGCCGGTCGGTCGACCAGCTTGAGCGCGCCGCCCACGATTTGCGCAAGGATCTGAAGAAAGTCGGGGTCTGGATAAAGGAGTACAACATCGAGGTCCAGAACATGGTTTTCTCCCTCGAGATGGGCGTCGATGTCGACCTTGAGAAATTCGTCCGGAAGGTGCTTGATGCCTATTATTCCCCGGAGCTTTTCCCAGGACTTACCTACAAAATCCACGACCCGAACGTGACTTTCCTGATTTTCTCAAGCGGCAAGTGCGTTCTTGCGGGGCTGAAGGATATCCGCGACCTCAGGAAGGCGATTGAGAAGCTTGTAACGACGGTAAACCGCAGCGGCGCTGCGCGGGACAAGGATGAGGAAACCCTCAAGAGGGAAGCTGAAGCGGCAGCCGCGGCTGAAGCGTCCGGAGCCAACGCAGGCAGGCAGGAAATCCGGCTCGACCAGCCAATACCCGAGGCAATGCAGTACAGGCCAATTGCAGGAAAGGTTTCCGATGCTGACGAACCGAAAGGCAAGCCCAAGGCAAAGGGTAAAAAGTCCAAGGGCAAGTCCGGAAGAGCAAGCTCAAGAGCAAGCCCAAGAGCTCAGCCGAAAGGCAAAAAGCCGAAACCCAAACCAAGCAAGCCCAAGGGCAAGCCCAAGGGCCGAGCATCAGCGAGGTCTGGAGCGAAGCGGAAGACAAAACTCAAGCCCACAGGCAAGGCTAACGCCAAGTCCAAAAGGGTCGAAAATGCACGGCGTCCCAAAAATGTCTCCCAGAAAAAAGAAAAGATAAATAAGGGCAAGGGAGGATTTCTTTCATGGCTTCGGGGACCAAAATCTACAAAGTAATTCCAAAATCCCTTGACATTGACGAAGACGCACTTTTGGCTTCAATTGAGCTGAAGGAGCAGTCTTTCAAGGAAAGCGCGTCCAAGCCAGGTCTTCCGGAGCGGATAGCTCTTCCAGACGACCCCTTTTCCGAGGACGAAGCCGGGGAGAAGAAACTCCTCTCGGCAACAAGGGCGAAGAGCGTTTTCACCGAATTCTAATCAGACGGTCTCTTGGTAAATGGGAAGACTTTCATAGAGAATTGGTCCGAGTTTTTTCTCAAGCGCCTCCCGGGACGCGAGTGCAGCCCCGTCCGGAGTTATCTTTGTCGGAATTGCAAGCAGCCCACAAGGGATAATTGCACCCGTGTTCGGCACCATCCCGGGGTTGATCCCGACAAGGATGAATTCTCTGTATCTGTTGACAAGCTCTCCAAGCCAGCCATATGTTTTCCCGGAAAGTTCGAGGCGGAATTTTTCCTCGTCCGCACCTTGTCCCTTTGTAAGATTGAAATCATACGTGGCAGTCCCGAGATTTACGGCGCCAATCATCGGAAGGTCCGTTCCAGCCAAGGCTTCTGAAACATCCGCATAGGAACCTTGGAAAACGTAAAGGTCCGCTTTCAGTTCTTTCCCGCCCATTATTACTTCCACTCCGCCCCTTCGTTGAAAACGGGCTCATCCGGGTAAAGCTCTATCCCGTTTCCCGCAATCATGAGCGGGCAGATGTTCGTCCTGTGCTGTATCCCGCGCATCTTGACAACCTCGAAAGCCCGCTCACGAGTATTGCCCTTCCTTACGTTGTAGAGGAAAAGTATCCCGTCGACAAGATAGCTCAGCCCGAACTTTGCCTCGAAATTCCCCCTCGTGTCGAAACTCCCTTCGGATGTAAGGAGTGTTGTGCAGCCCCATTTCTTCAGAGCTTGGAGGAGGTTGAGTATGCTCATCTTCCGCTTGTATTCGTCGGAAAAGAGCATTGCGAACGACGTTATCGAGTCGATTACGATTCTTTTCGCGCCGATTTCCTCAATCGAATCCTGGATGACCTTTCCCTCGTTAAGGAAATTCTCTATCTCGTGCGGGGGATAACGGAAGTAAATGAGTTTCTTTTCCGCCTCGAGCTTTTCGAAATCCATCCCGAAGACCTTCATGTGGCGGTAGACGTCCGCCTTGTCCTCCTCGAACGAAATGTAGATTCCCGGCTCGTTGTATTTCACAATCCCGTTGTGGAGGAACTGGAGCGCAAGGGTGCTTTTCCCGCAGCCGGCTTCTCCCGAGACAAGTATTGATGAGCGCCGTTCAAAGCCCCCGCCAAGCATTTCATCAAGGCCCGGCATTCCGCTCGGGACAAGCTCTATTTTTTCCTCAGGCATTCCAGTCGGAGGCCAACGTCCTTTTTATTCCTTTCTTCCTCAAGCAACCCCCAATGCGGTAAAAGTCCGGCGGACGCTTTCGAGGGGATTGTTACGGGAACTCGCTAAAACCGCCAACGCCCCGGAAATTTCCGGTGATAAACCCGGGAAATAGGGAGCCAAAAACAATATTAGCAAGTTAATTGTCGAAATAGCCAATAATGGGGCTGAAGAAAAAAGGGCAATCCTCGGTTGAACTCTTGGTTGTTTTCGCAATCGGAATCTCAGCTCTCCTTGCGTTCTTCGCGCTTTCCCAGCAGAAAATCG
Source organism: archaeon (assembly GCA_043803745.1). Lineage (GTDB taxonomy): Archaea > SpSt-1190 > SpSt-1190 > DYHY01 > DYHY01 > JBBIPP01. Next base: position 16,341 of record JAZDJS010000036.1, read on the forward strand.
CCGAAACCCGGACGCAGCTTGTCCTTTCCGAGGCGAAGGAAACAGTCGAGCTTCTTTCGCGGGCAGCTGACGAGGTATATTCCGAGGGGGTCAATTCGACGAGGAAGCTCTATGTCACGATCCCCGAAGGAGTCAACCTCTCACGGTCGTCAATATCCGGGAACGCCCTGATTCTCTCAATTCAGGTTCCTGGCGGAGTAACCGATGTTTCGGCAAGGACGGGAGAACCGGTTTTCGGGACCTGGCCCGACCTCCCCGGCGCATATCACCTGACGGTAACCTCCTACGAGGGCTCGGTCGGAATTGGAACGTCAGTGATACAGGTTTCCCCGACCGCAATTTACTCGGAAATGACAGCGTTCTCCTCGGAGGAGAAGAACGTCACCCTTACGAACTTCGGTCAGGATCCAATTCCGATAACCGGAACTCTTTACTGGACCGAGGATGCGGAGGAAGTAACAGTTGAAAACCTCACGGCAATCTCCTTCACCCTTTCCTCCGGAGAAAGCCGGAACATCACCCTCGGGATAAACTCGTCTTTCTCAGCGCTTGGAAGCTATTCGGGAACAATTGATTTCTCCGGAGGCGGGGAGGAGTATTCCCTCCCGATAACGGTCCACGTTTCCGGGGCTTACGGTTCAGAAGGGACAAGCAACGTCTCCTATATCGCGGTCGAGACTTTCAAGGAGTCCGGATGCGCGACCGAGAAGCTGATTTTCGAGGGACCCGAGAACACGACGCTTTCCGGTTTCGGCTGGCCCGCCGGAGTTTCCCTGGATTTCCAGATTTACAATTCAACCGGAAGCTCTCTTTATTCCTCCGCGCCAACAACAAACTCGACCGGGGGATTCTCAGTTGTCTGGTCCCCGGCAGGGCGTTCTGCCGGAGAATATTCGGCGAACGCTTCCGACCCAATAAGCGCGAATTCTGCAAGGGGGGTTTTCTTCACAGTTGAAAGCTGCTGAACTTCTAGCCCTTCTTCTCATGGCGTCCTTGATTCTGGCGCCAGCTCTTTCGACTGAATGGTTCATCCGGGAAGGCCCCGACCTTTCCAACGCGGATTTTGTCCAAAAGGGCAGGGAAATATCAGTTTCGGAAAATTCAATAGAGTTCCGCGGGAATTCCCGCGGGCTCCTGCTCCGCTCAGCCCCGGTCAACTCTTCGGAACGGAACGAGACACTTTCAATTGTCTTCTCCGGGGAGTCCCTTTCAGTCGGGATTTCCCAGTTCAGTCTTGAATCCGGAGAAACGTCAAGCGAGAATTTCATCCGGGTTTTGCCCGGGAGCTTGGCTGAAGTTTTTCTCGAGGGCCCCGAAGCTACACTCAATGAATCCGGAGCGGGATTTAGGACCCTCTCGGTAACGGGAATTTCCTTCCCGGAGGAAGGACCATATGTCATTTCCCTTTCCTGCACGGATTGCAACATAACATCAATTTCCGGAGCGGCTTCCTTCGGGGGAAAATTCCATTCCAGATTCCCGAGAAAGCCCCCCTTTTCCTGGCCGGGGGAATTTTCCTGATTCTCTCATTTTTCCTGGTTTTCGTTTTCTCAAGGAAGCTAAATGCGGATTCTGCCCGGAAAAAAGCGGCTGCCGATTCGGAAAGAAAAAGGACGAAGGAGGACCTCAATGAAATACAAAAAAGCGTTTTTGGCGGCAGGAATTAGCTTGGTCCTCCTGGCGCTCTTCTATTTTCATCCGGCAAGCTCCCTAAGCAAGATAATTATCGGCTCAAACACCAGGACCGGTCCGGAGCTCCTTTTCCTCGAGGGCTGCCCGGTTGGCTCTACCTGCACGGAGAACACGACCCTTGGCAGGGAATTCGGGCGGGCGGTGCACGACATACAGGTGAAGGACCTTGACGGCGACGGAATTAACGAGACAAGCGTCATGGCAACAGTCTCGGCAACTGCCGGATATTACGAGGTCACAACCTTAAACTGCGACCCGACCGGCTGCTACCTTGTCCCGGAAATGAGCTTCGACTTTCCCTATGGAAGCACCGCAGGAGGCTTGGGAGACAGGCTTGCCTACGGGAACGTTGACAATTCCGCCGACGGCTCCCAGGAGCTTGTCATCGGGCAGAACACTGCCTCGACTGCGGCCGGTCGCTGGGAGGTCCGCGTCCTTGAGTGCGGGACTAACAACACCGGCTGGTTTGGCCTAAACATTTCCGGGAACGGGACGAGCTACAACTTCCGCGGCGCGGCAATCCTTGACGAACGCCGCGCATTCGTTGTCGGGGATGCGGGGGCAGCATACCGCTGGGACGGGGGCGCCTGGAACCGGGAAGTCCTTTCGACAACAAACAACACATATGACGTTTCCTGCGCGGATTCCGGCGAGAACTATTGTTTCGCCGGAGGGCAGGCTGGATTCCTTGCATACTGGAACGGGACACCGAACGTCTGGACAAAGACAATCCCCCCTTCCGCAACGCAGGTGAATAGGCTTGCCCTTCTGAACTCGACCTTCGGCTTTGCCGCAATAAACACAGTAGCTGCAACAACTAACATCTGGAGATGGAACGGGACAACCTGGACAGCGATGACAACCCCCAACTCGGCATATTATGCAATAGACCTTTTGAACTCCACCTTCGGCTGGGCTGGCGGAACTTCGGGAATAATCGCGAACTGGAACGGGACTGACTGGGTTTCCACGGCAAGCCCGACAGCTGCGACAATAAACTCGATACACATCTGGAACGCGACACACGCCTTCGGCTCGACATCGACCGGGCAGCTTATCAAATGGGACGGCTCAAGCTGGGCAGTTGACACTACCCCGGTTGCAACCTCAATCTCAAGGGTCCGGTATTTCAACGAAAGCTTCGCTCTCGCAGTCCCGGGAACCGCCCTCCTTGACGCATTCGTTTGGCAGGGCTCCGGCGCGACCGGGACCTGGACGGCGAACTTCACGAACCTCCCGAGGACTGCTGTCTGGACCGACCTTGCGGTCTACCGGAACCCAACAAGCGGCCAGACAACCGCGCTAGCCGTCGGGACCCTTGGAATCGCTGCCAAATACTCAAACGAAACAAGGAAATGCCACGAAACCCAGATGCACACCGACTATTACGGGATTGTCAACAGCATTGCGGTTGCTGACATTAACGATGACGGGGCAAATGAGCTTGTCGTTGCTGGCGGGACATATTCGGCAACGGCGAACCAAAACGAGCTCCAGCTCTGGAACTGCACGACAGGGACCTGCGTCCAGTCCTACAGCGGCAACCACGATTTCAGGCGCACTATTGGCGGATTCTACATTGGCGACGTTGACGGAGACGGCGCAACCGAAATCCTTGCCGGACAGACAAGCTCGTCTACAACGGCAACCGGAACCTGCGGAATCTACGAGCTTTGCGCAATGAGGTGCTCCGGAATGGTCTGCACGAACTGCGGCGCAAACTGCAGGATTGACACGGCCCTCCCGACATATGGGATAAGCTACGGAGTCGGGATTGAGGCTAACCAACCAACCCAGGGGAGGATTATAGTCAACCTTGACAGGTCTACCGGGGCGGGTAACGACCTCCTTATTTACAAGATGGGCGTTGCGAACGGCGGGAGCGCGAACACCCTGACAGTTTCTGCGGGCGGCCTTAACATCGGGACAGGTTCCGCAGCCGGCCAGACGGTTGCACACGAGCCTGACGTGATTCCCTATCTCTCCGGCTCCCGCGCCCAGATCCTCGCCCCTTGGGCATACCTGACAAACTGGACATTCGGGCTCCACGAATGCCCTGACGGAACGGCTGCCTGCAACTACACCTCTTGGTTCAACGCAACCGTTGCGACTTATGTAACGAAATACAGGGATTCGGTTGTTCTCACCCCTTATTTCACCTCAAGCCCGTCAGATGGTGGGAGCGACCATTCGGCTCCGACAACGGAAGCGGAATATGTCACCTTCTCAGGAACTGCAACAACGAGGACCGGGAACAACTGGAACCTCGTTGTCTGCAACTATCCGGACGTCCGGAGCGGCAATTGCCAGAGCCAGAACGGCCAGCTTTGCAAGAGCTCCGCGACACCCTCCGCAAGCCAGGCAACCTGCCAGTTCAACACATCAAGTCGTTCCGCAGGCAATTACTCCTGGTTCGCATATGCCTGCGACGCGACAACCGGCCAATGCTTCAACTATTCCCAGAGCACCGGAACGAACGCAAGGCCCTTCTTTGTGAACGCGCGCCCGGTTGCTTCAGCGGTTTCAATCAGCCCGTCCAATCCTTCGACATCAACGAACTTATTGTGCTACGGAACAGTTACTGACGAGACATATACGGGAACAAAAGCATTCGTAAGCTGGATTAAGAACGGCGCGAACCAGACCTCCCTATTCAGGCAGGTTTCGGTAACGAACGGCTCGAACTCGCTCCTGTTCACAGTTCTTTCAGGCAACCTGACAATAGGCGACAGCTGGTATTGCTCGGTCGTCCCCTATGACGGATTCGCGGAGGGCGACCCGACGAACGCTTCAGCAGTCGAGGTCACTGACCAGGCGGGCCCGTCCGCAAGCGCAGTTTCCTCGAACGTTTCTAGCCTCGATTACGGCGCGGCAATCCTTCTTTCGGCATATTGGACAGATGATGCTGGGCTTTCCCAGGCGAAGCTCGAAACCAACGAAACCGGTTCTCTCCAGAACAAGACGGTCTATGGTTCGCCCTTCTCATTCTCGACAAACCCCGAATGGGCGAATTTCACATGGGAGAACTCTAGCATTTACCCGGACAATACAATCCAGTGGAGGATATGGGCTGAGGACTCAAGCAGCAACTGGGGCGCAACCTCCCTTCAGACTTTCAACGTCAGGGATTCGAGCGAACCCGTTTTCGGGAGTTATTTCGAGAACGATTCCGCGCCCCCGGTCGGCGGAACTGTCGGGCTTTTCGCATACTGGACTGACAACTTCAACCTTTCGGAGGCGAAGCTCGAGACGAATGAAACCGGCACCTATCAGAACAAGACAACCTACGGCTCGCCCCTCATCTTCTTCGGGGCGGGCAACTGGTCCAACTTCACCTGGAGGAACACAAGCGTCGTTTCCGGGACGAAGATAAACTGGCGGATCTGGGCAAAAGACGCAAGCGGCAACTGGAACGTGACGCCCTACGAGAGTTTCCTGGTTTTCTCCGGGGTCGACAGTACGCCCCCGAAATACTATTCGGTCCAGGACAACACAACCTCAGGGCAGGCGGAATTCGGAGATGCGATAAAACTTGCAAGCTTCTGGCAGGACAACATCGGCCTCGAGGGCGCAAAGCTCGAAACCAACGAGACAGGCTCTTGGGGGAACGCCTCCCTGCTCACCCTTTCGGGGCAAAACGACTGGTCCAACTTCACCTGGGCCAGCGGGGCGGTTTCGGTCAACCAGGTTGTCGGCTGGAGGCTCTGGGCCAACGACACGAGCGGCAACTGGAACGTCACCGGCTACAGCGCGTTCAGGATTGTTGACACAACCCAACCTGCCCCGAGCGACCAGGGGCAGAACAATTCGAACCCCAACATCGGGGAAACGCTTCTTCTATACTCCTACTGGCAGGACACTTACCAGCTTTCCGGAGCGAAACTCGAGACTAACGAAACCGGCTCTTTCGTCAACTATTCAGCCATTTCCCTTTCGGGAACTTCTTCTTGGTCGAACTTCTCCTGGTCCAACGCGTCCCTCCTCTCGGGAGCCGAAATATACTGGAGAATCTGGGCCAACGACACAAGCGGCAACTGGAACGTCACCGGACTTGTAAAATTCACTGTAATTGACACGAACAGCCCAGCAATCAGGGACGCCGGCTCCAATTCCTCGCGGGCATATCCCGGCGACACCCTCCTCATCTATGCCCAGGGCTATGATGCCGAGCTTTCCCACGCGCTCCTTTCAACGAACGAAACCGGCAACTGGGCGAACTATTCGGAGGAATACTCAAGCCCGGCTTACCTAGGCACCTCGAACTCCTGGACCTGGTCGAATTTCACCTGGCAGAACGAGTCGGCATCCGGGACAATCCACTGGTCGATCTGGTATAACGATTCCTCCGGGAACTGGAACAAGACTTCCGACCAAAGCTTTACGATATACGAGCCGTCCGTTTCGGCAAGCCCGGCAACGGTTTCCTCCTGCGGCTATGCATACTACCGGACGAGAATCTACAATTCCTCGGACGAGCTTGTCTCAGCCAATTTGGTTATGCGGCTCCTGAATCCGGCCGGCTCAATTGTCTCGACATCAAACATCCCCTCCTCAAGCCTGCCCGGGGGAATTTACTGCGGAGCGTTCCTCCTCCCCTATGGGCCGGCAAGAGGGACTTGGACAGCCAAGGCAACCTCAAGCGGCGTTTCCTCGAACAGGACCTTCCTTGTTGGAGCTGGCGGCCTTGACATATGGCAAATCCTTATTGACCTTTCCCTCCCGACCTATTACCAGAGCGAAAACCTGACTGCTAACTTTACGATATACAACCTTTTCGGCGAGGGCGTCTCCGCGCTAGCAAGCGCGGAAAACATGAGCGCCTTCATAAGCTCGACCCAGCTGGGAATTGGGAACGTTACTGAGGTCGGCAGCGGGAAATACAACCTCACCTACGACCTTTCAACCTTCCCGACCGGAAGCAGCTATCTTGAGATAAGCGCGAATTCCTCGGGCGGCCAGACCGTGACCCAGAGAAAAGGCTTCTTGGTGATTTAATGGGGAAAAACGCCCAGTCAAGCTTCGAACTCCTGTTCTCCTGGGGCCTGGTCCTCCTCCTCTTCACCGCAATGATGGGCGTTTACCTTGACAAGGCAGGATATCTTGCGAGGGAATCCGACGCTCTCGAATCCCGCGCAATTGCCGAGGAGTTCGCCTCCGCCGCAAACTCAGTCCATCTTTCCGGTCCCGGGGCGCTGGCAAGCTTCTGGCTCAAGCACTCCCTGAAATCGGGGGAGAACTACACCCTCCGCGTTGTCGGGAACAGGGTTGAGGCGAACTGGTCAGGGGGCATTTCAGATGCGGCGCTCCTCTTCTCGAACATCAATTCAACGGGGAACATCTCAATCGTGGCCGGTAGGGAAACGAATCTCAGCGACGTCGGAGGGGTCGTGCATGTCTTCCAGTAGGCGAATGAGCCAGATATTCTCCCTCGACCTTGTTTTCGCAATGCTCGTATTCTCCTCGCTTATCGGGGCTTTTTTCCTCCTGAATTCAAAAGTCCCTTTCCGGATTTCAAGTTCGCTCCTCGATGATTCCCTGCGGGCGGATTCCGAAAGCGCCCTGTACGCGCTCCTTGCAACTGCGGGAGCGCCCTCGAACTGGTCCGTTGAAACCAACGTTTCCAAGCTAACCTCTCTCGGGCTTGCCTCGACGGAGTTCGTGCTTGACGAGGCGAAGGTTGCGGCGGTTTTCGGGCTGAACTCGACGAACTATTCCGCAATCAAGAATCTGCTTGCCCTTTCCAAGCCCGATTATGAAGCGGAATTCTCCCTCAAGTTCCCGAACGGGACAAGCTCGCCGGTTTTCGGGATGAAGCGCAAATACCAGAACCAGTCCTCCTCGGTTTCCTCGGGATTCGCCTCCTACCGCGGGGAGACGGTTCTCGCGTCCCTGATTGTCTGGGTGGATGATTCGAATGACTAGCGGCCGGTGCGGGGTCTTCTTCACAATCGACTCGATTCTCGCGCTCCTGATTTCAAGCGCGCTAATTTTTGCGACGATGTCAGCCCTTTCGAAACTTCCCTCCGGAGAACGGCGCCCAATCCAAATTTCCGAAAGCCTCCTTGCAACCTTCGAAAAGAACGGGGTTTTCGAGCAGGCAGTCTCGAACTCCTCGGAACTTTACTCGGAAATGGAACTCGCGCCCCCCGCCCTCTGCTGGGAGCTGAAGCTTCTGCGCGAGGACGGACAGATTCTCGCATCCGCGAAGAAGGCCGGATGCTCCTGTACCGAGGGAAGCACTTTTGCACGGCGCGCGGCGGTTTTCCGGAATTCTAGCTCGACCGTCTACTCAACCGCGGAAGGGAGGTTCTGCTACCGGTGAGGCGCGGAATCCTTTTCTCAATAGTCTTCTTCCTCCTTTTCCTCCTCCTCCTTTCTGCGGCAATCCTCTATTCCGACTATTTCAGGGCTTCCGCGCAGAACCGGGCGGCCGGAAGGAGGGTTTTCAAGGAGGGCTATTACGCCGACAACGCGGCATCGAACGTCGCCGCGTTCCTCAACCTTTCGATTTCCGGAAACAGGAGCGCCGGGGAAACGACAATTTCCTTTTCCGACAGCATGCACCCGATTGATTCGGACCTTGCCAAATACAAGGATTTCCTCGAGGGCAAAATCCTCCCGCTCGCGAATCTCGACGGAACGCTTGAGATTTCCGACTTCATTTCCAACCCGCGGGTTTTCTCCGGCGCGGCGAACTATTCCTGGAACTCCCTTTCCAAGAATTCCTCGAACCTTTCCCTTTCAAGCGCGCCCCTTTCCGAGAAAATAGAAATAACCTTCACCGGCGAGAACGACACGGACGATTCCGGATGGAACTGGCTTTCCTGCTCCAGTTCCTGCGGCGCCGGCGAGTTCTTCCTTGAGCTTGACATTGCAAACTCAACCGGGACCCAGATTGTCCCGGACGGCTGCTCATACGGCTGCCTCTCCGCCTCCGCAACAAACACACTTGTCATGAACGGCACAGGCGAACCCTTCATCCTGGCGGTCGGCGGCAGCTATTCCTTCGTTTCAGCAAAGCCGGGAGCGCTCCTTGAAATAGTCCGGAACGTTACCCTCGGCACGCCGGAGGAACTCGCATTCGAGGCGCCAATCAGCTTGCAGGTCTCGGGCAGATCCAATTTTTCAACCCTAATACTCACAAGAATATAAAAACGGACCGATTCGGATTAACTGGAGGGAAAATGGCACCACCAGCACAGCAATCACCGGACAAGCACCACACTGATTTCCTTGCGAGCGTCAGGAGCGAGGTCCATTCGCCTTTTCTCGAGGAGGAGCGCGTACAGAGGGAGGAGGTCGAAGCGAGGAGCATTGAACGCCTCAAGAAAGTCCCGGAAAAATCCCCCGTAATAGAAACGAAAATCGACGAGTTCTGCCGGAACCTTTCATTCATCAAGGATTTCACGGACGATCTTGACCGGGTTGCCGGAAAGATGTCGGTCGACCCGGCGAAGCTCGAGCGGATTGCGAAAGTGCTCCAGGAGAAGAACGTCGTCGAGCTGATTTACCCGACCGGGGTTTTCTCGAAAATAAGGGTGCGGCTCGTGACCGACCTTGAGAGGAAGGACAAGCGGGAAATGATCGGGCGCGCAATCGAGAGCTATTCGATTGTTGCCTCCGGAGTCCCGGCAACGGTGACAATCCTCGCGGTATCCGGGGAAATCCGCCCAGTCTACTGGGTCGAGACTCCGCAAATAGGACCATACACCGAAAATTTCCTGGAATTCCTAAGGGACGAGCTCGCAAGGGAAAGCCCCGTCCAGGTCGAGGAAATAACCGACCCGAAGAAGCTCGAGGGGCTCAAGGAGAAATTCTACGCAAGCTCGTATGTCAGGGTTTCCATAGAGTTCCCGGAGCTGTCTGAGGAATTCAGGAAGATACTTGCGGGAACGCTCCTCCACAGGATGTACGGGCTCGGCGACCTTGAGATACTTCTTGCCGACGACTACCTCGAGGAAATCGGGATAAACGGGGCGAGCGCACCCGTAGGAATTTACCACCGGAAATTCGGTTGGCTCAAGACGACAATAGTCCCCAAGTCGGAGGTCGAGGTTTACAACTACGCTTCCCAGATAGGGAGGAAAAGCGGGAGGGACATAACCAGCCTCAATCCGATAATGGATGCTGCGCTGACAACGGGGGACCGCGTTTCGGCGACCCTATTTCCCATTTCAACATCGGGGAACACGATAACAATCAGGCGTTTCGCGAGGAACCCCTGGACAATCTCGAACTTCCTTTCCGGAAAAACCCTTTCCGTCGAGATGGCCGCCTTCCTCTGGCAGGCAATCCAGTATGAGATGAACCTCCTTGTCGCCGGAGGGACCGCGACCGGAAAGACAAGCGCGCTCAACACCCTTTGCGCGATGGTTCCGCCGACGAACCGGGTGATAACAATCGAGGACACCAGGGAACTCACAATGCCGAAATACCTCGCCTGGAACTGGATTCCCCTCACAACGAGGGGCGCGAACCCGGAGGGGCGCGGCGAGATTTCGATGCTCGACCTGATGGTCGCATCCCTGCGCATGAGGCCGGACAGGATCTTCCTCGGGGAAGTCCGCCGCCAGAGGGAAGCGGAGGTAATGTTCGAGGCAATGCACACGGGTCACGCAGTCTACGCGACGCTCCACGCCGACAATTCGAATCAGGTTATACGCCGTCTTACGGAGCCGCCCTTTTCGATTCCGCCGGCCGAGCTCGAAGCGCTCCATTTGATAGCGGTCCAGTACCGCGACCGGAGGACCGGAATCAGAAGGACCTACGAGATTTCCGAGGTGATTCCCGCCTCCTCCGGGGAAGCTCTCTCGGTGAACGTCCTCTACAGGTGGCGCGCCCGCGGGGACGTTTTCGAGCAGAAGGCCGAGAGCACCCGGCTTTTCTCGGACCTGTCCCTCCACACGGGAATGTCGATGTCCGAGCTCAAGGAGGATTTGAAAAAGCGGGAGCAGATACTTTCCTGGATGGTTTCAAAGGGGATAAGTTCGGTGGATTCCGTCGGAGCGGTAATGGGCCTTTACTACAAGAGCCCGGAGGAGCTCCTCGGGATAATTTCCGGCGGCGGGGGAATCGAAGAGGTTGATTCGGAAATTGGCGTCTGAAGAAGGGGCGGGCGCCTGAGAAATGGCGAGCTCCGAAAGCCCGGTCTTCTTCATCCTCAAGCCGAAAACCTGCGCGAGGATAATGAGGTCCGTGATTGGGATTTCCTACTCCCTCTCGGAAATCTTGCCGAGCGTCAAATATGACCTTGAGGAGAACGGGCTCGAGCCCGGCGAATACATGAGCGCCGCAATAGTAAACACGCTGATATTCTCCGCCCTCATTTTCTCGGCCGTTTCATTTTTCGGATACTACAAAGGCCTTTTCGAAAGCGCGCTCGATTTCGTGAAAATAACCGGCGTGCCGACACTCGTTGTCTTCTTCTCCCTTCTCGGCTTCTTCCTCTACTATCCCAAAATGCTCCTTCTCAAATCGGCTGAAATGCTCGACAAGGACCTAGTTTTCGCGCTGAAGGACCTCCTTCTCCAGATCGATTCCGGGGTTTCCCTTTTCGACGGGCTGGTCAACATAAGCCGCGCGGACTATGGCTCGGTATCCGACGAGTTCAGGACAGTTGTCCAGGACATCAATACGGGAATGCCCGAGGACAAGGCGCTTGAGAAGCTCGCGATAAAAACAGAATCCGAGTTCCTTAAGAAATCCCTTTGGCAGATAGTCACCGCCCTTCGTTCGGGCAGCGGGGCGCAGAAAGCGCTCGAAAGCGTGCTGCTCGTCCTCGAGAAGAACCAGCGGGACCAGATCAAGGCGTACACGCAGGAGCTGAACCTCTGGTCAATGATGTACATGGTTTTCGCGGTCGCGGTCCCCGGGCTTGGCACGACAATACTGATAATAATGTCGACCTTCGCCGGAGTCGAGATAAACGAGACGATCTTCCTCGTCATGATCGGCTCCTGCGTTTTCGTCGAGCTCGTCATAATAGGTTTCATCAAGGTGAGGAGGCCAACCGTCCACATGCTCTGAGGAAAGATGGCGGAATCCCTTTTCTTCTACCTTGTCGGCGGAATCATTCCGAAGAAACAGCGCGAGAGTTTCAGGAAACTCCTCTTATATTCCGGAATCAGCGAGGATCCCCAGCATTGGTGGGGTCGCTCGATTTCCCTCTCGGCGGTTTCAGCGGCGGCGATTTTTGCAATTGTGACCTATCTCCTCCGGCTCCCGCAAATCTATGTCTACCTTTCCGCCCCGGTCGGTTTCGCGGTTTCCGCGCTCCTTTTTTACGTTGTCATCTATGCCCGGGTTGAGGAGAGGCGCAAGCGCGTCGAACGGATTCTTCCGGACCTTCTCCAGATGGTTTCCGCAAACATCCGGTCAGGACTCACGCCGGTCGTTGCGCTTCGGACGTCGGCCCGCCCGGAATTCGGAATACTCGAGGAGGAGATAAAGTACGCAACAACCAAATCCCTCGGGACCGAAAACCTGACTGATGCCCTGAAGGAAATCTCCCGGAGGATTGACTCGGAAGTCCTCGAGCGGGTCGTCGCCCTTTTTTCGGCAAGCATGAAGAGCGGGGGGAAGCTTGCGCGCCTCCTTGAATCAACTGCCGAGGACATCCGGAAGGGTCAGGAGCTCAAAGCCGAGCTTGTCACAAGCACGAAGATGTACGTCATGTTCGTCCTTTTCGTCGTTACCGTGGGCACGCCGGTCCTACTCGCAATCTCCCTCCAGTTCATTGACATGGTTTCAGCTCTCCAGGCAAGCACGAACGCCTCTTCGGCGGGCGCGGCAGCCCTCGGAGGCCTTGGGGTTTCAATCAACCTCAGCAGAAGCTTCCTCCTCCAGATTTCCTATTTCATCCTTGTAGCGAACGGGCTCCTTTCCGCGGTTCTTGTCGGAGTCATCCAGGAGGGAAGGCCGATGAGCGGGCTGAAATACGCGCCCTTCGTTATCGCAGGCTCTCTAGGGACCTTTTTCGTTGTCCAGAACTACGTCCTGAAAAGCATCCTTTCGGTTGCCTAACGGCTTGCTTGAGTTCTGCCTTTTCCAAGGAATCCGGCTTTTCCTGACTTTTGGATTAAAAAAGGGCAGAATAGGATAAATAGGGGTTTGTAGTAATTCTCCCCATGGCGAAGCAAAAGGGACAGGGGCGAACAGCCCAAGCGTCCACGGAGTATTTGATAATACTGGCAGTCGTCGTAATCGTCGCACTGGCAGTAGTCGGAGTGTTGGGGGGTTTCCCGACGGTATCCAAGGGAATCTCGGAAAAGGATTCGGCGACATACTGGCAGTCCGCGGATATCGGAATTGTCCGGTATTTCTCGAACTCGACCGGGACCTACGGGATTGTCAGGAACAACAAGAATTTTGCAATCTCAATAACCTCGGCAACGGCTCTATACAACGGCTTTGACGGTTCGTCAATCTCGCTTTCCCCAGGCGAAAGCACAACCGGATTCAAGATGATTTCGAACTCAACTGGCGCGATGTGCGCAACAGCCGGAACTGGTTCCTTCACAGTTGCAGTATCTGACCTTGGATTCGGCTACAGCGACCCGACCTACGGAACAATCTACAACTTCACCGGGCTAAAGCCGCTGATTGGTTCCTGCTAGGGAAATCTAGGTAGCTAGGCGGGGGAGAAATCCCCCAATTTTTATTTTATCCGGTCCAGCCGGAGGACTAGTTATCGAAAACCTGCTGGCAGGCGTAGTTTATTGCAGCTCCGACAGTCAGGTAAAAAGTCGGTTCTTCGGCAGCCGCCGGGTGTTTGAAAGCGTAGAGAACAGCGGCGCCAACATCCAAAGACGGCCCGACCCAGGCAACAGTTCCCCGTCCCTGAACTGAAAGTTCCCCTTCGGATTTTCCGGATTCGTACGAAGAATAGCCTTCAAATCCCTCGAAAACGGTTCCCTTTTTCCCGCGGAGCTTGGAAGTTTCCGGAAGCTCAAGCTCAATCTTCTCAAGCTCGAAAAGGCCTTCAGAATCCCTCGCGAACGCAAGCTCGACTGAAACCGCCCAGGGAAGGTCCTTTAGGCGAACAGTCAACTCATCAGTTTCCCGGTCGTATTCTATTTTCTCCGAAAAACGCCTGCCGGAAACTTCCTCAACCCCCTTTATCCCATCGGGGTGCCTTTTCTCAAAATTGGCAAAATATTCCCGCGCATCAGCAACAACCTCGGCAAGCTTTTCAGGGCCGATATATTCGGAAGCGGTCATCTAGGAATCATCCAAGACCACTTTATAATGATTTCAATTTCACTCAATCCAGTAAAAAGGATATATACTAAATAAGGGCTGTTTTTCCCCATGGAAAAACGCGCGCAGTCGTCAACGGAATATTTGGTTATCCTTGCGGTTGTGGTAATAATCGCCCTCGCAGTGGTCGGGGTCCTTGGAGGATTCCCAACACTGACAAAAGGGGTATCGACGAAGGATTCGCTAGCATACTGGCAGTCGGGAGAGGTTGGGGTTGAAAAACCATATCTCTCAACCTCGACAAACTCCACGCTCGTCCTCCGGAACAACCAGAATTTCGGGATAACGATAACGGGGGTCTTTTTCAACAACGCGCCTGCGCAAAACGGGACGAACTCGAACCTGCCCGCAACGCTTTCGCCCGGTCAGACTGTAACCGTCCTGATGACTGCGAACTCGACGAACCCCTGCATCGGAACGACTGCAGGTTCTGCGACGTTCTCCCCAATCGTGAAACTAACCTACTACGACACCTCGGCAAATGCGAACACATACCAGTTCACCGGAGCAAAGCCCCTCGTAGGAACGTGCCAGTAATAGGCTCGGGACTTCGCTGAGGCTCAGCCTTTGGTTGGTATCCAGCTTCTTAGCTGGACCTCGCTACCGTTCGGCCTGTCAGTAAATAGACCAACCAAAGATTTCGCCTGAGGGCTCAACCCTTAGTCAGCACGTGCCAGTAAGTCAACTGCCGACTACTGACCTCGTCCGGCTTCGGTCTTACTCGGCCGTTGGTTGGAACGATTCGCAGACCACCTTAGGCGGTCCGGCCGGTCCTCGGCTTGCCGGTATGTCGCTACCATCAACCTCACTGCCTTCCCGCCTTTTTCTGAGCGCCTATCCTGGATATTCAAGCCCCGCATTCCTTTCGGCAATGTCAAGCCGCTCAAGGGCAAAGTGAGCGCCCAGGTTTGCAATCGGGTCTCCCGGAGCGAAGGAGAGCCTCACGAAATAAAGGTCTTTCTGGTTCCCTTCCCAGGCCCTGAGCCTGAGTGGAAGGCTGCCTTCGCCTTGGACCAGTTCAGTTTCCCCAAAGCCAATTGATTCCCGATATCCCCAGGCCGAGAAAGCGTCAACCAGAAGCGCCTCGACCTCCTCGACAGGCCCGTAATAGGCAAGGCTTATTTCGCGCAGCCTAAGCTCTTCGCCGATTTTCCCGAAAATTGCCGCAACATGTTCTTCTCTCTCCGGAATATCCTCAATCCGGTCGCTTTCCCTTGCGGTTGAAACATAGATGCAACCCGCGTATTCCTTATGGGGAGCGTCTCCCAATACAAACCCTTGCAGACAAGTCCCTTCCTTATATTTCGTCCTGACGTCCTTAGCCGAATCGTCAAGCAACAGGGTCGCCATTCCTTTCGCCCTTGCCAAAAACTTCCGGGAATCGGTTTTCCTGCTAGTAACAACTGTCATTGTCTTCTGGAGGACCACTTTGGAGTTTTAAACATATCTTCAATTTAACTGAAAATTTCCGTTTCGTCTCTAGATTTCACTCAATCCAGTAAAAAGGATATATACTAAATAACGGCTGTTTTTCCCCATGGCAAAGAGCAAAGGACAACAGTCCAGAGGACAATCGTCAACGGAATATTTGGTTATCCTTGCGGTTGTGGTAATAATCGCCCTCGCAGTGGTCGGGGTCCTTGGAGGATTCCCAACACTGACCAAAGGGGTATCGACGAAGGATTCGCTAGCATACTGGCAGTCCGGGGATATTGGCATTGAGCGCCCATATCTCTCAACCTCGACAAACTCCACGCTCGTCCTCCGGAACAACCAGAATTTCGGGATAACGATAACAGGCGTATTTTTCAACAACGCGCCTGCGCAAAACGGGACGAACTCGAACCTGCCCGCAACGCTTTCGCCCGGTCAGACGGTTGCAGTCCTAGTAACTGCGAACGCAACAAACCCGTGCAACGGGGGAAGTTCCGGCTCATCAACGTTCTCCCCGAGCGTGAAAATAACCTACTATGACACTTCATCCTCAGGGAACACATACCAGTTCACCGGAGCAAAGCCCCTCGTAGGAACGTGTCAATAATAGGCTCGGGACTTCGCTGAAGCTCAGCCTTTAGTTGGAACCTGCCAATAATCTGTTTGCCGACTACTGACCTCGCTGAGGCTCAGCCTTTGGTTGATATCCAGCTTCTCAGCTGGACTTCGCTACCGTTCAGCCTGCTAGTAATTAGGCCAACCAAAGATTTCTCCAGTGCCCGCGGTTAACCCGATTTCGGGTGCGGGCACGGACCCTCTGAGGAGGGGCCGAAGCTCAGCCTTTGGTTGGTACCTGTCAGTAAATAGACCAACCAAAGATTTCGCCTGAGGGCTCAACCCTTAGTCTGAATTGTCCGCAGACAACCTTCGGCCTGCCAATAAGTCAGCAGCCAGCTAAAGACCTGGCTGGGGGGCGCGTGCGAGAACGCGCCCCGAGTTTTTCCTTTTTTAATTGACCGCCCTGAAAAGCTTCTCGATTCTCTTGCATTCTTCCAGGTCAAGCGCCTCGAGAACCCCGTAAACAATCGGCTTCAAGTCACCCCTGCCGTCGTCCCCAGCAACTCCTGCAAACTCAAGTTCAAGGAACGCCGGACTGAACGGGAATTTGTCAATTTCTGCAATTGCAATTCCTTTGGAATATCTCCTTCTCTCAACATATTTGACATCACGCTCGAACCCCGTCCCGATTAGCGCGGCTTCAATATTGGCAAGCGAGTCCCCAAGTCTGACCTGTGCGTGTATCATGCGCCCGTCCGGAAAGGAATACTGGACGCGGTCGCCCCGTTTTCCTCCGGTGCGGATAATGAGATCAGTCGTTTTTCCGACAAGGTGTCCGGGGCGGACTGAAACGGCACCTTGGGATTGCGCGGGCGCAGTGTAATCAAAAGGCCGGTCGAAAACGAGGTCAAGTTCAGCTGGCTTTACGCCCTCTCCAGAATATACCGCCGCGCCCGTCCCGAACGCAAGCTCCGAAAACCCCAGCCCGAAATAGGCATCTGAAATCCCCTTCATTCAGCGCTCAGTTGTTCCCATTTTATAATAGCTCCCTTTTTTAAACCAAAAGCCGAGAAAATGCCCGCCGTGACAGGACGAACTAAGAAACGGAATTACATTCTTTCTGCTGCTGAGAGGAATTTCAGGCCGGAGGAATATTACAAGAAGCTCCCTCTCAAGGAACTTGAAAGGGAGCTTGCGGCCGACTGGGTCCTGGCAAGCCTCCTTCCGGAAACTGTCCTTGTTCCTGCGACGGTCTTTTCGCAACTGACTGCGGAGCCGTTTTTCTCCCCGGACCTCCCGAACTATTCGAACATTGCGCATTTCCACGTCTCTTTCGCAGTCGGGCAGGCTTGCGAGTTCCTTTCAGAACCGGGCGCCCGCCGTCTGTTCGCAGGAGCCTCTGCCGCGGTTTCAGGGGCAACCGAGGGACAGGATATTGCAACCGCATTCCCTGAAAAGCTCAACGACTCCCTGTTCGACGCGGCTGCCGATGTTTTCGGCTTCTATTTCGGGCTGAAATACCAGGGAAAGGTTAACAGCCATTTCCGCAGCCTTGCCGGGAAATATTCCCGGGTATACCACGCGCCAGTCCTCGGAATGTGGAAATAATCCAAGATTCCGCGATTAAGTTAAATATTACAAAGCCGGAAACAGGGCTATGACGAAGAAGCGCTCCCAAGCCTCAGTCGAATATCTCGTGATTCTTGCGGCAGTTGTGATAATTTCCCTTGCAGTTGTAGGCGTCCTGACTGGTTTTCCCGCGCTTACCAGGGGGATTTCAACGAAGGAATCCCTTGCATACTGGCAGTCGGCAGACATCGGGATTGAGAAGCCCTACATGAGCGTTTCAGCAACAGATGGAACAAGCACGGTCGTCCTCCGGAACAACCACAATTTCAACATCGTAGTCACCGACATAACCTTCGGCGGGTCGGCTGTCGAGTACTCCGGCCTCCCGGCAACCCTGACGCCCGGCCAGACGAAAACCGTCGCCTTCGTTGCGCGGAACCCCTGTACAACCCTGGGGAACACATATTCGATAAACGTCGCGGTGGTTTACCAGGATGCCTCGACAGGGAGCGCATACACCTTCTCCGGAACAAGGCCCCTTATCGGAACCTGCCAATGAGAGGACGGGGGGCGGAAAAAGCAGTGGGTTTAAAAATATCGCAAGCGGGAGTTCCGCCTGCCGATATGGCCAAGACAATTGCGTTTTTCTCCGGAAAGGGCGGCGTTGGAAAGACCTTCCTTGCAACCTCCCTTGGCGCAGCCCTCGTTTCCGAATTCCGCAAGAGGGTCCTCCTTGTCGAGGGCAACCTTTCGAGCCCGGGGCTCGGGGTCTTCCTTAACATTGTAAAGCCTGCCGCGACAATCCAGGACGTTCTTTCGGGCGCGGTAACTCCGGAAAGGGCGGTTTTCCACCACGATAACGGGCTTGATGTCCTGCCCGGCGCGCTCTCAATTGGCAGGGAGGCCATTGATTTCTCAAGGCTTGGCGCGCTTTCCCCGGTTTTCCAGAACTATGATTTCGTCATAATCGACGGAGCGGGGACGATAACCGATGGCGAGCTTAGTTTCGCAAGGATTTCGGATGAGGTTGTCGTTGTCGCAACCCCGGACCTCCCGTCAGTCACCGGCGCAATGAAGCTTATCGGGACGCTGCAAGCCCAGGGGATTTTCGTCAGGGGGCTCGCAATTAACCGGATGCATCCCTCGGACAAGAGGCACGAGCTCAAGGATTCTGAAATCGAAAGCTCGACAGGGCAGAGGGTTCTCCTGAAGCTTCCAGAGGATACTGCGGTTCCGCAAAGCACTGCCGCAAGAACGCCCGCAACGCTTTTCGCCCCGTTTTCCCCGGCAACGCTTGAAGTCAAGAATTTCGCAGCCGATTTTTCCGGGGTTCCGAGGCCTGAGAAACCATCCCTTATGCAGAAGCTTTTCGGCGGAGGAAAGAGCGAGGTGAAACAAGCTTCCCCGATTTTGTCCCCGCATCTCGAGGGGATACGGAGCTCGGTTGTCTCTTCAGGAGTTCCTCCAGGGTCCCTAACGGGTTCCCCCCAGGTCCGCCCGGAAATTCAGAACCAACCTGTAAGCAAGCAAAGCCAGCCAATTCCGGCGCAGCCACAGGCGCAGCCACAGGCGCAGCCACAACAACCCGATGCTTCAGCCGGCTCTCCGGCAAGCCCCCCGGCAAGCCCCCCGGCAAGCCCGCAAAAATTAAAAGACGACTACATGCGGCAGTGGATGGAAGGGAAAATAACCCTTGACCAGATGATGGAAAAGATCAAGGAACTGGAGAAGAAATAGTTCCGGATTCATTCTAGTTAGCGAAGGAAAGAACAAAACAAACAATAAGGAGACGAAAAAGAAAATGAGCGTAGGACTATACTGCAAATTCAGCGGAGGGGTTGTTGTTGTCAGCGACGGGTTCGAGTACAACCCGAAGACCTGGGAGAAGAGGACCGATTCGACAAAGTTCTTCATCTTCAAGAAGCCGTTCGGACAGGGCGTCCTGATATGCACGGGGAACCCGGAGCTTTCCAAACGCGCGCTTGCGGAGGCGGACTCCGTCGAGGAGATGACCCTCCTTGATTTCGCAAAGGGCTGCGCGGATTTCCTCAGGAAGGAAGCCGACCGGGTCACTAGCCACCCGAGGGAAACCGAGAAAATGCTCGAGCAGACCCCGATGCTCATTGCCGGCTATGACAGGACAACGGAATCGTTCCCGTCCCACCAGATTTCCCGCGGCTACCACACCGAGCTCAAGGGAGCTGATTTCTTCTCAATCGGGATTGGCGCCAACTATGCCTTTTCCGGGAAGCTGAAGAAGCAGCCGGAATCCCTTGAGGAAGCAATACAGAGCGCGCTCCTCGCATATGCGAACTCCCTGAAAATCCGGGGAGTTGAAGGCTATCCGAGGATGCAGATTGTCGGAACTGACGAGGTGACAACGCTTGACGCGCCGACATGCACGTTCCTGGGGAACCTTGCGGTGCTGGACCTCCTCACAGGAAGCAACTTCCTGAAGACGGAAGTAGAGATAATGCCCGCATCCGAGAAGCAGGTTTCTCCGGCAGTCGTTGAGAAGCTCAAGGAAATCGGGATGAGCCCGTCAATACTCTTCAAGACCCAGATGACGGTAAGCACCTGGCAGGAGATTCTGGGACCGAAGGCCTGAACCGACTTTCCAAAGCCACGGCGTCCGAAGGAATTATAAGCAGGTCAAAAATCAAGCGGCCACTATGGAAGGGATAACTTCCCCGGAGCTTGCGAAATATTTCGGGGATGAATACAGATTCCTGCTTTTCAAGGCTTCCGCGGATTTCCCCGAGTTCGGAAGGCAAGGCGGGCTTGCGCACCCCCTTTCGGGGGAGCAGTTCGAGGCGACTTTTTATCCAATCGCATCCGCCCTTTCCCCCCTTAGCCTAGTTCCGGCAAAGACCTTTTCAGATTTGTGGGCTCTCTCGGAATTCGCTCCGTTCCTGAACGGTTCAGCCCAGGCAGCATTTGCAAAGGTTGCTTCGGAAGCGTTCCTCTCGGGGATTTCCGGATTCTCCCAGGAAGACGTTTCGGAAATCCAGGCGAGGGTCCTTGCGGCGGAATCAATGTATTCTTCAATAGAGGATGCCCGCGCCCTTTTTGCCGGAAAATATTGCGAGGAGGGCGCTGGAGGCGCCGACGCCCTGGCCGCATTTTCAGATGCATATGACGCCCTGATTTTCGAGATTCCCAATTACATTCTTCCTGCTTCCGCCCCGAAGCCGCTTCCGGCGGCCGAGGACTTCAATTTGACAGTCAGGGGGCTTGTTGATTTCTCCGGGGAAAGCTTTCACTTCCCTTTCACCGGGGAGAAGATAGTCGAGACAATAAGGGATTTGGAAGAGGCAAAAACAAGCGTCTACGAACAGCTAATTGTCCTTGGCGGGGATGTCTGCTCGGCAGCTTTTCAGGCTGCGAAAATCTACTACCAGGTCAAGGGCGCGGGTTGCTAGTCCAAATCAGAATTCCGAGTAACCTGGTGCTGCCTGGAAATCCCGAGCAGGAACAGGAGCGCAAAGACAAGATATGCCGCCTCCGGTTCATATGTCAGGATAGCCTCGGTGCCCGGAAGCTTCCAGGCTTCCAGAAGGGTGAATGCCTGCGCAATTGCGAAAACAACTGCAGCCGCAATCAGGAACCGCCAGGAAACCTCAGTGTTCTCGTTCTTCACCCTGATTAGCATCAAGACCGCTATTACCGCCGAAGCAAGCCCGAGCGCAAGGCTTGCCCCCTGTAGAACCGCTTCAACTGAAATCGCCATGTTCCCCCTGCGGTACCAATTCTTTTTATATTTCACTCTATTTCGTAACACCAACGTGGAAGAAACTGGCAATAATCCTGAAGAAGCTCTCAAAGACGCTTTTATTGTCCTTTCCAAGGCAAGGCAATCCGCAATGGAGGAGCTTTCCCTTGCCCAGCGGGTCCGGGAAGCCCTTGAGCAGAAGGTTTCCGAGGCAAAGGCGCGCGCCGAAAGCGCAACCCGCGCAAAGGAATATCTTGAGCGCTCCTTTTCCGATTTGGAGGCGAAAATCGGGGAGCGGAAGGACGACTTTTCCCGCCTCTCGACGCTTTCGGAATCACTTGCAAGCAACCTGCAGAAGGTGGTTGCCTACCTGGAACGCCTGCATTCCGAGGTCGACGGCGCCCGGAACGACTATTCCCGGAAGAGGGGAGAGGTCGAGGATCTGAAAAAGGAGGTTGAGGGGCTTTCCGCGCGCATCGCCGTTGTGCAGGATGCAATCGGGACTTCCTCGGGGGAATTCGGCGAGAAAGTCGCATTCTTCCAGGCTGAAAGTGCGAAAATCTCTGAAGCGCTCCGGAACTTCCAGGCGAAAATGGAGTCGGCAAGGCTGGCTTCCTCGGAAATAGAAAAGGCAGCTCAGACGGTTGAATCAATCGCAAGCCAGAGGAAAGCAGAAATCTCCGAAATCGTCAATTCATTCAATTCCGAATCCAGGTCGATGAGGGAGCTTGCGGAAAAGGTCTTCTCCCAGGTCGACCAGGCGAAGCATTCCCTTTCGGAGAACTCCGTTGAAACCGCAAAAATCAAGGATTTCGTTGACAGGACTGCCCCGGAAATCCAGGACAGGCTTTCCAAGGTGGAGCTCCTGCGGGAGCAGATTGAAGCGAAGAGAAGCGCGCTCAGCGAAATGGTTTCATCAGGGGACCTCGCCCTTTCAAAGGCGGATTCAAAAATCGCGGAAATCTCCCGCCAGAAGGACTCCCTTTTCTCCGAGTTCGACAAGCTGCGCCTCGTCGTTGAGGAGCGGCTTTCCGAGGCTGCCAAGCACAAGGCGAAGGTGGACACGCTCTCCTCTGCAATCTCCCGGATACCCGAGTTCGAGAAGACATATGCGGGGATTGAGGGGAAGATTTCCGAAGCCGAGGAGAAGCTCGTCGAGTTCAAGCGGACCGAATCAGCGCTTTCGGTAAAGTTCTCGGAGGCCAGCGGGCTTCTTTCCTCCCTCGAGGGGCGGCTTGCCTCATCGGATGACAAGGTTTCAAAAATGAAGAACGCAGCCCTCCAGGTCGAGTCCGAGGTTTCCCTTGCAAGGCAATCCCTCGAGGGCGCGACAACTTCGCTATTCTCCCTCAAAAGCTCAATTGACAGCTTTTCCGAAAGATTCTCCTCCTTGAAGAAAGCCCAGGAGGGGATTGACTCCGAATTCTCCCGCCTTGCGCTCGACCTCTCGGAAAAGCGCGCGGCATACCAGAAAATGGCAAGCGAGCTTTCCCGCTCCTTTGACGAGGATTCGAAACGGAAAGTCGACCTTGTCCAGGAGTATGAGCGGAAGCTTTCGGCAATAACCGATGCAATTGAACGGGCTGTCCGGAAGGGGAGCGAGCTCCAGGGGGATTCCGAAGCGCTTGTTTCCGAGCTCACGTCCCAGGCTGAGAAAATGCGGCTTGCCTCCCGGGAGTCCGAAAAGGCGCGGAGCGATCTCGTTTCTTTCGGCGCGGAAGTCACCCAGAAAACGGCCGAAATTTCCCGGAAAGTGGACGCCCTTTCAGCAAGGGAGCCGGAAATAAAGCTCAAGATATCGACGTTCGCCAACCTCGACGAAGCGGTTTCCGAAAGGGTTGCTGCCGCGAAGAAAAGGGATTCCGAAATACAGGAGCTTGAGCGGAAGGTCCATTCGGTCTCCGAAAGAACAGAGGCGACCCTGAAGAAGGTTTCCGAAAACCTCAGTTCATCCGATTCCGCAAAAAGCGCCCTTGCCGAAGAAACAGAATCCGCACGGGATGCCGTAAAGGAAGCGAAGGAAAAGCGCGAGGAGCTTGAGGCGCTTTCCGGAAAGGTTTCCGAGGTTCTTGAGAAGGAGGACGAGATTTCCCGGATTGACGAGAAGATTTCCGGAAAGCTCGCGGAAATAGAGGACAAGCTTGCAAAAATCTCCGCAGTTGAGACAATACTCGAGAGAAAAGTTTCGGAGGTCGATGCCCTGAAGAAGATATTCGATGAGAAGCTGAACTTTTCGCCGTCGGGAATGAGGGGCGCGCCAGTGCAGTCAGTACAGAGGGACTCCCCGAGGGACCCCCCGAGGGACTCCCAGAGGGACCCCCAGAGGAGCCCCACACACGCCGAAGCCCTTTCAGACAGGTCAGGAGAGCTTCTTGCCCAGGTCCAGGATCTTGAGGGGCTGAAGAAGGAACGGAAGGAGCTTTCTGAACTCCTCCTCCTGCTTTCCGCCCAGCGGGAAGAGGGGCTTGTTTCGGACGGCCATTTCGAGGAAATCTCAACCCAAACACGGGCAAGGCTCCGGGAAATAGAGCGGAAGATAACCGAAACCCTTGAGCTTGAAGGGCATCTTGAGCGGCATGAGGAGGAGATAGGAAAAATAAAGTCCCTCCTGAAGAAGCAGAAGGCTTACTATCGGTAGATTTTTAAGCGGAATATTAACTATTCTCAAGTGGATTCCCGAAAATACACCGAACTTGAAGAGCTATTCGAAGAATTGCGGGACGCGGACATCCTGCAAACGGTCTACAACGTGAGAGCTTCCAGCAACGATCAGGGCGGCCTGCCGCAAGCAATTGCTGCATTCAAGGAAGAGCTTGCGGAACTTCCCGCGCCAAATCCCTTTGGAATTCTTGCGTATGCGGTTTCCGGGATTTCACCGGAAATTCCAGCCTGTCAGTTTTTCCAGGAAATCGTTGTCTTGGACTATCTTGCGGGAGAATTGGACGCGATAAAGTCGGGAGAGACAGGCCAGACCGGCTTCACTGAAGAGGAGCTCGAAGGGCTTTATGCGCTTTTCATTGAGAATGGAGTGGCCCTAGAGCGCTTAAGGGAGCTTGGCTCAGATCCGTCAACCCCTTCTGGCGCTTACACTTCCTGCTTTTCCAATCGTCTCGATTCCTTGCATTCGGAAATCTTGGGCGCATATGCATTTCCCGAGCAGCAGGATATTTACCTTGCAGCGGCAGGGAAAAGCGCCGAGCAAATTTTCGGATATGTCCAAGAGATCGAAGGTCGCGTGGACGCGAGCGCACCCAAGTTGAACATCCTTCGGGAATTGGCCGAAAAAACAGTTTCCGATCTGGCTGGAAAAACCGGACTTGCCTGGCGGGCTCTCCAAAAGGCTGCCGGGAAAATAGGAACCGCGGAAATCCTTTCCGCATATGACGCGCTTGCGCAGCTCGGATATTTCGAAAAGGAGGCTGCCGCGATTTAGAAAAATGGATTCCAAGAGATACCAAGAACTGGAAAACTTTTTCGGGAGAGCCAGGGACGACTATCTCTTCCTGATGCAGGGGGTTTTCGAGGAGTTCCCAGAAGAGAAAATCCAGGCGATTTCCGAAACGCGCCTCCGCCTTGAAATCGCTCCGGAAATAAGCGTCCCGACTGCCCTTGCGGCGGGAGTTCTCGGTTCCGTAGGGACAATTGACGCTGCAGAGGCTTTCAAGCAAGCCCTTCTTTTCGATTTCCTTGCAGGGGAGACTGAGGCTGCAAGAGAGGGCAAGAGCTCATTGAGTTCCGGGATAACTGAAGAGGAGTTCGACGGGCTTTACGCAATCTATCCCGAGAACTATTCCCTGATGAACCCGAACACCGTTGCAAAGCCGAACCCCGAAAGCCCGATTGGCGCGTGCCTTGTCTGCTTCTTCCAAACCCTTGACACTATCAGGCAGGCGGTTTTTAACTCAACGCTCTACCCTGCCGAAGTTTCCCAAACATACAATTACCTTGCCGAGAGGACACGCCCGCTGGCCCTTGAGCTTGCGGGGGAGGTTGTTTCAGCCGCAAGGAAGGAGAACGCCGGCGCGCTCTACGGATTCAGGGAAACTGCCGAGAAATTCATCGGGAACCTCATTGATGGCGCGGAACCCGCCCTCCGCGCGCTTGGCAAAGCTGCCGCAGTTTCCGGAGAAGCATCCCTTCTTGACGCCTATGATGCGTTTGCTCCCCAATATCTTGCGCCAGCCAAAGGGGAGGTTCTCTAGCCGGAAATGGGCACCCCTTCTGAAACGGATTACAAAGAACTCCTCGGGAAATTCGAACAGCTGAGGACCTGCACCCTTTCCGAGGATAGAGATTATTTCGCGCATCTTTCTCTCCCGGAAACAATGAACGCGATCAATTTCATAGAAGCTCAGCTTGGGAAGCCGAACGCCTCCCTGAAAATTGCCCCATTCGAACGAGTCTTTTCCATCAGCAACGTCCGAATCTCCCCAAGGACAAGATTCGAGGAACTGTATCTCTGGGACCGTCTCTGCTGCGATGCCGAAGCAAGGCTTCATGCCGGCAGCCCTCCGACAACCGCCCTTTCCGCCGAGGAATATTCGGCGCTCGTCCCTCTACTTGTCAAGGATGCCCAGATTCCGCTTGTCGCGCGGCAGGTTTTGAAGAGTGCCCCGGAAACCGAAGGTGCCCTCAACGCATATGCGATTTCCTTCCACGACCTTTGCAATTTCTTCGTTCTTTCAACAGTGCTGGGAGAATGCAGCGAAAGCGATGCGGTGAGGGAAGCATACGGGAAATCCGCCATGGCAGCGGTCGGAGCAGTTGGAAAAGCCGCAGCCTTTCTTGAGGATGAGGGCTGCGAACGCGGTCATGCCTATCTTGCCTGCTTCGGCAGGCGGGCGGAAAGTTTCTGCAGCGAACTGCCCGCAAATGTCAGGGCAGCCATCCCCATCTTCAGCGGGCTCGTCTCCACGACAAATCTCGCAGACCTAAAGGCGGCATATGCGGGATATTCCCGCGAGCTTATGCAGAATTTCCTGAAGGGTCCTGCACAGGGAAACAGATAAATCCCCGGAACGCGCCTCCCTCGCCGTGGCTGAGCAAAACCCCCCGGCGCCATTTTTCATAATCCCCCCGGTCAGGATCTGCGACTTCCCGGACGTGCGCCTGCTTGCGCCATTCGTTGCCGCCGACTTCTTCTCCCGGATTTTCGGCGGGCAGGCCGTTTGCGCGACAATCTCGGACTGTCCCGAGGCAACTGCCGCGTTCAATTCAATCAGGGAGGCGCGCTTCCCCGTCCGCGAGAAATTCTCAAAAGAGGCCCTTCCGGACGATTTGCCCCTGATTGATTCAATGGAAAAATTTTCCAAGTATTTCCTTGGTAAGCTTGAGGACGCGCTCACCCAGCTTTCGGCTTCCTCCTGCTCGCGCGTCAGTTCCGAAAGCCCCCTCGGGAAATCGGTTGCCGAGTATTTCCTCAGGGAAACTCGCCTGGCCGGGATTTCCGCCGAGGGGAAACCTTTCCAGCCATTCTGTCCGGAGTGCGAGGTCTTCCTCCCGTCCTTCGGAAAAATCTCCCGGAAGTTTTTCGCCCTTTTCCAGACCGGAGAATTCCATCTGGCAGTCGGTTTGGAAAAGCCGGAGGAGCTCTTTTCAGCATCCGCAATTTCAGTTGACCCGGAAAGCTTCCTTGAAATTTCAGGCAAAATTCTCTCCGCGAAAGGGGACTTTCCAGGAAGCTTTTCGAGGAGTCCCGCCGCAGATTTCGTCGGGGCATCAGCCAAAAACCCCCTCACCGAAGAGTTCGTCCCGATCCTTCCGGGGGAAAAACTGGGGATAGTCTCCCCGGGAACCCGGGAAAGCGACCTAAAGTTCCTGAAAAACTTCCCGGAGGAAACCGCGAGCAAGTGGGACCTTTCCCGGAAAAAGCTTGAGGAAATCCAGGTAAAATTCCCGGTGCGCGCAGGTCTCTTCACCGAAGCTTGCGGTTCCTTTTTCGGCTTTCCGGTCGAGGACGGGCGGCGGGCAATCCTTGCGGAGATTTCCAAACGGGGCGCGCTATTGGAGGTTCCTAAGGCCTCCGGAAAATGCTTTTGTGGGTGCGCGCTAGTCCCGAGGGAAACTACCGGGGACTTTTTCCTCCCGAGCAATTCAAGAATTCAGGAGAAACCCCAGGCATACCTTGGAAGGGAAAATGCGCATTTCACGTTCCAGGCAATAGCCTCTGAAAGACTCTCCACCCAAATCCTTCCGCTCTTCTCCGGATTCCCCGAGGCGAAAAACCCGGAAGCATACAGCTATCTTTTGGGGAACGAGAAAAACTTCAATCTTGTCTGGAAAGGGTCCGGCTATTCCCGCGAGGAGCTTCTTTCAGCCGGAAAAATTGTTTCGGACCGCTTCAGCCATGCAACGCTTGTCTGCCGGAGCTTCCGGGAAGCCCAGGAATTCTTCCTTGCCTCGCTAGCCTTCGAGCCGCTCGGAAGGATTCCCGACATTTTTCAAATAAGCTCCCGGGCGGGATCGGGGCCCGCACCGGGGCCCGCACTCGCCTTTTCGGCAGCCCTGAGAAGCGGCCTTGCCGAGGAAATCCGGCTTGCGATACTCACCGGCAACCTTAATCCGGATGAGAAAGCCCTTCTCAGGCTGAAGAGGACAATCTCGAAATTCAAGCTTGAAGCGCTCCGGATCTCAAGCCTTCCGGAAGCTGCTACTGAGCGCAGACGCGGAGTCCTCTCCGCGGCATATTCCCGGAGGAAAGTCGATTTTCTTTCGGCAGCCGGGAGGCGCAGCATTCCCGAGGCAGTTTCCCAGGCGTTCCTCTTCCTTTCGGATTTCCGGGAGTTCGCGCGGTCCAACGGACAGAAATCCGAAGGGCTGGAAGTTTTCCGGAGTTTTGCGAAGGAAATCCTTGCGCCCCTGCTTCCAAAAACCTCCGAGGAAATACTCTCGAACCTCCGGGATATTGTCATAACTTCTCCCGAGCCCGATTCAATCGGGCCAAGCGAGGAAAAGCCGGAACAACTCGAGAAAATCCTCCTTTCCCGTGAAATCGTCGAAACGCTCCTTTCCGACTCAAGGAAGCTCGTTGAGCTTGCGGGAAAACCGAAGGAAATGAAGATTTACCTTGCCGAGGAGTGGAAATACCGGCTTTTCAGGAACATTTTCGAGTTCGGGGTGAAGCCCGGTCCAAACGATCCGATTTTCCAAAGACTAGGAGTCAGCTTGCGGCCCGAAGAGCTTGAAAAATTCCTGCTTACCTTGAGGAAAACTCGATTTGACCGGGAGTTCCTTTCCCTTGACGAGGAGGCGCGCGCGATTTCAGGCGCAATTTCCCTCATTTCAGCGGAAACCGGGGTGAAAACAGTCCAGGTTCTTGTCAACCGGGAAATCCCATTCGAGAAAATGCTCCGAGCACGCCCGGGCAAGCCGGCAATCTTTTTTGACTGAATGGAAGGCACAAACGTGCCGGCAGTCTGGAGCCAAAAGAGGGTAGGAAAACGGAAGGCAAGCCCGCAATTTTCTTCAAATGAACCCTTTGCAAAAGGCTTCACCCAAAGCGCCCCGTCTTCGCTTGAAAACTCGACAGGGCAAGCCCGCAATTTTCTTCAAGTTCTGAGTTCCGAATCCACTGAAACTAATGACAAACTTTAAAAGGAGCCTCGGGGAAAAAAATCCACGGGGTATGTGGTGGTTTGGGGTTAGAACTCTCAACCAGAGATAGAAAGACTCAAAGGAAAGTGCGTCGAAAATCTCAGTTCAGCACTCTTTTAGTCGAAATCCTCCAGATTTTGGCTTTTACGAGCCTCGTCACCTTTCCCCTCTTTCAGCTCGCCATTTTCCCCGACCCGGCAGGCAATTTGAGCTCAGGGCTTGCTTTTTTCGACGAAAACGCCACTGCGAACGTTTCAGGCAATTCTTCCCTTCCGAACGCCCCGGAACTTCCCGTCCTTGTGCAATATAGCTATTCGGTCCTTTTCAGGTCGCTTTTGCAACTGGAAAACGTCATTTTCCCCGGAGAAAGGTTCAATTTCACAGTTGAGATTTCTTCCCCTGAGAACGGGTCGACCTTCTTCGAGAACGGGACGGTTGTTTCAGCGAACTTTTCCGGGGAGAATCTCACAATAGACGAACTGGAATTCTCGGCAAACCTTTCCGGGGAGGATGCCGGGCTGAACATCACCGGGAGCGCAAGCGCGCCGGAACCCGGGGAATTCGAGATTCTTGCAAACATCAGCATTCTCTCGCCAGCCGGAACCGGGAATTTCTATACAATTTCCTCCAAAGTTGTCATATCCGCAGTCAGGGAACTCTTCTTTTCCCTGAGCGCGCCGGAACGGGCATATGTCGGCGAGAACTTCTCGGTTTCAGCTGCCCTTTTGAACGGAACGGATTCCCAAAGCTCATACTTGAATTTCTCAACCGAGCCAGGCCTCACAATCCTCGATGGTCAGGATGCCAACTGTTCCGGCGGAGACTGCAACCTTACCGCGACAATTGTCGCGAACGAAACCGGGAACAGGACGATTTTTGTGACAGCATTCCTCCCGGACAAGAACCTCACCCTTGACAAGAACCGGACCGTCCTGATACTTGACAGGCCGCTTGAGTTCAGCGCAATCCCCCCTGAAATATCCGAGACCGCCTCTCCCGGAACCTCATATTCTGCCGAAATCTCCCTCCTCTCGAACAGGGAACTGGCGGTCCTGGCAGAATTCGAGGGTTCCTCAGCCAACGCAACAATTAACGAGACAGAATTCAACCTATCCGCAGGAATTCCCCACCCAGTCCTCCTTGCAATTGACATCCCGGCTGAAGGGAACTATTCTAGCTCCCTTGTCTTCCTCCACCAGTTCGGCAACCTGACAATACCCGTCCTGGTAGTTGCCGCGCTTCCCGAGAATTATTCGGTGCCGGTTCCGCTGGTAATTTCAGCCGCAATAAACACGACCGAAGTTGAGCTTGGGCGCGAGCGGGTGCGGCTTCAAGCAATCCTTGAAAATCCCGAGGCTGCGGCATATGTGACCTTTTCGGTTATCAGGCCTGACGGGCACGAGCAGGTCCTCCTGACGAAGCGGGAGGGCGCAGCCTTCCTAAACGATTACATGCCGACCAAGCTGGGCGCCCACGCATTCTCGAACATTACCGTCTGGGACGTTTCCTCGAACCTCCTCTCATATTACGAACCCGAGAACTTGACCTTCCTCTCGGTCGCCCCCCGGTTCGCCGAAGGCTCATATTCAGTTGCGGAAATTTCCGAACGCAAGGAGCAGGACGTCTTTTCCGGTGACCACAGGAAGGTAATCAAGACCCTCGCAGTACAGAACCTCCTTGAAACCGAGCTTTACGGATTCTCCCTTGAAGGGACTTTCGAGCTGCCGGAGGATGCCGAGAACGTCCAGGTCAAGAATTCGGATTACGAAACTGTCCGGACAGAAACCGAGCCCCTTTCGCCCGGGGAGACACGGACATACTATCTTGAATACGAATACAATTTCAGGGA
Source organism: archaeon (assembly GCA_043803745.1). Taxonomy (GTDB): domain Archaea; phylum SpSt-1190; class SpSt-1190; order DYHY01; family DYHY01; genus JBBIPP01. The sequence goes on from JAZDJS010000036.1 coordinate 47,006, forward strand.
CAGGTATCTCAAGGAGAACGGGATATGGATTCTCCCGGACAGGAAATCCTATGACGCGACCGGCGGAATCTTCTCCTCGAAAATCTACATCAGGAATTTCAGGGAGAAGGACTTCTATTCCGAGATAATCCCCTCCTTCGACGAGCGGCTCGAGCTTGTCGGGGCATACAGGATTGATTACGAGCCAGCCCTTTTCGAGACTGAGGTTGAAATTTTCAACGAAACCTGCCTTGAGGAGGCGGAAACAGAAAGCACCTGCATAATCGGGACGAGGATTGAGAACATCTCTGCAATGCAGCCAGTCCAGGTCCCCCTCGACATCCTCGGAAACTACAACCCGGAAGAAAATCCCCTTTTCGCAAGAATTCCCGAGAGGGACAAGCCTCCAAGTGTCTTTGAAGGCGGCCTTGAAAGACGGGCCGCTTCGGTTTCCCAGGAACTTACTAGGGATTCGACAACGACAATCAAGCTGGTCTTCCGCACAAGTGAATTCGGCTCAGGGGAATTCTATGTCGGAGTTACCGGGCTTGAGAAGCTTGACGAAGGGTCCGGATTTTCATCCCAGAAAATCGGAGAGCCGGAAACCCTTGCGTTCGGCCTTGACCCTGCCTGGACAAGCGGCCCCTGGCGGATGGAGGACGGCTTTGCAAGGGGGACTACCGGGGACATTTCTCACGCAGCAGTCAGTGGAAACGTCGTTAACACATTCAGCACTGTCGATATGGCGCCTTTGGAGGGCACTTCCGGGTTCGACGACGGCTTCGAGGCCGAATTCGACATTGCGGACTATGGAACCTGGGGGGATACTAACAGCCATGCGGCAGTCTACCTGAAGAAGGATTCGGGGAACGGCACTGCGAACACAGCCCCGTATGCAATTGTCGGGATTGCCTATTACGACGACCAGTATGACGACGACCTTGACCAGGTAACTGTCGGCTTCGACAGGGACGGGGACGGGGTTCTTGAGGACTGGGACTTCCAGATATACAACCTTATGGATGACGGGACAACAGACACATCCCAGATACGATATTATTCAAGCGGCTCCTGGGGTTCCTGGCAGAACCTTCCTTCCGCAATAACTTCCTCGGCTGAATACTCGACCTCCTGGGAAGTCGAGTTCCGCTTCCCCCTCTACAACCTGACCCAGACATTCGACCCGGACTGGCTTAACACAAGCAGGATTTGGATAAGCTTCTTTGACGCCGACGGCACAAGCACTGACAGGACCGTCAACATTTCCGGGACGGGGACTGATGCATCCACCTGGATACAATTCACATACAACTCCTCAAACCTCCCGCCGATAATAAACCTGGAATATGCCTGGCAGGTCCCGGACAACACAACTGCGATAACATTCGAAACCTATGGCGCGGGCTCCGCAACCTGCGCAGCAACCGACGGAGCGGGGGGCTTCACCCCGAACTCCGACTGGACCGATGCTTTCGAGGACGAGTTCAGCTTCGGGACAAACCCGATAAGGACGGGGGACCCCTGGGGCGTTAGCAGCTATCCGAACGGCGCGATATACCTGAAGAAGAATTCGGGAGCAATCGGCGCCTCGACAGAAACAGTCCCTTTCCTATATGTCTGCTATGCGATGTATGACGATGACGAGGACGCCGACCTTGACGACATCCGGTTTGTCTTTGACCTTAACGGGAACGACATAATTGACGAGAACGATACCTATTTCAGGCAGACAATGGACGACGGGAACAACGACAACGCCCTGATAAAGGCAACCTACTGGATAAACGGCTGGAACGCCTCGGCAAACCTCGGCTACTCAATGGGAACGATAGGCAGCGCAACGGGGGGCACTGCCGAAAGATGGGCTCCTTCGGCAGCAACCGGATACTGGAACCTTGAAGGAGGAATTTCCTTCTACGACATTTATGGGGCTGCCTTTTCAGGCAAGGACCCGGACCAGCAGATAAACAAGACCCGGATTTCCTTCTCAACCTGGGACCGGGGGGGTTCCTCCGCAACCGACATCGGGAACTATGCCCTGACTGGGAACTTCACCGGCAAGTGGAACAACGGAACATATCTTGGGACCTGGATAGGCGACAGCCTGAACGTCGTATATGTCTCCTCAATTGACACGACCGCCCCGGCAATAACAATCGCATCCCCCCAGAACCAGTCCTACTTCTCCGAATGGATATATGCGAACCTCTCCTCTGACGAGACCCTCGATTTCTGCTACTCCTCCCTGAACGGCGCAGCGAACACGACAATGGCGAACAGCACGGCGAACAGGACGACCTTCTACTACAACCTTTCGGCAATTGTCAACGGGCTGAACAACATCTCCTTCCACTGCGTCGACCGGGTCGGGAACGGGAACGTCTCGGCAGTCTATTTCACGGTTGACCGGGACAAGCCGGTGATATACCGCAGTTCCCCGGAGAACGTCACATATACATATAGCGACATCCAGTTCAACCTCTCAATAAGCGAGCCCTCCGACTGGTGCGGGGTTTCCCTGAACGGCGCCAATAACGTCTCGATAACCAGGTTCAACTCAACCCAGTTCAACAGCACGATTTCCCTCTATGACGGGTTCTTCGGGGCGAGCTTCTCTTGCAACGACACCCAGAGCAACTGGAACGCCTCGACCGCCAATGTCTATTTCTCGATTGACACGACGGAACCCGACGTCAACCTCTGCTCGGCTAACAAGACATTCCTGAAACAAGGGGAAGCCGCCCGCCTCTCCTGCAACGCGACCGACTACGGCAACATAACCTCGCCAATCAACTACACATACCACAAGACGACAACAGAATGCACCTCCGAGCGCCTCGTCTCATACTCGGGCCAGAGCAACGGGCCCGCCTGCGGATATGACGGCTCGACCTGGAGCGACGACGACTATTACAGGGTGCTCTCCGGAACTGCAATATCAGCCTTCTACAACTTCACTGTCCCCAATTCCTCGATATCCGGGATAAGCCTCCTCTCGAACGTCTGGATGTCCTCGTCAAGGCAGCTGGACATATACATCTACAACTCGACCCTCGGGGACTATCAGAACATCAATTCGGTGCCGCTTGGCTCAACAGCAACCTCCGACTATGGGAACTGCGACGGGCAGTGGGGGAGCCAGGCTGCCTGCGTTTCATCAACCCTTTGCTCAGGTCCTACCGGCTGCAGCCAGATAATCCTTTCCGGGAACCGAATCGAGGTCGGATATTCCATCAGCTACATCTCCGGGCTTTCGTTCTACAACGACAAGCAGGCAATTGTGATGAACCTCACCGGGATAAACGCCTCGACAACCTTCTGGAATTCAACCCTCGTATGCTCGGAGACTGCAAACTACACCTGGCTCTCGACATCCGCAATGGATTCCTCGGGCAACTACAACCTCACGACCGGGTTCTTTCCGATAACAGTCAAATGCGACGTCCAGGCGCCCTCGGTCAACAACACAGCTGTCAGAAACTCCACAAACGCCTCCCAATCAGTTTTCTTCATCGGCGACGTTGTCAGGCTCAACTTCAACGCAAGCGACTATGAGAATGGGCTTTCGTACAGGGTCATCTCAATCTACGACCCCGATTCCATCCTCCTTGTGAGCAACGCAAGCATGACTGCCGCCTCCAGTCAGCCCTTCCAGTGGTTCTATGATTTCAATACAGATTCCAGGAAGAACGGGACATATACCGCCTACATGTGGGCTAACGACACTTCAGCGAACTTCAACTCTACAAGCAACACATTCACCGTCAACAACGAGACTTTCTACAACATGTTCATCTCGACGAACGCGACAGACATCAGCAAGACCCGCTCATTCGCCCTTGCCTGCAACGCATCCTGCAACGGGACTGTCTGCAACTCGACCGGAGCCTATCTCCAATGGAACAACTCCGGCTCCTGGGCAACTGTCCCCTCCTCGGCAACAGCCCTGACCGCGAACGCCACAATCTATTCCTGCGGGAACATCGGAAACACAAGCACCTGCCAGCGGACCTGGGAAGTTACCGGGAACACTGCCGGAACTTATTATCTCCGCTGCCTCTACAACTCGACAAGCGCAATAACGAACAACACCGCGACCCAGGCGGAAACAGTCCATGTCGGAACCCTCGCAATAAACATCTCAGCGCCCTACCAAGAGCCCCACATCATAAACAAGACAGACACATTCCTCCTCAACATCTCGGCAATCTGCTACAATTGGTACTGCGGCATCCCGACAATCTCAACCTATCTTAACGATTCCACCACCCTCCCGACAACCCTCATAGGCGCAGGAACGACTGTCAAGCGCGAATCGGGCGAGGCAAACCCGTTCACTTGTTCCAGCGCCCTTGACCCGCTGGGCTCCGGCACAAGAACCTGCAACCAGACAATGACGGTAAACATGACCGCCGTCGCAACGAGGCTGATTGGCGCGAACGTCTCCTCTTCGGACGGGCAGGTTTCAAGCAACGTCACTGCAAGCAACAGGACAGTTGGCGGAAAGGTCGGAACCCTCACCCTTGCCTGGATCGACCCCCTTTCGGCTGACATTGACAAGATAAGTTCCGACACGGTTGGCACAAGAGTAACCTGCAACAGCTACAAATGCTTCACAGCAACGGTTTCCGTCAGGAACGCAACCGGAGACTCGGCAATACCGACAATAGCCACAACCCAGCCGCTAAACATAACCTCGGGTACCCAGCCCCAGGACTGCGGCTCAATGAACCCCGGAAACACCTGCGACAAATCCTGGACACTTTTCGGCGCAAGAAGCGGGGCTGAAACGGTCAATTTCCGCGCGGATTCCTCAGACCCCGACATTTCTTCAGGATATTCTACCAGCTCTTCAACAACAGTCCATGTCGGAACCCTCGCAATAAACATCTCAGCCCCCTACCTGGACCCTTACATCGTCAACAAGACAGACACATTCCTCCTCAACGTCTCGGCAATCTGCTACAGCTGGTATTGCGGAATCCCGACAATCTCAACCTATTTGAACGACTCAACAACGCTCCCGACAACCCTGATAGGAGCCGCAACAACAGTCAAGAGGGAATCCGGCGAGGCAAACCCGTTCACCTGCTCGAGCGCCCTGGACCCGGGAGGAAGCGGAACCCGCTACTGCAACCAGACAATGACGGTCAACATGACCGCTGTCGCAACCCGGCTCATTGGGGCAAACATTTCTTCAGCTGACCCGGATGTTCTTTCAAACGTCACCGTAAGCAACAGGACAGTTGGCGGAAAGGTCGGGACACTTTCATTCACTTCAGTTCCGACGACAGACTTTCTTAACAAGACAGACACCCGCACCGCGAGCTACCAAATTCTCTGCAGCAATTACAAATGCTTCACAGTTTCAGCCTATTTGGAGAACTCGACAACCGGGGGGCTTGTCCCAACAGGGGAAACGACTGAGAAGCTCAATATTTCCTCGGGCACCCAGCCCCAGTCCTGCGGCTCAATGAACCCCGGAAACACCTGCGACAAATCCTGGACAATTTTCGGCGCGCACAACGGGACGGAAAACATCAATGGGAACGCAACCTCCTCAGACAGCAATGTGGCCCCGTTGGATTCAAGCCAAACCAACTATAGGGTTTTCGTCGGGACGCTCGGGATTTCCTGGCAGGACGACATTATCGCGAACATTTCCAAGACCCGGATGGACTGGGTCAACTCAACACTCACCTGCTCGGGCTTCAAATGCTTCACAGTTGACCTTTACCTCAGGAACACCACAAGCAACACCAACATCCCCGCTGGCTCGACAACCGAGCCCCTCAACATTTCCTCAGGAAGCCAGCCGGAAAGCTGCCTTACAATGGTCCCAGGGGATTCCTGCACCAAATCCTGGCTCCTCTTCGGCGCAATGAAGGGTGCTGAGGATGTGAAAGTCGTCTCAGTCCCGAAGGATTCCGAGGTTGTCCAGGTGAACACGACAATCAATTCAACCTATGTCCGCACCGGATGGCTCGAGCTCCTAATGGGCGCCCCCCCGACAACACCCAATCCGTTCATGCTTACCGTAAACAGGACACCCTGGACATTCAACATGACGGTTGTCTGCCACGACTGGTTTTGCGGCAAGCCGGTGATATCCGCCCTAGTTAACGACACCTCAGCAAATCCGGCCACAATTGTCGCAAGTGACGTTTCGACAACCGTCAAGCGGGAGGTCGGGGATGCGAACCCCCTGACATGCGCAAGCAACCTTGACCCGAACGTGGTCGGGGGAACCGCCAACTGCAGTTTGAACTTCACCGCGAACTACACATATTTCGGCTATGCCCACATCGGCGGAAACGTTACCGGGCAAGACTCTGATGTTCTGACGAACGTCACCTATACCAACCGCACCCTGAAAGGCGTCCTCGCCGGCCTCCGCCTTAACCTGACCCATGTGCCGAACCCGATTTCCAAGACAACAAACTACACTCAGATGTGCTCGGTCAACTGCACAGATGCTTCCTGCGACGAGACATTCATCTTCCCCCAGTATTACAACGGAACGAACTGGATCAACCTTCCCCGGACCCTTGAAGACCCGCTCCAGGCGAACGAAAGCCTCTATTACTGCGGAACCGTCCTTGCCAACCAGGTATGCCTCAAGGAATGGTCTGTCCGCGGGAACACTTTCGGCGACTATAACATCCGTTGCTATGCGAACTCGTCAACGGCAGTGCCGACCGAGGAAACCTCGACATCCGAATGGCACAACGTTACCGTCGGGACGCTTTCCGTCAAGGTTATTTCCCCGACAAGCTTCCAGGACATTGTAATCAACCAGACTGTGAGGAACTTTTCGATTGTCGCCAACGTGACCTGCAACAACTATCTCTGCTTCAACGTTTCCTCCTATGCCCGGCTCAACTCCTCCGGCTCGACAATGGTTTTCGCCCCGACATCCGGGGTGAGCCAGCTATTCTATGTCGACATCCAGCCGAACTACTCAGCCCAGAACATGACGGTCGGCCAGAGCAAGAACGTCACCTGGTGGGGGAACGCGACGTTTATCGGGACGACGCTCCTCGAGGTCGGAAGCAACCAGACCGACAATTTAACGATGAACTATTCCGCCCAGACAACCTTCTCCTTCATCAACCTGCAGACGGAAACATCAGCAAATTCCGTCAACTCAACCCAGACCGGCTCCGTCCTCGGCGGCTGGGGTGAGACTTACCGCTATAACATCACTCTCAAGGATTCGGAATATGACAACGCAACCTGCAACCTTTGGATAAACAAGAGCTCTTCAGCAGCCCTGATAAACGGCGGAAGCACCGTTGTCCAGACCAATGAGACCTGCTCGCTCACCTATTCAAGCTTCAACTATTCCGACATTTCCGGGAGCCACTATTACTTCTTCACGATAAACGACACGTTCCATCAGTTCAACACTTCAGCCTATTCCGGGCCGCAGATTGAGAAGGACAACATAACCGCCGCAATAACGGCTGGCTCTTTCAGCACCGTCAACAGGAGCTCAAGCCAGACAACGACCCTTTCAATACAGCTGAACGACTCCGACCTTAACACGCCGGTGCCTTTGGGAACGAACTGCACAATCTGGGCAACGACCGACCAGGCAACAACCTGGGCTTTCGCGAACAACAGCACGGCAGATGCAAGCGGAATCTGCACAATACAGTTCAATCCCGACTGCGCATATTCAATCATCGCGACCGGGGACCACCAGTGGAAGGGCGGCACCACAGGCAACACGGCATATTCGCATTTCAACGTAACAGCCTCGACAGTCTATATCCGGGGGGATATGGACCCGCTGCCCTATATCCCGAATTCAAGCCAGCTCTATTACCAGGGAGAAACCTTCACTGCAAGGGGCAAGCTTTACGACGAATGCGGAGTTCAGCAGACGGTTGTCGCGACAAACGTCAAGTTCTATGCGGTGAATGGGAGCAACGAATATGATGTCTGCGGAGCAACCGCCTATGTCAATCCGAACTACCAATGCGTTATGGCAACCGCAACCCTCCCAGTCGCGACATACAAGCTCAAGCAGAACGTAACCGATTCCGGCTATCTTAACCGCGCAAGCAACACAACCTCTTTTGTCTCCTTCCGCGTGCAGGCGGCATACGCTAACGTCTCAATTTCAACCAACCTGACCAGTCAGTCCTACACGGTAAACGGGATAAACCAGTCAACCGGGAACTATTCGACAGTCCAAGTCAACCTCACGAACACCGGGCTTGGGGCAACATATGACCCGAACTCAACCTGGCAGCTTCCCCCCGGATGGTCGGCGAACCCCGCAACCCTGTTCTATTCGAACATTTCCGAAGGGGGCAATGCCCAGAACATTTCCACACTGACCGTCCCGGCGGGAACCGCCCCTGCCAACTACATAGTCAACATAACCGCTGGCTGGAAGAACCCGAACATTTCCCTGTCCGGAACGAACAACTCCTCGATAACAATAGTTGTCTCGCCGCACCCCACCCTTGACCTCCTTGACAAGACAATTGCGTACACCCTTGATCATGCAAGCACTGCCGCAATAGGGACCTTCCGGGTCAACTCGACTGGGAACACAAACATTTCAGGAATAAATTTCACAAGGAATGCGGGAACCCTTCCGGGAGCCTGGCTTTCCTTCAACTACACAAACATCTCGATAATCCAGGCTGCCCAGATGAACATAACCCAGATTTCGGCAACTGTCCCTAACGGCACGGCTGCCGGGAACTACTTTGCCAACTACACGATAAACGCGACAGGCTCCTCCTGCTTCCTCTCCCTCTGCTGGAACTATCTCAACGTTACCGTCACAGTGCCTGACAACAGGAACTGGACAAGGGTTCCGGACACTTTCGGGAACGTCACAGTCTACACAAACACCGCAGGGACAATAGGCAACATAACCTCAACAAGCCGGGCGAACACTGAGATAAACCTGACCACCGGAGTCACCGGGAACGGCTCGGCGCTCATCTCCCTCTCGAACTCCTCAGTCTACCTGAGCATCCAGGAAATCGAGAACCTGACCGTTACCTATTCAATCCCATACACCCAGCCATTCGGCGAATATTACGCGAACGTTACCCTTACAAATTCATCGGCAAGCCCCGTCCAGCAGAACGCGACGCTAATCCTCCACGTTGTCGACAACATCCTCCCGAACGTTTCCAGCCTGACCTTCTCCCTAACCCCGCTTGATGAGCAGTTCGAGTCAACCAATCTGACTGCCAACGGGACGGACAACAACGCAGTCCACTCAGTCTGGTTCGAGCTTACCTTGCCAAACACAACCCACGAGAACCTCAGCGCAACAGCCCTGACCGCCCTGCCCTACTCGAACTACTACAGGTATTCCGGATATGTCCCAAGGCTCAACGGCACAATCTCCGTGCGCGCCTGGATAAACGACACGAGCGGAAACCTGAACTCAAGCATCCTCGGCTCCTTCGAGGCAATTGGATATAGCAACTTCTCCATAATCTCAAACCTGACAAATAACAAGTACACTGTAAACGGAATAACCCAGCAGACATCAAACTACACTACAGTCAACCTCACCCTGAACAACACCGGATTCGGCGCAGGCAGGAACTCAAACATCACCTTCTCCCTCCCCGGGAGCTGGACCGCGAACCCGAGCCCGCTCTACTACGGAAACATCT
>JAZDJS010000037.1:0-5268 GCA_043803745.1 archaeon
GAGGGTTCCCTTCTTTTTGCCGTCCGAATTGTCCTCGCCATCGCCGCCTCCTTTTTTATCGCTTGGATGGGGATTTTCGGGAGCGAAATAGACGAGCGCAAGACCCGCAATCAAGAAGACCGTGAAGAATATCATTATCGAGACAAGGAGGAAGCTGGGGAAATCCTGGAAAATCGTGTCAAAAGCGGTTGCCATGCCCTATCCAATTCCAATCCGTATTTAATAATGATGTCTCGGGCGAAGGATGGTGAGAAGGGTTAAATACTGAAATTCGCGCATTCAACCCGTCATGGCCAATAGCAATGAATCCCGTCCTGCTGCTTTTGAGAACATCCAGAAACCCAAGCCGGCTCAGGCGAACACCCCTCCTCAGAGCACCTGCATTTTCTGCCGCATTGCCTCCGGAGATTCCCGGGCCTACAAGCTGTATGAGGGGGATTCCTTCATCGCAATACTTGACGCGTTTCCGGTGACGGAAGGGCATGCCTTGATTCTTCCCCGGAAGCATTACAAGACGTTTTTCGACGTTCCATCGGCTGAAATCCCGAAGATTTTCGAGGCTGCGAGGTTCGTCGCGGGGATGCAGAAGAAGGCGCTTTCAGCGGACGGCTTCAACATAGCGACCGCCCCCTCCGCAATAGACCACTTCCACATACACGTTGTGCCCCGCTACGACTATGACATGATGGGTCCGCTGGCGGACCTTGACAACAAGCGGGAGATGTCTCCCGAGAAAATGAAGGAGATTTTCGGCAAGCTTTCCGCGGAAATCGCCAAGCACAGCAAGCCGCAGTGACGGGACCGTGAAGCCCGAATCTCCATTCAAGGCGGTCCTTTTCGACCTTGACGGAACCCTTTGCGACAGCCTCCCTCTTTTCGTCGAAACCTACAGAAGGACTTTTGCGCGGATGAATCTGACGATTCCGGAGAAAGAGATTCCCTTCAGCTGTTTCGGGAAAACGGAATCGGAGATTTGCGCGGGGATTGGGCGACCGGAACTTGCGAAGGAGTTTGCAAAGAGCTATTTTTCCGAACTGAGAAGCGTCCTGATTCCAAAGGTCAGGCCGACTCCCGGGGCCGTCCAGATTCTCGAATTCCTGAGGGCGCGGAAAATTAAACTGGCGATAGTCTCCATGGCATACAGGTGGTATGTTGATGCAATCCTGGCGAAGCTGGGGATTTCCGAATCCTTCGGCGCGATAGTCGGAAAGGAGGACGTCAGGGAACAAAAGCCCGCTCCGGATGCGGCAATTCTTGCCTGTGGAAAACTGGGGGTTTCACCCAGCGAAGCGCTCGTTGTCGGGGACACTGCCTCGGATATTTTGATGGGGAATTCCGCCGGATGCTGCATGACGGCGCTCTATCATCCGGCTTCATACGCCCGGTTTTTCAGAAAGACCGAGCTCTTGGCAGCGAAGCCGGCGCACTGTTTCGGAAAGCTTTCCGAGCTGAGAGGGTTTTTTTCCTAATCAGACGTTCGCAAAGTTTCCGCTCTCAGAACTCGATCCCCTTCCGGGCGAAAATCCCTTGGTCGTAGGGATTCTTAAGGAAGCTGACCTCGTTAACGACGTCGGCGGCATCGATTATTTCCTGGCGCGCGTTCCTTCCAGTGAGAATAAGCTCGGTTTTCGGATGTTTTCCCTTCATTGCGGCAAGGACGGATTCAACCGAGATGAGGCCGAACGAAACCGCAACGTTGACCTCGTCAAGGATTACGACATCCGCTTCCCCGGACTTGGCAAGCCGGGCGCCTTCCTCAAGGGCGGCTCTGCAGAATTTCCCGTCAGCTTCCATGTCAAGGGAAAAGCAGCTCTTGCAATAGCTTTCCAGTTTTCCAGCCGAAAAATCCCTGTCGTGCTGCGCCTGGTTGACGCACTTTTTCCCGTATGATACGAGTCGGATAGGAACGTTTTCGCCGAGCTTCCGGATTGCGAGGGCTTCCCCGGTATACCCTATCTTCAGGAACTGGACTATGGCGGTTTTGTAGCAATATCCCGCAGCTCGGAGGGCGAGCCCGAGGCTTGCCGTTGTCTTTCCCTTTCCGTTCCCCGTGTAAACCTGGACAAGCCCGAGACGGCTCCTTTCCCTGAGGATTTTGTAGTCAAGCTCCCTTATTTGCTCGGGCAGCCGGGCCGGGCCCTTTTCCGCCTCTTTTTCCTCCTCTTCCCTCTCATTCCTATTTCCTTTGCCGTCCGGGCTCGGATCCATTCTTTCTCCTTTCTTTCCAATCTCACATGCTGCAGGCCGAATAGCCGCATTCCCTGCATGTGAAGCACCCTTCCGCATAGGAAACGTTCGGGCTCCTGCATCCCGGGCAGGAATCTAGCTTTGCAAGGGATGCCTTTGTTGCAACAAAATTCTCGAACCCGTCTCCGTTGGCTGCCATAGCCGGCGCATCAGGGTCGACTTTCGCCCTCATTTCCAGCGTGTCCCGACTCCCGCCCTTTTCGTCCTTCTTGACAAGGTTCAGTATCTGGACCTTCCTCGAGTCGTTCCTATAGACAGTGCATCCCTTGCACCCGAGCGTCCATGCAAGGAGATAGCCGGCCATGACATCCTCCTTCGTGGCGGAATTCGGGAAGTTCACCGTCTTCGAGATTGCGTTGTCAAAGTGCTTCTGGAAAGCCGCCTGCATTTTTATGTGGTCGTCCGAGGGAATCTCGAGGGCGGTTATGTAGACCCTTCGAAGTTCCTCGGGAATCTCGTCAATCCCCTGAACCGATCCGGTTTTCACAATCCGGTCAAGGATTTCCTCGCTTGCAAGGCCCAGCTTCTCAAGGTCTTCCAGGAGGTGCTTGTTGACGTAGCGCAGGCTCATCCCGCCCATTATGTTGCTCTTTTCATATGCGAGGGCGAAGTAGGGCTCAAGCCCGCTTGAAACTTCCGCAACCATCGAAATCGACCCTGTCGGCGCAATGCAGGTCAGGGCGGAATTCCGCCGTTTTTCCCCGGATTTGAAAAATACCGACTTGTCGTGGTTTGGGAAAACCCCCTTTTCAGCCGCGAGCTCCCTGCTCGTCTCCTCGCTTGCAGCCTTCATTATCCTCGAAACCTTCTCGGCGATTTCGAAGCCTTCGGGGGAATTGTATCTTATCCTCATCTTGTAGAGGAGGTCTGCAAAGCCCATAAGTCCGAGGCCGATCCTCCGGTTCGCCCTGAACATCGTATTCACCCGGTCGGAGGAGAAGACCGTCAAATCTATTACATTGTCAAGCATCCTTGTTGCGATTTTTGTCGTTTCATGGAGCCTTTTCTCGTCAAGTCCCCCCTCGATTGTCAGGAATTTCTCGAGGTTTATCGACCCCAGGTTGCAGACATCCCCGTCATGGAGGAACTGCTCGCCGCAGGGATTGCACGCCTCTATCCTCCCCAGTCCAGGGAGGGCATTCGTCTTGTTGACCGTGTCAAGGAAAATCACTCCCGGCTCGCCGTTGTTCCAGGCGGCGTTGACAATCTCGTTCATTATTTCTGCCGCGGTCAGGGGCTCCTCCTTGATTGCCTTTATCATCCCCCAGGAATCCCTCGTTATCCTCCTTGGGAAACTCCGTTTTCCGCCGAATTCGCATTTCCAGGACTTGTCGGATTTGTCGGCAACTGCCTTCATGAATTCGTCGGTAAGGCCGACCGAGATGTTGAAATTCCTGACCTTCCCCTCGATTTCCTTGCAATGGATGAAATCGAGTATGTCCGGGTGGTCCACCCGCATCACAGCCATGTTTGCCCCGTGGCGCCCCTGCTGCTTGATTATTCCGAAAGCCTCGTTATAGACGTGGAGGAACGAGACAGGCCCGCTTGCGGTTCCTGCCGAGCGTTTTGTGGGGGTTCCCGCGGGCCTTAGCATGTGGAAAGGGAATCCGAGCCCGCTCCCCCCCTGCTGGAGAAGGGCCGCATCCTTCAGCGTCTGGAAAATCCCGTCCATCGTGTCGTCAATGTGGAGCACGATGCAGTTCGAGACGATCGGCTGGTCGGTTCCGGCGTTCCTGAGCGTTCTCCCGCCCGGGAGAAACTCGAGGTTGTGGAGGACCCTGTAGAACTCCGATTTCAGCTTCTCAGCCTCGTACTGGCTTTTTCCGTATTTGTACTCGACCTCCGAAAGGGCCGTTGCGACCCGCTCGAAAATCTCGTTCGGGGTTTCTTTCGGCTTTCCATCCTCGTCGGGAATTGCATATCTTTTCGCAACCGTCCGGAGGGCGTTCGGGGTGAGATTCGTCTTGAAATCCCTCCCGTAAACCGAGATTTTCAGCTTCCTCAATTCGTTTCTCTGGGCGCGGTAGAGGATGTACGCCTTTGCGGTTTTCGCATGCCCGTTGTGTATCAGCACGCGCTCCACGCTGTCCTGGATTTGTTCGACTGTCGGCAGCGCGCCTTTGGAAAAGAATTTTTCCTCAAGCTCGGCGGTGACCTGCTTCGCTTCCTCATCCGATCGCGTGCGCTCGCGCCCGCCGACGGCAAGAACCGACTTGAAGATGGCATCAGCAACCTTTTTTTCCTCATAGGGGGCAATCCGCCCGTCCCGTTTTCTTACAACCCAGTTCTCATTTTTATTCGTCAAAGACATTTCAGACCGACCAAACCCGGGCCGAACTCCGGACAGTCGTTTAAAAGAATAGCTGTAGCCGGAAGTACTGTTGCAACACAGTGGATTATTTATCCCAAACCACTTGGCAGGGAAAGAAACATCTTATATACCTAAAACGACGGTTACTGCCTCCGGGCAAAAGAAGAAAAATGGTGAAACTTGCCGACAAATACCCTGTAAAGCTCTCTGCGGGAGCTCCTGTGCTGCTGAAGGACGCCCTGAAGCAGGCCGGAATCCCCGAGGGAAAGCTTCTTGCGGCAAACGGCTCCTGGCATTTTGTTGTCGTGGATGGCAAGGAAACAGCCAAGACAAGCGATTTCGAGTTCCTCTGTCTTGACGGGAAACGTCCCCTTCAGGCGAACCTTTCCTTTGAGGATGGCAAGTGGACGAGCGAGAGGAAGGACCTGACGAAGGAGCTTGGGGAAATGCCTGATGAGGCGAAGCTCCTTGAGCAGTTTGAGAAGAAATTGGTTCCGGAGGCCAAGATACTTGAAATCGCCGAAAAGGCCCTTTCTGAAGCGCGCAAATCCGCCCCGCACCTGAGAATGAAGCTAATTTCCTTCTCAGTTTCCGACGAGAACTATGAGATTCCCGCCTGGAGAATCGAGGCAGGCAACTGGCCGATCATCTCATATTTGAAGTCCCGGGAGAAGGAAAAGCAGGCGGTTCTGATAATCGATGCTCTCAAG
>JAZDJS010000038.1:0-27430 GCA_043803745.1 archaeon
TGCCAAATGAACAGAGGATGCCTGAATTGTTGTGGAAGGTTTTCCACGAGATTCTGACCGGAGTATGGAATGCGAATTCGAACCGGAAAGCCTCTAGCAAATTGCCTGCCATTCAGCTCACCATAAAACTGAGTCCGTTCCGAGAAAGTATTTCAAGGTTCCTTCTTGAATCGCTTTTTTTCCCTTCCGTTTCTTCCATTGTCGCAACCGATGCGTCAAAAAGGTTCCCAAACTTCTGGGAGGCGAGTTTTTCCAAATAGTTTCTCTGGATCCCTCCCTCGAAAAAAAGCTGGGCGCCCTTCTTCGGGGTCCCGTCCTTGTTGAAAGAAGCCAGCAGCCCGCAGGAAAGTAAGTCGGTCCGGCGCCCCATTATCTTGTCGGCCCGGCTTTTCTCGCCGAGCTTTAGGAAAAATTTTCCGAGCTTCTCTCTGAACTCCGTGAGATATTCGGTTTGCTTGAACCCCCCGAGCACGTCAACTCCTGTGAGCGCCCAAATGTTGTAGAAGGTAATTAGGAGTCCCTCGTTCAGAGAGCCCGCTTCAACCCCTTCAATGATACCTGAAATAGGAACTGAGAATTTCTCTTTCCCGTTGTGCGGGCAGTTGCGGTCGAGGCAGTTGCCCTCAAGAGACACGCAACCGCCCTCGTCCACTTTTCTGAGGGGGAATTCTATCCCGCACTTGCACGAGCCGTAGTAAAAGTATGTTGAATTGGTTGCGCCGTAGGTTCCGGAAAAGGATTCTTCCAAGGCGGCTCGGCTTGCTTTGCTTTCGAGCAGATTCTCGCGGACAAGCTCCAGGTCCTCCGCAGCCCGCAGTTTCAGGGGCTTTGCAGGCTCCGAGAAAAGGTGCTGCCATAACTCGGAACTGAAAAATTCGCATTGCTTGTTGAATGTCTTTCCCTTGGCGGCTGCTTGTGCGGCGGCATTGATGAACAACGCAAGCTTGTCCTCGGGGATGAACTCGAAAAAATCGCGTTTTCTTTGGAAATCCCTGAAAGACTCTAGGAATTTGTCGATCTCGTTTTGTGTTATTTTGGGCGCGCGGTTCACGGTTACCTTGCTTTTCCCTCTGAGGGTATATCTGGACAGACGGATTCCTTTGTGCTCAAGGCGGGAAAGGTCTATCGAGCCCGGCCGCGTCCAGTTCTGGAAAGGGATTCTGCTGCACGGGAGGAGAACCGTCTGGTCCGAACCCCCGTTTGAAAGAAGGGATTCGAGGTTTACAAGAATGTCCTCGCCAAGCCCAAAGGTTTCTTCCCATTGCAGGAATGCCATGTGGGAACCTGTCGAGACCCGCCTGACATCCTCTCCGTTGAAATTTTTGCAGAACAGGTCATATGCACTTTCGTCAAGGGGCGCGTGCACGCTCTCGGAAAACAAATGTTCCCTCAAGTAGTCAAGAAGCGTGAAATTTCCAAACCGCTCCTTTACTGAACGGGCGATTGAAAGAGAGGCCATTGAGAATTCGAACCCCCTCTACTCGGATATAAAGTTTCGGCCGAACGTGTGTGTGCTTCCCTTCTCAGAACATCCGCTCGAGAAGCGCGGTCATCTTTTCCTTCCGGTCTCCGGCTTCGCCCTTTGCAGTTATCGCTCTTTTGAGAGTCTTCTTGAATCCGCCGGTCGGTGGATGCAGGTGGATGTCCTTCTTTATTCCGTGATCGAGAAGCAGCTTCCCGGCCACCATCCCCGCAGCAGCCCCGCTGGCTGCGCGCGCATCCACATCTTTCCCGCCGACCAGTTCGCCCCTCTTCTCAATTACTCTCGCGGCAAGCTCGGCCGAAATCGTCCCCCAGGTGACGTAATCCTTTGCCTTCTGGAGCATCGACTTGTACATCGGGCCCTCTGGCAGGAGGGCGAGCGTGTTTATCTTCAGTAGCCCCAAAAGCGCGAGAGTCTTCTTCGCGTCCGGCTTTGCCCCTATCGGGGACTTTATCAGTATCGCGCCAATTATTCTTCCTTCATTAGTCATTTCCTACTTCAACCCCCACTTCTCGGCGAACTCCGCAGGAACTGCAAGAACGTTCGTCTTGCGCAGTGCGGCGAAAACCGCATAGCTGAGGTTTATCCGGTTCCTGGTTTCCCCAAGAGTCTTGGACCATGCGTCGGTTATTCCCGCAATCGTGAGGATCCTCTTCGCCTCGGGATGGACAACAAGCCCGGTTCCTCTTGGCGCGGGATAAAACCTGACTGCGACGCTCGACGATTTGCCGTCGACCTGAAAGGGGACGCTGTGCGGCTTTCCGCATCCGCATTCCCAGGACCCGCAGGCCCTGAGAATCCTTATCATCGCGAGTTTCGCCGCCTTTATCGAAGTTTCCTTCGCTGGCAGGGATTCGCGTGAAGATCCCTTTCCAACCCCGATGTAGCCGTCGCCGTTTCCGACGACTGCAATGTATGAGAATTTCGTCCTTGAGCCCTCGCGCACCTTTTTCTGAGTGTTCTTGTACACTCGCCTCGAGCCTCCGCCGAACTTCCCCTTCGACTGTCCGATCATTACAAAATCGACCTGCAGCTCGGGGAAGAAATAGTCTATTATTTCCGGCTCGATTATCTTGATGCCCGTTGAAAGAACCTCGTCGAAGCTCTTCAGCGCGCCCGACAGAACTTCGCGCCCAAGCCGAGTTTTTGGAACCCAAATCTTTGGCGGCGCATCCCTTTTATCGGAATCCCGGAAACCCCCCGCGCCGGGCGGCTTGCGCCCTCGGGAAAACCTCCGCGGGCCTCCTCCGCCTCCGCTCGTTCGCCTTCCTCCACCCGGTCCGCTTTTCGCTCCGCCTTCGCCAAATGCCATTTTGATTATTCAATTCCTCCCTTTTTACCGGACTTTTTCTCGGTTTTCGGTCCAGCCGATGTTGTTGCCGTAGTGGCAGATATTTTTTCCTTTGTCGCCTTGAATGAGGCTGCAAGCTCCGGAGTACCCTTCACATGAAGCCCCTGGAGCCTTTCCTCGGACGGGAACGCGCTCGCATCGAACGGAACCGCAAGGCCTCCGTCAACCACGCCCTTGAGGACTGCGAAAATTCTTCCGCCCTTTACGGGCCTCTGCATCCCGATGTCGAAAACCGCCTCGGTTCCCTTCGGAGTTCTCTTCGCAAGGAGGCATCCCACGAGATATGCTGCGGGAATGTTTCCCGTTGAGCCCTTCCATCCGATTTTCGCGAGATCCTTCCCGCTTGCGGCTGCAATTGTCCTGTCCCCTTCGGGGAAAAATTCAACTGCCTGGGCATATATGCTGGAATTGCTCTTCCTGACTACCAGGCGCACCTTGCCCGACTTTACAAGCGCGAGCCTTTTCGCGTAATCGGTCTTCTTCTCCCGTCTCCTTCTGAAGGGAACCCGGTATGTTGGTGAATCTGCCATTTTTCTACTGTTTCATCTCCTTGATTGCCTTGGCCGGCGCTCCCTTCTGGATGTGGAGCTTGACGTGGGTCTTGCTCCTGAAAAATCCTCCGGAGGCCTTTCTGTAAAGGTCCTTGAACATTTTCTTGTCAATCTCCTCCTTTTGCAGGAGTGCTTTCAGCAGGCGCCGTATCGGCCGTATTGTGTTTATCCATTCGCGCTTTCCGGAAACCCTCTTTCCGCGGTTTCCTCCAGGCCCCCTGATGCGCCCCTTCTTTTTCTTCTCCTGTCTTGCCCTTGCGCGCACGCGCGAGGTTCCCTTTTCGGGCCTCTTCGCGATTATTCCCTTCGCAATCAGGCGCTTGATATCCTCGCGGGTTATCGCGCCTTCGACAGTTTTCGTTTCCTCGGGATTTATCCAGACTCTGTGGAGTCCGACCTTGAGTATTGCCGCTGCAATCTGCCTTTGGGAAAAAGCATCCGACATTTTCACTTCTCAGCCTCCGCTTTCTTGGCCTTCGCCGCGGTTTCCTTTGGGGGTGCCTCTTTGTTCTTCTTTTTCGGCTCCTTCGCCGGATTGAAAACCTTGATTCCGAGCTTCGACGCTTCCTTCGTTATTTCGAGTTTCTTCCTGATTGAAAGTCTTGCGGATATCCGTATTCCCTCGGTTTTCTTGTCAACGCCCGCGAGATCCTTCGGTGAGGCCGTGAAAATCTCTGCAAGACCGGAAGGGTGGATGAACCGTCCCTCTGCGCAGGTCCCGAAGCCCGCGTCAACAACCGGCGGGTTGCCCTTGCGGTGCTCCCTCATTTTGCTGTGCTTTCCGCGGGGTTTTCTCCAGACATTCGTCTTCCCCACGCGCGCATACCTGTGATACTCTTGTTTCTTGAATCTTTTCGACATTTTTTAGGCAGCCCCCTCATCGGCAAGTTTCCTTTCCATTATGTAAATCCCGTCCTGGAACGTGCGCCGATCCTTCTTGCGTATCTTTGTCCCGTCCTCGAGCTTCTGCGCACTTTTTGCGACTGCTTCGAGGTCCGGTCCTGAAAGGAAAACGTCCTTGCCCTCGACTTTTATTCTGACGCCCTTCTCGATCTTTACCAGCCGCGGACATTTCTCCCCTGTGAAATTCTCTATCTTGACGACGCCCCCGGATGAGGTAACCTTCGACGGAAAGTGGCTCTGCACGATCTCCAGCCGGTACCTGAATCCCTTCGTCGCCCCGACGAGCATGTTGTTGATGTGCGCGACAGAGCTTTCGATGACCGCCTTGGGCTTCTTCTTCGGGCCTGATTCGAGCAAAACCTTACCGCCCTCGACGGAAATTGCGACGAACGGATTGGAAAAGTTGCGTCTGACCTCGCCTTTGGGCCCTCTTACCACCAGGGTCTTTCCGGAAAAGCTTACGGAAACTCCGGCTTGCCCCGAAAACTCTATCTCCCTCTTGATTTTTTCCCGTTCTGGTTGTTCTTGTGCCATTTTTGCCATCATTTCCCCGGTTCCTAGTAGACGAAAGCCACGAGCTTTCCCCCCAGCCCTTTCTTCTTAGCTTCCTCGTGGGTGAGAACCCCGGCGGAAGTCGTTATCAGGAGAAGCCCGAACCCCTGGGCAGGAAGGTATCTCTTTTCCCATTTCTCGAGATCTGCGACCCCTATCGGGGTCCGCGGGCTTATCGCGCCGCAGCTGTTTATCGTGTGCAGGAGCTTGATTCTGTAGACCCTGCCGCGCCCGTCGTCAATCATCTCGAATTCCTGGATATATCCGCGAGATTGCATTATCTTGAGGACTTCCGTTGATATTCCGGAAGTCGGTCTTGCGAACATCTCCAACTTCCCGACCTTGACCGCGTTCTTGACGGACGAAAGCAGGTCTGCGAGCGTGTTTGCCATTTGTTATTTTCATTCCTCCTTTTTAGTATTCATTCGTATTGTTTGAACCCAAGCTCTTTTGCAACTTCCCTGAAGCACTGGCGGCATACGTTAAGCCCATACTTGCGGATTATGGCCCCATGACTTCCGCACGTTCTGCAGATACGGGAGCCCTTCCCGAATTTCCTTACGACTTTTTGATTTTTGACCATGTTTTTCGTTCTCCTTTTGTAAGTTCCCTACCGCTCCGAGCGCTCCGTTTCGTCCTCTTCCCTCAGAACGATTCCGAATTTTGCCTTTGCAAATGAGATGGCATCGTCTTTCGTGACGAGGTGGTTCTTCCCTATCTTTGCCGGCTTCGCCCGCCTCATTTTCACACGGTAACCGGGCCTCTTCAGCGTCACGCAGACATCCATTCCGATTATCCCGAGCGTCGGGTCATATTTCACGTCTGGCAGGTCGATGTGCTCCTTGATTCCGAATGAGAAGTTCCCGGATGAGTCGAAGTTCCTTGCGGAAAGGGTTTTCTCGACTGCGGAAAATGCGCGATTGAGGAACGCTTCGGCATCGGCGCCCCTCAAGGTTACCTTGCATCCTATTACCGTGCCGGGCCGTACCCCGAAGTCCGGGATCCTTTTGCTCGTCATGGTTTTCACAGGATTCTTTCCCAGTATTTTCTTGAGGACGTTTATTGCGTTCTCGAGCTTGGCCCCGCCTTCCCCCGCGCCCACGTTGAGGGTGACCTTGTCAACCCGTATCTGACGCATCGGGTTTTCCTTTGTTCCGCTTTTGACCATTAAGCTTTGCCTCCCTTCTTCCCGTCGTTCTCAGGAATCGTTATTTCCGGCTTGCCCGTTCCGATCGCAATCACATAATCCTTGAGCGTTTCAAGGGTTTTCCTTCCGGATTCGAGGAGAACAGTTGGCTTTGCATATGCGCTCCCCGCCTTTATTTCCGAGATGTCGAGGATTTTCCCGCTGTGTACGCCGTCGAATACAAGCGCGGTCGTCCCCCTTCCCAGGGCAATGAATTTGGAAACTTTCTTTTCCTTGAGGTCGAAAAGCGCCGAATGTCCGGTCTTTATCTTGCTCCCGTCCTCCTTTGACATGAGTACGTTCCTTCCGTCATGGAAAGTCACTTGGGTCTTCCCGCCCTTCACGGTTGTTTTCCGGATGACCTTAAGCACTTTAACGTGCCCGTCTGCCTCGGGAATTTCTGAGAGAATCAGCCCCCTTCCGGATGGAAGGACCCGGTAAACCTTGCTGACCGTCGGTATTGCGATTACATCCATCAGCCCGACGCCGACTTTCCCGTCGGTGCAGACTTTCCCGTCAATTGCGACGTTCCCGCCCTTTAGTATTGCCTTCACTTCCCTCGCGGTTTTCGCGAGAGCCAGCATGTCCCGGAGGACTACTATGAGCGGTATTGCCGATTCCTGCGGGTGTTTGCCCGGCCTCGGGGAGGTGACCCAGTAGAACGTCTTTTTTCCGGTTTTCCAGTAATTGGGCGAAACAATCCTTTTCATGTGTTGTGCCATTTTTATCAATCATTACTCCTTCTTTGTCGCGGTTTCCCGGGCGATTTTTTTCTCGGTGGCTTCGGGCAGGGCCGCCACTTCGGCGAGCCTCCGCTTGTCTGAGAGGTTCAGTTCGATTATCAAGAGGTTTGACGGGTGAATTGGCACGCGGGCCTTTGCCCCGTTTACCTTGGATACCGAGATTCCCTCGAGATATGCCCGCTGGCGCAGGAGGTCTACTTCCTCGACCTTTGCAACGGTTCCCTTGCGGGAGCCCCGCATTATCTTCACCTTGTCGCCTTTCCTCAGGGGAACGGCTCTCCTGCCCGCCTTTTCGGACAGTTCCTTCGACAGGTGTGAAGAAACCAGCTTCTGCTTCACATGGAGAGGTGCGTTGTAAAGCCGTTTATGCTGCTTCCTTCGCAAACTCGAACTTCTCTTCTTTACGGCAACCATTTTTCTTTAGACGACCACCTTTGCGACCTTCGCAAGTTTGTTCCACCTTTCGATCGCCTCTTTGGCAATCGCGGACTTGACCTCGGAACCCTTCGGCCCGCCCTCGTCGTCGACGATTACGCAGGTGTTCTCATCGAACTTTATCCGTGTTCCGTCGGGTCTCCTGAATTCCTTCTTCATTGATGTTACCACCGCTTTGACGAGTTTCTTTCGGTATTCCGGCGTTCCGCTCTTCACCGCAACAAAAACCATGTCTCCGATTGTCGCTCGCGGCTGCCTTCCGCGCGTCCCGTGATAGCCCTTGACCGCGGCAATCTCGCATATTTTCGCGCCCGAGTTGTCAATGCATTTCAGCCGCGAGCCGGTGTTCAGCCCCCGGACCGTTCTGATCGTTAGAGGTCTCTTTCCAGACACCTTTACGCGTCTCTGTCCCATTAGGATGATTCAGCTCCCTTAGTCTTCTTTGGCAATTCCCGCCTTTTGATGATTTTAGTTACAATGAAATTTACGGTCTTGGAAAGCTTGCGCGTTTCCTCGACGCGGACGCGGTCTCCTTTCCTCGCGGAAATTTCCGCGAGGTTCTTGGCTTTGATCCTGCTCGTAAGGCGGAAAAACCTGTTGAATTTTCCTGACCTCACGACACGGGGCCATTCAACGACAACGGTTTTCTGCATCCCGTCGGACACGACCGTGCCCTCGAAGAATTTCCCCCGCATCTTTATTCCTTCGGGCGCGCACGATGAAGTCTCCAAGCCCTTAGGATCTTGATCATTCTTTTTGTTCTTTCTTCCGGATTCCCGTGGATTAGCCATCCTTCGACATCTACCTTCCCTTCTTGTTTCTTTCTTGCGTTTTTCCCGTCGTCCGGAAGGTGAAAGCGGAAAAGTGTCCCTTTTTTAGGGATTTTTTCCTCCCCGCCAGCTGCTGCCTTCGCGTCGCTCGGGCCGTCTGCCTTGCCTTTTCTTTCGACAACCAAAAGGTTCCTTGTCTCGTTGACAACTGTCCCGGACGTTCCCACCCGTGACTTATCAGCCGAGTCGACAACTTCTACCTTGAGGCCAATGAGTTCGTGGCCAATCAGATTTTCGGCCGTCCTTGGCATGCATATCAAATCTCTACTGGAAGCTTTCGGCGGCCGCCCGGGGGGTTTTTAAAGGTTCGCAAAGACCGCCTCAGCCGGAAAAAACTCCGCCGACGGGCAGGGATAGCTGAATTGATTGGGGAAGCTGGGCCGCCGCCCGGGGCGGATAAACGGCGGTTTCCCGGGAAGTCTCATAGTCTATGTCAAAGCTTTCGATTGAACAGTTCCCGGGTTCGATACAGGGACAGGGGAGCGAAACTCGCGAATTTCCGTAAACGAACGAACGTTGAAGAATCAATTCCAGGCTTCCGTTGGGAGAAACTTCCGCCTCGCAGATTGTTTCGAACGCGGCAGGCAGGGCCCTCTCGGAAGTCTGAATAAGGAGATTTCTGCCTTCGGTTCCCGGAGAATCCAGCGGGATTCCCGCCAGCCAGAAAACCGTTGGCAGGACGTCGACTGTCGCGGCTGTCTGCGAAGAAACGCGCGCCCCGGGAATGCCAGGAATCCGGATCAGCAGGGGAATCCTGGCCTTGCTTGCTGCCTTGGAACCTGTTCCGAACGGGACATATTGCGCAACGCCGCTGATTCCGTTGTTCTCCCTGTCCAAGACCTGCAGCGCCTTTTCGTCCACTGCCGCGCCGCCGGAGGCCGTCACGACCACTATCGTCCTTTCAAGGAGTTTCTTCTCTGAAAGGGCTGAGACAACCTTCGAGATTCCTGAATCGATTCTCCGGAGATATGCGTCATATCCGGATTCGGCTTTGGAAATCAGCTCGGTCCCAATGGAAATTGGGATTTCCTGCCCGTTCGGACCGAGAGAAATCCGCCCGGAAACCGAGTTCACTTCAAGCTCGTCAAGGCGGTGCTCCGCCCCGTCGCCCGTCCGGAATGTCGTTTGCAAAAGGTCCCCCGGAACCCCGATATAAAACGCGAATTTCTGATCGGGCTCGGTCCCCCGGATTTCCGCCGCAGCATCGCCGAAGGGGTCGCCGAGGGAAATCTTGTCGATTGAAGCGTTGTCGAGAAGACTTCCGGAGAATAGTTCGACGGCGGGCATCGGCCTGCTGAAATAGGCCGTCTTGTAGCCGTTTTTTTTCGCTTCCGAAAAGAATAGCGGGTTCAATCGCCTGGAATCCGGAAAGAAGATTGTGCTGTTGTTCCACAGGAAAATCATCCGATGGGTTGCCGGAGTTTGCGAGGAAAGCAGGGATGCTTCCCCGGAGGGATACTGCATTGGCGCTGAGGAAAATGCCCGGTCGAATACGAGCGAACTTTTGGAAAAACTTTGAAGGAAAGGGGTCGCCTCCCCGGAATATCCGTAGACCTCTGAGCGGGTGGCCTTGAACTGCTCGACCGATATTATCAGTATGTTGCAGCCGGGGCAGCCGAGAGGCGCCTCTGATTTCAGGGCGCTCGCAACACATAATGTCACGGCAACAGATGCTATAAGTATGAAAAGCGCGACGACTGCGCGCCCTCCCAGCTTTATTTCTGACGTGAAGTTCTCGAGAAAGTCCAGGAAAAGGAGGGCGGTTAAGATTGCTCCGGTCAGTAGGAATAGTATCTGGGAATTCCGGAGAAATTGCTGCTTTGTGCTGCCGGCGAAATAGTTATCGGTTGGCAGGCCCCATCTGGATACCGCGACTGAAAGGAAAATGAGGGCGAGGAAAAGGGAAGCGAACAACGCCTTTAGATTGGGCACGGGAAGTTCGTGCGCGCGGAGAATAAAAAGTTATTTGGAGCCGAACCCTATTATTCCGATCGCAGACTCAGGGAACCCCGCTGCAATCAGGGCGGGCAAT
The DNA here is from genome assembly GCA_043803745.1 of archaeon. Classification (GTDB taxonomy): domain Archaea; phylum SpSt-1190; class SpSt-1190; order DYHY01; family DYHY01; genus JBBIPP01. Next base: position 10,067 of record JAZDJS010000038.1, read on the forward strand.
ATTCTTTTCCGATGGTCCCCTTGAAGTTCTATCAGGCCCGACCGCGCCGTTCCTCCGCAGGCGAGCTTCTCCTTGAGTTTCTTGGTGACGTCCTCGAGATTGACGTCGCGCGGGTTTATGCCCTCGACGAGTGTGACGCTTTTCTTGAATTTCCTTTGCTCAACCCGCACAATTATCTTCTGGGCTTCTCTCGAAATGCTCTCGCACACACAGAAATCCTTGGGTAATCCGCACTTTTTGCAGACTTCCATTCTTATTGTTTCTTCACGTCCTCGTTCGTCTTATTCTTGCCGGCTGAGATCGCGGCCGAAACCGTCAGAAACTGGGCGATTGTCCGCCTCAGGTTCCTTATTGCGGAAACCTTTGTTGGGGCGCCACCGGTTGCCCTTTTCGACATTTCTCTTGAGAGTTGCGCCCGGGATTCTTTCAGCTTTTTCTCAATTTCGGAGGGGGTCAGCTTCCACAAATCCTTTTTCTTCATTTTGCTAGTTCACGGCCTCCGCTTTTCTTTCCGCCGGGACAGGCGCCGCTAAAACCGCGGCTGCCGCCTGCCTTGCGCTGATTTGGCTTGCAATGAGTATCTCGTCCGGGAATATAACGTTTTGGGGCATTATGCGGACCCTCACTCCGACAACTCCTGGCTTCAGCTGCGCATCATAATAGCCGACAAGAACGTGGTCCTTGACAAGCTGACCGCAGTGCCTAATGTATCCTTTCTTGAACGTCCAATCCTTTGCCCGCGCCGAGGGGACCTTTCCGGAGATTCGCACTTCTGCGCCCCGCGCCCCGCATTCCATTATTCTGTCGAGAACCCGGTGGGCGACTTTCTTGAAATAGTAGCCGCGCTCGAGAAGGTTCCCTATTTTTGCGGCCTGCAGCTGGGCGTCCACGTCCGGGTTGTCCACTTGCTTGACCTCCACCTGCGGATTGTCTATGTGGAAGTTCGTCTTGAACGCCTCGGTGAGCTCCTTGATCGATTCCCCGCTTCGCCCTATTACGAGACCGGGCCTCGTCGCATAAATTATTACGCGCGTTCCCATGGGGGTCCGCTTTATCTCCGTGTGCGAATATCCCGCGCGCCTGAGCCTCGCCGCGAGGAATCTTTTGACCTCAAGTTCCTTTACCTTTTCCGAAATGAAAAATCTCTCTACAGTCATTTTCTAGCCCTTCCTCTCCTCAAGAACAACTTGAATGTTCGCCCGTCGGGACCGGTTGGAGGGCCCTTTTGAGAAAACCCTCGCGCCTCCGGGCCTCTTGTGGAACGAACGATTGGCAACCGCGGAAGCGACATAAAGCCGCCCCTCGTCAAGCCCCTTTGCCTTGGCATTCGCCTTGGCGCTCGCGACAAGCGTACTGAATTCTGTTGCCGCATTAACTGGAAACCTTCCCGGCCCTATCCCCGGCTTGTGCCCGAGCTCGGTGTTGAAGCGGGTGAACTTTATTGGCTTTGTTTTCGCGATTACTCCGGCAAGCATCCGCTCGGCCTGCGGAACCAAAAGTCCCCTTAGGTTGTGCGCAACTTCCCGAGCTTCCTTCGGGGAAATGTTGAGCGCGTCCGCCCTTGCCTGCGCAAATCGGGTTTTCCTCGACTTGGGATTGTATGAGTAGTTTTCCATTTCCTTTCGTTTCCTTCCTTCGTTCGTTTTTCTTTTTTCTTTCCTGTGTGGTGTGCCCTCTCGCCTACTTGAGTGGAATGAACATACTGCTCTTTGTTGCACCGATTCCCGGGGCGCCGTGGGAAACGCGTTTGCGCGTCAGGGCGAACTCCCCGAGCCTGTGCCCGAGATGCTCCGGCTGGAGCTCGAGAGTCGCAAAATCCTTTCCGGTGTGGACTGCAACGAGCGCGCCAATCATCTGCGGCGTGACGACCACGTCGCGGCAATGGGTCTTGACCGGCTTTTTGTCCTTGGCTTTCGCCGAGGCAAGGACGTCGAAAACGAACTTCTTTTCGGTTGAGGAAAATCCCTTGAGAAGCCTTCTCCTCGCCCTCGCAGGAACTAGTCTGGCGAACTCCTGAAGTGTCATCTTCTGCAGTTCCTCGACCGTTTTTCCCCTGTATTTGAAAATTCGTGGCATTGTTACTATTCAGTCTCCTTCTTTTTCTCCGTTGCCGCCGATGGGGCGGCGGTGGATGCTGCTGTCGCTTTGGACGTCTCTATTGTAATCCGTTTCTTCATCCCGCCCCGACCCATTGATCTTGCTGCAATACTGCCGACCTTTCTTCCGGGTGGCGTATCGTGAGTGCATGTCTGCGATTTCCCGAGGTGCTGGTGACCTCCGCCCCCGAACGGATGATCGACCGGGTTCCTTGCAGATGCGGATGAGCGCGGCCACCTGAGATTGCGTGCGTGCTTCTTGTAGTGCATTTTTCCCGCTTTTGCGAACGGCTTGAGGACGCGTCCTCCGCCTGCGGCAACACCAATCGTCGCCCTGCAGTTCGGAAGGAATATTTTGGTATGCCCGGAGGGCAGCCGAACATTTATCCCTGATGCTTCCTTTGAGACAATGAAGCCGTAGCTGCCTGAAGAATGGAGGACCTTTCCTCCGTCACCGGGCCGCAGCTCAATGTTGAATATCGGAACCCCGTCCGGAATCCTTGCAAGGGGAAGGACGTTCCCCTCTTTTGCGGCGGCGTCAGCGCCGAAGAAAATGTCCTGACCGACTACGAGCCCGTCGTTTGCGGGCAAAAGGAAGGACACATCCCCGATGCGTATCACCGCAAGCGGCACGTTGTGCCCCACCGAATGGATCAGATCAGAAACCCGCCCAACAGAAAGGCTTTGCAGGGGGGCAGGATATGAAAGCCTGCCTGCATACCTGTGAGAGGGTGCGCGCCAAGTTGGAAGGTTTTTCCCTCTTCTTTGCTGTAGTAGTCGTTTTCCCATGTTTATCACAACATCCCCAGTTTCGACGCAAGTTCAGTTGCGGAGGATTCGGGTCCGAGCCTCAGGAACGCCTTCTTTTTCCCGGAGGAAAATGAATTCTCCGTCCTGACTTTGAGCACCTTCACGCCGTAAAGCGCCTCCGCAGCAAGCTTTATGCTTGGCTTGCTTGCCTTTCTGGGAACAATGAAAGTCATTACGTTCTCTGCGGAGCCCCTGACTGATTTTTCAGTCGAGCTCGGGTAAAGGAGGATTTCCTCGGGCTTGAATCCGGTAGGCAGCTTCCGCTCGGACCGTGCCTGTTTTGCCCGCTTAACGCCCTTTGGGCTTTCAGTCGCTGGTTCTTCACTAGACATAGAGTTTTTCCTCCTTGAGTTTGTTTATCGCAGCAGCGGTCCACACCGTGAGGCGCCCGACAACCCCTCCAGGGGCAAGCAGCTCGGCATTGAGCTTATTGACTGAAACGACATCGACGCCGGGAAGGTTGCTGGCTCCGGCCGGGATCTTGCCCGCGGTTACGAAGAGGAGGGATTTCCTTCTCTTGTAGGGCCTTCCGCGCATCTTTCCCTTGCCCGGACGAGCCTGTTTTATCTTGCCGCGCGCGAGTTCGTCCGCAAGTCCAAGAGCTTCGAAAAGTTTCTCGAACTCCCTCGTTTTTCCGAGGTGTTCTGCGCTTTCCTCGACAACGAACGGCAACTGCGCCCCTTCGGGAACCCGGTGCCCCCTTGCCCGGACAAATTCCACCAGTGCAGTCGCTGAAATCGCGGTCCTTATCGCAAGGCGCCGTTCCTTCCTGTTGATTGCATTCGAATAGTTTGCATGGGGCATTGGCGCGTGGACGGAGCGTCCGCCGACCGCTTGAGGGACTATTTTCGTCTGGCCTGCCCTTCGCCCGCCCTTTTTTATCATGAGTCGGGGAAGCCTTGCCCGTCCGTAGCTGTAGGAATGTCCCCAGCCCTTCCGCGTTCCCTTGTATCTTGCAGATGACCTCTGACCCGATTCCGAATCCGGACCATACCCCTGTCTCCTGTTGTTCTGGGCCGCCAGCACAGCCCGTTTCACTACATCAGTCCGCATGCTTTCGGAGAACTGGACGGGAAGCTCGATTGTCTTCCCGGTCTTCTCCCCTGCCGCTGAATAGATTGAGATTTTTCCCGCCATTATAGTTTAATCCCTCCCGTTGCAATTCCGTCTATTTTCTGAGGATCAAAAACTCTCTCGGGAACCCTTGCCGCAAATCGCATCCGGACGAGGCGCTTGATTGGTCCGGGAATTGAGCCGTGAAGAAGAATTACGTCGCCGTCAACCTTTCCGTATTTGTGGAACGGGCTTCCGTCGCCCTGCGAAATTGCGACAATCCGCTTGTTGTAATCGCACCTTTGATGGTAGCCTGTTTTTCCGCCCATTGGAGTCTGCCAGAGAACGCGTTTGGGCCTCCAGCTTCCGATGTTCGCGGGGCGCCTGCGCGACCTCTTCGTCTTGACCGACATCAGAGGGACGTTCATCCTCGCTACCGGTCCGAGGAACCCTCGTCCCTTTGAAACCGCGAAAATGTCGAGATAGTCCCCTACTGAAAGGACGTCGCTTGCCCTCAAGTCCGTTCCGAGAAGCTCGAGCGCCTTCGCCTTCTGCTCATCCGGGGAAGAGCCTGCAAGGGCGATTTCCATTATCTCCGGCTTTTTCTTTCCGATTCCGGCGAGCCGGGGTTGCATTGAAACTATTATTACCGCCCTGTCGAAGTTCTGCACCTCCTTCGGCGCCTTCCCCGCCTTTGGAAGGGGCCTGACCGTTCGTCCCAAATCCTTGTGGAGATTGGGCGCGAATGCCTGTCCGACGGATTTTTCCTGGAGATAGTATCTTACGCCGATGACCTTCACCGGCGGGACTTGTATAAGCGTGATGGGCTCCTGCCGCGACTGGTTCACGAGAATGCTTTTCGGGTTGTTCTCGACAAGTGCGGCGTGCGTCATTGCCACCTTGTAGCCTGCAAAGCCTAGGACTGCCTTGCCCTCTTTTTGAACCCAGGTCCTGATTCTAGGCACTTCGGACTTTGCCCGGTTCCGGGGGGCGAATTGCCTTGAACCTCGGCGGGGATGACTGAATTTTCCCATTTTGCTTCGCGAGCGGCTCCCTGCCACCCTTTATAAGGCTTGGGGGCTTAAAAATGGTGGCGGGCGTCTTGGTTTTTCTGGAAAAAGTTATAACTGCCTAGCTACGCGGGCGTCCGATGAAAACCCTCGCGGCAAACATGGGTTTTACTCTCCAGCTCGCGGGCGGGCTGATGCTTCCATCCATCGTGGCTGGGCTTGCCCTCGAGGAAACGGCCCATGTCGTTTCCCTTTTCTGCGCGGCAACGGCCTTCCTTTTCCTTGGCTTCCTCCTAAACAGCCTCGCCGAGAAGCGCAGGCTTGATGTCGGGCAAGCGGCTTTCCTAGTGGCTGCGACCTTTCTCGTCCTCTCTCTGATAGGCGCGGTTCCGTATTTCATATCGGTTTTCGGCGAGGGCAACATTCTGGAAAGGGTTGCCAACGCGTTTTTCGAATCGGTTTCCGGATACACGACGACCGGATTCAGCTTCATTCCTGACGAGGCAGTCCTCCCGATATCGATACAGATTTACCGGGTCACCACCGAGTTCGTCGGGGGAATCGGCCTCGTTTTTCTCCTGCTCGCGTTCCTTCACACGGACACTGCTGTCAGCGGGCTTGAAAGCGCGCTTGGCACGGAAGAGATAGGCGCGTTCAGCCCCAGGAAGAAGTATTTCGAAATATTCTCCGTCTATACTATATACATTGTCGCGCTCTCCGCGACCCTCTATTTCGTCGGCTACAAGAGCATTCTCAGAAACGTCATGCACATAATACATCTGATAACGGGGGGATATGCGTCATCCCCGCAGTTCCTGCCTGGCTACCTCCAGGGGGCGGGCCTCGTGGTTGCCCTTCTGACAATGTTCATAGGCGCGATTTCCTTCGTTTTCCACCACCGGCTGATAACCGGCAAGCTGGCGCGGCTCATCAGCTGGGAAGTCGTGCTTTTTGGGGCTATTGTCGCCGGTGGCGCGTTCAGCCTCGCCAGCCAAGCGGGTGGCTTCCTTAGCGGGCTTTTCCAGGCGCTTAGCTTCTCCTCCGGGACGGGGATAAGCCTTGTCCCGCTCTCGTCCTACGGGGAATATGGAAAATTGGTGCTGATAGTCCTGATGTTCATCGGGGGCTGCGGCTTTTCAATGGCGGGCGGCATAAAGGTTTCCCGGCTCATCTTCGCCGCCAGGGGCGTCGTTGAAATGGTCGTGCGGTATGTTAAAGGCGCGGTTCCCAGCGAGAATTCGTCCTATGAAACGCGGGCCGGCCGGGAAAGAACCGCAGAGAACCTTTCCGCGCTCGTGTCGATTTCCCTAGGGGTTATACTCACCATTTCGTCCGCAGTTCTCCTGATGCTCTTCCTCGGAGCGGGTTTCTTCGATTCGCTTTTCGAAACAGTCTCCGCATATTCAACGACTGGGGCAACTGGCGGCCTTGTCTCCGTTGCGAATCCGGTCTGGATGAAACTGCTTTTCTCCGGGCTGATGCTCCTAGGGCGTATCGACCTCGTGGTCTTCCTGATTGCAATTGGCTATTTCGCGTATTCGCTGAGTTCAAGGGGCACAGGGCCCGGCGAGAAATATCTTGTTGAAGTGTCCAGATTCACCGAAGGGGAAAATGCCCCTGTCGCGAAGAGGGGTGCTGAAAAGGGCCCTTCGCGTTTGTGACTGGAGACTCGCCTATCCCTTCAAAACTCCAAGCGGCTTCAGGCGGGCGACAACCGTCCCTATCCCCGCCTCGTCGGAGACCCTTGCAACCTCGTCAACGTCCTTGTAGCAGTCGGGCGCCTCCTCTGCAACCGATTTCCAGGATGCGCATTTGACAATGATGCCCTTTCCGGAAAGGTTGCGCGCGATTTCCTCGCCCCGGTGCTTTCGCAAAGCCTCCCCTCTGCTCATGACGCGTCCGGCTCCGTGGGCGGTCGAGCCGAACGTCTTTTCTATTGCTTTTGCGCTGCCGACAAGGACGTAGCTTGCAGTCCCCATGCTTCCCGGAAGGAGCACGGGTTGTCCTATTGATCGGTATTCTTGGGGAACTTCGGGGCGCCCAGGCCCGAAAGCGCGGGTTGCGCCCTTCCTGTGAAGGTAGACCTTCCCGCCGTAATCCTCTATTTTGGCAATGTTGTGCGCAACGTCATAGACAAGGGACATTCCAAACTTCTCAGGGTCCGCCCTGAAAACCTGCCCAAACGCCCTGCGGATTCCGGAGGTTATCGCCTGTCTGTTCGCAAATGCGAAATTCACTGCCCCGACCATTGCGGAAAAATAGTCGGCTGCCTCGCGCGTTCCTGCCGGCGCATAAGCTAGCTCCCTGTCCGGGAGCTCCGCTATTTCCTTGTGGAACTTGTCCTCCATTATCCGAAGATAGTCCGAGCATACCTGGTGCCCGAGCCCCCGGGAGCCGCAATGCACCATTATCACTATTTGCCCTGGGGAAATCCCGAATGTTTTTGCAGCAGCCTGGTTTGCGATTTCCTGGATTTCCTGGATTTCCAGGAAATGGTTCCCGGCTCCGAGGGTTCCGAGCTGGTCCTTCCCCCGCTTTTTCGCGTCAGGGGAGACTTTTCCGGGCTCCGCCCCTGGCATCCGCCCCTTTTCCTCGCAAAACTCCAGGTCGCCGGGAAATCCCGCTTCCTGGCGAACAGGTATTCGCGAGCCTTCCGAAAGTATTTCATCAATCTCCTGCGCGGAGAGCTTTTTCTTGGTGCCCCTTCCGACTCCGGAAGGGACTGCCTCGTGGAGCGCGTCTAAGAGTTCCTTCATTTTCGGGCGGACCTCCTGTGCGGAAAGGTTCGTCCGTATCAGGCGGACCCCGCAATTTATGTCATATCCGATTCCGCCCGGGGAAATTCCGCCGGTTTCATAGTCGAGAGCGGCAACTCCGCCTATTGGAAACCCGTATCCCTCGTGCGCATCCGGCATTGCAACCGGGGTTCCGTGGATTCCCGGAAGGCATGCGATGTTCGCAAGCTGCCTGAGCGTGCGGTCCTGGCGGATTTTCTGGAGGAGGATCTCGCTTGCAATGAGGCGAGAGGAGGTTTTCATTCCCGGGACAGTCCCCTTCGGGATCTCCCATTCAACCGGGCCTAGCCGCGTCAGCTGGAGCGACTGGGTGTCAAGGAGATGTTGCGGAGAATCCATTGTCTCACAAGCGCGAAGCTGTGAATAAAAACCTGTCGGACCTTCGAGCAGGGCGTCCCGAGGGCGCCTCGAATTAGATGTCGATTATTGCCCTGCAGAAGAATTTTGCGCCCTTGCGCCCGACCGCCATCTCATGGTATGTGACTGCCTTGACAAGCGAGAGCTGCGGATGCCTTTCGGAAATTTTTTCCCCCCAGATTTCCGCGGAAAGGGACTTGTCAGAGAGCGAAACCCTGAATTTCGAGAAGAACATCCGCCTTGAATCGTAGAGGAACACGAGCTTGTCAAGGAAGTCGTATAGGAGCGAAACGTCGTCGCCTCGGCGCAGAAGCTTGAATGCAATCCTTTTGACCTGCTTTACTTTCCGCAGTTCGGTCATTGATGAAAAGGTTGCCGCGCCCGCTGCCTCGAACGCTGCCGGAAGGGTCCGGCCGTATGACTCGAATTCTACGTCCGTCGTGTGCGGAAGGAACTTGAACCGCTTCTCCGGGCCCCGCGCTGCCATTTGTCACCTGAATCGCCCCCGGACTAATAAGCCCTTTGGAGGCCCGAATCACCGTTTCTTCTTTGCCTTTTTAGCCTTGCCCGCAACAGGCCGTCTGCCTTCCAGCTTCTCTGTTTCCCCGGCAACAATATCTGCAATGTGATTGGTGTATCTTGAAAGCTCCTTGTAGAATATTCTTCCGGAAGCCCAAAAAAGCGACAGTGCTGCGCCAATAAGGACGAAAAGGACGACTGTTGCAATTGTCGGACCAATGACCGGAATAAGCGCAAGGGTTCCCGGTATGAACGGCGTCAAGAGGACGAGCAGGATTGCGATTACGATTTCCTTTATCGCCTTTTTCACGCTGTTCGCCTCCGTTTCCTTGATCATCGGGGTCAAATGCACAAATGTTTCTGCGGCAGTTTCGGCAATTGCGACAACGTCTTGAATGACTGCAATCGCGAAATAAAGTATTACAACGACCATTGAAACGATCACTAGGAACCCGGTTGAAACCTGGGAGCCGGGAATTACTGCCCCGAGGCTCTGAACTGCCGGGGAAATGAGCGTTGCAACAAACCATATTGAAAACATTACCGCAAGGTTGAGAATTACTCTTGGCAACTTCGTTCTTATTTTGTTCCCCAGTTCTGACATTTTTGCACCTTTTGTAGCTCTTTCCAGTGACATATTTATCCGATTGGCAACTTGGTCTTTTTAAAGACCTTTCGGCGACATGTTTTAGAAAATCCCTCTTGCTCGGGCAAGAATCAGTTTATCCGAAAGGAATGGGGCGACGCTCCCATCCCCAGATGTCGGCTGGGGAAAGAAAGCGCCCAGAGTCACCTGGGCAAGTTCGGCGGGTCGGAGAACTGAGACTGCTCCGCAGGTTATGCACTGGTGAATCCGTGTCCTGTTTCTTATTTCTCCCTTGGGAGAATTTGTGGAACTGCCGCCAATTAGCCAGTATTTGCCGCACTTTCGGCACGCTTGGACTTTGGCAGCTTCCATGGGGTTCCTTGGGATTTGGATGATATATGGACGGGGAGGGAGTGACTTTCCGATATTCGCGTTTGTCTGGCGTCTTGTTGCGAATATCGACTTCGCTGCGCTCAGCCAGTATTCGGCGATGACTAGTTTCATTTCGCCGAATATTCTTTATACTGGCGAGAAACATTCCAAGAATGGCTGCTCCGAACTTTCCGGCGCCCAGGGAAGTTTACGACCCCCAGGAAGATTCTAAACTTCTGTTGGAGAAAATAGAAGGGCTCTCCGGAAAGCGGGCCTGTGACATGGGGACTGGCTCGGGGATTCTTGCGAAAAAACTTGCAAAGAGTTTCGCGCAAGTCATTGCCGTTGACGTGAACCCGGAAGCGGGAAAGGTGGAATTTCCAGGGAACGTTGAGTTTGTCAAAGGGAACCTCTTCTCGCGCATTGCCAAGCGCGAGAACTTCGACCTGATTGTTTTCAACTCCCCGTACCTTCCCGGCTACGAAGACAGGAGATGGTCCTGCGGGGAAGGCGAGGTCCTTGTCGAATTCCTGAAAAGCGCGGAGGGGCATCTTGAAGATGACGGGAAGATACTTTTCCTAATATCCTCGCTTACTCCGAAAATAGTTTCCGCAACTGCGCGGAAGCTCTACCGCGTCGAGGTTGTTGGCGAAGCGCGGCTTCCCGGTTTTGAGACTCTCTTCGTCCTCAGGCTTTGCCAGAAGAAAGCTTTTCCGTGATTGTCCGGAGCACCTGCTTCCTGAATGGGTTTTCCCGCAAGCCCCGGGACTCCTTGACTGCGCTTGCGGCCGCTGCGATTACGCTCGCAACCTGCTCGGCATCCAGGTTCTTGGTGTTCACCTCAATATCGATATGTTTGTGATTGTTGATGTCAATCCCGTATTTTTCAAAATATCTTTCCTTGTTTTTCTCGTCCCGCTGCTTGACAAATGCGAACGATTCCTCGAATGTTTGGTTGTCCTTGCCAATGTTCCGTCTTGCCCTTGTTTCAAGGGGGGCTGAAAGCCAGACATAAAGGTCCGCGTCAGCAAGCCAGCAAGAAAGCCGCGAGCCCGTCACGAAACTCTCGGACGTTTCATAAAGCTCTATTTGCCTCTTGTCAACTAGGTAGTCTAGCGTCTTGTCGGTTTCCGCCTCAGACTGGACCTGTGCGAACGGGACGCCGCGTTCCTTTGCAAGGGAGCGCATTGTGTAGTTTATGAAGGGGATTTTCAGCTTCTGAGAAATGAGCTCGCATGCTGTTGTTGTCCCGGCTCCCGAAAGGCTCGAAATTGTTATTTTCATTACCGGTCGTTGCGCACTCGGTAAAAATACTTTTGCATCCCACTCAAGTTCCCAGGGAATAGTAGCCGAATGTTCCTGCGCTGTCGGAAATGACCTTTTCCGCGCCAATCCTAGAGATTAGCCGGGCGCACTGGTCATCCTTGAAGGGCGGAACGGCGCACCAGAAGCCGTAGTCGAAAAGGAGGCATTCGCGTTTTTCCCTCGTTTTCGAGAGGAGCGAGGGATCCTCGAGATACCAGGGTTGGACCGTTGGGATGCCAAGGTCGTTGTAGATCGATGTCACGTGGGACGCGATTGTGCAGTTCCTAGGAAGGTCCGCACCGAACACGAATGTTTTGTAATCCCGTGCAAGCTTGGCCTCGGCTATCTTTTCAGCTGGGGTTGTCACCTGGCTGAGTGAGTTGAATGCGAAACTTCCGATTATCACGAGGGAGAATATCGCAAGACCTTTCCAGGAGAACTTGGAACCGATTGCCGCGGCAAGAAGAGTCAACGCAGGATAGTATGCCAGCGCGTAGCGGACATCCGTCCCGTAGCGGACGCTGCCAGCATAGAACGAGCAATAGAGGAAGAAAAACGAGAGGAACCACGTCAGGAGGAAAACCGCTGCCCCGCGCCGCCCTGGAAGGGCGAGCAGAAGCACGAGCCCTGCAAGAGCTGAAATTGTCAGAATGAATGGGTGTGCTATTCCGGGATAGCCGAAAAGGAGGAATCTTGAGTTTATTGGCAGGTTCGTCTTGAAGCTTTCGACCGAAAACTTGGCTGATGTGTCCGCGCCCCAGTTGCTGTTCTTTCCGGCAATGTAGACGTGATAGAGCGAAACTGATGAGAGGAGGAAGAATAGGGCTGCTGCGAGGAGAATAGGAATTATTTTTCTGAGGAGCTTTCGGCCGTTGAGAATGAGGAGTCCGAGCGCGAAAACCGGGACAAACAGGATTCCTTCCGCCTTTGCCTGGGCAAGGAAGGAAAGCGAACAGGCGAGCGCGAAGAGGAATGCGCTTCTCCGTGTCCTGGAAAAAAGTAGGAGGATGAACAGCGAAAGGAGGGAGAAAAAGAATACCGTCGGTTCCGCTGCGGCCGTCATTGACCATTCGAGGAAAACGGGAATTGTTGATGCGAAAACTGCTGCCAATACGCCCGCCCTTGCGCTGTTGAAAAGGAGATATCCGCAGAGGAATACAAGCAGGATTGAAAGGGTCGGCACTATCAGGGAATTGAGAAAATGGGCCCGCCCGATGCCGAAGAATAGGGAGAATATTGAAAGGACGAACGGGTGCGCCGAGGGTGCTTTGTTGAGTATGCAATCGCTGCATCCGTTGGTCTCAAACGCTGCGTTGCACATGCAGGCGCGGAGGGATTCCGCGATGTTCTTTCCTGTGTTGAGATAAAGGTCCTCGTCGAAATAAACGCGGTTTGTCAGGGGAACTGCGGCAATCCTGAAAATAGTTGCGGCAGCGAGAACCGTTGCGAAAACCAGCCAGTAATTTCTTTTTATTCCTCCTAGCTGCCTGGCCGTTTCCCGCGCGGTCAAAACTCCCATAAAAACCAGGAGCACGAGGGAGATTATCAGGAGGATCGGCTCTCCTTTTGAGATCAAGGAAAACTGCGAAACAGTGTTTGGAAAAAGATCTCCGCTCATTTTCTTCCTTTTTCGGCCTTCAGTTCGATGTGAACCCCTTCGGCGAACATGTGGCGGGTTCCGGTCCGTTCCATCATGTCGAGGGCTTCCGAGATGCGGCAGACTATCGGGTCGCCGTGGAAGTTGAAGCTTGTGTTGAGGACTGCCCCTGTGCCTGTCTTTCTCCTCACTTCCGAAAGGAGTTCCAGGTATTCCGCGTTCTCCTTGCCAACCATTTGCGGGCGGGCCGAATTGTCGATGTGAGTCGCTGCCGCAATCTTCTTCTCCGCAGATGCTTTGCAGGAATAACCCATTGTCATGAATTTGTCGGGGACGCCGTCATAATCGGTGAAAAGCCGCCTCGCTTCGCCTTCGAGAATTGACGGGCAGAATGGCTGGTACCAGTTGCGCTCCTTTATTCTCAGATTGAGCTCGTTCTTAACTTCCATCGAGCTTGCGGGGGCTATTATGCTTCGGTTGCCGAGGGCGCGGGGGCCGTATTCCATCTTCCCTTGGAAGAGGAAGAAGAAATCGTTTCCGCCGAGGATCTCCGCAGCAGACTTTTGCCATCCGTTCCTCCGTTCCTCCGCATGCCTGAATACCTTCCGTTTTCCGAGTTCGTCCAGGACCGATTCCTTCGTTTCGGAAGGCCCGAAATAGACTTCCGAAAGCTTCCTTTCATATGGGACTCCCGCCACGAGAAGGGCTGCTCCGGCGGCAAGCCCTCCATCCCCCATGTGGGGGAATATGAACCAGTCCTTCGGGCGAAGCTCCTGCCGTATCCTTTGGTTGAGCTTTATGTTCGAGGCAACCCCTCCGGCCCAGCAGACTTTTTTTGCGCCCGTTTCCCTGAGCGCGTTGCTGAAAAGCTTGAGAAGTGTTTCCTCGAGGGTGTCCTGCGCCATCTTCGCGAAATCCTCGGGGGGCGTCCTCCAGGCAAGTCGCTCAAGGAAATTGTACTGGGCGATCGGCCCGAGCCTTGCGCGGAGCCTGAGACCGTCTACTGAGAAGAGCCCGGCCATTTTGTTGCTTGTCTTGTGGCTGTAGTCGGCGAGGCTCATCACCTTGCCCTCGTCCTCAAGCTCCCTCATTCCGAGGACGGTCGTGACCTGCTCGAAGAATATTCCTATCGAGTCGCGCGCGGGGATTTCTGCGATCCTGTCGATTCGCCCGTCTTCGCAGTAGTTTATCGTCCCGGAAAGGCCGTCGCCTATCCCGTCAAGGGTCACACACAGCGCGCCATCAGCGAATCCGGACGGAAAATATGCGGTTGCCGCATGTGCCGCATGGTGGTCGACCGCATGGATCCTGAATTTCCCGAACCCCATCTTGCGGAGGGTGCCGGAAACGTGCGCCTCGTTCACTCTCCTGAGAAGCGCTTTGGGTCTTGCCGGCTGCGTTGAGATGAATTTGAAATATCTGACTAGGTTGACGAACGCGGGGCGGTCCGTTTTCCTCCTGCGGAACTGATAGTACATCTGGCCGAATTTGGGGAAAAGCCGCGAGGTTGTTTTCGCCCAGTCAGTTGTCGAAAAGGCAACGTCCGATATTTCGTCCCCGGAAAGCCCGGAAACCTCAAGGCAGGCCTCGACTGACTTGTAGGGGAACCCCGCGTGCATCTTCTTCCGGGAAAATCGCTCCTCGTTGACCGCGGCGAGGATTTTCCCGTTTTCGCTGACAACCGCTGCGCCGGCATCGTGTCCGTCCCATATGCCGAGGATTTTTCCGCCGCTCATCAAGGTTGGTTTTCTTGCCATTGCTTGGTCAGCTCCCTAAACGTTCCTTCGCAATTGTCTTCAGTATTATAAAACCGTCCCTGAATGTTTTGAGCCTGCTTTCCCCGGAAAAGCGGGGCTTTTCATAGCTCGGAACCTCTATTGCCGCAAGCCCGAGCTTTGCGCATTTGATTGAGATTTCGGTCTCGATGCCGAATCCTTTGCTTTCAAGCTGACTTCTGAGTGCCCGGGCGGCGCCCCTTGAAAACGCCCTGTAACCGTAGCAGAGGTCTGTGTAGCCGGTTCTCCAAAGAACGTTGACGAGACTCACGAAGAACTTGTTGCCGATGAACCTCAGGAGCGTTATGTCGCCGCTTCCGCCTCCGGGCATGAACCGGGAGCCCATTGAGACGTCGTACCCTTCCTCGATTTTTCCTATCAGGATGGGGAGCTCGCCTGCCGCATGGGAGCAGTCGGCATCCATTATCACGATGACGTTTCCCCTTGCGCTTGAAAGCCCCTTGATTATTGCCGAGCCCTTTCCAACCCGGTCGAAGAGAACGCGCGCGCCGTTTCTCTCGGCTATCTTCACGGTTTTGTCAGTTGAAAACCCGTCGACAATCAGAATCTCTGTCCTCCTCGAAGCCCTTATTGGCGCGAGCTCCTTGAAAAGCAGGGGAAGGTTCTTCTCCTCGTTCAGCGTCGGTATCACAATTGTTGCGAGGGGTCCCTTCCTAAATGACGTAGAAGCTTTTCGCAAACCCATTGCTGAAAACCTCCCTGAACCTTGAAGTTCCCGCGCCGTCAAGGAGATATGTCCTCGTGAAAATGTTCCCGGCGCCCCCTTCCGTCACGTAAACAACCGCCCCACCGACAATTATCGCGCTTCCCGGATCTTTGGGGAGCGTTGTGTTCGTCGAATAGATCCCGTTGTAGGTGACTATCGAGGAAAGTGCCATAGCGCCGCTCTGTCCGGAAACGCCTATCAGCGGGAGGGTCGTCTGGTTCTGGTTGACAAGAGCAATGAAATAGGGATTTGAAGCGTAAATCTGCGCAGTTCCCAAGGGCGTTTCTGCCTCCTTCGAGAACGGGAAAACCACGTATTGGACCGGTCTCCCTCCGATGCTTGAGGCAGCAGCCATCTTGCCTATCATCGTTGCATCGTGGGTCATTATGCGGGGAGCCGGAATTTTGATTTCGACCGGCGCATATCCGAACACTAGCTTTCCGATGGAGGAATTCGCCTCGATGAACGGGATTATCTCCGTGTCATCTCCCTTGTCCCGGAGATCCTGGACAGTCGGCCCGCTTATGCTGACGCTTTCCATTTCTTCAATGCGCATTTCGGGAACGGTGACTTTTCCCTTCAGGCCGGAGTAAACCCCCCGGTAATCCACTATTAACTCCGCGGAATATTCCCCTGCCGGGATTGCGCTTCCCGGACCTATGGAAAATGCCGAGCAGAGTTTCGGAATGCGCTCCCCGCTTTCGCACATTCCGCTGACGAGGGTTTTCTCCGGGACGAAATTGGCATAGAATTCCCTTGCAAAAACCTCGTTGCTGTATTCGAACGAATTGTCGCCCTTCGAAAGGGTGAGCGTGACTATCGGGTATTGAAGGGTCGTCATCCAGTCGGCTGCTCTGTTTTCGTCGTTGTCAGTGAACATGAGCCCGAGCTCCTGGTCCATTTTCAGGAGGCGGTTGCCGCCGTCGGCGACCGAGGGTCTGCGCGCGAAATACTGTATCCAGTAGCCATAATCCCACCAGGCAAGAATCGGGCTTTCTTTCGCAAGGTTCTGGTCCGACCATTTGAAGTTCTCGAACCACTCGGAACTGACTGACGTGTGCACCCCTGAGCTTTCCCGCGAGGTCACTGGGTAAAGCTGGACAAACATCAGAAGCACGAGGAGGGCTGCAGTCCATTTTGCCGCGTGATGGGAAAATGCCTTTGAAAAGATCCCCCATATGACGAGCCCTGCCGCCGCGACAAGGAAGAGGTATGTCAGAACTGATTCTTTGGACATGAAAACGAATGGGGCTGTCGCGATTATTGCGGCCGCTCCGGAAATTAGGAAGGCGGTTTTCTTGCCTGAATGGAATATGAAGGAAATCGCCTGCCCCGCTGCGAAAGCAGCAATAGGGACGAGGTTGACAAAAAGGCGGACGCCCCGGCTCGCCGCATATATATTGAAGGCTAGCAGGAGCGCGGTCAGCAGGTCTTCGTCCTTCCCGGATATGAACAGAATCGCGACTATTGCGAGGGAGATTGGGAAGATTGCGCCCATCTGACCCCAGTAGGAGTTGCCTCCGAGCGGGAATGCCGCTTCCCAAGGCCAAGCCCAGCTTGTCGGCTGGTTCTCACCGACGGTCGTCCCGTGGACCGAGGCGCGCAAGGGGTTGGTGAACTGGGAAAACACCGAAGCCGCCATATTGACCGGGGATATTCCCATTACAAGTAGTCCGGCAAGCCCGGAAATCGCGGTCAGCGCAAGGGAAATCGCGAGGAGATACTCCTTCTCGTTCTGCTTTCCGTGCAGGAATTTCAACCGGCTCCTGAATCTGAAAACGAAATAGGAGATCGCTAGGAAAGCAAGAACCCCATAGATTGCAAGGTTTATTGTTGATGTCGCAAAGCTGAGCCCCCCGGTGTTCCCATAGCGGAATCTCATTGCAACCGGCAGAAGTGCAAAAGGCAAAGTGCCGAAAAGGCTCTTCGATATCTTGTGCCTGAAAACCTGCAGAACCTCGAAGAAAAGGACGGGTGCGACGTAGAGTATGTAGGCGGAAAGGGAAAGCGCTGCAAGCCCCATTGAGATTCCGGCGAATGCCCCGTAAATTAGGGCCGAGATTGCGCTTTCCTCGCTTATGTAGCGATAGACAAAATAAAGCGAAAGAATCATGAAAAAGAATGCTGCGGTGTCCTTGTCCGAAAAACCGGCAACTGAACGGAACAGCGCCCCGGGGACTATAATGAACAGGAGCGCCCCGACAAACCAGTCCCGGCCGGCGCGGTATCCTAGGTATATCAGGACTATCGCAGTCAGTAGAGTGAAGAGGGGCGCATACCATTTGGATGCTGCCTTGACCCCGTCGAAATTCGACTGGCAGAACGGGTTTATCTTGCAGAGGAGAACGATTGAGTATGTCGG
>JAZDJS010000039.1:0-3095 GCA_043803745.1 archaeon
AAAAGCCAAAAAACATTATCTTTTAAAGGCCTAATAACTGAAAAAATAAAATGGCCTTTGATAGAGGAAACAGAAGAAGCTTCGGCGGACCGCGCGAAATGCACGATGCGGTTTGTGCGGACTGCGGACAACCGACAAAGGTTCCTTTCGTTCCACGAGAGGGGCGCCCGGTTTACTGCCTAGCCTGCCTTCCGAAACATCCGAAGAAATTCTGAGAAATAGGAAATAAAAGAGCGAACGCGGGCGTTTTTTTCGGATTTTCACCGGCGCCAAATTTTCTCTTTATGAACACGAAGCTTTTTAAGCCGATTTAGTTCCCATTCTGGAATGGGGGGTGCTGACGCAGTTGGGGTTGGTGAACTTCACTGGGATATTGAATTCCGGAAATGTTTGGATTCTTACGCAGGACTCGCAGAGGGCAAGGCGGCTCTTCCAGGAGTTGAAATCAGGCCCGTTGACGTTTCCCCGATTGGAGAACTTCCAGCCAGCCTCACGGTCTATCTCTACTCAGGTCCTGTCGGAGTTTCCTGGAAAGGGGAATATACCGATGAACGGGCAGTCGATTATCCGCAGCTTGAACTTTCCGGAGCAACGCTTAACCTGGAAGGCGCCAGGGACCCTGTTGCAATTATGCGTGCTGCTGCGAAAGGGCTTGACTGGGCGGGGAGGTATGGGCGTGCGAGGGGCACTGTAGAAACTCCTTTCGGGTCGCTTGGATTTTCAGTTGTCAACGGCCAAGGGCCGGAAAACTACGTTTTCATTGGGCTTCCCGCCGGCTTGGCGGAACCTGAACGGCTTGCGCCATTCTTCGGGGCGGTTGGAGAGGAATATGAGAAAGCCGGAAAAATCTGCTTCTCAACCCCTTAATCTGACAGGCTCAGCGGGGAAAGCGTTTTATTACCTTTGAAACGGGCTATCGGGAATGAGAGAGAAAACAATCCTCCTGACCAACGACGACGGGCTTGCTTCGCCGTCGCTCGAGCCCATGCAACGGGAGCTTTCGGAATTCGCGCGGGTCGTGACCGTTGTCCCGGAAAGCCAGAGGAGCTGGATTGGAAAGGCGATCACAAGGCATTCGCCGGTTAGGGTGAGGAGAATGAAACGGGATTTCCATGCGATTTCCGGAACGCCCGCCGACTGCGTCCAGCTCGGAGTCTTCCATTTATTCCGGGAAAAGCCGGCGCTGATTGTGTCGGGGATAAACCTCGGGGAAAACATCGGGATTTCCCATTTTTTCTCCTCGGGGACGATTGGCGCGACAATCGAAGGGGCGATTCTCGGAGTGAAGGGTGTTGCGTTCTCAAGGAGGGTCCGGTTCGGAAGACCCGAGAACTCGCGGAACTATTCCTGGGCCGCGCCCGCCAAAATTGCCGGAAAAATCTGCAGGGACTTGCTTGGAAAGTTCCCGGAAAAAGCGGACCTTATTAACGTGAATTTCCCGGAAAGCAGAGTGTCTGAAAAGACTCCTTGGAAAATCACAAGCCTGACGAACCTGAAATACGGAAGCATCTTCCGCAGAAGCGGGCGGGAGTTCCACAACTGGGGCGGCGTCCATAAGCCTGAGTTCGGGAAGGGAACGGATGCCCTTGCGCTGAAGAAGGGCTTCATCTCGATAACGCCGGTCAAGCTTTCCCTGGAAATCCCGCGAATCCGATTGGCTCAACCAAGCGGCAGAATGAAGAAAAGCATTGAGAAATAGAAAACCGAGTTCCCCGCAAGGACGAAGGAATGCCAAATTTCATGGCTGCCGAAAACCGGAGGAAATGGATTGGGTTTTCCTGTGAAGAATATTATTGAGCCGACCGTGTAAAGCAGGCCGCCAAGCAGAAAGACCGCGAGGGGCAGCAATCCGACCTTGCCATACGCGAGCGCGCCGGCAACAACCCCGGCCCAGCCAAGGGAAAGGTAGGAAATTATTGAATATGCCTTTCCGAGCCGGGAGAACGCGAATGATTTGATTAGCATCAGCGCAAGCGCTGCAGCCGAAACGGCTGAAAGGAGGGCAATTCCCCAAAAGCCGCCGATTACAACAAGGCAGATCGGAATGAATGTCCCGGCGATAAGGAGGTATATTGCGGCATGGTCAAGTATCCCAAGGATGCGCTTGTATCTACCGAAAGCAAGGAAGGAGTGGAGGAGTGTGCTTGAAAGGAGCGAAAGGAAAAGGAATGTCCCGTAAATCGCAAACGAAACAAGGTGAATGGGCTTGCTCCTGACGGCCGAGAGAACGACAAGGAGAATCCCGCCTGCAAGGGCAAGGAGCGCGCCGGCACCGTGGCTGATTGAGTTGAAAACCTCGTTCGAGTCCGGGGCTGAAATCAGCTTGTCCGGAAGCTCCTTTTTCCGAAGCATTCCCGTCCCCCCGCCCCGCGGATTTAAGCTTAAGGGATGCGCGCCAAAAGTCTTTTAACCGTTTTAGCGGGCTTCAGTCGATGAAGATAGGAATAATCGGCGGCTCCGGATTCTACGGATCCCTTGCGCTTTTCGACGGGAAATTCTCGGAAACTGAAAACTGCATTGTCAGGGAAATTGAGAAGCGCGAACTGGGGAAATTCACTTTCCTTGGGAAAATAATCTGGAAACTGGGGGGTCTTGCCTACACAAGGGAGCATTTGCGCAGGGAGAACCGCGCCCTCGTCCCTCTAATCCAAGAGGGGAAAATAGGCGATAACGGGGTTGTTTTCATTTCCCGCCATGGGAGGGAGCATTTCAGGCTTGCGCACGAGGTTGCATATCAAGCGGAAATAGCGCTTTTGAGGGAGAAAGGGGTTGAGGCGATAATAACAACCGCCGCAGTCGGGGGAATAAACGAGAAATACGCTGTCGGCGATTTCGTTGTCCTTGACGGAGGAGGCGAGCTTGCCCAGACAAGGAAGAATTTCATAACGCCTGCCCATTTCGGCGTCAATCCCCTTTATTCCACTAAGATACGGAACGCGCTCCTTGATGCTGGAAGGGAACTCGGATGCAGGATTCATGACGGCGGCTCATATGCCTTGAAGCAGGGACCTGAGTTTGAAACCGCGAAGGAAATCGACGACCTCAGAAGGCTTGGCTACGATGTTGTCGGAATGACCACCCTCACCGAAGCGAAG
>JAZDJS010000040.1:0-6876 GCA_043803745.1 archaeon
GTCAGGGCTCAGAGGTCCCGCAATCTTCGGGCTTTTTCTTGTCGCCTTCGGGGTAATTTTCCTTGTCTACGAGTCCGGCTGCTGCCAGGCGTTCCTGAACTGGGGGAAACTCTGGCCGTTCGTCCTGATCCTCATCGGGATTGCGCTTGTTTTCCGGAAGTGAAGAGCTGCTTCGCCCCAACGCACGCCTTGATGAACCCGAGATAAAGCGGCGACGGCGAAAGGAAGCGCGATTTGTATTCCGGATGCGCCTGCGTCCCGACGAAGAACGGATGGCTTTTGAGCTCCATGAATTCCATCAATCTTCCATCCGGGCTCGTCCCGGAGAAAACAACCCCCGCCCGCTCAAGTTGGCTCCGGTAGGCAAGATTGACCTCATACCGGTGCCTGTGCCGTTCCTCAATCCGCTCGGCCCCGTTGTAGATTTTCCTGACGAGGGTCCCTTTCCCGAGGATTGCCGGATGGCTGCCGAGGCGGAGGGTCCCGCCCATCCGCCCTTTTGAAATGTTCTCGGTTTGCCCCGGAAGTATCATTACAATCGGGTCAACCGTCTCGGATTCGCACTCCGTCGTGTGCGCTTTTCTGAGCTTGCAGACGTCCCGGGCAATCTCGACAAGGGCCAACTGCATCCCGTAGCAGATTCCCAAATAGGGGATTTTCCTCTCCCGCGCGAACCTTATTGCAAGGATTTTCCCCTCGACACCGGCATTCCCGAATCCGGGAAGACCCATCACCCCGTCGAATCCGGAAAGCTCGGAAAGAGTTGACGTATTCTGTTCATATTTCTTGGAATCGATCCAGGAAAGCTCGACTCCGACGCCGAGGTGGGCGCCGGCATGCCGGAGCGCCTCGGAAATCGAGACATAGGAGTCGGCAAGCCTGAAGCTCCCACTTTCAATGTATTTCGCAATCATCGCTATTTTCACCTTCCGCTTCGGTCTGTCCATCGAGGCTAGGACGGATTTCCATTTCCCAAGATCCGGAGCTTTCTCGGCAATGCCAATCTTGGCCAAAATCTTCCCAAGGAAACCTTGGCGTTCCAGGAGGAGCGGAACGCCGTAAACGTTCGGGACGTTCGGGCAGGAGACGATGTTCGCTGCTGCGATGTTCGTTGAGGAGGAAATCTTTTCCTTTCTCACTTCGTCAACCGCCTGGGATGCGCGCACTACCAAGAAATCCGGGAAAGCCCCGAGGGAGGAAATCGCCGTTATCGCGTGCTGGGCGGGCTTGCTTTTCATTTCGCCGATATGGGACGGGACCGGCATGTATACGACAAGGATGTTGCAGCACCGCTCCCTGCCCTCTTGCATCGCTATCTTCTGGGTCGCGTGCACGAAAAGCACGTTCTCGTAATCCCCGACAACCCCTCCGACCTCTACAATGCAGATTTCCTTTCCGTTCGAAGCCGCGCGGATCCGGAAAACGATTTCGTCAACAACCTGGGGAATCGGCATGACCGTCTTCCCGAGGTATTTCCCGGCCCGTTCCGCCTCGATGACCGTCTTGAAAATCTGTCCGGTCGTTATGTTGTTTGCCTTGGGTATTGTCTCGCCGGAAAATCTCTCGTAATGGCCGAGGTCCTCGTCGGTTTCCCCCCCGTCCTCGGTGACGAAAACCTCCCCGTGCTCGGTCGGCCTCATCGTCCCGGCATCGACGTTTATGTACGGGTCCACCTTTATCGAGGAAACCGAATGGCCTCGCGCCTTGAGGAGCGCTGCGATTGAGGCCGAGACAATCCCCTTGCCAACGCCCGAAATGACGCCGCCAAAAACGAAAACGAACCTGGTCTTACTTCCAGAAGAAACTTGTTTTGCCGCTGACACCTTCCCGGAGTTTTTCCCGGTTTATAAGAAAATCTGTGGCATAATGCAATGGGCGCTAGCTATTCCGGAAGCGGGCAAGATGCCCTGTATTCCGGAAGGATATATTCCCTCTGGGCTGCTATCAGGGAGCGCCCTTCCCTCCGGGAAGATTCTTCAAGCAAGGCAAGGTAGATCAGGTGTCTAGTGTCCTTGTTTCCAAGGTCGCCCTTTCCCAGCGCGTCGGAAACTGCGATTGTCTTGTCCCACTGGAGCTCCTCTGAAAGTTCGGACCTACCCCTTGAGCGGGCATAGCCGGAAACCAGGAGGTTCATCTGGGCTCCGAGGACGATTTCGCAGCTTTCCTCGCCCCCGGGAACTGCCTGGATTTCGGGGAGAAGGGGGTATGCGTAGAATTCCGCAGCCCGGAGGGGGAGCCAGTAAAGCTCAACATCCCCTTTCCTATGACAGGATATAGTTCTGATGCTCCCTTTTTCCCGGTCAATCTCGGTTGCATAAACGGGCTCTTTCCGGTATGCCTGCCAATTTCCAAAAGTCCGGGTAAGGTAGCAGAAAATCCCCATTCCGCCGGAAAAGCCGAGTATCCTCTCCGCCTGCTCCGGGAAGACCGCTGCCGCTATTGCGCCGGCTGCGGAAGCTCCCGCAAGAGCCAGGCAGGCCCTGCCGTTCTCAAGGAGGGCTGCGTATTTCTCGGGAGAATATTTTTTCAGGTTCTCTTCGGTTATCGGAAGGACTGAGAACCCAATTCTCTCGCCGGCAAGCCCCATCGTAGAATCAATGAAACTTTTTGCAGGGGAGATTGCCCGTTCAAGCTCCTCAAGGGTTGCCGCTTCGTTCCTTTTCCCGAAAAGGCCCGGTCTTTCCCTTGGAGAATAGTCGGTCCCAGAGTCCCTCGTGTGCCTGTCAAGCCAGGATTTAAGGAGATTTTCACCCTTCCTGATTTGCTCAAGGGCCTGGACGTCGTCGGGAAGGATTCTCTGGAGAGTCATTTTTTGCCATTACTGAATGGTCTTTTCGCTTAAAAGGCTTTTTCTTTTTCAGCGCTTCCGTTTTTTCCCGTTTCCAACCGAGTTCGTCCTGGCTGACTCAACCTTCCTCCAGGTCGCCCAGATAATCAAAATCAGGTTGAACCCGATTGAAAAGAACCTGAAATACTTGTTCGAGAGGTCGCCATAAGCGAAGGTGCCGAATACAAGGAGGATCATCCCGCCGTAGAGTATCCCGCTTGCGATTGCTTCGATTGCTTCCGGGATGACGACCCCCGCGACAACCGCGAGCGAGCCGAAGATTGCGGTGAAGATGTATGAAGCGAAATTCACCTGCTTTCTGGCAGCCTCGTATTCTTCCGAACACGTGTTGCAGAATTTCTCATAGGGGCATCCGTTGGAATCATACCGGTAGTCGACAAACCCTCGTTTCTCCCCGCAGACGTCAGCGTATTCGGTCGGCCCGCCGTTAGGGAGCGCCGTGCAGTTGATAGCATACCCTTCCTTTCCGAACGCCGGATATGCCCTTTCGGCGCTCCTGCAGTAATCAGCATAGTCCGGCTGCTTGACGAAAAGGTCTATCCCCGCAATGACGAAGACCGCGAGGAAAACCGCGATCGCCGCAACAAGCGCTATCTTCTTGAAGTCGACCATCTCTATTTCTTCAGCTCTTCTCCGGATTCCGCAGGCCCAACCGCCTTTTCCTCGGGCTTGCTGTCATGATGATGCGGATGTTCTGCGTGATGTTGTTTCCTCGGGAATTTCAGCTTCCGCTTTAGGTCGAACCAGAACTTCTCGAGCTTCTCCCTGAAAGTCTCCGGCTTGTAGCTTTCGAAATGGGCCGTGACGTTCCGCTTCTTGAGCGTCCGCGAATACGCCCAGTAAAGGAAGACCGCAAGCAGAATCCCCCCGAAAACGTGCGAGAGGATTCCCGCCACGACGACTTGGAATAGCTTCTCATCTATTTTCGCGCTTGCGCGGTTCCCAGCATAATCCTCGGCGAAAATCTCTATTTCGCTGACGAGTTTAAGGTCTGCTTGCGGGACAACGACGCCGGACCAAATTGCGCCGTTCCTGGAAAGCTCAATTGTCTTCCCTGCGGAAACGATCTGCGCGCTCTTGACATCCGTTGTCGCGTCCGAGATTGTCGCCTGGATGAGTACGCCAGTCAGGGAGGAAAGAATCCGGTACTTGACGGTTGCGGCGCTGATTGAAGGCCCTTTCGTGTCAACCCGGAACTCCTTTGAATAGGGCGTTGCCGGATTGCCGACGTTGTCGTTTGCGAGAATCTTCAGGATGTGCTTGCCGTCCGAAAATTCGATATCAATCAGGCAGTTCCCGCCAGTGCAGGATTTCTCCACTTGCGCGCCGTCAAGCTCAACGACAATCCCCTCGGTCGAGATTCCGCTCCCGTCCGAGCCGTCCGTTACGGAAAACGAGAGCGGCACTTTCGACCTTGAGGAGATGTCCTCAACGGTCCCGGAAACCGAAATCAGGGGATTTTCGGAATCCACCCGTGCGACCGAATCGGAAAGCGCAATTCCGCTTCCAGCCTTGTCTGATGCGAAAACCACGAATGAGAGGATTTCCCCGTCCTGCGCCGCGCTTGCGACCGTCCCGGTCCATTTGCAGGATGAAACGTCGCATTTCTCCGGCTTGATTGAGATCGCGCCGTCAACCCCGACAAGCTTGGAAATGTCGGCTTCAACCGTTGATTCGGAAAATCCGGACCCTCCGTCTTCGATTTGGGCGACGATTTCAAACCCCGTGCCTGGCCGGACGAAGCCGCTGACAAGCCCTCCGATGTCCCGTATCTCGACCCTCTTTATTTTTGGAGGCGTATTGTCAACGGTTATCTGGACCAGATGAGTCTTTTCATTCCCCGCCGCATCCCTTTCGGAAACAACAATTACCTGCTTTCCCTCCGGAACCCTTTCAGGAAGATAGACTATCCCCTTGCATTTTCCATCTTCCTTGCTGTAGTTGAGGCTGCCCAGGAAAGTGCTGCCAAGGGAAACCGTGCATGAGGAAATCCCCGAGTCGGCGTCGTCGGCAGTTGCGTCAAAGTAAATTCCAAGGCCCTGCCGTTCCCAGGAATCCGGAGCGGGGGATGATATCTTAATCTCCGCCGGGGTCGTATTGTCGAAACTAATCCCGAGGACGAACCGCGTCTGGACGTTGTCGGTCCCGTTGTCCTTTGCCAGGATGGTTATGTTCAATGGGAGCTCCGCAAAGGAAATTTTGAGGGGGATTCGCTCCAGCCCTCCGGGCTGAATCGGGGATTCGCTCGTCGCATATGCGCAGATCGCGGTTCCGAACGGGCTCGCAAGATCCCAGCCGGCGGGCGCGGAACCGCAGGTTATTTTCGTCGCATTGTTGGCTGGCTTGGGGATCCGTATCTCGTTGACTGCATCTGCAGATGCCGCAAGGTTCTCGAAATCAAGGACATAGTCCGTTTCCGAAAGTGTGTTGACCCATTTCGGGGAAACCTCTGCCTGAAGCTCGTTTGAAGCGAAAATTGGCGCAACCAGGAAAAAAGCGAAAAGAAGCGAACTTCCAATAAAAGCCCTAATTTTGTCCATTTTGTTAGAACTACGCACAGTGACTGAATATAAAGGTTTTTTCTCCAAGGCGTTCCCCCTGACCGGTTCAAAAGAAAACCGCTGCGAAAGACGGAATGAGGAGGTTGTCGTCAATTTCCCTCGGGACTGCGACTTCGACAAAAGCCGTGAAAATCGCTGCTGCGAAAACCCTTGCAAGCGGAAGCCCGGAAAAAAAGGCCGCAACAGCGAAGTTGCTCAGAAAGCATGCGAAAAAGCCCTCCCAGGTCTTGTTCTTGACCGCGCCTATTCTGTGAGTTTTCCTTAGGTAAACTCCTGCGAAAGTCGCCATTGCATCGCCGATTGCAAGGAAAATTATCCCCCAGACCGCTGAATTCCGCGGAAAGAGGGCGACCGCAATCAGCGCGCCCATTGTGAACGAGAGCGGCCCTTTGCCGGTTGCCTCTCCTTTCCTTCCGAGGGTCCTCAGGAGGAAATTTGTCAATGGGAGCTTCCTCCGGTTTTCAAGGAGGATTCCCCCGAAGATGAACAGGGCGGTCAGCAAAGCTATTGAAACGGGCTTTTCAAGGCTGAAAACGACATACGCAAGGGAAAGCCCGTATACGGCATGGACCAGTTTCCTTCCAACTTCTTGCCTGACGCGCATTTTCGTTATTGCAGTTACAGCGAACGGGAGTTATATAAATCAGATTTCCCAACTGATTAAAAATGCGCCGAAACTGCCCCTTTTCAGCTGCCTTTTTTCTCCTCTTCTTCATTCTCTTGACGGTCCCCCTTCAGCCCGCCTTTTCGGAAGAAACCTCCCCTTCGCTCGGGCAGAGGATTTTCCAGATTGAGATAAATGCGATTACAAAGGAGGTCCAGCCGGGCGAGCCGTTCCGCATTTACACGAAGCTTTCCTTCAACACCGGAACGAAAATATCCTCGCAATACCGGCTGACCTACGTTATCTGGGACGGGCAGAATTCCTCGAACATGATTTTCAACGAGTCGAAGGATGGCGTTCTCCTTTACCGGGAAACCTTCAACGAGGTTTTCTACATGCCGCGGAACACGACAACCGGACCGTATGTTATTGAAGCAAGCCTTTTCTCGCCGGAATACAATTCCACGGTGACTTCCGCCGATTATTTCCGGGTTGAGCGGCCCTTTTTCCTTTTCTCAATCCTCTACACCCTTGTCGACAATCCCCTCGCATACGTGATTTACCTGGTGATAGCCCCGCTGATTTTCCTCGGGTACAAGGGCTACCACAAGCTTAAGGATTATCTGAAGAAGAAGCAGAAATACGTTGCAACCGATGCGAGCAAGCTGCCGAAGGCGGGCGCCCGCTCAATCTGGCTCGGGAAAGTCGCTGAAACTACTTTCAACGCGTACTATGACATCGACAAGATACAGACGCACATGGTCGCCGCCGGAGGAACCGGCTCGGGCAAGTCGGTCTCGATGCAGGTAATTGTCGAGGAGCTTTTGCTGAAAAACATCCCGGTGATCGTAATCGACCCGACG
>JAZDJS010000041.1:0-2650 GCA_043803745.1 archaeon
CTCTTTTCAGCCAAAAGGGAGAAAATCGAGTTTGACATCTCTTCCGTTCCCGAGGAAAAATTAATCCGGAAAATCCTCTTCCAGATGAAGAGGGAATTCCCCGGGGTTTACCGGGCGATTGTTTCCGAGCGGGACCACGCAATTGCGGAGAACCTGAAGAAAATCCCGGAGGAAAAGAGAGTCCTCCTCCTTGTCGGGGCCGCCCATATCCCCGGACTCCGGCGGAAACTGCCCGGGGCAGTTTTTTTATAGTCGGGCCGGAGCCAATTCGGATGCTCCGGAGAAAGCGGGGGGAAACCTTCTTCATCTTCTCAAGGTTCTACTTCTCCCTCACCGAGCTCGCCCACCTCTTCATCTCAGCCCTCGTGATTTCCCTGGTTTTCGCATATCCCTTTTCCGGATGCAACCTTGGCGCCGGCTGCATAGCAATGTCTCTGGCAGTGTTTTTCCTCCTTGTCGGCTCGGCATTCGCAATCCACGAGTCGAGCCACAAGCTTACTGCCCAGCATTTCGGCGTGAGGAGCGAATACCGGATGTGGACGGGGGGACTTCTCCTTGCTATTGCAATGAAGATTCTCGCGGGCTTCACTTTCATTGCCCCCGGAGCGGCATATTTCGAGCCTTACAAGAGACAGGGCCACCTTCCGATGCTTTTCCGCGAGAACTATCTTACGAAAGCGGAAGTTGGGAAAATAGGGCTTGCCGGACCCCTTTCAAACATAGTCCTTGCCCTGGTTTTCTTCGCGCTATCCCCTTTCCTTGGGCAGTTCTCCGCTTACGGGATTGAGATAAACCTCGCCCTTGCGCTCTTCAACCTGATCCCGCTGAATCCGATTGACGGAGCCAAGATATTCTCCTGGAGCTGGAAAATCTGGCTTGCGGCAATCGGGATTGTGTTTTTCCTCCAGAATCTCCTTCTCAGCACCTGAGAGAATCGTCAGGGCTGCCGGGAGGCATATGCATTGTGGCGATTGCCGCCGCCGATTTTCGGGGCAACCCCGCTCTCATTTGGATTCGCACGGTCGGAGAACCAGACAACAACCCGGACATTTTCCTCGCTTCCCCCGGCAAGGCTTGATGAAAGGGCTTCCATGAAAGCTACAAGGACGAGCCATCCGCGCGAAAGTATGTCCTTCCTCCGGACGGGTTCGAGCTTCGCAACAAGGGGGCCTTTCTTGATTGACTTCTCAGCGGCGAGCCTTTTCAGGTCCTCGGCGGAGAATCCGGGCGCCCTTACCGAAACCTCGATTCCATCCTCCACCCGGTAGAAATGCGGGAAGGGGTCCTCAAACTTTTTCAAGCCGGAGAACTTGATCCCCTTCAGTTCCCCGAGGCTTATCCAGCTTGGGGAATGGAATCGCGCCTTTCCCACCTCGAAAATTTCCCGTGTAAGTCCGCTGCAGTTGTCGGGAAGACCCCGGACCCCGGCAACGGGCGCGAAGCCCGCATAATTCCGCACGCCGAAAAGGAGCCCGAAAAGGTTGTACTGGCTGTCCTGCTGCGATTCGCTGTTGGCAAGCTCGTCAATCCGCACGACAGGCTTCCAGGAGTTTCCGCCGGTTGAGAACTCGATCCAGCCGCGCGCAACAGTCCCAACAGGCTCTCCGCGTTCCATTCGGCATCCGGATGCAGGGAAGCTATTTATTGTTGTTGGCCGGAGGGGCATTCCCGAAATGTTCAAGGCAATGCAGGAAACGCCCTCTCAGGAAATAGAGGCAATCGCCCGCAGGCTTTCAGCAGGCAAGACGCCCTGGCATTTCCACCTTCTCACCCCTGGCTGCTTCTTCAACGAGTTTTCCAACAAGTTCGGGAAAATGCACGTGTTCGTTCTTGAGAACGAAGCAGGAAGGGCCGCCTATTTTTCCCTCTCGAAGCGGAGGAATTTCTCCCTCGGAAAGAAGCTCCTCAAACTCCGGCACGGGATTGGGTTCGGTTCTTCCGATTCAGAAGAAGGCAAAACGGCGGGGAATCCGCGTTTGGAAAATCTCCTCTCAAGGGCACGGGATCTTACCGAGCGGGGAATCTCCTGGCACCACCACCTTTTCCTTCCCGGCTGCGTCTTCAACAACGGGCGGAAGAAGGGCAAATGGGTTATTTTCTTCGAGGATCCCGAGACTGGCAAGGCGTTCCAAGTTGCGTATCCGGCGGAACCGAAGGAGGAACTTTCCCGGGTCGAGAAGCTCTACTACAGCCAAAGGAAATAACCGAGCCCTTTTTTCTTTGGTAGAGAAAAGAGCCTTCGGGAAAAAGAAAGCTGCAAACGCGCGTTAAATGAACCCGCACACTCAGTTTCCAGGAAGCCAGTGAAACAGCATTTTATTTAAAGGCGGACGGCGGACCTTTGGAATGGCTTCATCATCAAAAGACGGACGCCTCCCTTCGGGCGGCGGCGGGTTCCTCCGCTATTCCGACGAGGTCAAGAGCGCTTTCGAGCTTTCCCCGGAAGCAGTGATGGCTGTCTGCGCGGGCGTGATTGTCTTTGAGCTTGTTCTGCGATTTGCCTTCCGTCTCTAAGGCTCCAGATTTCGCCTCTAGCTCAACCTTCAAGCTCTGACGCGCCTAAAGATTTCCCGTTTTCAACGGATTTCACTCCGTTCAACGTTCCAAACTCAACGTTTAAGCTCTGAAAAAGCCTCAAAATTTATAACCA
>JAZDJS010000042.1:0-18088 GCA_043803745.1 archaeon
GGAAAGGAATACTGCCTGCTAAGGACGAGGAATTTCGAGCCCAGCTCCCGGTTGTATTTGATTATTCCCTCGGCGCCAAAATTGTAGCTAATCAGTTCCGGAACTCCCTGAATTTCCTTAAGCACTTCAAATGGCTCAAGGAAGTCGTCCGGATGACCTTCCCTTCTTTCCGTAAAGCCGAAAAGCTCGTACAGAACAGAGATTGTGACCCTTGCGCCAAGGCCCTTTTCTCGAGAGTCGAGGAGAGCGGGGGGTTCCCATCCAAGCACTTTTGCAAGGGGATATTCCGCCAAGGGATATGCATAGGACGGAAGAGTGGGCGCTCCTTTCAGTTGCTCCGCAATCTGGATGTTTGGCAAAGGCCTCGCGCCATCTCCATCCGCAAGGGAAGTCTCCGAAAGGAGGAAGAGGTCAATGTCCCGATATTCTTCTCCGCCAATGCTCGAGCCTGCTACAATAACTGCCATTTCCCGCGTGTCAATTACGTTGCCCTCTCCAATATCAAATCTAGTTCCATTAATCGCTTCAAGAGTCTGATAGATCCGCTCCTGCTCGGCAGGAATTAGCCGGACATACCAGTTTTCCGCTTGGGCGAACTCTTCAGGTGTCAGGTTCCTGAAAACTTTAGAAAGGTTCATTGACCATTCCAAAGAGGTTCAAAAGTCCTTTTTATGGTTTTCCTAGGATTTGACCGCCACGCCAGTTTCAGGCCCCCTGAGCAGCCGGGCATATTCTGTTTCAATCCGGCCAAGTTCCTCGGCAAATCTCCTTTCAGCATATTGCCGGGGACCTTCTTCCCCTTCCCCGATTCCAGTTGGCAGGCGATTGAGCAAGGTCTCCTTAGCGGAGGTGAGCGCCCTAAGGGCGAACGCATAGCGCTGCTCAAGCGGATAATTCCGGGAATGCAGCTCCCGCGCGGCAGTGTGGCGCGCCTCAAGAAGTTCCTTTGCAAGTTCCTCTTTTCCTTTCCAGCCGTAAGGGGAGGCCTTTCCACGATGCGAATAAGTTGTGTCATAGCCAGATGCGCAGAGCGGCACCCACAAGCCAGTCCCAACTGCCATCCGAAGCTAGGTCTAACTAGATTTAAAACAGTTTCCGGAAAAACCGCCGTTTTTTGCTCAGCTAAGCCGGTCCAAATTCGCCCTGACAGTCGCAAGGTCGATCTTTACGAGCTCCATCGAGAGGTCGCGCCAGAGAAGGAGGACCTGCTCCTTTTTCTGGGGTTCCTCCTCGGGTTCGATAAATTCTCCGAGGGTCTCCCCGAGGGTTTCCCCCAAGGGTTCGAACTCCAGGATAGACCTATTTATCATCTGTTGTTTCGTTGATTTCGGTGCGGGCATTTCTTTTGTTCACCATTCCCGCCGACAGACAAAAACCCTTCTTCACTTTGCTCAAGCTTTTTCCTCGCCGAGTTCAATCCGAACTCGCGCTCCGCCCCAAACAAGACGATTACTAAGAATAGTTTCACCTATTTATTGGTTGTCCGCCAGATTCCGGTTTTAAGGGAGTTTCCGGCTGGAAAACTTCCGTTTTTTCCCAATCCCCCTGAAGGAAACCGGAAAAAAGTCGATTCCGGCGTTGCTGCAGGCGTTCTGGAGGGAATAGTCATCGGTCGCAACTGCCGCGCCGGGAAGCTCAAGAGCAAGCTCGAGCGCAAGGGCAAGGACGGAAACGTCCGCTTCCGAAAGCCTCCTGTCGCCTATCTTTTCCGAAAGCTTCTTCGCCTTTTCGACCGATTCTTTCGATGGGTTTCGGATTTTCACCCTCCCGACCTGGGAAAACCTTGCCGAAGCTTCGGCTGACCTGAGTTCTCCGGCAACAAGCCCGGTTGTGAAAAGCGCAAATCGCTGAAAATCAGGAAGCTTCCAGGCTTGGATGAAACAGGTCGAGTCAAGGACAATCGCTTTCCCGCTCTCGGAAGCCATTCCCGAAAAAAGAGCGCGCGCAGTAATAAGTTTTTTCCCCCGAAACCCGCTATTCAAGATAGCCGGGGCAGCCCTTGCCTATCACGGTATACCTCAGGAAACATCCGCAATCATTGTTGTTGTCAAGCTTCCAGACCACGCAGGTCGGGTCGCGCGCGGGATCGCAGGGGGGCGTCCTTAGCGCCGGATTCCTGAACTTTTCAAAAGTTTCCTGGCCAATCAGTGCCTTTGTGAAACTGCAGGGCGCAATCAGCGCAAAAGCAACAACCGAGCCGAAAATAAGGACCCAGATGAAAACGCCGGCAACAATTACGAGCGCAAGAGGAACATCCTTTTTCTCAGCCTGCTTGTAGAGCTGGGTATAGTAATCAGCCTTGCTCCCCATTCCGAGCGGAACTGCTTGGCCCCTCATTGGCATGACAGGTTCAGGCCGAATATTTAAGCGTTTTTGGTCAAAACGGGTCGTTTTATCGAGTTATGCGCTCCCGAAAAGCAAAAGCCAGAAAAGGAAAACCCCCCTCAGCGGGAGAACGATGTGCCGCCGCGCCCCAGCGCCGAAGAAGGAAAGCAGGCAGTTTGCAGCAAACAAAGGAAACCAGGGGATGAAGAAGACCGAGAAGATTATCCCCTCAGAAAGCCTGTCCGAATAGAGGTCAACGCAATAGCCGGCTTCTTCGGATGTCCTGAAAGCTCCCCTCCATTTCCTTGCGACAGCCCCGTCAAGCCCGTCAAGCAATATCGCCGACAGAAGAACGAGGATTCCTACGGTTCTTGAAATCCCGAAAACCACAACGAAGAGAATGCTTGCCGCAATCGAAAGGAGCGAAAGAATGTTCGGATTGATTTTGGGCAGGGGCAGTTTCCCGACCAGCTTTTCATAAAACTCCCTGAGGAATTCGATCAGCCAAAGCCGTTTTATAGGTTTCATCCGAGCCAAAGTAAAAGGAAAGCGCCTCCCGCAGCCAGAGTCATGAGAATTTCGAAAATCACCTTTTTCCTGATGCTCAAGTGGAGGAAATAAACGAGCTCCCGCGAGAAGGGCCTGAGGGGTCTTGTCTTCCCTGAAGCGAAATCAACCGCGAGGTGAAGCACGAAACAGAGCGCCGAAATCTTCGCGACAAGCCCCCAGCCGAGGAAATATGCGGCCAGGAAGAATGCCGAGAAGAGTGTCAGGCCGAAAAGCTCGTGCAGTTCGGAGTGGGATTCCGGGCCAAGCCGCCGATTGAATTTCGCAAGGAGCCGCCTTTTCCGGATTATGTATGCCAGATGGTCGATGTCAATGAATGTCGATGCCGCAAGGATAATGAGAATCTCCTCCCGGGCAACAGGGATGCCGAACGCCCCGGAAACGACAAGATAGTTGAAGAAGAAGTGAAATAAGGTGTTCACGGGAAGCAAGAGCGTTCCGGATATTTAGGGATTGCCGTTCGGCAAAGGTTTTTATCGGCGTTCTCAGACTGGCTTGTTCTTAATTACCTTTATAAAGTGGTCTTTGCTAAGATATGGATGGCAATCAAAAACTACCGGGACTTGGTTTCCCAAAAGGCAGATTCTGTCAAGCAGGTCCTTTCAGACGTTTTTCTTCCGGCTGCGGAAAAGACCGTCCGGGAGGTTGCCTGGAACAAGGTTCTTTCCCTCGGTTTTGAGGAGCGCTTTGGGGAGTGGTCAGCCAACACCCGCATGCAAGACCTTGAGCTCCTTTGGGACCGTTCAGCCGATTTCGTGCGCGAGAAATTCCCGTCCGATGAGAATTATTTCGGAAAGAGGTTCGAGGAACTTGTTTTTGCGGGATTTGAAGACTACTCTTGCCCGGAAGGGCTTGATTCTACGGAGCTAGGCTTGATTAAAGCAGCCGTCACGGAAAATGCGCAGAGAATTACCCGCGACTTTTACAGAGACTCTGGCGCTGCCAATGTCGCGACACAGCTTACAACGAAATATGCCCTCGCATTCGGAATACCTGCAGCAGGCCTCGCTCTCGGCGGGCTAGTCGCATCTGCGGTTACCAAAAGCTCGCTTCCAGCGGTCTTTTCAGCAGCAATTGTCGGACTGGAAGCGGGACTCTTCCCCAAAATGTACGAACCCGATTGGGCAGCCGAGGTTTCTCCGAAAATAAAAGCTTCTGTTGAGAGGACATATCTCACCTCCTCCGAACAACGCAGATATTAGATTCGGGACACGTCAGGACAAAGTTTTTATACCGCAATTCGGTTCAATTCTCCGAATCACAATGAAACGACAGGGAGAAATCAGGGAAATCAAGAAGGGGTGCTTCCTAATAGTCGACGATCATCCGTGCAAGATTGTCTCAGTTGACATTTCGGCGCCAGGGAAGCACGGGCATGCCAAGG
This sequence comes from archaeon, assembly GCA_043803745.1. Classification (GTDB taxonomy): domain Archaea; phylum SpSt-1190; class SpSt-1190; order DYHY01; family DYHY01; genus JBBIPP01. Next base: position 4,277 of record JAZDJS010000042.1, read on the forward strand.
CGCGCATAGACGGCTTCTCGCTCTTCGACAACAGCAGGCACTCCTGCATTGCACCCACGCACTCAAAATGCGACATCCCGATAATCGACAAGAGGCAGGCGCAGGTCCTTTCGGTTTCCGGAAGCTCCGTCCAGCTGATGGATTCCGAGAATTTCGAGACCTTCGACATGGCGCTCCCCGAGGACGAGGTAATCAAGGGCAAAGCAGTTCCCGGCGGAGTAATGGATTACTGGATTGTGATGGGCAGGCATTTGCTCAAGACCTGAGGAAATTACTTGTAAAAAACCGAAGGATCAAAGCCTTCCGAGCGGACAACAACCGGCTGAAACGCGGCAGGATCCACCCAAAGCTTCGTTGGCCTTTTGTCTCCAAGGAACCACTGAACCTCTATTCCAGAATAGGGCACTTCGAGAAGTTTGGTTTCGAACTCTCCGCCATTTACTCCAATAAATTCACGAAGACCTAGACCGCCCATTTCTCCGTAAAACAGGTCCGGAAACATACTCCCGAACGCAACCTCGTCCCGCCTGCATGCGAAAAATCCGATTGAATTGCTTGGCATTTGCCTTTGGACACCATACGTGTATGGACTCATTTCCGCATGGCAAGCGTTCGCGACAATCGAAACCCCAGGTATTCCAGAGCCGACCAAGTCCCGAATGTCATACTTGTGAATTGAGTATTGGAATTCGTCCGGCGCAAGTTCAAACGAACTCTCCCCTCCGTGCGTGAAAAAAGCCAAATGAAAAAGCGCCTCATTTCTCCGCGCAGCTTCGGCATAAGACCGTATTGTCCTCTTGACTGCCGCAGGCGTCGCATCCCAATTTGCCAGGTGAATTGCCGCATCAGGGCACCTCAAGGGAGATAACCTGCCAAGATGCCTTTTCGCATTGCCTGATTGAAGGCTTTCAGGTTTGCCGGTTTCCAGGCTCAGGTTGTCAACTGAAACAACAACCGCATATTCCCTCTCCCCCGGCCGCGGAACAATCGGGGCTTCGATCGAAAGCTTGCCCCCGTGAAAGACCAGCTCTTCGCCAGTATAAAGAAACACTCCGCCCGAGGAAAACCTCTCTGCTACATACGGGTTTCCTCTTACAAGTTCTGCTAGTTCCCTTAAAATGGTTGGAACCTTTGCGGGGTCAGCTTCTGGCAAGTTTATCGGGCCTTCGTAGACTGCAACAAGCGGAAATTCCCCGCTAAACGCGGAAGGAATTTCTTCGGCAAGCAACGCTTCCGGATCGACGAATGCCCCCGTTTCTTTTTCCCTCCGAAGTCTTACAATCCGCCCTCCAGAATTGATGCCGAACGGGTCATTCCTAAGAAACTCCATCCCTGAAAGAGCCGTTGCGTATTCCGCAGGCACCAGGTTAACTCCGTTTTCCCCCGTAGTGCGAAGCATTTCCCCGCGGAAAAGGACGGGCTTTCCGGAAAGAACCCTTTCCCTCAGCGAAAAATAATCAATGTCGGGAACGCCAATTCCACTCCCGTCTGGAGGAACTATGTTTATCGTTCCAGCATGCGCGCGAACCGCACTGTAGAGCGGGGATGCCCCGTCCTCAAGCGCTTCGACAAGAGCTTCATTTGAAACAGGAACTTCTCCGTCAGGCGTCATTCTGCAGAAAACTGAAACTCCGTCAACTGGCTTGATTGTCCAGACGTCCTCAGGGCTCTCTTCAGCCACCTAAAGAAAAGCAGCGGCTGGTTTAAATAGTTATCTCTCCAAAGTGGTTAATTATTGGGCTCTTTCAACCGTAACAAGCCCGGGAGTCACGACAGTCAGCCTCAAAAAGTGCCTGCACTGGGCATCGTCAGTGAAATCCATTGCAAGCCGCTCGGAGAGCGTGTCAAGGGTTTTCTTCTCCCCTATCGTGACTGTGACAAAACTGCAAGGCGCGACTGCCGCATATGAGAAAATGGTCCCGAAAATCAGGACCCAGATGAGCACTCCGACAAAAAGGACAAAGCCGAACGAGATTTCCTTCTTCTCAGCTGTCGGAGGCGCTGCCCGGGATATCACAAGCTCCGGAACTCGTTCGGGAACCCCCCCGGGAACCCCCCCGGGAACCCCCCCGGGCTTGTCAGAAGTTTTCTCCGCCATCTCAATCGGCTAGGCGCTCCCGGTAAAAAAGCTTTTCTTTGAGCCTTTTTTATGCAAAAATTTCCAGAAAACCATTATAAGGTGAGTACTTTCCAGCGGACAAAATGGTGAAATTGAAGTCGGGAGTTGCGAACGGCGCCTCAAGAATCAGCTTCTACCCGGACGAAGAAACGCTCGTAATAACATTCCCTTCGGCTGCGGAAAGGGCGGTCCTTGACTGGAGCGAGGAGGATGCTCGAGCCCTTGCGCTTGCTGCGGTGAAGGAAGCATACCGGAGAAGGAAAGCCCTTGGGAACGTCGTTTACGAGAACGTTGTTCCGCTGAGCCCGATTCCCGCCGAGGTTCCCTCCCAGCTCGTTGAACTCCCTGAAGCAAATGGAGCGGATTCCCCCGCAGGGTTCCAGTTTGCCTTTGGCGGAAAGGTCTGCGAGCTTGCGGAATACGAGCCGGTTTTCACTTCCGAGACTGAACGCAGGGAACATGTCAACAGGCTTTACAGAGAACGCGAGAGAAAATGCTCGGGGCTTTTCTTTGGTTCCCTAGGTGCCGGTCTTTTTGCAGGCGTTGCGCTGGCGATTGCTGAAAAGGATGTTGGCTACTTGCCTTTGGGTATGATAGCCGGAGGAATGGTCGCCACAGTTATCCGCGACACTTTCTCGTCCGAGCCACGGGAAAATGACCTGAACGTTGCGCGAAGCGATGCCCGCGCGGAAAAGCTCAGGATCGGGGCGAGAAAACTCGCATCAATTCCCTATCGTGCGCTTTCTCCGGACGGAGCGCGTGGGGGCCAATATTAGCCGGGTTCCGGAACCGGTTCCGGAACCTAGAAGCTTATTTCCTTCTTTCCCTCGCTTTCAACGATTGCCGCGATTTCGACCTTGTCGGAAAGCTCGCTCGATTTTATCTTCTTCATCAGGACCTGCTCGATCTGGAAGATTCCGGTCGCATCCCGCATCCTTATCTCAAGGCGGAGGGGCTTTTCCTTTGTCTTTCCCGGGAGTATAGCAACATCCGTTATCGAGCGGGCGGACATCGTGTGTATCCCGTAATCCCCGAGCTTGTAGGGAACCCGGCTTCTTCCCTCTGTGCAGTCTGTCCCGTCCGCAATCTTCACAACGCTCGCCTCGACGCCAATCGCCTGGATGTCCTCGTCATGGGCAAGTATTGCATGCAGTATTTCCCCGAGGAGATATGCCCGCGCCCTTTCGTTCTCGGGGTAGGCCTCCTTCAGCGCGGTTTCGACAATGTCCTTCGCAAGGACGACCGAGAAGAACTCGTGCTTTTCCCGGTGCACCATATTCCCGATGTCGTGGAGATATGCGCCGGCGAAAACGACAAGGCGCGCCTCGTCCTCCCCGAAAAAGGAAGTGTCCTTCTTTACGCTCGGAACAATCCCCGCTCCCTCGACTATCGAGAGTATTTTCAGGGCGTTCCCGGTCACAATCAGGGAATGCACCGGTCCGTGGTCGTTGTAGGAAAGCCGCTTCACCGCAAGGATGTTCGCCTGCTCCTGATAGAAGGCAATTGTCCTGTTCGCCCGCAGGAATTCCGAGAATTTCTTCGCCCGCGGATATTTGGAAAGCTCCTCGTCAATTGTCCTGTTCGCAGCGTCAATCAGGCTTTTCTTGAAGCTCGGGGTCGCCGCCGAATTTTCAGTTTTTTTCATTTGAATCATTTCGTTCTTCCAGTCAATCAACCGGAAGCCTTTTCTGCGAACTTTCTTCAAGTCCCTTAATAATGTTTTCAGTCGTCGCCCATGTCCGCCTTGCGATTGCCGGGGGGAAGCCGTTCCTCCTGACGAAATCCTTCAGATAGCTGATGGTTCTCTCATCCGAAGGATAGCCCGAACCGAATTCGCCGTATTCCTTCTTGAGCTCGGCAATCTCCCTCTCGCGCGTTACTTTCGCAACAATGCTTGCGGCGGAAACGACCGGATAATCCCGGTCCGCCTTTGGCTTTGCAACAAGCTCGACCTTCCGTTTCAGGAGCGCGGAAACCTTTCCGGCAAGCCGCTCCCCGTTTGCCTCAATCGAGTCAATGTAAACTTTCCCGGCAGAGGATGCGTTGATAAGTTCCGCGATTTTCGAAATCTCGAACGTGTTGAGCGAGCCTCCCCGCGCGTCAAGTTCCGCTGCGGAAATGACGAGTTTTCTCCAGCTGCCGATTTTCCCGAGCCGTCCAAGGACTTCCTCCCGCCGCCTTTCGGACAAGAGCTTTGAATCCCGCGCCCCTGCGGAAACTAGCTCCGGAAGCCTCTCTTCCGGAACCTCGAAAATAGCAATTACCATCGGCCCGAGGACGGGTCCCTTGCCCGCCTCGTCAATTCCCGCAACTATCATTTTCCCCTGAAAGGAGGCAGGGAACCTTTTAAAAGTCGCCCCCCGGCGACAGGAGAACCTGCGATGGAAAAAACGTTGGAGCGGATAGTCAAGAAGGCGAAGGAAACCCTCGACCGGAAACTCTCGGCGGCAGATTCCATTTCCCCGATAGCGAGGGAAGCGAAAATCGCTTCCGACCGGGCGATTGCCCTTCTCCATTCCGGCAAGGAATCCGAAGCGCTTGCGCTTCTCAGAAAGGCGCAGGGCGGGATTGCGGCCCTCACTTCGGCGCTTTCAAGGGATCCCTCCCTGAAAAGCACCAATTTCCAGATTTCCCTCGCTTTCCAGGAATATGCCGAAGCAATAATACTTCTTCACATACTCAAGGGGCGCGACATCCCGAACGTTGCCGCTCCCCCGGAAGAATATCTCCTGGGGCTTGCCGATGCAGCAGGAGAGCTCAACCGGGCGTATCTCGAGGCAAGGATACGGAGGGATTTCAAGAGTTCGGCGCGCTATTCCGAAAAGGTGAGGGAAATAGAGGCGGCTTTTTCGGAGCTTGACTATCCAGACTTTATCGTTCCGTCCTTCCGGCAGAAGAAGGATCTCGTCAGAAGAATTTATGAGTCAATCCTCTCAACAGAATCGAAGGACGTTTCGAGAAAGAACCGGTGAATGGAAAAACATGGATGAAGGAACGAACTACAAAGTCAAGGACATTGGACTTGCAAAGGAAGGGCGGCTGAAGATAGAGCTTGCCGAGAAGAACATGCCGGTGCTCATGGCACTCAGAAAGCAGAACAAGGGGAAAAAGCCGCTCAGGGGAATAAGGATCTCCGGATGCCTCCACGTTACGAAGGAGACCGCAGTCCTTGTCGAAACCCTCAGGGACCTCGGCGCGGTCGTTTCCTGGTCCGGATGCAACCCCCTTTCAACACAGGACGACGTTGCCGCAGCGCTTGCGGCTGCCGGAATCCAGGTTTTCGCGTGGCGGGGGCTTTCCCGCGACGAATATTACTGGTGCATTGAGAAATGCCTCCAGATCAAGCCGAACATAACCGTTGACGACGGCGCCGACCTAGTCCTCTATGTCCATGACAAGAAGCAGGAATATCTTGCGGGGATAATCGGCGGCTGCGAGGAAACGACAACGGGGATTCTCCGGCTGAAGGCAATGGAGGCCGCAGGGAGGCTGAAATATCCGATGATGTCGGTCTCGGAAGCGAAGACGAAGGCGGATTTCGACAACATCTGGGGGACCGGGCAGTCGACAATTGACGGGATCCTGCGCGCGACAAACACAATGTTCGCGGGGAAAACCGTTGTCGTTGCCGGATATGGGCACGTTGGGAGCGGGATTGCGGAGCGCGCCCGGGGAATGGGCGGGAACGTAATTGTAACCGAAGTTGACCCCTTGCCCGCCCTGAAAGCGCGGATGAACGGGTTCCGAGTTATGAAAATGGCCGATGCTGCAAAAGAAGGGGACCTTTTCATAACTGCCACCGGCTGCTGCGGCGTCGTAACCGTCGAGCATGCAAAGTCAATGAAGGATGGCGCAATCCTCTGCAACAGCGGGCATTTCAACGTCGAAGTTGACGTCGCCGCAATCGAGAAAGCTTCCTCGCGGAAAAGGCAGATCAGGCCCAATATGGTGGAATATCTGCTCGGCGGGAAGAAACGCGTTTCAGTCCTTGCGGAGGGGCGGCTCGTAAACCTTGCCGCTGCGGAAGGGCACCCTTCCGAGGTGATGGACATGTCTTTCGCAAACCAGCTTCTCGCAATTCTCTGGCTTGTGCGGGCGAAGAACTCCAAGAAAGCGCTTGAGCCGAAGGTTTATGCGGTTCCGGAAGAGCAGGATTCCCTTGTTGCAAGGATGAAGCTGGCGGGCCTCGGGGCCTCGATAGACAAGCTGTCGAAGGAGCAGCTGGACTACCTTTCGGGATATGACGAGGGGACCTAGACAGGAACCTAGACCGGAACCTAGACAGGAACCTAGAAGAAAACCCTGGAAGGAACCCCCGGCCAATAACCTATTTCCGGACAAGCCTGGCTTCCTCAACGACCCAGGTCCCGGAGTTCCTTTCCCAGATTTTCCGCGCGGAAACTATTTCCACCCGCTTTTTGTGTATCGGAGAATCCAGGACAATGGATTCCCATTCCCCGCCCTCTCCCCCGACTGAAACCGAATATTTCTCTTTCAACCTGACAAGCTCGTCAATTGCCCCCGGGTCAATCCGCTTCCCGAGCCATTCGGGACCAAGCCCCTCCGCAAAAGCCCCAGCGCAGACTATCTCAAAACCGGCTGAAACAATTTCCCGCAGGTATTTCTCCTGGTCGACGTGCCAGAGCGGGGCGAGCGACTTGAGCCCAAGCCTTTCGCAAATTGCGTCAATGCGCGTCTTCTGGTAGTTGCTTGCGAGAGCTCCGGAGACTACTGCATCAGCTTTCCCGGAGAATTTGGCAAGAGCCGTTTCAAGCGCTTCCAATTCCACCCTCTCCAGTTCTGCTGAACTGGACCCCGCATTCGCCCGGCCCTTCCCAGCTTCAAACGATTCCCAGGGCAATTCCATTGCTTCCGCAAGCGTTTTGGTAAGAGCGGCGTTCGGATGGTGGAACATCAGGCTTCCTTCCAGGGGGAGCGCTGAAAGAAGGGAGACTATCTCGAAACCCTGCTGAACCGCCCACCAGGCGGCGTAGGTGGAATCCTTTCCGCCAGAGAATAATATTATTACGCGCATAAAATATCACTTTCTTCTCTGACGACTTCCGCTTCGCTCCAGCCTCCGGAAAACAACACCCGCACCCTCATATTACATCCGGTTTTCTGGAGACTTCTTCGCCCGTCAGGCCCCCTTCTGAACAGAATGACCGCGCGCAGAGACCTGCGTTTTTCAGTGTCAGTGGAGACTTCTTCGCCAGTCAGGCCCATCAGCCGTCCGGTTTTTTCGACAGCAGTATTCACACCAAATCACCTTTTCTTTCCGCAGACTGGACAGTCCGCCCGTTTTTTAACTCTTACGAGCCAGTTCTTTCCAGAAAGGAAATCGAAATAGCGGACTCCTCTCCTCGCCGCTTTCCCGTCGGGCCTTTTGGAAATAATCTTCAGCGCCTCAACCGCCTGGAGCGCGCCAATTGCCCCGGCAACCGGCCCGACAATTCCCATTTCGCCGCAAGAGTCAGGTTTTTTCCCTGCGCCGATGAAGCAGGAAAGGCAGAAGCTTCCTGGAGCGAAGACCGCGACCGAGCCGGTCCAGCCGACCGCCGAGCCGAAAACGACCGGGATTTTTTTCACTTGGCAGAGTTTGCTTAACCCAAGCCGGCTTTCAAGGTTGTCGGTGCAGTCGAGGACGCAGTCAAGGGAAATCTTCCCAAGAGCCCGAACCCCGTCACCGACAATCGGGACTATTTCGACTCCCGGAGAAAGCTCCCAGAGTTTCTCGGCAGCGACAGTTGCCTTCTCCCGTCCGACATCCCCTTCCGAATAAAGGAACTGCCGGTTCAGGTTGCTTTCCTCAACAACGTCCCGGTCGATCAAGAAGAGCTTCCCAATTCCCGCCATTGCAAGATATGCCGCGGCAGGACAGCCAAGCCCGCCAAGCCCCACAATTGCGACGGATGCTCCGGAAAGCCGGCTTCGGTCCAGAAGTTTTTTCTGCCGAAGATAGTTTCCAGGAATCACTTCTTCACAAGCCCCCCGGAATATGAGAGGACGAAAATAACTTTCCGGTCGAGCCTGATTGCCTCGGAGCCCGAAAAGAATGAAAAGTTCCCAACAAGTCTGTTTTCATATGAAAACTTCCCGGAGGAGAAATGTTCAGGCCCCCTGAACGGCGCGGCAGGAGTCACTTTCCCGAGGCATTTCTTGAGGAAAGGACTGCCCTTCTTTTCCCAAATTTCCCCGCCCGCACCACCACCAGCAACAACAACCGCGCCAGTGTAAACCATTGACCAGACAGGAACCTCCTTGAAAAAGACGGTTTCGATTCCCGAGAACTGGCGCGAACCGTAATAGCGGTCGGAATAGGAAAAGTTTCCCTTCTTGAGCGAGAGCTCCTTGGAGCCGTCCGGGTTCTTTTTTTCTCCGCCCTCTCCCGACTTTGCATATGAATTCCTTTTTGCGAAGACAATGAAATCGATTAGAGCCTTTTCGAAATTTTCCAAATCCTGTGCACACCATCCGCGCCAGTGGTGGGGTCACTGGGATTTGAACCCAGGTCTCAAACACCCCAAGCTTGAAGCCTAGACCAAGCTAGCCGATGACCCCACCTGAAAACTGATTGCTTTCTGCCAATTTATAAGAATTGGGTTTCGGGAAACATTGGCGGCAGCGTTCATCCAAAACTCCTAAATAGCGAAAGCACGGAGACCCTCGTCAATGGAAACCGGCAAGCTTCTTTCCTTCTGCGGGCTTGACTGCTCAAAATGCCCCGCCCACCTTGCGATGAAAACCGGGGAACTGAAATACAAAAAAGAGGCCTTTGAGAAGTGGGGGCGCAAATATGCCGGCCTGAGGATCGAGGAAATAGGCTGCGTTGGCTGCGTCAGTTCAGGGAAACTCTGGCCCGGTTGCAGCAGCTGCCCGGTCCGCGCCTGCGGCATGGAAAGACGGCGGGAAAATTGCGGGAGCTGCGAGGAATACCCGTGCGAAAAACTGGAAACCCTGTGGAAGAGAGTGCGCGGCGGGAAGGAGAACTGCGACAGTGTCCGCGCGGGCAAAACAGGGAAAATGTGATTTCGCAGTCCCCCGCTTCTTTCCTAGCTTTTCTTGAACTTGGAAATCTGCTCGAGCAAGTCAACCTGCCCAAGGAGCATCCTTCTGCAGCAGTAGCGTGAGATTCCGAGGGAATCCATTACCTTGCTGGCATCCTCGCCCTTGGCAGCCCTTTTCTTGAACTCGTCGTAGAATCCGGACACCGGAAACCCGCACGAAAAACATCTTACAGGTATTATCATTCCGCCATTTCACCTCTTTGACTTTTGCGCCGAAGTTCTTGCGGTCGAGGGTCCCGGCTTTCTCGTCTCCTTCCTTCGGGGATCCGCAACTACCAGCGCCCTGTCGTATGCAAGGAACCTTTCCCGCAGCGAGGGGTCCTCGGAATATTCCACCAGCGCCTTGCTTATCGCAAGCCTCGCAGCGTCCGCCTGACCAATCGCGCCCCCGCCCCGGACAGTTATTGAGATGTCGATTTTCTTGACGATGTCCCCGGCAAGCGTGAGGGGCTCGAGCAGCTTCTGCCTCGCAAGGAACGGTTCGTAATGCTCAAGCCGGGTCGAATTCACCCTGACAATCCCGCTCCCGGGCCTTGCAACAGCTCTTGCAATTGCAGACTTTCTCTTTCCCGATGTGACAACTATTTTGGACGCCATTTTGCCTCGACTCACCTGGTTTTCCCGAGCTTTAACATTGAAAAGCCCTTCAAAGTAACGTATTTGTGGATGGTGTCGCCGGTTTTCTGCGCAATTTTTTCGGCCGGAACGCCAACGAATTTTGCGGGAACTCCCTCGTATGCGCGGAACCGCTTCAGTGCGATTCTTCCGCGGGTAATCCCCCGGGGGACCATTCCCCTGACGGTCCTTCTGAACCAGAGCGCCGCATTCTTGGGCATGTAAGGTCCCCAATCGCGCCCGCCCCGTTTCGACTTTATGAGATAATCCTCGGCAGAATGCACGCTTACGAAAGCCTTGTCGGCGTTGATTACGTCAATCTTCTCGCCGCTTAGGATTCGCTTGGCAATCAATGAAGCCGCCCGCCCGAGAATCGCCCCTTCAGCATCAACAACCGTTATCTGCGCGCCCGTTTCCTTTTCCTCGTTCTCAGTCTTATCTACTACTGCCATTCTCTCAGACAATCAACCTCAGATTCTTCCCTTTCGGGTTTTCCTTCGCAAGCTCGGAAAGCGTCGAGAAGCTCCCGCCCGCCCGCGTTATCTTTTCAACCGCCGATTTGGAAGCGGATTGGGCGGCAACATTCAATTTGGCCGAGAGTTCCCCGGTTCCAAGAACCTTCCCGGGAACGACTATTGTCGAAATCTTTTTGTCTTTCGAGACCGTTCGGGAGATTTCCACAAGGTTGACTTCAACCTTCTGGCGCGTCCGCTTCTCAAGAAGCTCCGCAGCCCGCCTCCAGACGGGCGCCTTCGTTTTCCGGAGAAGCCTCGCCGTCTCAATTGTAATCGGATTTGTTGGACCTGATTTAACCATCTTTACAACCGAAAACTGGCTCATACAGGGGTTTTTAAGTTTTCTCTCCCCGCCCTCCAGCCGAAAAAGCAAATAAACCGGCGCGGCCCACCGGGGAAAATGGTTGGCGCTGAGGACCTGCCGTATGCAATCGCGATAAAGGCGTTCATTGTCCGAAGGGGCAAAGTATTGCTTATCAAACGGAGCGACAACCGCCCTCACGCGCCCGGAGTCTGGGACATCCCAGGAGGCCGCCTTGAGGCGGGAGAGACGGTTATCGAGGGACTGAACAGGGAAGTCCGGGAAGAGGCGGGAATTTCCGTCAAGACCGGTCCGGCGATAGGAATCCACGAGTTCACCCGGGACGACGGCCAGATGATAACTATGCTCATTTTCCTCTGCACAAGCCCTAGCGGGCCTGTGAAAATCGACCCGAAAACACACACCGCATACCTGTGGGCCGATGCCGCCAAGAAAGAAACCGCAAGACTGCTCGGACCGCTCGGAATGGTTGCACGGGATTACTCATCAGTCTTCTCGAAACTGAAGGGAAAACCGAAATATTTCAAACTTGGTCAATAGCTGAAAAAAAGGAATTCCGCGCTTGCAAGCTTCCTGTAGAAGTCCAAATCCGGAAAGTTCTTTTTGATGTTTCTCAGGATGTCGAGCCCGGTCCAGGAGAGGAACCATCCCGCAGGTTCAAGGACGACGAGGAGCAGATTGACAAGGAAACCGGACATTTCGGAACTCATCACAAGCCCTCCCAGGACAAGGAAGAACAGGCCAAGCGCAATGAAGGAAACTCCTTCCTTCTTAGCCCGCCCGACGTCCTGGAGCCTTTCCCTGTAGTTCTTATGGAAGTTCTTCTTCAGGCGATTCCTGATGAGCCCCTCTGAAATTGCGTCGCGCTTCTTCTCGGGGACCATGAGCCTGATCTCAAGCCCCTTTTCAACCTTCGTTCTGGCGGCGCGCTTGCATTCCTCGAGAAAGTCGTAGGAAACCGCGCGTTCGGAAAAGTGCCGTCCGTCGAAATCCGAGAATATGTCGTCATATGTGTCAAGCATCAGGGAAATGTTCCAGTTGTCAAGGGAGTCCGGCTCCTCCTCTTGACGGGTTGCCTTGGTCCCCGCCGGGGCTTTCTGAGATTTCGCATCATCCTTCTTTTCCCTGACTGCTGCGGCTGCCAACTGCTGGATGGGCTTCCGTTCCTTCTGCTGCGATTCCTCCGTTGTTGCTGCGGGTGCGGGCACGGGCTTCTTCCGGTTCAAGTAGCATAAATGCCTAACGGATTTCGCCCGATGGCTCAACTTTTCCGGGAAGGGCGGATTCCGCCTCAGCAGGAGCCGAGCAAGGGCGAGGTCCAGCTTTGCTGGGGAGGTTGAGCCGAGCCATCAGGCAAGCTGCGAAATCTCCGACTGAACGAGCCAAAGTAATAACGAAGGATAATCGGCGGGTGCCTAAGGAGGAGGGATTTTCCTTCGTTCCTCAGGACCTCGTCCGTGTTGCCACACCGACTCGGGAACCCGCACTTCAAAGAGTTTTCTTTTTGACCCCGAGGGACTTTTTCTTTGGCAAAGAAAAAGGGGCTCTGGTGCAGGAGGAGGGATTTGAACCCACGAAGGCACTAAGCCACGGGATCTTAAGTCCCGCCCTTTTGACCAGTCTCGGGCACTCCTGCTCGCTAACCTCCTGCACCACCCCATTTATAAAAAAGGGTTGCTTTTCCGGACTGGGGGGGACAAGGGCGACCGCGGAGGAATTCGGCGCGCTTGCGAGGAAAATCAGAGCGCTCCTGTGATAAGGTTCCCCAATAAGCTCCCGGCCTTTTTTGCCGCGAAATTGACAGCTCCAGATTCAATCTCGTGATTGACTTCAACTGGCGCATGAGGGCTGTGGTGCCGATGTTGGTACGGGTCCTCGCTGCCAGTGAGCTCCCGGTAAAAGTCGTGCCGCATCCGGTTCCTTGCGTTCATTGAGGGGGACATAATCAGTTTCGTCAGAGGCTTTGCAAGCCCGGCCAGGGGACCTATTTCAGGGGCAACCGCGCCAACAACAAAAGGCGCGGCAGTTGAAACAAAACTCGTGAGCCCCTTGTTCAGCTTGTCGCCGTCATATCCGAGCGCGTCGGCAAGGTAAGGGAGCGGATTTGAGAGCGCGTCGGTTGCTCCGGAGAAAAGATGGTAACCCTTCTTGGCAAGATATATCGGGTCGTGGTTCGGATTGTGCCCTTCAGAATCGAAGCGATGGTATGTCCGGCTATGGTAAGCTTTCCTCCCGGACGGATAAGAGGAAACATACTCCTCTTCCCACGGATTGGAATAGTCCATCTTCCGAATTGGCTGGTCCGAGTTATTATGTGTTTCTCCCGGAAAAAAGGAGAATACTTATAATCTTGGCCGGGCGGAAAAAAACGATGGCGAAGGGCAGAAAATCCTACGAGGGCGTTTTCTTTTCAAAGATTCTTCTCGGGCTTGCAATAGTCCTGGGAATCTTCATGTTCGCAAAGAAGGGGCTCGGGCTCTGGACTGCGGCGCTCCTCGCCCTGATAATAATAATCTACGCCGGCTTCGCCGACCCGACAAGCACCTATGCCGAGGAAAAGTACAAGGTCAAGTAAGGGCGAAAAAAGTCTTTTAAACCCGTGGGCGCCTCTGATTCCCAAGCTCCTGTCGTCTAGTTCGGCCAAGGATTCTGGCCTTTCGAGCCGGAGACCCGGGTTCAAATCCCGGCGGGAGCACTCGCACCTATCTGTTTCCAGTTGATTCGTGGTGCTCGCGCCCCCGTCGATTTCGCCCAGAATATTTTACAATTGGCTCAACCGGCGGGAGCACTCAAACTCGCCTTAACTCGCTTCGCTCGTATTCGTCCGCGAGTTCGAGTATTTCTCCCTAACGCTTGCGCTCGGGCTCAACACTTTTTATTTTTCTCGGAGCTCTCCTGCGCTGAGACGTGGATGGTCTGCGGACCAGCGCCCCCGCCGACTTTGCCTAAATTATTTCACTGTTGGCTCAGCAAGGATGGACCTCCGAGAGCATTGACTCGACGAATTACTTGGGGAAGCAGGTGTTGGCGGATAAGTGGTATGAAACGTTAGGAGACACCCTAAAGATTCTCGTTCGCGGGTAAATGTATTTTAAACGAAATAGCTCGATATGTAAAATATGAAGACCTGTGAGTATTACTGGTTCACTCTGCCAATTCGAGAGTCGTATGAGG
>JAZDJS010000043.1:0-26285 GCA_043803745.1 archaeon
CAGTTTCTTTTTTATACTACAATTCCCCGGAACTCCCAGGTGAGTTTGAGAAATGCCCGGAAATCCGAAGAATGACAATAATAATCAAAAACCCAATGAAAACAGCCAGCCCGGAGTCGAGGTGAAGGTAGCCGAAATCCCGACAGGACGGCAGGATGATGTCGGACGCGGAATCGTCCGGATTGAATCAAGGGCAATGCGGGCGATTGGGATAGGTCCCGGCGAGGTAATTGAGGTAGAAGGCACGAGGAAATCGGTTGCAATTGCGGACAACGCATATCCGAGCGACATTGGCCTTGGAATAATCCGGATGGACGGGCTTACCCGCAGGAACGTCGGGACAAGCGTTGGCGAATCAGTGACGGTAAGGAAGGCGCAGATTTCGGATGCGAAGAAGGTGACGATTGCGCCGGCACAGGCGGGAATGATGATCCAACTTCCGGCAAAGACCCTTTCGGTAGTTTTGATGGGGCGCGCCGCAGTGAAGGGCGACATAATCCAGCTCAAGGGGCTCTCTTCCCGCAGCCGCGGCTGGGACAATCCCTTCGACGAGGCAATGGGGATTTTCGAGGCGAACCCCTTCTTCAGCCTTGGCGAAATGAAATTCATAGTCACTAACACCTCTCCGGCAGGAGCGGTCAGGATTAACGAAAAGACGGAGATAGAAGTGCTTGCCGAGCCTGCGGAGGTTTCGGAGGAGCGGATTCCGGACGTCACTTACGAGGATATCGGCGGGCTCGGGGACGAGGTAAGGAAGGTCAGGGAAATGCTTGAAATTCCCCTGAAACATCCGGAGCTTTTCGACAGGCTTGGAATCGCGCCACCGAAGGGCGTGCTCCTCTACGGGCCTCCCGGAACCGGGAAGACACTCCTTGCAAAGGCTGTTGCGAACGAGACTAACGCCCATTTCGTCATAATCAACGGTCCCGAGGTGATGAGCAAGTTCGTCGGGGAAGCTGAGAAGAAGGTCCGGGACGTTTTCGAGGAGGCAAGCCAGAACGCACCCGCAATAATATTCCTTGACGAAATCGATGCAATCGCCCCGAAGCGGGACGAGTCAATGGGCGCGGAAGGGCGCGTCGTTGCCCAGCTCCTCGCCTCGATGGACGGGATGACGAAGCGCGGCCAGGTGATGGTCATCGCAGCAACGAACAGGCCGAACGCCCTCGACCCCGCCCTCAGAAGGACTGGAAGGTTCGACAGGGAAATTGAGCTTGGCGTCCCGACAAGGCAAGGGAGGAAGGAAGTCCTCCTTATCCACACGAGGAACATGCCCCTCACAAAGGATGTTGAAATTGACCGGCTTGCCGAAACTACCCACGGCTATGTCGGAGCCGACCTCGAAGGCCTCTGCAAGGAAGCCGCGATGAACGCACTCAGGAGGCTCATCCCGAAAATAAACCTTGAGGATGAGGGTCAGATTCCGAAGGAAGTCCTTGACAAGCTCGAGGTCACGATGGAGGATTTCAATGAGGGGCGGAAGCTCATTGAGCCCTCGGCAATGCGCGAGGTAATGGTCGAGATCCCGAACATCAAATGGACTGACATTGGCTCGCTGGAAGATGTGAAACAGGAACTCAAGGAAAGCGTTGAGTGGCCGCTTAAACAGAGGGAAATGTTCTCAAGGATGGGAATCAAGCCACCCAAGGGAATACTCCTCTACGGCCCCCCCGGAACCGGAAAGACCCTCCTAGCCAAGGCAGTTGCAACGGAGAGCGAGGCTAATTTCATCTCAGTGAAGGGGCCAGAGGTCCTTTCCAAATGGGTCGGGGAAAGCGAAAAGGCGATACGGGAGATTTTCCGCAGGGCCCGCCAGGTCGCTCCATGCATAGTTTTCTTCGACGAGATAGATTCCATCGCCCCGATAAGGGGGACTGAAACTGGAGGCGCGAAGGTCGGGGAGCGCGTTGTAAACCAGCTCCTGACCGAGATGGACGGCCTTGAGGAACTCCGCGATGTGATTGTAATTGCGGCAACCAACAGGCCCGACCTAATTGACGCAGGCCTAATGAGAATCGGAAGGTTCGACAGGCATATCTATGTCCCGGTCCCGACGAAGGAGGATAGGTTGAAGATTTTCCAAATCCATACGAAGGGGATGCCGATTGCGAAGGACGTCGACTTTGAGGAGCTTTCAAGCAAGCTCGAGAACTATACCGGCGCCGACATTGCCGGAATCTGCCGGGAAGCGGCGATGTTCGCGCTCCGGGAGGATTCGGCGGCGAAGGAAGTGAAGGCAAGCCATTTCGAGAGCGCTGTTGAGAAGGTCGGACCGACTGTTACCGAGGATATCCGCAAGTTCTACGAAAGGATCCAGGATTCATTCAAGGCGGTTTCCTTCAGAAGGAAGGCTCCGGACGACCCGTTCACCCGCTAGGAAGCGCCGGATATGCTGCAGGTAAACTGCTTTGCCCTCCTTGGGGCGCTCATTTGCCAGCCACAATGTGATTCCCCGCTACGGCATAACCCGCTCGGCTTCCGCATCAACCTTTCCCGTGACCGCGTCGACCGCAATCCGTCTCTTCTTGCTCGTGCGGAAAAGCCAGTACGGATAGTAGCACAGCCCGGCCGAGACAATCCGCGCCGAAGTCCCGAAAAGGCTTGAGACAATCTTCTCGGCATCGGTTTCCGAAAGGTCGGGCTCAAGGACCCGCCCCTCGGCGGAGATTTTCTCGGATGTTATCTCGGGGGTTTTCGGCAGGGCAAGCGGAACGTTCCTCTTCGACTTGGAGGCATATGTCGAGACCTCCCCCTTCTTCGTCGTCATCACGAACCTTTCCTCAATGAGGTGGTTCAGGTATTTCTTCGCAATCCGCTCGTCAAGCCTCAGCCGGTCGACTATTTTCTTCAGCTCAGCCGGTTCGTTAAGGAAAAGGAGCAATTCTCTCTCCGCAGGGGGAAGCCCGAGAAGCTCGGTAAGTCCGCTTGACTTGCCATTTCCGGTCAGAATCTCGCCAATGAATCCGTCAACATAGACGATTCCAGACTCCCTTGTTGCCGGGAGCTTGACCTGGACCTGCCAGAACGGATAATAGACCTTTTCCTTCTGGAGGAAATGTTCGGCGGTTACGAAGAAGAGGATTCTCCGTAGTATTTTCTTCGCTTCCTTGGTTGCCTTGTCAAGGTCGGTTTTCTCCTTTATCGAGAAAATCTTCCTCGCCGCTTCCGGGGCGCGCGCGCGGGCGGTCCCTTCAGATTCTAGCTTCTCCTTTTCCCTGAGCTTTCTTTCGACAAGCTCCTTCGGGATTTTCCTTTCAAGGGCAAGGGCGCTCCTCCCCTCGTGCTGGGTTCTTCTGGGCCTTATGTTGATGACGAAGGCGCGGCTGGAGCCCTCTTCCCTATCGGCTACAAGAGCCTCGCCGAGGGGCAGGGAGCGGATGAATGAAACGTCCTCCATTTTCTTGTCAACTGTCTTTGGAACGCGCCTGAAAACCGACTTGATGTCGTCGTAGAAAACCAGCTTGTGGGAGATGAGCAAGTCCAGCTGGGAAAGGACCTGCGAGTCAATTGCAGCCGGCTGCTGTGTTGCGAGGACAATCGAGCACCCGGGCCTTCGCCCCTGCTTGACATATTCGACAATTGCGTCTGAAGCAGCGGTTTTCCTGCTGTTAGGTATCAGCGTGTGAGCTTCGTCAATAACGAGCCAGGTTGGCGGGACGGTTGTGGTCACCTGCCCGAGAGCTTCCCCCCGGGCCGCTAGCTTGCGGATTTCCAGCACCTTCCGTGCAACAAGCCCGACAACAAGGGCAGAAACGTCCTCCTCGAGGAAGGAGACATCGACAACAGTTACCTTTCCCGGCTGGGAAAGCTCCTCAATCGGGGTTGCCTTGTCGGAAAGAACTCCCCAGCTCTTGGCTGACTCGAGCCGAGAAATAAGCCCGCGCCGGGTCACTTTTGAAAAGCCCTTGACCTTGCTTGTAAGGTCCTCGTCCTCCTCAAGTATTTTGGAGATTTCGGCAATAGTATGGTTCCGTCCCGCCTTTGCAATTGCCCTTTCAAGCGCCAGGGCTGCCGGATCGAACCTTTCCATGCCGAAAGTCAGGCACCAGTCGTCAACAGTAAGGTCCGAGGTCTTGAGCGAGAAGAAGCCGTCATATGTTTCCTTCGGCGCCTTGCCAACAGCCCCTTCGGGAATCAGGATTGAAACGTTCTCAAGGCCGTCCGGAGTAAGCCCCCACTCCTTCAGGGCTGCAAGCTCCTTTTCCTGGGAATTGGCTCTTTTGATGCTCCAGAAAACCCCGACAGGGTCAATTACAATAACTCCGACGTTCTTGTTCTTCCTTGCAAGCTCCTCGAGGAGCACGCCGACCGTATAACTTTTCCCGCTGCCCCTCGCCCCGCAGACGAAAATGACGTGGGGAAAAATCGAGTCAAGGAGGACCTTCGAATCCTTGTGCTTGCCATCCTCGCCAACCTTCCCGAGGAAAAGCGCGCCCTCCAAAGCGAACTTCTCAAGAGCATCCCTGCTCCTCCCGATATGCGCGTTGCCAGCTTTGTCAGTTAAGAGGGAGAGCTCTAGGTTTGTTGGCACGAAATACTTTCAAAAACCCTCCTATAAATAAAATAGCCGCCGCCCCGGCAACGCTTATAAACCTCTTTTCGGCTATTCCTGTTTGCCGGGTCCGTAGCTCAGACTGGGAGAGCGGCAGACTGAAGATCTGTAGGTCATGGGTTCAAATCCCATCGGACCCACTCGTCCAGCTGAGGCTGGACTCGTGTTTCCTCAGACTTCGGCTGATGCCTCAGCCATCGGACTCACCAGCGCCGACCGGAAAATTTCAAACTCGGCGCTGTTGACTTCTCCGGTGCCAAGTAGAACGCAACTTTTCTTATTGGCACGGACCCTCTGAGGAGGGGCTACGCACTGCGTGCTGCTCAGCCACTCGCGGCGCCCCTGCAATTTATCTGCGCTGCTCAGCCACCTTACAATCCAATTTTCAAATCCAAGGATGCTAGCCCTGTTCGCAAGGCGTGCTATAGAGAACTTCGGCAAGCAGATATGCTGCTTCCTTGGACGGCGCGGCTCCCACGAATTCAAGGGAGCGCGTAGCGTCATCTTGGTCGGCGCAAAACCTATATTTTGCAATCGGGGGCACCAGGAACTTCAGGCCAACGGCACGGAGGCCCTTCACAACAGAGCTTCCTCTGCCGCCGTAGATTGCACACGCCCCTTCGTCTACTGGCAAGGCATATGCGCTTTCAATTTCCCCGTTCTCAAGGGCGCCCTTGCCTGAAAGTATTTTGGCAACCAGTTCAGGGACTGGCCCGTCCTTGAACATTGGCGTTTTCACAGAAGCCGAAATCAAGCGCGGCTCGTATTTTCCATTTTTCTCCCTGAACACAACTTCGATTTCAGCTTCCCGGAATCTGAGTTCTCCGACGTTTGTGAGGTCCTGCTCTCCGATTTTCTCTAGCGACTCGCCAAACTCCCTGTAAATTTTGTCAACGGCGCGCTCAACCTCAGCGGAAATTCTAGTTACCATGTGTAAAGGGTAAGTATTCCGTTTATAACAATTTCCACTCAGCCAAGCTCTATTTCCTTGACCTCAACGCCTTTGCCCTCATGGACCAAAAGCTCGATTTTCCGGCATTTCGGGCATTCCGCAACAACCTTCCCCTCGGCAACCTCGAAAACGTTCGGCTTGCCAACGAAGCCGCAGATGCATTCAACGACTCCGGGGGTCGTAACGACCTCCATTTCCGATGATTCGAGCGGACTGTCCTCGATAAGGGCTGAGAGCGTTTCCGCAAGATCGTTAGCCTTCAGGTGGGAAAGCTCCCCGAGCCCTATCACAATTCTCTTCACGCGCACCTTCCCCTTGTGCTTCCTCCTGACTCCGTCGACAATAACGAGTGCATCATGAAGGATTTTCTCGGCAGCCTCGTAAAGGTCCTTTGCCATATTCCCGGACTAGCCGCCCCTTCTTTTTAATCTTTTCAGCAGTTTCTCAACTTCCCTTGCCGCTCCGGATGAGTATTGTATCGCCTTTTTCGGCGCGTATGCGATTTCCCTCGGGATTCCCAGCTCCTCGGCAACTCTCCTGAGGACAATCTTCCTGTTTTCCGGGTCCGCGAGCTTCCTTCCAATCGGGATTTTCAAAGCTTCTTTGACAAGCCTTTCGTCAAGGAAGGGGTTGATGAGGACTTTCCCCTGGCTTGCTGCGACAAGCGAATCCCTTTTCCCGTTCTTCTCCCACATTTCCTCAATGTCTTCCTTCTGCATCCGCCTAGCTTCCGTCGAGGAACAGGCGTAATATCTCCGGTAGCCGAGGAAAAGCTCGTCAGCTCCCTGACCGGTGAGGATTTCCCTCGTTCTTGCGCCCTTGCAAAGGAAGTAGAACGGGAGCGCAATCCCCGTCTGGAAAGTGTCGGCTGTCTTGATTATTCTCTGGACTGTTCTCACGGTTGGAAGGGTGGCCTTGAACCTGATTTTCCGAAGGGGCAATCCAAGGAGTTCCGCGGCCTTTTCCGCCTGCTCGAACTTTCCTTCAACTCCGACCGCAAGGCAGTCTATCTTTGCCTTTTCCGAAGCGATTTTCGCAACAATTGCGGAATCAACCCCCCCTGAAAATGCAACAGTTGCCTTCTTCAGCCCGGAAACCGATTTTTCAACTGCGGACTTTATCAGCTCGGCAATCCTCTGGGAATCAGAAGCCACGGGAGCCAAGCCCGGGCAAGCGTTTTTAAAAGTAAGGGGGTTATTTTGCCCCGATGGCAGTTGAAACTGTTGCCCTCCTTACCCTTTCCCTCCTTGCGGCTTTCGCAACAACCTTCTTCCTGACTCCGGTGATTGCGCGGGAGCTTGTGAAAGCCGGGATAACCGGTCGGGACATGCACAAGCGGAAGCGCCCGATCCTCGCTGAAATGGGCGGGCTTTCAATTGTGTTCGGGATAATAGTCGGCTTCTCCTTTGCGATCGCGCTTACGAAAAACAGCAACCCCCTTGAGAACCTCCTTGGCGCGTTCGCCTGCATCCTTGTCATTGCGCTGATAGGGATTGTCGATGACATTTTCCAGCTTCCCCAGCTCGTGAAGGCGCTCCTGCCGATTCTCGGTGCGCTCCCTCTTATTGCACTCCGGGAAGGCACGAGCGCAGTGACCCTCCCGCTCGTAGGGCAGGTTGACTTTGGGATTTTCTACTTGTTGATCCTGATCCCGCTTGGGATAACCGGAGCCGCGAACGCAACGAACATCCTTGCAGGATTGAACGGGCTCGAGGCGGGGCTCGGGATTGTGATGCATTCGGCGGTTCTTGCGGTTTCACTCCTCGTCCTCCCCTCCCAGCCGGAAGCGATTTACTCTGCGGCAATCTCGGCAATAATGGTCGGCTCCCTTTTGGCTTTCCTCTGGTTCAACAAATATCCGGCAAAGACTTTCCCGGGGGATGTAGGCACGCTCGTAATCGGCGGGGCACTTGGCGCAGCAGTAATCCTCGGGAACATTGAGCGGGTAGGGGTTCTCCTTATTATCCCCTATTTCGCAGAGCTCCTTCTCAAGGCGAAAACGCGCTTCAAGGGCCAGAGTTTCGGCGTCCTTCAGAAGGACGGAACCCTTGCCGCTCCGAAGAAAATCGAATCTCTTACACACGTTGCAATGAAGCTTGGCAGACTGACGGAAAGCCAGATTGTCCTGGTTCTTGTGGGGATTGAGGCTGTTTTCGGGGGCCTGGCCATTCTGAGCGTTCTCTAAGCCCAGCCAGCAGAAATCCTTAAAAACTGGCCACTTTTAAATGGTCTATGCCTTCAGAATCAATGGAACCGCGGTTCCTGATGTACAAGCTCCCGGACGGAAGGATTCTTGCCGGGATGGACGGTTTCAGCTTCAGGCAGGTCGGCGGGACAACCGTCTTCTTCAAGGGGGAAGAGCCTCCCGAAACAGTTTCGCGATATTTGGCTGCCTGGGCTTTTCTGAACGATGAGTTCGGAAATCCCCCTTCAGTCGAAGGAAAGAACTTTCCGAAAGCGGTCAGCATGGAGACGGGAGAAGATGGAATAGTCCGCTGGACATATGCTGATACAGACTCCGCCCAAGCTGCTGAAAGGGACGGATTGGTTCTTGGCAAAGCGGAAGGCGAATATGTTCCGCTCCTTTTCACAAGTCCGGCGGAAAGGATAACAACAGTTTTCGAATATTCCGATTTCATAGAAATGGGGAAGAAATCCTCTCTGAACCCCTCGAGGAACCAGCTGATTCCCATGAATTCAGTCCTTTTCGAAGTCAAGGATGGGATTGCCCGCCCAAGCCTGCACGGGCTTTGCCTTGCTTCGGCAAGAGCGCCGGACGCGGAAATCCTCGCAGTTGACGAGGAAGGGTATGTTGCGCACAAGGGCGCGATTTACTATGCAGACCCAAGGCGCGCTCCGAAGGAAAATAAAGCCGCTTTCAATCAAAAACAGCCCCCTGCGAAAATCCAAGCGTTTTACGGGAACGTGAGCGTCCCACAAGACGCGCCTTCAGATTATTCTTCCGCCTTGGCAAGCCTGCAGGAAAACGGCTTCACCGAACAAGGAATCCCTGGAGACAAGGGCTTCCGCGCTTCAGGCTCGGCCGACGGAAAATTAGTCGTTTTCACATCTCCCGGAGGAGAATAATATTAATACCGAGGGAGGTTAGTTTTGCCATGGACGCGCTCACGGCAATCAAGTCAAGGAGAAGCATAAGATCCTTCCGCTCGGACAGGGTCCCGATAAAAACGATTTACAAGCTTATTGACGCGGCAAGATGGGCCCCTTCAGCAGGCAACCTGCAGTCGTGGGAATTCATCCTTGTCGAGGATGCGACCGCCAAAAAGCAGCTTGCGGCAGCATCCCTTAGCCAGGAATTCATTTCAACCGCCCCGGTTGTAATCGTTGCCTGCGCGGACACCGAGCGGAGCGCCGTCAAATACGGCTCGCGCGGGAAATACTTTTACAGCATTGTCGACGTTTCGGCGGCAATCGAGAACATGATGATTGCGGCAACTTCTCTAGGTCTTGGAACCTGCTGGGTCGGCTCATTCAACAACAACATTGTGCGCGACGTCCTGGGGCTCCCGGAAGGGATTGCGCCTGTCGCGATAATTCCCGTCGGCTATCCTGCTGATGACGGAGTGAGAACTGCAAGGACAAGCCTTGGCAACATCCTCCATTTCGAGAAATTCGGCAAGTTCCAGACAATAAGGACCGGAGATTCGGATGAGAGCCCTCCGCCCAAGGCCACAAAATCGAAAGACAGCCGGGGTCCGGGGCTTTTGGACATTTTCCGGTGAGTTTTCAAGCAAACAACTTTAAGCCCTGACTCCTTACGAATGGTGTCGAATGGGGAGCGGTGACAAGTATTCGAACGTTGTCGGAATCCGGGGCGCCGACAGCCTCGGGCAATACGTTGTCTTGAGCGCCCTTGGCAGGGTCGGGGAAACCGATTACCATCCGCATTCGTTCGGTTCTGGGACTTTTGGATTTTTGTCCCTCGAGGATCCCCGAGGGTTTCCCGACCAAGAAAGCATCACAAGGATGTCTTTCGAATGCGCCCAGACTGTGCGGAGGGATGTAAAATACCAACGGAGCCTCGCGGTTGCCCATGCGCTTTCGGCAGGCGGCTTCAGTTACTCCTTTGACGATCTCGGCGCAAGGCTCCCTCTGGATTGCTACATTTCCGGCGCAAACAAAGAAGGCTGCGACGAAGTGTTCGTCGGCGTTCCGTTCGCAGTGACTATGAGGCCTTTTGGAACCTCCGGAACCTCCGGAACCTCCGGAGCCCCAAAACCTTTCTGGGAGCAGCAAGTACTTGTCGAAATAACTGAAGCGCCCTCCTACTGTCCCGGAAAAATACGGTTCGTCCAGATGTTGAGCGGGCTTGTCGCGCCCCATCCCGTTGACGTCGCATGGGAACTTTTGGAGGCTGCGGGCGAGCGGCATTGCATTTTAAGAGTTCTTGTCGGCGGCCCAGCAGGTCTTGCTTCCGGGACTTGCGCGCATTACAATTTTTTCATGGGAGACGGGGATGTTGGCGAATATGACTGGGCCGCTCGTTCGGATTCCTCTCCATACTGTTCCGAGTTGATTTCCTCTGCAAAGCCTCCAGAAACCGCGTTCGAAGCAGCCGCAATCGCGGCATATGCGGTTAACGAGCTGCCGCCTTTTGAAAAGGGTGAGTTTCTAGATTCGGCAACGAAGATTTTCATCTGCCGGTCAAGCGGGGCGCATCAATTTTTTCCGGGGGAACTCTCCGCAAGAAGAGGAAACCGTAAGAAAATCCCGCAGGGAGCCGACTGAGAGAATGCAAAACTCCGCGCCTCTTTGGATCTACACCGAACCGGCAAGGTCGGAAACCCCTGAACGGGAGGTTCTTGTAATTGATTTCCCCGTCCTTGGCGTTTCCTTTGTCAATTACAAGCCGGAGGATTACGAATATGCCGCAAAAGCGCTCGGGAAGGAGATTGAAAAACGCGCCCGGGAAATACTTATTCTTGACGACAGGAAAAAATCAGGAATCCTCCTTGAGCTTGCACGGGTGAGATTTCCGGAAACCGCGGAAACCTCGGAGAAGCGCGCCGAAATCCTTGTGCCGCTTGCGAAAGCATTCCCGCAGGAAATCCCCTACGAAGCAGTTCTTGGGGAATTCGCGGAAAGGGAACCTGAGAAATATCCGCACCTTGAGAAAGCAGCCCTTGTCTGGTTCCGTTCCCCCGGGGAAGATTCCCTGCGCTATTTCATCGACCTCCGGCTCCAGGTAAGCTATCTTGAAACAAGGGGCGCAGAACTCCAGTAGACTAGAACAATCTCGACTGCTTTTCCGGGATTTTCAGTGACGGTTTTGTTGAACTCTGCTCAATTTTGTTAATGTCGAAAAGGAGCTTCTCCCGCTCCTCAAGGATTTTCCTGACCTGCTCGTTCAAAGCCTTCAAATCGTTTTCGCTAAGACCCATTTATTTACCCCAGCACCCTTCCAACTAGGATGTTGGCAAGTCCGGAAAATAAATCTGCCGCTGCTTGGCCCATAAAAAGGACTTTTTCAAACCCAAAACGTGCCAACCCCGTTGCCCAGAGAAAATAGAGGAAAGCGGCAAGGGAAAAGATGCTGAGGACGATTCTGATTGGCGCGGTGATTTTTTTGAAAAGCGCAAGCGCAACAAAGACTGAAATCACCAGAATGAAAATGAAAACATTTATCCAGGTGAATGAGAGGGACATTTTCCTTTCAAATTACGCGGAAGTTTAAAAAGTTTCTTTGAAAGCGCTTTTTAACCACTTGAAAAACGTTATAAATTCAACTTGGTTCAGGGAGGAATGCCTTCAACCCAACTGAACCTTTCGAATGTTGTCCTTGCATATCGGAGCCCGGAAACCGTTGTTTTCGTTTCGCCGTTCGATTTTGCCGAAGGCTTTTTTGCAAACCTTTCAGTTGACGAACGGAAGGACTTGATCGGAGCCCTTGGGGAAACATGGGGAAATTTCAGGGAAGCTGTCAGGGGAAAGGAAAGGTCTCACCCGTTCAATAGGGAGCCGGACGAAATTTTCAGGAAAAGGGAATGGTCAAGCGATGCAGTCTCCGGGGAGGCAAAGCCCTCAAGCGGGCTGATCAGAAAGCCGCCGGGGGCTTACAAGGTCGGTGCAAAGGGGCTTTTCAAGCCGGAGGAGGGATATACCCAGATGGATTGCGGCTGCCCGAAGAGCGTTATCGCAGGGATAAGGGATGAGGCTGCCGTATCAAGCAGCTCCTGCGCACATTCCGCCGGGTTTTTGGTTGCGTTCTACCGGCATCAGCTTGGGAAGGACGGAGCCCCGGAATTCAGGCAAGTCCATGGAAAGGATGACGGGCGCGTGCCGTTCGTCCCATTCATTTTCACACCAATGCAAGCGGGCCAGGCAATTGTCAACCATTATCTTGGCGGGGAAACCCAGATGGGAATAAACCTGGAACTCTTGAACGGCCTTGGGGAAAAATACACGCATGCCGCTGTCCGGGAAGCAATGCGTAAGCACCGCCTGAGAATTGAGGGACTAAAGGCCTCTCAGGAGGGAATGGACACCGCAGAATATGAGGAAATCCGGAGGCAGCAAAAGGAGCTTGAGGGCGAAGGATTCGTCCGCCAGGGAATCTGGGTTGCGCCGGATGGGGTTACTGCCGGCTGGAACTATTTGAATCCAAAAAACGGGTTCGTGACCCGTTTCTTCTACGACGAGAGAGAAGGTCCCCTCTGCCTTGCCGGGAGCTATAGCAGGGGAACATTCAAGCTTCCCAAATTCGACCCAAAATTTAAGCTTGAGGTGGACGACCAGGGAGAGATGACTGACACTTGGAACGGGATGCTTTTGACCTATGAGATAACTCCGCTCAAGCGCGCCGAAAGGTGAGATTTCCGAAGAAGAAACGGGGGTTCTGATGACGCCTTGCAACGAAACTTTAGGAAAGTCCTCCGCAGAGGATCTCGCACGATTTCACCAAACCGCCCGTTCAGTTGCTTCAGTTGCGAACGGGCAGCGGGGGGTAGGATTAACCTTGCTCCGCAGAGCATCCGTGCCTTAGCACCGGAAAAACTGGGGGGTCGAAGACCCCACGGGTTGGAGCGCCTTGAGCAGGACTCGGACCTGCGACCTAGTGGTTAACAGCCACTCGCTCTACCGCTGAGCTATCAAGGCTTTCTCGGCTGGCTGCAGTCCGCGGAAGGATTTATAACGATTTCTAGGAGATATTTTGCGGAATGCCGGAAAGCTATACCTACCTGATTGGAAGCCTTCTGACATTTGTTTTTTTCATTTTCCTTTACCTGAGAAGGAAGGATGTCCGGGAGGAAATGCTTTTTTCCGGAATAATTTTCATCTTTCCCGCAATTTTCGTCCAGGCATTTTTCTGGACACGGGACTGGTGGAGGATCCCGACGATAACAGGTACGAGGATAGGGATTGAGGATATTCTTTTCACAATATCCGTTGCAGGCGCTTGTTCCGCGTGCTACGAGGTACTTTTCAAGAAAAGGGTTTCGATCCGAAAGGGGCGGCACGCCCTCGACATCTTCCGGAAGAGGGAATTCTGGATATCGACTCTGTTTTTCCTCGTAACATTCACAATTGCCCACTATTTTCTCGGACTCACCTCATTCTGGGCATGGGTTGTTGTGACAATAATCTTGGCACTTGCGTTGTGGCTTCTCAGGCGGGACTTGATAGTTGACTCGCTTGCAAGCGGGGCAATCTACGCAGCTTTTTCAATCCCAGTCTTTTTCCTTCTGAACCTGCTTGAGCCCGGATTTGTCCAGAAATACTGGTTTTTGGAGAAGCTTTCTGGAATAATTTTTCTCGGGGTCCCGCTCGAGGATTTGATATGGTTCTTCACAATTGGCCTCTTGATTGGTCCGGTATACGAATTCTGGCAGGAAGGAACACTTAAAGATTATCCTGGAAAGGTCGGGACTAAATCGGCGCGACCTTGAGCGCATCCTTCAAAGTAAGCCCGAATCCGAAAAGACGTTCCCGCTCCCCTTCGTCAAGCTTCCCGAGGTTTTCGACAACCTTGTCAATCCTGTCGTTAGGCAGATTGTAAATCGCTTTGCTCAGGAGCATCCGGAACTTGCGGTCCTTCTGCATTCTCTCGAGCTCGGAGCAATATCGCGACAGGAACTTTCCGGAAAAATCGTTCTTCGAAAACGCATCAAGCGAAACCTTGGCGGCAAGCCGCCCGGACCGGAGAGCCTCCCGTATTCCTTCCCCGACAATCGGCTCAAGGGTTGAAACCGCATCTCCCGCCGCAATAAGACCGTCACCTACTGCCCTTTCGGATGTGTCCAGATAACCCGCGCCTCCGTGCATTTCAACAGGAGTTCCCTTCCTGAATCGTTCATCCGATTCGATTAGCAGTTTGAGCTGATGGAGCGGAGTTCCTCCGGCAGGTCTCTTTTTCATGAAGGCATCCATCCGCCAGCAGACTCCAACCCGCCCAGATGTTTCGCCCAGGGGATAAACCCAGTAGTAGCCGCCAGGAACCCTTTCAAAATCGAAGCCAATCACCCATGAGCGCGGATATTCGACATCGAACCCATCCATCTCGAATTCGACTCCAACGCCATGGTTCGCAGTATCAAGATGCCTTATTCCCGCCTTTGTTGCAATTACTGCCGATGGTCCGGTTGCATCAATCACAAGGCGGCTTTTCGCGATTTGCTTCTCCCCATAGATGTTCCGATACTCGATGCCAACGACTTTTCCGCCTTCTATGATAGGTCCTTCGGCAACTGCGCCAAGAAGGAAATGCGCCCCGCTTCTCATCGCTTCCCTCGCAAGGAAGGATTTCAGATATGCGAAATCCAGGACGTGCCCTTTGCAGGGAAGCTTGCTTGTGTTTGTCCTCCCTTTGAAAACTAACGAGTCTATTTCCCAAAGGGATGTGCGTTTGGGAAGTCCGAATTCCAAAACAGTTTCATCAAGCGCGCCTGCAGTCGACTTCTTAGGCTGTCCTAGCTCGGTTGTTTCATCAATGAGTAGGACTGAAAGCTTGGAATTCTCCGAAAGATGCCGCGCGCATTCCCCGCCAGCCGGACCCGCCCCGACAACTATAACGTCAAAACTCTCTTCGTTTGCCATTTTCCGTTCAGCTCTTTTCCGGGACCTTCTTCGCTTTCGAGAAGAACTCTATCGCGTCCGCAAGTTCCTGGTGGCTCTTCGCATGTTCCTCAATTGAAATCCCCTTCTGATATGCCTCGCAAGCCTGCACCAGCGCCGCCGCTCCCGCCTTCGTCCCCTTCGGATGGGCATGGCAGCCAGCTCCCATGGTCGTTATGAAATCGACGTTCCCCATTACATCGATGAACGGCTTCAGTAGCGTCGGATTAAGCCCGCCTGAAATGATGGGGCAGCATTTTTTCATCCCCCGCCAGCTGTCGTCCGAAAGGATTACGTGATGCGCCAAGTCTTTGTTGACAATCTCGACTGCATCCTCATCGTTTTCTGGAATCATCCCCCACTCCTGCTCGAAGAAAAGCCCCTTGCCCTTGAAGTTGAGTATGCTATGAGCCGCAACAACATCCTCCTCCGGGCTCCCCATCATTTTCCCAACCCCGGCAGTCCCGGTATGTATCCCGGAAGCCCCGGCAAGCCGGGCGAACTTGGAAAGGACCAAGACGGAAAATCCGAAAACGTTCTCAGGCCTGGTGAACGCGCCATGGGCAGCCCTGTGGAAATGGATGAAAACGTCCGGATACCTCCGGCGAAGGGTCTGGACAGCCATCCAGCCCGCGGTTATCCCGTCAATCAGGAAACAGTAGCTTCCCGGCTCGAACCCGGCAGCCCGGATGAGCTCGCACCGCCTAACCATTTCATCAAAGTCGGCAGCCGAAACGTTGAAGGAATGCACTTTCTTCTTTCCCGTCTCACGCACCGCTTTGTCCATCGCCTGCTTGACATTGGGGACCATCTTGTCATATGGGCAGAAATCCTGGTCAGCCTGGGGCTCGTCGTTCTTGACGAAATCTCCGCCCCCGACCCAGAAATCGTAGCAGACTTCGGCATATTCGGCAGAGGTAAGTCCCATCTTCGGCTTGATAATCGTCCCGAGAATCGGCCTGTCGTAAATTCCCAGGTATTTCCTGAGGTCATCGAGGGTATAGCTCGGCCCGTCATATTGCTCAAGCATTGAGGGCGGGAACCAGACGTCAAGAAGCTTCAGCGCGCTTACTTCCTTCATTCCCAAAACGTTCCCGACAATATAGGTCAGGATGTTCTGGACGTTCCCCTTCCTGTCGAAGAGGCGCCAGGGATATGCTATCCAAACAAGATTTCTCTCCAAATCAATCCTGTAGACGAGCGCGTTCAGCTCCCTTGAGAACGGGGTCTCCGTCTTCACCGGGAAGTTAGTCCCTGTCGAGGATTCCGCAGCGATTTCAGCAGCAGCCTGGAGGAACGAAAGCCTCCCCCCAGGCACAAGGCGGAAGACTGAAAGCATATACTCCCCGTTCTTCGGGTCGCGCAGGGAGAGATTGACATATGCGAGCTGCTTGTCGTTGAGCGTTTTGAGCAAGTCCTCATGAGCCATATGCGGACGAAAGGTTTTTCCTATTTAATGGCTTCCACCAGGCGGAACTATTCTACCAGGAAAGTTTCAACAAACTCCTTGCCGGCGCCCTTCGTGCTCCTCTTCATCCGTATTTTCCCGATTTCTCCGGTGTTTCTCACATGGGTTCCGCCGCAGTACATCTTCAGCTCCTCGCACTGCCAGAGGCGAAGAAGCGGATTCTCCTCGGATGGTCCTGTCCGTATTTCAAGGTTCCTTGAAATGAACTCGTTTGTCATTTCCTCAGCTTTTTTCAAATCCTCGGGACCGAACTTTTTCTCGCTCCCGTATGTTCCCCTGTCCTTTTGCCAATCGACTTTCGAGCCAAGCCGGGACAGGTTTCCGAAAACCTTGAAGAGGAAATGCTCCATTATGTGGCTTGCCGCATGCAGGCGCATTGTCTTATGCCGCTTCTCCCAGTCGATTGCGCAGGCAACAACATCGCCGACCGCAAAAGCCGGCGCGGATTCCAGGACGTGGATTATTTTTCCGCCTATGGGAATCTCGTCTTCCCCGACCTTTAGGATTTCCGAGCCAACCTTGATTGTATTGGCAACTTTTACCCCGCCAATTGTCCCCGTGTCGCCGGCTTGCCCGCCGCCCTCGGGATAAAAGCAGGTTTTGTCAAGGACAACCTCGTTCCCGCTGATTTCAAGAACCCTGGCTGAGAACTCCTTTTGATACGGGTCTGCGCAATAGAGCCTCTCCGTCAGTTCCGTTCCGCCCATTGGGAGAGCGGGGGTCGCGCCAATTTAACTTTTGCGGCTAAGAAGGTTTTCCACCGTTTTCCTGACGAACTCCGGATTCGGGCTTCCCGAGGATTTGTATGCCCGGAGTATCTTCAAGGGATTCTGGAATTCCTCAATCTCCGCCTCGGTCAAGCCAGCGCCCCCGGCCTTTCTGAAGGCGGAATAGGTTATCCTGTCCTTTCCTTCCTTCTCCGAAATCTTAACCGCAAGCTCGACAGTTTCCTTCGCTTCCCGGAACGGGTTCCCCGTCTTTATCGCGAAAAGCTCGAGGAAATGCGTCGCAGTTATGAAGTGCGCCCCCGACTGCTCAAGCATCCGTTTCCTGTCCGGAACAAGACCGGAAACAAGCTCGGGGAGAAGGGAAAGCAGCTCTGAGAAATCCGAGACGAGGGGAAGTATCTCCCCCTTTGTGAGCTGGGTCTCCCTGTTATATCCGATGAAAGAAGAGCTCCCGAGCGAGAGGATTGAAAAAAGCCTGCCTTTCGCAACCGAGGCATGTCCCTTCACGAGCTCAAGGAAATCCGGGTTCTTCTTCTGCGGCATTATCGAGCTTCCGGTGCAGTATCCGTCGGGCAGCTTGATGAAGCCAAACTCCGGAGAGGAGAGGAGAATGATTGTTTCGGCAAAGGAGGAAAGGTGATTAAGGCTTACTGAAATCGCGAAAGCTAGTGCAGCTTCAGCTTCCCACCTGTTCTGTATGGGGTCGAGGGAATTCTCTTCAGGACCTGAAAAGCCAAGCTCCTTTGCAGTAAGCTCCCGGTCAATCGGGAAAGCAGTACCGTAGCTTGCGGCAGAGCCGAGGGGACTCTTGTCATAGAGAGCGAGCCACTTCTCGAGCTGTTTTGCGTCCCGCTCGAGAGCAAGACAGACTGAGAGGCAATAGTGCCCGAAAGTCGTCAACATTGCCCGCCTGTGATGCGTGTAGCCGGGCATTACGGTTTCTGCCTCTTTCAGGGCGAGTTTCGCAAGCGCGACAATAACCCGGGAAAGCTTTTTCCCCAGTTCCTTCGCAACCCCCTTCAGGAAAATCCGTGTGTCAAGGGCAACCTGGTCGTTCCTGCTCCGTCCGGTGTGGATTTTCTTTCCGGCGGGAGCGAGCTTGGTGAGC
This sequence comes from archaeon, assembly GCA_043803745.1. Lineage (GTDB taxonomy): Archaea > SpSt-1190 > SpSt-1190 > DYHY01 > DYHY01 > JBBIPP01. The sequence continues at coordinate 17,881 of JAZDJS010000043.1, forward strand.
GCGCATTCAACGGCAGTATGGACATCTTCAATCTCGGAAGAGAGCTCAACGCCCGCATCCGCGATTTTCAGCAGGCCCGTCTTGATTTCGGAAAGCTCCCTTTTTGTCAGCAAGCCGACCTTCCGAAGCATTTTCGCATGGGCCAGGGAACCGGAGACATCCGCTTCGAAAAGCATCTTGTCCAGGGGAAGCGAGCACTTCACATCCCTTCCGGAGAGGAAGGAGAGCAGCGCGCCGTCCGGCGCGGGCAGGTCCGTCCCCCAGAGCCGTTTTCCACTCTGCCCACTCATTTCTTAGTCTTGCTCCCGATGGCATTGGCCATCCTTGTCGAAAGCCCCCAGAGCTCGATGAAGCCGACCGAGTTCATCTGGTCGAACTTGCTGTCAATGTTGTAGCTTGCGAGGTTGAAATCGTAGATTCCGTAGGGCGACTTTCTGCCGACAACCCGGACCGAGCCCTTCTCAAGCTTGACCTTCACAGTTCCTGTGACAGTTTCATTCACTTTTTCAACAAAAGAATTCAAGGCGCCCATCAGGGGGTCGGTCCAGAGCCCGGAATAGGCAAGCCAGGCCCATTTGGAATCGACCTGCTCCTTGAAGTGGTTCGTGCCTGAGGTGTTCGTGAATTTCTCCAAATCTTTGTGGGCGGAGATTATTATCGCGGCAGCGGGGTATTCGTAGACTTCCCTGCTTTTTAGGCCAACGACCCGGTCCTCCATGTGGTCTAGCCTCCCTATTCCATAGGAACCGCCAAGCTTGTTGAGCGCGCAGATAAGCTCAAGCGTTCCGGAGACGAGCTTCCCGCTTGACTGGATTTTCGCCGAAACCGGAACGCCCTTCTCGAACTTTAGTTCGACTATCTCCGGCTTGTCAGGTGCCTTTGAGGGAGCGACAGTCCACTCGAAAGCCCTTTCAGGAGGCTCGTTCCAGGGATCCTCAAGAACCCCGCATTCGGCGGAGCGCCCCCAGAGGTTCTGGTCGATTGAGAACTCGCTTTTCTTTTCGCTTACAGGCAGCCCGTTCTTCCTGCAATACTCGATTTCCCCGTCCCGTCCCATGTTCCATTCCCTGACGGGCACGAGCACCTGCATCTCCGGAGCAAGGGATTTCACGATTATGTCGAATCTCACCTGGTCGTTCCCCTTCCCGGTGCAGCCGTGCGCAATCGCGCTTGCGCCCTCTTTCCGTGCGATGCCGACCGCAAGCTTCGCCATCAGGGGCCTCGCAATCGAGGTCCCGACAGGATAGATTCCCTGATAGAGCGCGTTAGCCTTTATTGCCGGAATAACGTAGCCCTCGACGAACTCTTTTTTCGCGTCAATCGTGTAATGCTTGACTGCCCCGATTTTCTTAGACTTGTCCGCAACCTCGTTCAGATTCTCCTTCTGCCCGACGTCGAGCGTCAGGGTTATTATTTTCCATCCGTGTTCCTTTTCGAGCCATTTGCAGATCGTCGTTGTGTCGAGCCCGCCCGAGAAAAGCAAGACCGCCTTCTTGCCCGCTCCCTTCTTCATTTTCAGAAGACCCCCGGAAGATAGCCTTCCTCGACAAGCTCGGGATTCGCCCGCCCGAATGCCTGAATCGATTTCCCGTCGTCGACCAGGAGGAAATCCATGACCGGCTCTGCTTTCCAGGTTTTCTCCATATACTCGGCAAGCCAGCCAAGGCCGTCAGCATCCAAATCCGCCTTTCCGAAATAGACGAGCGCCTTGTTTTCTCCCGCCCCCGGCGCGTAGCCTCCCGCAGTTTCGGTTTTGCAGGTTTCCATTTCCATCACGACGGCATATGGTGCCCGCCCGAATTCGACAGCGTCCTCATATTTCAGCGCAACAAGCAGCCCCTTCTCAAAGACGGCAATCGCCCCCTTTCCGCTCCCATTTCCCATGGGAAACACTCCGCCGCCATCTGGGTTAAAAGGAATTCGAATCATAGAAAACATAATAAAACACCCCTGTTCCAAGGGAAACATGAAAGCCAAATCGGGCAAATCAGGTAAGCCAAGCATACAGAAACTGGCGGAGGCCGAGATATCGTCGAACCTCCTTTTAGATGAATCGGTCCTTTCAGGCATTGCGAATTTCAGGGCCGTCGCCCGGAAACTGAGGCGGAAAATCCCCGAGGCAAGCGTCGAAGCTCTTGCGATTTCCACAAGGCGATACTTTGAAAAGGCCCGTCGCGGGCACGCTTCCGCAGACGAGGCTCTCTTCCGCCTCCTTTCGAAAGCCAAGATAAAAGCAACCACAGAGGTTGCCGACTTCACGCTTGAATCCGGGGAGCGGACGATTTCCAAGGTTTCCGAACTGATGAAAAAGATAAGCCCGAAGAGGGGGGAGATTTTCCATTTCGTCGCCGGCTACCGGGCGGCGACCTTGATAGTTGACATGGAGAATTTCGGGAAGGTCAGCCGCGCTGCCAAGGGCCTCGTCATCGACGTCAGGAAGAACGTTGCGGAAATCTCGATAATAACCGGCGCGGAGGTTGAGCGGGTTCCGGGCTGGGTCGCCCTCGTTTCCCGCCTGCTGGCGAGAAACGGCATAAACATGCTAGAGACACTCTCCTGCTACACCGAGACGATCCTGATTATCAAGGAGAGGGACGTAGGGAAGGTCCTGACCGTTCTTTCCGAGGGGCGGGAAAGCTGAGTTTTTGAAGAACTAGCCTTTGGCGCGCGGGGTTTCAGAGTCAAGGAGCGCGGTTTCAAGCGCGCCTCCACAGGCTTCCGAGACGATGCTTGCAAGTTCCGAGAGCGCCTCTCTGATTTCCTCCTTTCCAACCGGAGGAAGGCCCTCTATCACAAGGATGCAGTTCCGCGTTTCCTCGGTAAGCTTCGTCCTGTCAGCCTCCTTCCAGTTCCACCTGCGGCAGATAGTCGATAGGTCGTCCTTGTAAATCACTTCACCCTTGTGCGGCTGACGCGCTTCGCTTTCCCCGAGCATTATCGCGGGAGTTTCGCTTTCCCCGGCTATTGCCAGCCGTATTGTTCCTTTGACCTTGTCAAGGTCCTCTCCTCCGACAGGCAGCATGTGCTTGAGGGAAATGTAGTTGTAGACGTCGACAATCTTGTTTATTTTCCAGAGGGAATTGCCCCCAAGAATCCTCTTGTAGAGGTTCTCAACCGACGACTTGTTCTTCTTCGGCTCCCCTCCGAAAGTTCGGTAAGCGTCCCGCCAGATTTCTATCTTCTTCTGTTGGGAAAGGTTTTCGTTCGTGAACTCCTTCCTGATTCTTTCAATTTCAGCACCAATCAGTTCCTGGGCTTTCGGGAACGCTCCTGAGTTGTCCAAGTTTTTCGCAAAAACAACCCCAATTACAACTCCAGGGAACCTGTCGAAGATTTCCTTTTCAATTTCAATTTCAATCATTCTGCTATTATCCTTGTGACTGCTTTTTAAATTCTGGTTCTTGTTTTTCTCAAGATGTTCCCTTCCGACTCGCTTTTCGCCGACCTCCACATACACTCGAACAAGAACGGCAACTTGGCGCGCCCCGGCGATGTCGGAAAGCTTGTTTCGGTCTCGGAGCAAAAGGGGCTCGGGCTTGTCGGGACCGGCGACCTTACGAACAGGAGATGGCGGGAAATCGTCTATTCCGAAACCTCCGAAGCTGACGGGCTCCAGTGGTCGGCCGAGCGGAGCGAAGGTCCTCAGCGGAGGAAAGAGTTCCCGCTTCTTTTGTCAGTCGAGGTCTGCTGCTCCGACAAGGCGCACCACCTGCTCCTGCTCCCGGACCGGGAAAGCGCCCGCGCGCTCTTTTCCGAGTTCGCAAAGGTCGGAAAGATAGAGAAAATGGGGCGTCCCTTCCTCCACATTGACTCCCGCGCCCTTGCAGAAACCTGTTTCGGGATTGACAAGCGAATCGAACTTATTCCCGCACATGTCTGGACCCCGCATTTCGGGATGTTCGGCGAGGAAGCTCATTACAATTCCCTGTCAGAAGCTTTCGGCGAATTCGAGCCAAGCATCAACGCAATTGAAACCGGTCTCTCTTCTAACCCTGAGATGAACCGGCGCATGCCCTGGCTTGACAAAAAAGCAATCCTTTCCTTCTCCGACTGCCATGCCCACACCCTCCTCAGAATAGGAAGAGAGGCAACTATTTTCTCCCGGGCGGAATCCTATTCGGAAATAATCTCCCAAATCCGGAAAAACTCCCACTTCGGGACAATAGAAGTCTTCCCTGAATTCGGCAAATACCATTGGTCCGGCCACAGGAACTGCGGGATTTCCCTTTCCCCCGAGGCTGCCGAGAAGGCGGGCAATAAATGTCCGAGATGCGGCAAGCCCCTTACCCGCGGAGTCGAATCGCGCGTATTCGAGCTGCAAAAGCGAGCCAGGGGCTCGTCCGAGAAGCCCACTCTCCACACCCTCCCGATTCCGGAGATTGCCTCGGCAGTTTATTCGGTTGGCGCGAATTCCGCAAAGGTCAGAAAGATTCAAGAGAATTTCATCGGCAGGTTCGGCTCGGAACTCTCAGCGCTTGTCTCCGCTCCGGAGGCTGAACTTGTCGCTGTAGATGAGAATGTCGGTAAAGCAATTCTCTCCTGTAGGAAATGCGCGGTCAAGCTGACTCCGGGCTATGACGGGATTTACGGGAAAGCTTTGTTTGCCTAGGGTAGGAATTCTTTTTTCTTGATTTTGGACGGCAGGTACTCCTGAGAAACGAACTTGAGGTGCCTGCTTGCAAGAGCTTCCTGCTCCGCCTTGATTTTCTTGTCAATCATTGTCTTGAGCTCTTCCTGCCACTCCTTCGCCGCGAACCAGGGGTATTTCATCATCTCCTTCGTCCGTTTCAAATCCTGGTCGGTCGCCCGTATAGTGTATTTCTCAAGGCCGAAATTCTGGATGTCCGCCATTGTCAGCCCGATGAACTTTGCCGAAGGCGTTGCGAATTCCTCGGATGCATGGGCGAGGTTTATCGAGCCGCTCTTGATTACGGAGTAGATGTAATATCCGTACGCATCCGCATCGGTGAAGACGTAGACCGGCAGCTTCGTTTTTACGCTAAGGTTGTGTATTAGCCTCTTTGTGCCGCGAGCCGCCTGCCCGTGCGTCCCAATCAGTATGCACTCGTGATTTTCCCAGAACCGGTCCTCGTTAAGTCTGTCGAATGTTGCGTTTTTCTCGACAACCAAGATGAACTTGGCGTTGATTTTCTTCAGCTTGATTGCCTCTACGTTCGAGGGAATTGACCAGCCCCCCGATCCGAGCTTCGACCAGTCAATGCTGTCCCCCCGGTCCTCAATCATCACCTTGCCCGCCGCGACCCCCGACCTGTCCGCGTTGAGGTGAAGCTGTTCCCTGAGGATGTCAAGCATCACTTCAAGATCGACTATTATCGGGTCGCTTTCGCTCTGCTCCTCGAAAGTGTTCTCATGCGTCCCGGCAATGTTCCGTTTCAGCGAATAGTACGCTTCCCTGATTGAAGCGTGTATGTCGTGCTCGACAAGCTCCTTGCAGAAGGCGCCCACGAGCATCGTCTGCATGAACTTGCGCGCGTGCGCAACGTTGACAAAGTAGCGCTTCGATTCCTGGCTCCCTAGGGAAAGCGTCTTTTTTTCCTTGTTGAACGTGATGTTGGAGAGCGCCCGCACGGGAATCGAGACGTACGGATTGTCCCCCCTCTTGATCTGCTCGGCGACTCCCCTGCCCATTTTCTCAAGCTTTGGAACAATGCTGTTTTCGTCTTCAGACGTCATTTTTACTCTTCTCCCCCGCCATCATTTTCTTCAGAATCTTTTCCATTCGGTTGAGGCACCCCGCAGGCCTCTTCCTCCTCGTCCCCGACATCCCCCTTCTTCAGCTTGGCTGAAACGAGCTTCTGGAGTTTCTCCTTGAGCGTGCCTTCAGGCACGCGGGAAAGCTTCGAGACGCTTTTGGCTATCTCCGGAATGTATTTGTTGAAAAGGTCCCGCCTCCGCTGCTTCATCTGCTCGCGCCTGATTCCGGCAAGATGGCTCTTGAGCTTGCGACCAGCATCCATAAGGGCGAACCTGAGCTCAGCTATTATGTCGTCGTCCTCCGCAAGCGCCTGCTTTCCTGCTGACGTGTACGGAACGTGCGGCGAAATGAAGTTGACAACGACAGTTATCGGCGAGTTGTCAAAGTCGGTTATGTGATATCTCTTCCACTCAACCGACTTTACCGCCTGCGTTATTGCGCAGCCCCCCAAATCGAAAAGGAGAGGGACCCTGTTCGTGAACCGCATTATCTCGGCAGCCCTTGCCGACTTGGAAGAGCCGTCTTCCCGGATCGTCACCGTCCGCCCAGCTTCGCCCTCATATGCAATGCCGACTTCTACCTGGAAGGGGATTCCTCCCTTGTAAACCGAAGGCGCGCGGGTGACTACCGAGTAGAAATTAGGCTTGAGTATTGTTTTCAGGCTTTCCTCAATCCGTTCCTCGCCAATCGGGACGAGCCCGTCGGTTGTAGGGGCAATGAATTTTATCTGGCTGAACGATTTCACGATTGCCTCCGCCTGGTGATGCGTTATTTCCCTCGGGTCAATCCCAAAGTCGACTCCGGGGCAGAGCTTCGCAATCTCCTCGACCTTTGCGGAAGAGACGCGCGAAAGGGCGCTTGAAAGGAATGTCGAAAGCTTCCTCGCATCAGTGTTTGCCGCAAGCCCCCTAAGGTCGTCCGCCGAAAGCCCCAGAGGATGCGGCTGCATCTCCGTTGGCTTGGGCGGGATTTTCTTCGCGCTCCGCTCGAATGCCACGACATTCCCGTCGGGCTCCTTGAGCGTTATCTTCGCATGGGGATTCGCCATTGCGGTCCGCCTCAGGTATTCCAGGACGCCCTGCTCGGACTTTTGGTAGAGGACCTCCTTGTAGTGGGCGACTATCTTCGTCCCCCGCCACTTGCCCTTCGCCTTGAGAAGCTCGTAAATCACCGGCTCGTTCTTCTTGATGTCAATGTCCATGACTGCCGTGATAATCGTCCCGTTTCCGGTCGAGGTGACGATTTTTATCGGCTGGCCGGTTGTCATGTGTGCGAACATTATCGCCCCGACTGAGCCTATCCCCTGCTGCCCCCTTGACTGGATATATCGGTGGAATTTCGTTCCGGACAGCATCTTCCCGAGGAGTTTAGGTATGAACGACTCGGGGATCCCGGTGCCGTTATCCTGGACCGAGACGATGAATTCGCGCTCCCCGACGCCCTCGAGCTCTACGACTATCTCCGGGAGTATGTTTCCCTCCTCGCATGCGTCAAGCCCGTTCGTCACGAACTCGTGGACTATTGTCGTGAGGTTTCTCAGCGGTCCGGCATACCCGAGCATGTGCAGGTTCCGCCTGAAGAACTCCGCTACGTTCGATTCCCGGTAGGTCCGCTTGAAGAAATCCTCGGAGTCGAATTCCTGAGTGTTGTCGGTTATCCTTGCTGCTTCCTTGCCGTTCACGTCTTTTCCGTTTGCCACCATTCAGTACCACCAGTCAGGCCCGCGCCATCCGTCTTTTTTCTCTCAACAAACTTGTAGACTGTTGCGTGCATCGCCCCTGAAAAGAGCTTTTCAAGACCCTGCCTCGCAATCGCAACATCGTTCTCCGGACCGATAAGCCCGACCGTGTCGCCGTAAACTGAAATATATATCCCTAATGTTTCCTCGAAAAACCGCTTGCATCTTCCGCCGGCGCCGATTACCCTCGCCTTCAGCCGCCGGATTGCCTTGCTGTTGGGCGCGTAATCGCCCAGGTCTATCAGCACGAATTCAACCCCTTCCTCGAGCAGGAAGAGCGCGCGATCCGGGGAAAAGCCCCTTCCGATCGCCTTCACGAGGTCCCTTGCAAGATATGCCTTGAGGGGGTCCCCGCCCGCGTTCCCGAAAACCGAGACCTGTCCGTCCTTGCTTATTTCAAGGGTCACGTCGCAGGCCTTTTCGACCCGCGCCTTCGTTTTTCCCTCTATTCCGACGAGTACTGCGACCCGGTCCTTCGGGATTGATAGGAATTCCGGCATGATGGAAGTCAGCCAACTACCCTCTTTAAAATATCAGCGGGCGAGACCTTCACGCCCATTTTTTTCGAGAAGAAGTGCGCAACATTCTCGCAGTCCCTTTCAAGGAACTCCTTTGAGCGCGGGTGAGCCAGGAGAACCGCCTGCGCGCAGTCTATTATGACCGGCTCGCCGTCGGAGACGAGCAGGTTGTATTCCGAAAGGTCGGAGTGCACAAAGCCCGCCTTGTGGATCTTCCGCATGTTCTCGACGACTTTCTTGAGGAATTCCGCGGGCTTGGCGGTTTCGGCATAGACCTTCTTCAGCTGCGGGGCTATCGCATCCCCGTCAAGGAGGAGCTCAAAAATGAGCACGTTGTCCCGGAATGCTATCGGGTGCGGCACGCGCACGCCAGCCCCCTCGAACTTGGAAAGGTTCGAAAATTCCTTTTTCGTCCAGGCGAAGACTATTTCCC
>JAZDJS010000044.1:0-6517 GCA_043803745.1 archaeon
CAAGAAGGCGGACATTGACCAGAGGTTCCGTGTTGACGAGGACGAAGTTTTCTGGATAAAGTGATTCTTTCCGAGAAAATCCAGCGAAGCTGTGGTTGACGAGGTTGACGTTTTCTGGCAGAGCTGAGTTAAGTCTTTTGGCCACTGGCAAAGGGAAATTTAATAAAGACGCTTCATTTTCCTCCAAGGATGAATCCAAAACGTTATGCAGTCAGAGTTGTCAAGGAGCTTGCAAGAGGCGGCTTAAGATATCCCGATGGCACCCACACGTGGCCCGAAAACCAGTTAAGGTATCTTCTGAACAACCGGGCTAACGGTGAGAATGGAAAAGGAGACCCGTTCAAGAAACACCTTGCGGGGGACGAGGGATTTATTGCGGGCGCGGCTGAGCTACTTCGGGAAGGGCGCGTCTATACCGGCTTTGGCTTTGGCGCCTATCTTGGGAGCCCTTTTCTAGGACTTGCTGCTGGCGCGGCAGCCGGCCATCCAGTTGAAGGTGCTGTTGCGGCTCCGATACTTCTCGGAATATGCGACCTTGCAACCGACCTGACCCGGAACCGGGAGCTTCGGCAGCTTGCCAAAACATCGGTTGAGCAGTACCAAAAGAACCTGGTGGAAACGGGAAAATGAAAGCTGGAAACGGTAAGGCTGCGGGAAGGTTCATCTACCTGCTTCCGCGAATACTTGCGGTCGCATTCGCCCTCTTCATCGAGCTCTTCGCCTTTGACTCGGAAAGCCTTTTAGGGTTTCTGATGCACTCGCTCCCGTCTATAATAGTCCTGGCTGTTGCTTTCTTTTCCTGGAAGAAGCCGTCCCTCGGAGCGTGGGGGTTCCTTTTGCTTGGAACCGCCTTCACCACATTCTTCCGGACCTGGACGTCGCCCTTCTCGCTCCTTTTGATTTCCGGGCCGCTTTTCCTGACAAGCGTTCTATATTTCTCAGAAACCCGTGGAAGCAACAAAGGGCGCAGGAAGTAATCTAGCTAAGCGACCTTGTCCTCATCTTCTCCAAAACCTCGTTTTGGAACTCTTCAAGGGGAACGCCGTTTCGGACCTTCCCATCCCTGGACCGAATTGTTATCATCCCGGATTCGACTTCCTTGTCGCCGATCACGAGCATATAGGGAATTTTCTTCATCTGGGCTTCCCGAATCTTGTATTCAAGCGTTGACTGGCTTTTGTCAACCGAGGTCCGGATTTTTTGGGCCTCGAGCTTGTCGGCGATTTCCTGGGCAAGCCCGGCATGCCTATCCGCAATCGGAAGGACCCGGACCTGCTCGGGAGAGAGCCAGACCGGGAACGCCCCCGCGAAATGCTCGGTAAGGACCCCGATGAACCTTTCAAGGGAGCCGTAGAGCGCGCGGTGTATCATCACAGGCCTCTTGTTGTTAGAGCCATCCTCGTCAACATAAGTCAGGTCGAATCTCTCAGGAAGGTTCATGTCAACCTGGATTGTCCCGCACTGCCAGTCCCGCCCGAGGGAATCCTTAAGCTTCAAATCTATTTTCGGCCCGTAGAAAGCTCCGTCCCCTTCGTTAACAACATAGGAGATTCTCATTTCGTCAAGGGCATCTTTGAGCGCCTTTGTTGAAAGTTCCCAAAGCTCTTCGGCGCCAATTGACTTGGCTGGCTTCGTTGAAACAAATACCGAATAGTCAAAGCCGAAGCGTTTGTATATCCTGTCCGCCAGCGAAACAACCTCCTTTATCTGGTCCTTCAATTGGGCTGGCTTCATGAAGATGTGCGCATCGTCCTGGGTGAAATAACGGACGCGGAAAAGACCGGAAAGCGCGCCTGAAAGCTCGTGCCTGTGGACGAGCCCGATTTCGCCTACCTTGAGCGGGAATTCCTTGTAGGAATGGCTTGCTTCCTTGTAGACAAGCAGCCCGCCCGGGCAGTTCATCGGCTTGATTGCCTGCTCAATGTCGTCGATTTTCAGGAAATACATGTTCTCCCGATAGTTTTCCCAGTGACCCGAGGTTACCCAGAGGTCCTTGTTCAGGATTATCGGCGTTATTATCTCCTTGTAGCCGAGCTTCCTGTGCTCCTCCCTATAGTACTCAAGGAGAAGGTTACGGAGTATTGTCCCGTTCGGGAGCCAGAAGCTCATTCCGGGGGCGTATTCGTTGAAAGTGAAGAGGTCGAGCTCGCGCCCGAGCTTCCGGTGGTCCCGCTTCTTCGCCTCCTCAATCCTCCAGAGATATTCGTCAAGCTGCTTCTTTTCCGGGAAGGAAATCCCGTAAATCCTCTGGAGCATCCGGTTGCTTGCATCACCGCGCCAGTATGCTCCGGAAGTTACCAGGAGCTTGAACGACTTTATTTTCCCGGTTGATTGAACGTGCGGACCCCTGCAAAGGTCGAGGAAGCCCCCGTCGCCTATTTCGTAGAAGGTTATTTCCTCGCCCTCCGGAAGTTCGCCAATCAGTTCCTCCTTGTATATCTGGCCCGCCTCCATTTCAAGGGCCTTCTCCTTCGTGACGCGCCACCTTTTGAAGGGCAGGTCCGCGGAAGCAATTTTCTTCATCTCGGCTTCGATTTTCGCAAGATCTTCCGGCGTGAACGGAGTTTCAACATCGAAATCGTAGTAGAACCCTTCCTCGATTGACGGCCCGATTGCGAACTTTGCATTTGGAAAGAGCCTCTTGACTGCTGCCGCCATCAGGTGCGAGGTCGAATGCCAGTAGGTTTCCTTCCCCTCCTTTGAATCGAACTTCACAGCCTCGAACTTGGAATCTGCTTCAATTTCCGAGGAAAGGTCGCAGAGCTTTCCGTTGATTTTCGCCGAGACGGCTGCTCGTACCAAGCCCTCCGAAATAGATTTCGCTACGTCGAGGGCGGTTATGCCCGCCTGGAACTCCTTTTCGCTTCCGTCAGGGAAAGTAATCTTCACCATTGCACGAAAACCCCCGAATTCCCTATAAAACACTTGTTAGGTTTACTGCTACGGCTTGCGTTTTTGTCCATTTAAATTTTTCCTCCAGAACAAGGGCTAGGTGAATCAGAATCCGCGTGTTTCAAAGCCAGCTGGCATTGCCAACTAGCCTTCACCTGCCGCCATAGGGTTGCCTAGTGTGCATGTTACTTATTAATCTTTTGACGGCGTTCCAGACTGCTATACGAGCCTGTTGGGGATTTCATCCGCAATATCGAAGAGTGTGACGCCTTCCCTCACAGCGGTCCGCTTCAGGCAGACGTAATCCGTCCAGCAGAGGGCGAATTGCGGCTCATCCTTGGCCGGGTCATAAGCTGAGAAAAAGGAACCCCTTGTCTGGACGCTGCAAAAGCCTCGGTCAGCCCTAAGGGCAACTGCTTGGGGGTTTTTCCTGAATGCGTAAGGTGGAATTGGCACGCCCCCGGAAGATGAGTATAGGCAAAGGTCGAAATAATCCGGCGAAATCTCCTTGTCATCGCAGATGGGAAGCCAGATTTTGGCGCTCCTTTTCGAAAAATCCGCGTCAGCAAGAGGCGGGGTGAAAAGGGAATATCCCGGCGGGCAATATTCCCTGACTCCCGGCTCGTGCAACGGCATTTTCTCAAAGCCCTCGGAAGGAACGTTCCCGCGCGGAACATACCAGAGCCCGTCGGCGGGGTTGAGTATTCCAAAAGGGAAGTCGTGGCCTGCGCGCACCTTTTTCGGAACTATTGAGACTTGGCGCGCGCTCCCGGATTGGCAGGAAAGGACAGATATGTTTCCCTTGATTTCGCCCGGTCCTTCGTTTGTCCCGTTGACAAGAAGGAGGACTCTTGGAGGAACCTTCACGTCCCCCAGTGCCCTGGCAAGATCCTGAGCTTTCGCAATTGGCGCAACATCCTCCGCAGTCAAGAGCACGTCAGGAGTGAATTCGTCCTCAAGAGACTGCAGGTCCTTCTGCATCCCGGCCAAGTCGTTCCAGTAGGATTCCCTTCCTTCCGGATGTATGAAAAGAGCTTTCAAGGGGATTTCGCCTCGAAAGGATCCTCGTTGAGCTCGACCAAAAGGGAATAGTTCTTGTCAAGGGAGCGGGCGGCCCCGGTTTCACCGAATTCGGCAACCCCTTTACTGCCTTTATTTTCAACACCCCCCTCCAGGACAATGGAACAATCCGGTTGGACTTGCGCGCCCGGCTCGGCCCACCAAAGGTTCCTTCCGAATAGGAAGGCATTGTTGCCGATTGCAACCATTGCCCGGCCGTAGTTACAATGGATCCATAAGGGAACTTCTGCGCAGGGATATCCGATGCCTTCGTCATCCGAATAGGCGGACTCAATCCCGATTACGGGGCTTGGTCCGGGGGGACGGCGGAAATCCGAGCAGATTGTGTGCCAGACTTGCAGGGCGTGTCCGCCAAGAACAACTGGAAATCCATATCCAAGTTCCGCTGGAGGAACCGGGATGCTGCCATGTTTCTTAAGATCCGGACTAAGCTCAGCCAGCGTTTCCCAGCCCCACAGAGAGTCATAGGGCTGTCCGAGCACGCCGTTTCCGAAATCCGGAACGGTGAATTTTTCAATTCCCCCCGCAGTTCCACCACAGTTTCTTTTCGATATCGCAGCAGTCTGCCGTTCTCCCGTTTCATCAAGATAGGAAACCGCACTGATGCAGGAAACATATCTGTCGTTCGGATAATCTCCTGGAGACACCTTAGAGTTCACAACAAGCAGAGCGCTTCTCGGAAGTGCAAGTTTGGAAACTGTTTCAAGGAAATCTCCTGCAGGCGAAAAAGGGCCCCACCATTCCCTCGTCGCGATTATGTCCGGGCCCAGCGTGTCAGCAACCTTCTGGAGATATTCGCCCATTGCCGGAAGCTCGCGGTTCTCGGAGCCGATTCCTCCGAGGAGGAGAAGGAGTTTCATCGGTCGACAGCACCAACTTGGCGATGCAGCCCTGTGTTCACAAAAGTAACCTTTTCGGAGTAGTTTAAATATTCTACTCGGAAAACGGGCGTTTTCAAGGAAATCGGTTCCTTTTTTAAAGCTGAAGAAATCAGTTCCATTCACAACCCGGTTATTTGCGGGGCGATGGTCTAGCTTGGTATGATGCCAGCTTCGGGGGTTGGAGGTCGGGGGTTCAAATCCCTCTCGCCCCACTTGCCTAAATCAATGCGCGTTATAAGACGCAAGTGTGGGTGAGAGACTTGCAGCCTCTCGCCCCACTCGTGCTAATTCTTCACCCATACGTCCGCACTCGCGGAGCGATAGACTTCGATTGATATCTCAGCCTCTCGCCCCACTTGCCTAAATCAATGCGCGTTATAAGACGCAAGTGTGGGTTCTCGTGCATTTGTCCGCGCGAGCGTGGCTCCGGATTTCGCTTATTTTGCCAACAACAATTGGCTCAACCCCCGCTTCGCTGGACCTCCCTTTGGTCGGCCTCTCGCCCCACCAGAACCCCTTTTTTCTCTTTCAAGAGAAAAAGTCGTTCACGGTCAAAACAGCTAAAGCCGCGCCAAATACAGTTCAATTGACTTGTTGAAAAAGTCCCGCTCTTCCGGGAAGATTTCCGCCAGCGCCGCCTTTCTTGCCAGCGCCGCCCTCACAGGTTCCGGGGAATATCCGGCAACGGAATGGAATTCAAACAGGCGCTCCTCCGGAGAGTAAATCAGGAAACCGGGCGCCCTGTCGGAAGCTTCGGACTCTGCTTGGAAAAGCCCCACTGGGGGAAGAACAATGCACGCAACCTCATCCGGACCAATCACAAGTTCCTTTTTCTCTCGACCGAGAAACCACCTGGGCGATTTTCCCCTTCTGAATCCCTCCGGCCCGAAAATGTTTGCATAACCCTCATGGCTGTGCCCCCCGATTGAAACTGAAACGCCCTTTTCCCTGAGATATTCCGAACTCTTTACGAGATTGCTCCTTCGCCCCTTTCTTCCAAAACTGTGTTTCACTGCCTCGTGAGAGCCCAAGTCGTGCTCTTCTGGTCCGTAATCCAAAAGCTCGGGAAGCACGTAGCCGTGACAGACTGCCGCTTCAGCCCTTATCCTTGCATAAATAGGCAAGGCGTGGAGATAGTTCAGAGATTCGGGCGATAGCTGGGAAATAGACCATCTGTGTGCCGCAAGCCCGTCTTCTGGAACTGCGAACTCCAATTCTTCCGGGGCGACAAGGTCATGGTTCCCAAGGGTGCACTCTAGTCCCAGCTTTCGGACGGTGTTGATTACTTCCTCCGTATCCGGACCGCAACCAATCAAGTCTCCGGCAACAATTATCCTGTCGGGGCTTTCCCGGTAAACCGCCTCAAGGGCTAAATTCAACGCAAGCTGGTTTGCGTGGAGGTCGGCTAGAAGAGCAATCCGCGTCATTTGGAAATTACCATTCGTCAATGGGCATATAAATGTTTTGCAGGATTATTCGATTCCCTGAAAAGAGCGGTTCCCTAAAAGCCCGAAAATCCCCGGAAAAGCCAAAAAACATTATCTTTTAAAGGCCTAATAACTGAAAAAATAAAATGGCCTTTGATAGAGGAAACAGAAGAAGCTTCGGCGGACCGCGCGAAATGCACGATGCGGTTTGTGCGGACTGCGGACAACCGACAAAGG
>JAZDJS010000045.1:0-9675 GCA_043803745.1 archaeon
GGTCGGGATTTGAACCCGAGTTTGTGCGTTGGCAACGCACGATCCTAGACCAGGCTAGATGACCATCGCGTAGTGTTTTCTCTGGGGTCCACGGAGGTTTTTAACGTTATCTTCACAAGGGGTCTCTTGCGCTTGTTCCGAAAACCAGGTTGAGCCATCAGGCGACCGAAGGGGTTCTTCGGAAGCAATCCGTGCCAATCAGCACGGACTAGATGACCCTCGCTCGCCAGTTGGGATTTTCCCCAGTTTAAAAAAAGTGTTGACTGATTCAGAAGAACGAAATTATCACAGCTTTCGGAACGCCTGAGACGCCCCTTAAGACGGCCCCTTTCTCGCCAAGCGCCCGGACCTGGTCCCCGGGGAGGAGGATTTTTCTGTTTCCAGCCGAATCGTCAAGGGAGAGCTTCCCGGAAAATGCATAAATGAAAAAGTCCGGGAAGGGGAGCGTAATTGCCTTTTGCGTCGAAAGCTCGAGGAGGAAAACCTCCGCATTCGCCTTGAGCGTTGCGCGGGTCTTGGATTTTTTCCGTCCTGTGCCGGGCTTTCCTGATGCAAGAGGGACAAGGCAGTTCTTGCGGAGAATTCCTTTTGCGGTTTCATATGAAGTAGGATGGCCTCTTTTGTTCGGGGAGAACCATATCTGGAAAAGGCGGCAGGGCGCGTTCCCCATGTTGAACTCGGAGTGCAGTATCCCGCTTCCCGCGGAAATCCTCTGGGCGCAGTTTTTCCCGATTGTTCCCTGGTTTCCCGCGTTGTCGGCATGGGTCAGCGCGCCCTCGAGGACGATTGTCAGGATTTCGTAATCCCGATGGGGATGAAGCGGGAATCCCGCGCCGGCTTCGACAGTGTCGTCGTTGAAGACGCGAAGGCATTTGAACGAAGAGTTCTTCGGGGCGGAATAGCTTCCGAAGGAGAAGAGATGGAACGTGTCGAGGGAGGAATCTTTTGAATTGAACCTGTCCTTGGCAGGGATTGTCTCAAGCATTCTTGTTGGCGGATGGAACGGGGAGTTTTATCCTTTCCGGATTAATGGATGGCGCCCTTTCCCCGAGCAAATGTAGCTACCTTGATAAACTGCAACTGCTCCTCCAGTTGCAGGGAGAGGGAAAGAATGACAACAACAAAACCAACAATCTGGAAAGACGTGAAGGAGATAGGGGAAGCGTATTGTAGCTTGTATCGGGACAGCGCGGAATATCTCACTAGGGAATTTCCGGGACCGAGGGGATATCTTGCGACAGCGGGTGCGCACTTCACCCTTTTGGCAGCCACCTTGCTGGGCTCGACACCAGTTTTGCCGGTAACTGAAATGGTATTTGCGGGGGAGCTCATTTCAAGAAGATTGGGTTATTCTGAGGTCCCAGTCCAGCAGTAGGGACTTTTTCCCTCAATGGGTTTTTCTCCGGAAAAGAAAAATGGCTTGGCGGACGAGGAGGCCGAGCCTTCAGGCAAGGTCTGGAGCGAGCCGTAAGAAGGCGAGCGGAATCGTACGCTTTGAGCGTGAGCGAGAGGCGGACGAGGAGGGATTCGAACCCTCGACCTATAACTTAGGAGGTTATCGCTCTATCCAAACTGAGCTACCCGTCCTCTGAATTCTCCCCAATGCGTCCGATACACCGCCGTTTTTAAAAGGTTGCTGATTTGGAAAATCCAATTGCCATGGCGGTAGTCACTTATTCTGACGGGGAAAATGCGCGGCAAGCCCTTCGGATTCTGATCGGGTTCCATGAAATCCTCGACGGGGCCGTGAAAATAGAGGACAAGCTCCTTGTTGCCGGGGAAATAACGAGGGTCGCCCGGATGCTTTCGGACCTCTCCAGAAAAGAGGTTTTCTCGGACGATGCCAGTGCCGCCGGGAACCTTCTTGCCGATTTCGCCAGGCAGCTCCCGGAATATGACAACCGAGATTTCAAGAACCGGAGAAACGTGCTCAACATGACGAAGGAGATAATAACGCACATCGCCCGCATTGTCGCGACAAGCAACAAGATTGCCAAGGATGACGCGAAATGAAGCCGGTTTCGAAAATAGGGCTTGTTGTTTTTTACCTAGCCTTTTCAGCTCTTTTCGCATATTCCGCGGGGATGGTTCCGGAAAACACCTCTTTCACTGCGCTGATACTCCCCGTGGCTTTCTTTTCCCTGGCAACAGCGTTCCTTTCGGTTGTCGCAATTGCGCCGGTCGACGCATACCTCGCGATTCCCGCGCTGAGTCTCTCTTCAATGGCCTTCCCGATTTTCCTCGGATTCTCGCTTGGTCCGGCGGTCCTGATGCTCAGTTATTTTCTAGGGGCTCTCCTTTTCTTCTTCGAAGTCAAGAAGGATTGTGCCGAAAGGGTGAAGCTGTCCGTCGGGAAGAGCGTCGAAGCGGGCCTTTCCATCCTGTTCACTTTCTTCTTCATCGGGGTTGCGGTTTTCTCCTACATCCAGATTTCCGGGTCTGGAAAGGCCCCCGCGGACTTTATCCCGGACAAGCTCTACACAATTGCGATGTCGGCGACAGCCCAGGCAATGGCTTCCGAGCTAAATTGCACCCTTGAAATGACCGTCGATTCCTGCGTTGACAAGATTGCCTCGGCTGAAATCGCCCGGAACGTTGCCCAGAGCGAGTCCCAGTGCAGCATAATGTCGCCGGAGGAAAGGGCCGCCTGCGTTGCGCAGGTGGAGTCGATCCTGAACGGTCAGATTCCGGGATACAAGCAGCAGTTGAAGCAGAGCCTTCTCGAGAAGCTTGACAAGACTGCCAAGGGAACGGACAGGCTTTCCGACCTGCTGAGCAAAAGCGAAACCCTCAAGTCAAGCCTGAAGGATAAGCTGAGCGGGGTTTTCGCCCCTGTCGCCAGATACCTCCCGATTCTCGCAGCCCTGATTGTCTTCAGTTCCCTCAACATACTCTCGTTCCCGATTGGCGCGCTGGCGAAGCTCCTTGCCTGGATTTTCATCTCCGGGCTCGTTGCTGCGAAGATTGTCAAGAAGCAGGCTGTCGAGGTCGAGGCGGAGATTCTTGAGTAAGGGCAGGACGGGCCCGGGCAGTCGAAATCCTGAAGATGCGGGGGGAGAACATCGACCGGCGGATAGTCCAGGGAGAGATAACCCGGAGAGGCTGGGTGATTTACCCGAACAAGTCGCTGAATTTCGAGGGGAAGGTCAGGATAACCTGAGTCTCTTTCCCGATAAACCTCCTTTCCGCCGCGCTTCTTGCGGCAGCTGTTGCCGCGAAGGCTGCCGGGGTTCTTGGGTATGTGCGCGTTCTCAATGAAACTTCAAAACTTCGCCACGCAAGTAGAAGCTCGCGAGCCGCGGCGGCTCCCGCGTCCCGGGCACGGATTCCGTCCGGCTGCCGTCGCCCTAAAGAATCTGGCGGGGAACTTCCCTTCTCAATAAAACTTTAAAACCAGCGGAATCAGCACCATAACATCGAGCCGTGGTGGCTGAATCCGGCCAAGGCGCTAGATTCGAGATCTAGTTCCCCATCCGGGGAGTCCAGGTTCAAATCCTGGCCACGGCGCCTCGCCCATTTCTCGGCGCGCAACTGCTGGCTCGGCGCCGGACTTTGCCCATACTAAGAAACTATTGGCTCAGCCACGGCGCCACCACTCCAAGTTGAGGAGTTTCTCTTGTTTATTGACGCGAAAGGAGCGGGAGCTTGACAAACGCGGGCGGTCTATTTTCCCTTCTTCTTGGAAACAGGCTGCAGAAAAAACAGGAAGAACGCGAAGAAGCAGTAATAGAGCGGTTCCTTCAAGGAGTAGCCCAGGAAGCCCAGGCAACCAAGCAAGCCCCAGTACCAGTTCTGGTTCATTCGCATCACTATCCGACGGGCTCGTAGTTTATATAATTGGTCACAGCGCCTCGCCCAGTTTTCAAATACCGTTCTTGGCTCGGCGCCGGACTTTGCGGTCCGCTGACCGGGCTCCAAAAACCCGAAGTCGAAGTTTTTCGTACCCTTACTTTTCGTGAAAAAAGGGTATTCTTATAAATGTGTAAGGGTAAACAATTCGCATGGTCACTCTTAGAAAAAAAATCGTCAATGGACGCGCCTACTACTACCTGCAGCACACCGTAAGAGCCGGGAAAACCGTGACAACGAAGGAAAAATACCTGGGCCGGAGCGTCCCGGAAGACGTAGAAGCCCTCAAGCGAGGATTCCTCGCAGAAGTGTACAAAGCGCGCTTCTATTCCGCATTCGAAAGGATAAGGCAAAATTACGCGAAGGAGTTGCGCGGGACTCCGAGGAGCCTGCTCGAAAAGCAGGCGAAAACATTCTCAGTCAGGTTCACATACGACACGAACCGCATTGAAGGGTCCACGCTCACTTACCGGGAGACGGCGGACCTGCTCGAGCGCGGCATGACTCCTGCTTCAAAGCCCATCAGATATGCAAAGGAGGCGGAAGCCCACGCGAAGCTTTTTTCCGAGATGTTGCGGTGCGAAGGAGACCTTGATTTGGGCCAGATTCTCCGGTGGCACAAGGACTTGTTGGGTGGGACCGCGCCAGACATAGCGGGAAAAATTCGTCAGCACAAGGTGGAAATATCCGGAAGCAGATTCGTTCCTCCGCTTCCCGTCGAACTCCAGCCTCTTTTGCTGGGTTTCTTCAAGTGGTATGCCAAGAGCAAGTCTGGGATGCACCCCGTGGAATTGGCAACCTTGGTTCACCTCAAATTTGTCACTATACACCCCTTCGGCGACGGGAACGGGCGGATGAGCCGCCTTCTCATGAACTTCGTCCTTAACAAGCGCGGCTTTCCTCTCCTCAACATACCTTACGAGAAGAGGGCCGGATACTATCGCGCTCTCGAGCGTTCGCAGCTAAGAGGGAATGAGGACATTTTCTTACAATGGCTTTTCAGGAAATATTTGAAGGAATACAAACGCTACGCAGAGGAAAAGTGAACCTTTTCAGTAGATTTTGGAGGCAGATGTAGCGTATGCGCGCCGAGCGTACAAGCGAGATAGGCCTGAGGAGGAAACCTCCATTTGCTTGGGTTGTCCTGGCCACGGCGCCTCGCCCATTTCTCGGCGCCGGACTTTGCCCATACTAAGAAACTATTGGCTCAGCCACGGCGCCTGGCTTCGCCTGAACTATTCCCCTCGCTTCTTCACCAGTACCACGTGCAGGGCAGTCATTTCCGGCGCGGTCAGCTGGCCGCCGCTTGCCGTCCTCAGGACGATCAGCTCTCCTGCCGAGGCCCAGAGGTCGATGACGTCCTCGTCCAGGAGACGTTCCCCCACGTAGCCGACCCAGAGGAGGTCCTCGGAATAGGTGTTGTTGACTTTCCTGGTCCCGACCAGAAGATGATAGCCGTCTTTCCAGTCAACTACCTGCCGGATGCCTCCCTGATAATACAATGTTTTGCCGACGTAATCCTCGTTATGCCTGACTACGTCGTCATAGCTTATATTCAGCGCCCACGCCTTTATCTCGTCGACGGTCTCGTTGCAATAGCCCGTTTCCGCCGGCTTGAGCTTCGTCGAGTTGCAGCCTGTCCCGTCAGTGCAGACCCGCGTCTTCACTCCGCCCGCCGCGCAGCCACCCCATTCGCCGCAGCTCCATGCCGGCTTGCAAACCGGGACCATGCTGCCCCCTATCGCTATGCCGGCGAACATCAGGATGACCACCACAAGGGCCTTCACCCAGAACGACAGGGATATGTTCGTCCTGTCGCTGAGCCAGTTGTAGGAGGGCGGGATGCAGAGGAGGGCGGCGAGGATTATGGGCAGGCCTCCCAGGAAGTTCATCGAGAGGGTCACGAGGGCTGCGAGGGAAAGGAGCGCGAGTCCGAAGAGCCAGGCGAAAATCCCGCCCATCGTTATCTTCAGCTTCTTGTGTTCCTGCGGAGCGTCAGCAATTCCCTTCGTAGCCATGTGGCAGAAGAGCCTTCGCCAAGTATTAAACCGTTGCTCGTTTTCCGCCGCGATTTTCCAGCCGCATATGTTTATATCCAGCGAACTGCCCTTGTGCGGCGGGATGGACTTTCCCATCAGGAGAGTTATTGGCGCTTCTCTGCTGGCTCTGACAGCCTTATACGCAATGCGGATGCTTTTTTGGCATATACCGATTTTCTCTTTCGTCACGATATTGCCTTCTTCCGGCCTGAATTTCTGGAAAGTTGACCTGATGAGGCTTTTTGATAAGATTGAGCTAGTGAAACTGCTTGAGCTTGCCGCGCTTTTCATCCTCTGTTTCATTCTATTTTTCCTCGTCCTAAGGGGTCACGAAAAAAGGGACAACGGTCCGAGAAGGGAAGCAGGACTGTTCTATCGGCTTGCTCCCGGCGCCATAATACTCGCGCAATTCCTCCTGATAGGAGCGAAAATGCAGATGCAGAACGTCCCGATGGAGACTTTGTGGGTGGAGGGCTTTTCATCCGGGGCACCGTCCCTCTGCTACGGGGATTCTGTCTGGAGGGGGAGCGTTTTCAAGAGCGGTCCGGTCTTTCCGATTGCTCTCGGGATGGCTGACTTGATATTCGGCTTCGGGATACGCTCAATATCGCTCTTCCAGGCGATAATGTCGGCGGTAACCCTCTTTCTCCTCTATCTCCTGTGCACGAAGCTCTCCAACAGGAAGGCGGCAATAGCGATGATTGCGATATATTTTCTGGTTGACATCTGTTTCTCGCCCGGCTGGGAGCTTTCCGTGGAGGATTTCTCATTCCAGAACACGATATTCCTGGGGTTCCTGATAGTCTTGGTCTCTTCTTTTGACAATCCGTCAGGGTTCAATCTGCTCTCGCTCGGAGCGCTTGCAGGGCTGGGGATTTCGAACAAGGCCTCGTTCGTCCTTCTCCTAATTCCGGCGGCTTTCCTGGTTATCCTTTCGAAGGCTTCCTATGCCAGGAAGGCGGCACGGAAGACTCACTTTTTCCTCTTCGGCTTTGCTCTCGGAGCGCTGCCTTTTCTCATCTACAACATAAATTTCGGCTTCCCGCTTGTGCGTGGGGCAGTTGGCATGCTGGCTGGCGGCGAAGGAGGAAGGGTAATTTATTCCGGGACTTACGGAGAGCTTGTCTTCAATAGCGGAGAAGCCAGCGGATATTCCCCCCTGGAAATCGGGAAAAACCTGCTTGTCAGGGCGCAGCATTTCCTGACGCTTTCCGAGTCAATTGGCTGGTTGAAATGGTTTGCAGCCGCGTGCGTCGCACTGTGTTTCGCATACGGGCTCCTTCCGGCAAGGGAGGACAAGCCACCCATCTACCTGCCATTCCTCTTTCTCTTGATACTTTTTTCCAGCTCGTTCAGCTACCATCAGCTGCAAAACAACGAGCTTAGGGGATTCTACCCGCTTGTTTTCCTCACCCTTTTCTATCCAGTCCTCCTGCTCAAGGACAGGCCAATAATCTTGGCGGCGATTGTCCTATTGTTCTTGTTGGCGTTCCCTGCAAGCCCAAGGCGCATCTCAGAGGAGTTCGCCGCCGGAAAGCTGCGGGAAGGCGGGAACGCGAGTTTCAGGGATCTGGTGAAGGAGCGGAACATTGGCCTGATAGTTTCGCAGTCTTGCCCCTCCGCAAGGATTGCATATTTCCTGGCAGCGGAATCCTCCAGGGCAGAAGTCGCCCGGAGCCTGCGGGATTATTCCGACCTGATTGGCGGGGCGGATGCGGGGAAAGGGGTCATCCTGGTTTTTGAAAAGCCGGAAAGCATAGAAGAGGATTCCTGGCAGAGTTCGGGGAACTTCGCGTCCCCCGAGGAGGTCATCGGATATCTGAACGGCTCACTAGGCGCCTCGGCAGCGGAGATATCCGGCTATGACGAGGCAAGATATTTCAAAGCATATCTTGTCTGCAGGGAATCTGCCGATTGCCCTTCCTGACCTCCCTGCTTTCTCAAGGTTTCGGTCGCGGCAGCCTCCTGCAACCCCGGCCAATTTCCTAATCGAGCGATAGTGAAAACGGAATTGCCGGTTCCAGCGCGCGGAACAACCGAAAACGGGGGAATTTCTTGTTTTTACCGACCAGTGACACCAGGATACTGATTTGCTAAAGACTTTTATTCGGATTTCCCGTACCGGGTTTTGCGCGAGGTTGGTTTGGGCAGAATGGTCGTTAACAACGGCAGCGAACTTGGGTTCAGCATTTCAAAGGGAGACGAATCCCGCCTTGAGGACTGGCGCGCCCGCGAATGGAAGAAGTTCAACAAGAAGAAGGGATTTTCCTGGGACGAGAAACGGAACTGCCTTGTTGCGAAATCGTCCGGAAGGATTCTGGGCTACCTGACTTTTACGATAAGCGGCGGCGTAGGCTATGTCAAGGAGCTCATAGTTTCCGAAACCGCCCGCGGCAGGGGAATAGGTTCGTCCCTGATTATCCGGGCGGAGAATTCCTGCCGAAAGGCCGGCTGCCACAAGATGCAGCTCGAGTCCGAGAAGGAGAACATCGGGTTCTACAAGGGCAAGGGCTGGAAAGTCTCGACAAAGCTCAAGAACGACATTTTCCACCTAACCTGGTATGTTATGGAAAAGCAGCTCCGGAAAAGGGCCCTTGCGAAATAACAGATTTTTTAAACCCCCGGGGAGCTTTCTCCATAACGGGCTCGTAGTCTAGTGGTATGATGTCGCACTGACACTGCGAAGGTCGCCGGTTCAATTCCGGCCGGGCCCACTCATCCTCTTCAGAGGACTCATGTTCCCTCCGACTTCTGCTGCCGCGCCTCAGCCGGCCGGGCCCACTTGAACTCAACTTACCGCTTCGCGGATTCATCTTTGAGTTCAAGGACTTTGCACGCACTGCGTGCTACTCAGCCACATATAACTTTCTCGGACAATAATAGGATTCCTGAGTTCCTTTCTTCGTGTGAACCTACGGAGTCAGGTTATTTTCTCGAAGCGAGCGCAGGTCAGGTAAGACATTCCTCGGACAGCTGTTTTCAGGGCTTCAAGTAAATCGCAGTAAGAGACTCGGGCGTCAAAGGAGAATATTCAGTAAGGTCGTTCAGGGGCAGGATTCTCTTATTTTCGCTTGCGCATCCGCAGCTCCGGACAATGAATCCTGGCGCCGGGACAATCTCCGCGCAGAAACTAATGTGTTCCCAAAGGGTCTGGTCCCCAGAGGGCGCGCGATAGAAGTCGAAGAAATTTTCAACCGCTTCGGAAGAGATCTGGGATGCACCGGGTTTTCCGTTCTTTCCAGTCTTCACTTCAACGGGGATTGCAGCGTAAGAATCCTCAGGCCCCTGCCGCAATATTACGAAATCCGGTATGCGTCCTTGCGGCGTCGGCAGGCGTCTGTCGAATACGGAGTCAAAATACTGCTGCTTTGGTACTATTACTCGATCAACGTCAATCAGGATGTCTCCTGGGCGCAGCTCTCCTTCAATTAAGTAGGCTTTCACGCGCTCCGCATATGCCCTTGCCTCCGCCTGGCGTATGCATTCCATTTCCCGGTAAGTTAATTCTGGCGCCTTCGTGCGGGAACGCATTGAAGCCGATGCAGAAACTCCTTTTTAACCTTTTCTCAAATTGACCATTTCCAAGTAATCAAACCCGGCTCAGTAGAAAACCTTTCTCCTCGCGCTTTTCGTCCAGAGGAAAACCCCGACAAGGGCGGGGATTGCGACAAATGCAATCCAAGCCCCCTGGGCGAATTTTGTGACGAGCAGGATAAGGAAAACCACGAAGGTGACAAGCGCGCCAGTCGAATTCACAAGCAGATGGAAGGCGAATTCCGCGGATTTC
>JAZDJS010000046.1:0-10454 GCA_043803745.1 archaeon
GCGATATCTTACTCCAGTCGCGAATCCCCGGTCAATTAGCGCGGGTTTTTTCGCCAAGCCAATATCGACAAAGCCCGTGTTCTCAGTCAGGTTTTCCACTTCAAGGCGGGAAGCGTCCGTCGGCGTGCCGTCATATTCCCCGAGCCGTTCTCCGAGAAGCGCCTGATAGAACTCGAGCTGGAGGGCAAGGTTTCCTTCAGCCAAAAGCCGCGTGCCAGGATTCGCGAATCTTTCATCACCTTCCTCAACATAGGTGTTCTGGTAATTTGTCTTGAGTTTTCTCGCAGTTACCAAAAGTCCCTCGGCGTCCGCCGATTCAAGCACATAACCCCATGTTTTCGCGCTTGCTACGGAAAAGAAGAGCGCGCCGTTCGGAGCCCGGATGTAGGTTATGCCCTCAATCGTTTCTTCAGTGAATTCCCCAGCCATTCCCGCCGGAGCTTTCGCTCTTTTTTAACAGTTCTCTTTTCTGGATTTAAGCCGCTGGGAACTACTGGACCATCGGGCTGACATAAACGTCGATTGCAACGAACGTTCCCTCGTCGGGCGCGCCCGTCTTGTCTTCCCAGCCGGTTGTTGCTAGCGTCACCCCGTATTTTTCAGGGGGAAAGAACGCAGAAACGGCAGA
Source organism: archaeon (assembly GCA_043803745.1). Classification (GTDB taxonomy): domain Archaea; phylum SpSt-1190; class SpSt-1190; order DYHY01; family DYHY01; genus JBBIPP01. The sequence continues at coordinate 629 of JAZDJS010000046.1, forward strand.
TGCGTATTTTCTGACGGTTCCGAAAACATCCTCCATCTCTTTGAGAATGGGGGTTATCCGGACAACCTCGATCCTTTCAGTTAGCTTGAGTTTGCCAGCGGCACCGACGAGCCGTTCGAATTCACGATATGCTTCCGCGGCAATCAGGGCCGGAGGCTCGTCAGGATATCCCGTTACTGCGTTCATCCCCGGCTGGATTGTAAGAACTTCCATATTCTGCAATTCACCCTCCCCAAAATAAGCTTTCGGCGTTCTCGTAGTTATCATGACCACGCAGGAATGGGTTTTCTTTTTAAGAGTTCCTGCCATCTATCCCGGGAATTTCCCGTTTCTGTCGGCTCCTCACTTAAGTTCGTCGGAGACCTTCTTCGAGAATTCCCTCGCCGACTTGCCGATTTCCCCGCATGCGTCCTTGACAGCCGAAATCGCGGACCCCTTGGAGGTTTTCACGGAAATGACTGCCGTCTTCTTCAAGGGATGCTCCAGCTTTGCCACCGCAAATGAGACTGACTTGTTCTTCAGAAGCTCGCCCCTAAGGCCCTGCCCCATGAAATTCCCTTCGCCGTCAACAAAAATTACTGCTTCCTTCCCCGCTGCCTTCTCCTCGACCTTTCCTATTTCCATATTTTGTGATAGTCAACCTCCGCTGTTTTCCTCGGCTTCCTGTGGAACTCAAAGGATGCCGGCAGAGGGAACTGGAATGTCCCAAGGACGGAATCCCTGAACCCGGATGACTCTGAAAATCCCCTTATAAAGTTTCTTGTTTCCGTGAGATGGAGGGAATAGACGACCGGCGCATTAAGGGAGAATGCCTTGGCAAGGAATTCCCTGTCGGAATGGCGGGAGGCGAACTGGGCTCCGAAAGGCGGGTTCATCAGGACAACGTCAATCCCCGCTTCCGAGAATCCGGAAATGTCCGAATTGACTATTTCCGCGGAAATCCCAAACATTTCGAAATTCTCTCGCATTATCCCGCAGGCTAGGGGGTCGATTTCAACTGAAATAACGTGCCCCGCGCCAACAAGAAAGCATCCCGCCGAGAGTATCCCCGTTCCAGCCCCTAGGTCGCAGACGGTTTTCCCCTCAATATCCTGCCTGGCAAGGAAGATCATTGTTGCCGCAACGTTTCCCGGGGTTGCCCATTGCTCAAGCTCGGGCCTGGGTTTCGAGAACCCGCGGAATCCGGAAGAAAGGAGGATTTCAAGCTCCTTCTGCCTCATCTCGCTAGCAGCCCCTTTCACGCCGGCAGGAATCATGCCTACTTGGCCTGTGCAGGGGCGGCCTTCTTGTTCTTTCCTTCCTTTTCTTTCTGAACCTTTACCTTGCCCTCGGAGACCAGCATCGAAGCAGCGTCGCCATAGACAAGCGCCTGCCCGAAGGTCTTGTTGAGTCCGTATGTCGTGCGGAAACCGTTTATTGCGAGAAGATTCTCTTCCGCGCCAAGAAGGATCGAAAGCTTGCTCTTCAGTTCCGATCTTTTCGGAGTCGTGGACGCCCCGTGGCTGACCTCGAAATCAACAATCTTCCTTTTCAGGAGGGGTTCCTCAGCCGTTTTCAGTATCTTTATTTCTCCGTTCATTTCATTCATTCCTCGTTTTGTTCAATCCATATTTCCAGACTCGGAACCTCGGGTTTGCGGCCCTCGGTCACTCCATCCGTACTACCGGACCCGTAGCGCGAACTCTCCCTTGACTTCGACGCCCATTTCCTTTGCAATCTGGGAGTTGGCCGGGTCGTATATTATCGCCATTCCCGCCCAGGTTGTCGTGAAATCGTTTCCTCCGCATAGGGGGCAGGCGGTCCCGCGCGCGGAAACGACAATCCTGCAGTTCCTGCAAACCTTTTCCTGTACCATGTCCTATTTCTTCTCCGTTCCGCCCTTCCGTTCCTCTTCGAGCCATTCGAACTTTCCAAGTCCCGGCTGCTTCATCGTGAGTCCTATTTTCGATGACGCGCTCTTCAGGCTTATCGTTACGAGGCGCGCCCGGACCCGGTCCCCGACCTTGAGGCTTTTCCCCCCCGTCTTTCCGGAGAGAACGCCCTCCTTCGAGAAGCTCATGAACTCGTCCGATGCCTGGGAAACGTGCACAAGCCCGTCAAGGGGGCCTATCCGCACGAAAACCCCGAACTCGACAACCTCGATCACCTCGCCGTCGACAACCTCGTGGAGTTCCGGCTTGTAAACAAGCGCCTCGAAAAGCGTGTCATAGTAGACCGCGCCGTCTCCGGCAATTATGTTCCCGTCCGAGATTTCCTTGACGCTCGTCACACAGAGGATTATCCCCTTTTCCTTGTCCATCATCCCCTCAACGCCTTCCCGAAGCGCCTTTTTGACCGATTCCAGGGAGCTTTCCTCCAGGAACTTAGGCGGCACCCGAACGCTTTCCTTCATTGTCACAATCTCATACATTTTCGCTGTATTCATCCTCCAATTCTTCGGAACCGGCGGCTTCGGAGAGGACCTTCCTCCTAAAAACCTTGGTTCCGTGCATTATGACCTTTTTCGCCTCATTCTCATCCCCCCAGCCGATTATCTCGAAGGTCGTCCTTCCGCCAAGGGCCTCGCGGAAGGTTGTGAAGAAGTGGAAAAGTTCCTCCTGGATGTGCGGGGAAAGATCCCTCGCTGAGAAAACCTTCTCGTATTTCGGGTCCCCGAGCGGCACCGAGAGTATTTTGTCGCTCCGCTTTTCGTCAGCGCCGAGAATCTTGAGGACGCCCACAGGGCGGGCGGGAATTACGCAGCCGGGAAAAGTCGGCTCGTCAACAAGAACGAGGGATTCGATTGGCCTCCCGCTGTCCCAGCAGGTTCTCGGGACGAATCCGCAGTCAGTCGGGTATGCCAGGGCCGAGAAAACGCCCTCAAGAACGGGATGATCCCCCTCAAGGTTGAATCTCTGCCTGCCGCCCTTGAGAATTTCGACTACGACGTTTATATCCTCAGGCGGGTTTTTTCCGCAGGGCAATTCCTTCCAAAGACCCATTCTCAGTCAGTTTCCTCCGGAGATCACGAGCTTGCGCTTTCCCCTTAGGAAAAGATGCCTGAATTTTCCTTTAAAAGACTTTAGTTTTCTGACGAGGGCAAAGTCCTGGGTGCCGACAACCAGCACCTCCCCCGAGGATTCGATGAGTTTCCCGATTTCCCGGTCAGCATAATGCGCTTCCCCCGGAAGCTGCTTACACCCGCCCTTCAGGAGATATTCCAGGACGGGCCCCTTCCCAAGCCGCACAAGTTCGTGCGCAACCGCAGAGGGGACGAGAATCTTTCCGGATGAAAGCTGCTTCAGCTCAATCAGGTCAAGCCTCTTGTATCTGAAAAGCTCGAGAACAAGCGAGGTATCGAGGATGAGCGTCATTTCTCAAGTTCCAGCCGCAGGACTCCGCCCGAAAAGCTTTTCCCGACAATGTGCGCCTCGGAAGGGATTGCGATTATCTTGAAATATCCCTGTTCCTTCCCGTATGCGCGGACTTCGATCGAACTCTCCATTTTCGCGATTTCAACATCCCGGATTGACGATATCTTCGGAAGGTTCATCTCAACCACGACCCGCGCACCCTCGCTCGTGACCTTTGTCTGGGGCTCGGAGAAGCTTTTCGGGGCCGCCTTTTGAACCCCTTTCGGGGCGCCGCCCCTGCCGGGATTGAGCGCTCTTGTCCCCGGGCTCCCGCCAACCTCAAGCCCCTGCGCCTGAAGACTCCTTTCGACATCCTCAGGCCTGACGTTCCCGAATGTCTTTATCTCGACCGCAGGCTTTTCCCCGCCGCTTTTCCTGGTTATTTTCACCGAAAACCCGCCGGCGTTATGTGAGAACATCGGGGTCGCGTCGAAAGCCTCGAAATTGTGGTTCTGCATCGGCGCCCTCGCCATCCGCCGAATCCGTTCGTTGAACTCGCTTATGAACTCGCTGAAGAAATCCGTGTAAAGCTCCTCCCCGCAGCCCGGGCAGAACTTCCAGGATGAATCGACGATTTCCCCGCAGTTGACACACCTTCTTGCAGCCATTCAGCGGGGGGTTGCCCCGGGGTTAAAAATTTTGTGATTGAAAATGCCGAGAAAAACGAGGACGCCCCCGACTATTACCGCGCCTCCGAGGAGCTGGCCTGCCGAGGGAACAAGGCCGAGGAAAACGAATGAAAAGAGCGCCGAAAAAAGGACGTTCGTAACCCCGGCAAACTGCATCCGGGAGGGCCCGAATTTCTCAATGCAGTAGAATATCAGGCTCACGTTCGCGACAAAGAAAGCGGCTCCGCCAAGCGCGTACGGGAACTCTGAAGAAAAAGTCCGAATCGGGTTAACCCCGAAAAATAGGGGCTCGAGGACGTAAAACCCCGCGGTTGCGACAGCAACGCTTGAAAGAAGGAGCGCGTTCCGCTCAGCGCCCTCTGAAAAGCCCTTCTTCGAGGCAATGTTGCCTGATGAGACGAAAAGGACGAATCCAAGGATGAGAACGCTTCCGGAAGAAATGGAAAAGCCGCCTCCTGAAAGTATTATCATCGCAGCTCCGGCAAGCATCACAAGTCCCCCGAGGAATTCCCTGGCCGACATCCTTTCCCTGAGGAAAACGTATGCCAGAGCGGCAGTTGCAAAGGTGGACAGCTGGGAAAGGAGTGTGAATGCTGTCGGGGTCGTTCTTGACTGGGCGATGAAATAGAACAGGTCCGCGAAAACCCGCAGGCCTCCGAGGATTGCGGCCCATTTCAGAAGCGTCGCAGGATTCTTCCGAACGGAAGCCAGCAGGGACCTGCCGAAAAAGGCGGCCAGCAGAAGGACCGCAAGGAGGCTCCTGTTCGCTGTGAAAGTCACAGGGTCTATTTTCCCCGCTGAAAAAGCCCATTTCAGGAAGACCAGCTCAAGGGAGAAGATGAGCGGGCTTGCCAGGAGAATCAGGGGGAACGGTTTTTTCATTTCTTTTTCTTTCCCTTTGCCCGCTCGAGCTCCTTTTTTAAAACCCGTCCCTCCTCCCGGAAGAAGAGGACTGCGCCGGCAACGAGAATCCCGCCCCCGAAAAGTTGGTGCGCCCTGATTATTTCAGAAAGGACTGCTGCGGAAATCAACGGCGTGAATACTGCGGAGAGGATGAAGACGAGGTTCGTTTTGGAGGGTCCTATCCTCTCAATTAAAATCAAGACTATTTTCGTCAAGGCGACAATCAAGACAGCCTCAATCAGCGCGTAGAGGGAAACTTCGGCAAGATTGGCGGGAACCCGCCCATAAAACGGGATAAGGACAAGTCCCGCCGCAGCCGAGAAGAACATCCCGCCGACAAGGTAGCTGTTGTAGCTCATCCCGGCCTTCTCCCCGACCTTCAGGAGGATGCTTGCCGCCGCAACAAAAAAGGCGAAAAGCAACGTTAGCAGGTCGCCAGCCGAAGGGGCGTCAAGCCTTCCTCCGGTTACTATTATCCCCGCCCCGACAACCATTACCAACCCAAAGAGGATTTCCCGGAAGGTCAACCGCTCGGAAAGGGCGAAATATGCAATTATTGCCGTGAAAACCACCGCGAACTGGGAGAGGAAGGAATAGTTTATCGGGCTTGAATATTTCTGGGCGAAGAAGAAGAGAAAGTCTCCCGCGGCGCGGAAAACGAAGACAGCAATGAGGATTTTCAGGGCCCGCCCGCCCTTGGAGAAGCTTGCAACAAGCTCCTTTAGGTGGAATGGAGCAAGAATTATTCCGGCGAAAAGGAGGGAGAGAAAGGTGAAGAAGATCGGGTCAATTCCCCGCTTCATCAGCCAGTTAGCGAGGATGACTTCTATGCTTGCGATGAGCGGACCGGCAAGGAGGAGTGAGAGGGAGATTTTTTGAGACATTCCCGGGACTTCGCAAATTCCAGTTTATAAAATGAACAAATCAACTAATCAATCCCACAAGCCCATTGCCTTCCCATAGATTCCGGTCGTCCACCTTGAAATCCGGTCCCAGGTGAAATTCGTCTCAACCCAGGAGTGCCCGTTCTTCCCAAGCCAGTTCGACCAGGACTGGTCGGATAGAACGCGAGAGACTTGGTTCACAATGGAATCAACGTGCGCGGGATATGTGTGGAGGCCGGTGTATTCGTGGACAATCGTGTCCTTGAGCCCCCCAATATATGAGCCGACAACGGGGCGCTTTGCAGCCGAGGCTTCGAGCGCAACAATCCCGAACGGCTCGTAAACGCTCGGGGCAACGAAGGTCTCCGCCATTGAATAGAGGGAGGGGAGGAGGTGGTCCGGGGTATAGCCGCAGAAATAGAACTTGTTCGCAACGCCCAGCTGGCTCGCGAGCTGGAGGTAGCGGGAGGAATCCCCGCCTCCGGAAACGACGAACTTTGTTTCCGGATGCTCCCTCAGTATTTTCGGCGCGCCCCAGACAAGATATTCGAGCCCCTTTTGGTGGGAGAGCCGCCCGACGAAAAGGACTATCTTCTCCCAGTCGGAGGCGACTGCCGACCGGTCCATGAAAAACTTGACATCCTCGAACCTCTTGATGTCAACGCCGTTCGGGACATAGTGTATCTTCTCGGCGGGAGGGTTGAAAAGTCCCTTCACTTCCTCGCAGAAATCCCTCCCAACGGTGACAATCTGGTCCGCCTCGTATGTCCCGTACCATTCAAGGTCGTTGATCATCTTGCTGTACCTGTCGTGGACTCCGCCGCGCCCCTTCTCCGTCGAGTGCAGCGTGAAGACGAAAGGGAGCCGGAGCGTTTTCTTTATCCCGATCGCGGCAGGAACCATCATCCAGTCGTGCGCATGGACAACGTCGAAATGATTTTCCCTGTGGAGCCTGAGCGCTTCCCGTTCCATCTTGTGGCAGAGGAACATGCTCCAGGAAATTGTGTTCGGCGCCCAGGTGCTCGGGATCCGGTGGACGGTGACCTTTCCGACTTCCTCGATTCCGGGAGTTTCCCCGTAGGTCAGGACATGGACGTTATGCCCCATCTTCGCAAGGGACTGGGAAAGGTCGTTGACGTGGCTCGCAATCCCCCCGACCTTGTATGGCGGGAATTCCCAGGAGAACATCAGGATTTTCATTTCCGGTGGATGACGACCTCCTCGAGAAGGGAAATGAAACTGAAAAGCCCTTCGGTCGAAATTATCTTCTCAGCCGGAATTTTCAGGTCGTAGATTAGCGAGTTCCGGCAGTTTTCGTTCATTGCGACAACCCTGCGCGACGTGTAGCCGGCCTCCCACTCAATGTCGGAGATCGGCCGGGAATTCTCGGATGAAAAGCCCCTGTTGTTCTCCGTGGACTGGAAGACCGTCACGAGCGGAATGTTGAAGAGCGTTGAGATTGCGGATGCCGCAGGGTAGCCCGTCCAATCGCTTGCAAGAACGAGAAGATAATCCACGTCCTCGGCAAGCTCCCGTCCCTTCTTCTTCAGCTCCCCGTTCATTAGGAGCAGCCAGTTGAAATAGCTGTCGCCGTGAAGCATGAACGGAACCCGGAAGACATTCAGGAAGCCGTCAAGCTGCGTTTCCTTCGAATATTCGGGCGCGAACGTCACAAGGTCAATTGAAATCTCCTTCTTCCGCATTTCCCCTGCGAAGCCGGCAATGAAATCGCTTGCGGGATCCCCGGGATTGAACTCCTTTGCGAAAACGAGGATTTTCGGAGGCTTTGCCGGAGGCATGGCTGCTGAAAGACCCCGACGGGTTTAAAAAAAGTTGGAAAAATCAGGAAAAAAAGGGCTAAAATAGGTATATAATGGAACTCACCTTGAAATGGTGAATTGGGTTCTTCCGACAAGTCAGGCGACGAGTATACCGTGTCCGATAAGCCGCCAGCGCTGCCCAACCCTTCTTGAAATGGCAACCCGGTCACCAGTATCGGCGCAAACGGGAACCTTCAGGGCAACCGCCGCCCTTTTCCCCTTGACATCGGAAACAATTCCGCTCGTCATCCCGGAATTTATGTTAAGGAGGAGGGGCTCGCTTAGCTTTATCGGCTCGACCGCAATCTCATTCTCCGTCCCGACAACGTGCGGAAGGAGGGAAACCTCCATTTTCAGGGAGGTCTGTATCGGCGGAAGTTTCCCAACGGGTCCGACAACGCTTCCTGAAAGGGAATCCGACTTTGTCAAAGCGGGGTCAAGGTTCGTCCCAATCCCGAGGCTTCCGCCCGGGCGGGCTTTTTCGACAAAAATCCTGCCTACCGAGAGGCTCTTCACCTTCGCTTTCAGCGGAATCCATTTTGTCCTGCCGTTTTCCTCGGACCGGAAACCCGGGAGAATTTCAACCTCGGTTCCAACTGAAAGGACGCCTTGAACAAGCGCGCCACCCAATATCCCGCCCCTCAACTTCTGGTATTCCGTTCCCGGCCTGTTGATGTCGAAGCTCCTCGCGACAAGGAACTTGGCCGGCTTCGTTTCGTCGTGTGTGGAGTCGGGGAGGAACCTGTCAATTGCCTCAAGAACCACGTCAATGTTCGCCCCGTGGAGGGCGGAAATCGGGATTATCGGAACGCTTTCGAACCCGTAGCCGGAAAGGAAGGCTTGGATTTCCTTCACGCTCTCGCGCGCCCTTGCCTCGTCAACAAGGTCTATTTTGTTCTGGAGAACGAGCAGGTTCTTGACGCCCATTATCTTCAGCGCCGCAACATGCTCCTTTGTCTGGGGTTGGGGGCAGGAATCCTTCGCGGAAATCACGAGGAGCGCCCCGTCCATTATTGCCGCCCCCGCAAGCATCGTGCTCATCAGCGCCTCGTGCCCCGGCGCATCGACGAAGGAGGCAACCCGGAGTACTTTTGTGTCGGAACCGCAGTGCTTGCATTTCTCCTCAATCGTGTAGCCGTCCGGGTTCGGGCATTTGGGGCATTTCCTGAAAACGACATCGGCATATCCGAGGCGGATTGTCATGCCGCGTTTGAGTTCCTCGGAGTGGACGTCGGCCCACTTTCCGGTTATCGCCTTGGTGACCGTCGTTTTCCCATGGTCAATCTGGCCGCTTGTCCCGATGTTCAGGACCGGAACAAGCTGGACTGGCGAAGAATGAGCTTCCGTCTCGTCATGTTTCAAATGGGTCGCGGCTGTTTCTTTTCCAGCAGCGGAGGAAGGAACGGAAGAGCCGGCGGAGGCCTTTTTCGGGGAAGGGACCTTCCTCTTGCCCGCTTTCTTTTCGCCAGGATTTTCCGAAGCTTTCGTCATCAAAAAAACTACTTGCCTTCTTTCTTCTTCTCGCCGGCGGGAATCAGTTCCTCAAGCGGCTTTTCCCCAATTTTGAGAACCTTCACGTTAACCTGAGCGATTATCTGATCAATGTTTTCGGAATGGACGGTAATCTTCCGCCTCTCGCCGTCCTTTTTCGGATGGAACCCAACCCCTCCTGAAAGAATCGGCTTGTGCTTGCCAACCCCAGGAATCCCCTTCCGCATCGGGAAGCCGTCCCTGTCGCTGCCGCCGGTTATCACGAGCTCATAGCCGGGAAGACCGAACGCCTCCCCCTTCAGCTTGGAGCCGATTTTCAGGTTTGCGAGCTTTCCCGTCTCAGCCGGGGAAAGCATCTTTTGATGCGTTTTCTTGGTAGAAGGATTCCCTACTACGAGCCTTACGTCAACCATGCGATTGCCCGCTGGCAGGGGTTTTTAATCCTTTTCGCGCGGATTTTTCGCTCCCGAAAAACCAGTTAGGAACCAGTTAGGAACCCATTAAGGAACCTTTCAGCTTAAAGTTGCTTTTCTTCAAATCCCTCCAAGACCTTACAAACAAGGGATAGTTACTACTTGGTAGTAAGTTATTTAAACCCCAAGAGCAGTTTAGTTTGTTATGTACCGCTTGGTTGTGGCAGATATCGAACACGAGCAGATATTCTGCGAGGCCTGGATTGATGCGGGCGGGGATTCTGCGGAAATAGG
>JAZDJS010000047.1:0-25479 GCA_043803745.1 archaeon
TTCCCGCCGGATTATCAGTTAACGATTTGAAAGGCGTTGATTTGATAGATTTGGAAAAAGCCGTAAAAAAGCTCGTAAAAAAAGCTGATTTCGTTCTTCTTGATGCGGCTGCCGGCCTTGGCAGGGAAGCAATTGTGACAATGAAAGCGTGTGATGAAGCGATTTTCGTTACAATTCCGCAGGCGCCGTCAGCAGTTGACATAATGAGATGCCACAAACTCGTACAAAAGTATGGACGAACCGCGCTTGGCGTAGTTGTTAACATGGTCCATAACAAGGCCCATGAATTTTCCTCCCTTGAAATCGAAACCCTTACAGATCTTCCAGTTATTGCTAAAATTCCATTTGACTACAACATACACAAAGCACTTTCAGAACGGAAGGTATTGCTCTATTATCGGCCAAATTCTAAAGCAATGGCAGCATATCGGAAAATAGGTGCTTGGCTTTGCGGGGTTGATTACAAGGAACAGTCGGTTCTGGCGAGAATTTCAAATTGGCTCAAATATAGATAGGATTAGAGTAAGCCGAGCGCCAGCGAACGGTTGACACGCCCTCGGCAATCCGTCGAAAAGACACGGATTCCCTTTCCGACACATCAACTTAACCTGTCGAAGGGCACTTCAGATGGCTTCCTAGCAGCCAATTCAGTTGACGATTCTCCAGCCACCTGTCGGAACTGTCCATCCTGTCGAGGGACTTTCCAGCAGGTCGACTGTACAATTCTGTCGTGCCCGTTCCAGAGAGGCTGATTTTTTGTAAAACAGTTCTATACCTTTAACCCTCCTTATTGGTTCTTCCAATAGTTGGAACTTTCAGAGTTTTTCCATTTGAGGTTTTCGGCGCAGAAAGCGATTCTCGAAAGCACTCAGTTCGCTTCGTTCCCTCGTCACAATCGGAAGTTTCCGGGTCAGTAGGACTTGTCCCAATTTCAATCAAGTCAAGCGACCGGTTGGTTGAGAATGTGTCGAAAAAATCACTTTTCCAGGCCAAAATACCAACATTTAGTCGTAACATAAGGATAAATAATTGAGCTTTTCAATAGTCCTAGGAGTTCCAGGAGCCAAATACCGCAATGTCAGAAACTCAAAGCTTTCTTAGAAAAGTTGCTGGATTTGACGACCTTCAGAGGGAACTGACGGAACACAAGACTGCCGTTTTGGCACGTTTCGATGAACTTGACCGACAGGTAAAACGGGTCGGGGACTCTGTCGCTTATGCAAATCAGCAGCTTCTTGAGCTGAGGGAAAAGCTTGAAAACGTCGAGATTTTGATGAAACGGCTTGAGCCGAAAGAAACGAAGGAACACAGAGCAAGGAAGGAGCACAATTTCAACGAGGTTGAGGAGAAGATTCTTGAGGTAGTAAGGAAAGGAAGCCAAGTTAGCGCTTCGGAAGCCTCTTTATTATCTGGCCTTTCCCGCACAAGAGCAAGCGAAATCCTCAACGAACTTGCAAGGAAATCGATAATCCGGAAGGAAAAGAAGGGAAAAATCAGCTTTTTCATACTCAACTCCGATGTGTCGGAGAGGGCTTCAGGAGGACCGAAGGAGACTAAATGACGCCGTTTCAGAGAAACCCACCCAAATCCCCAGACCTGACGGAACTAAAGAAAGTCGTTTCTTCGGAAATACCCCAAACCAAACCCCCCCAACTGAAGAAACCTCCCGAAGAACTAGCTGAATTTGTCCTGAGACGAGACAAAATAGAGGCCAAATCTCTGCTGCCTGAAAAAGGTCCCGACACATCGGAGTTTTCTGCAAAGGTAATTTTGCTTGGAAATCTTGTCCAGGAAATTTCCCTTGATTCTCAGATGAAAAGGAAGGATGAGCTTGAAAACGCTCTTTTTGTTCTTGAGAAGGAACACCTTAACGGGCTTGCTTCGGATAGCAGTTACTTTGATATCAAGGCAAGGATAATAAAAGAGCTGAAAAAACTTGATGAGAAGTTAGCCTTAATTTCGGCATATTCAGAAAAGAACAAGAATTTCAAATCAACTGTTGCTGAGATTGAGGAACTTGTTGAACCGCTTGTCCAAGCTGCCAAGAAAACCGAGGAAACCGACAAAGTCGAAGGGACCCTTTCCGAAATTACCAAGAAATATTTGGCAGGGGAACTTGGAGAGGAAAATTATTACGATTTGAAGGCCAAACTGGCAGTCAAGCTCAGCTCGGTCTAAGCGCCTCTTGTTGACCCTCGCGCCTTCAGGCGCGGGAGGAAACGGCGCTTGACATGAACTACCGCCTATATTGACCCTCGCCCATTCATGGGCAGGTAGTTCAGTTTTCTGAGTTTTTTGGTGCGACCATTCAGAGACGAATTGCATTAATATCAAGTCCGCACAGTTTAGAAACATGCTGTTCTCCCCAACAACCTTTGCAATTGGCGCAATACTGAAAATTTTCGTCCTTCTTGCCCCGCTTGCAGCAAGCGTCCTGCTTTCCTGGCGGTATGATTCGGTTTCCGAGAAAAAAAAGGGCCGCATCCTTTTCTTCGGTTTCTCCATATTTCTCGTTCTTCACTTGATTTTCCTTGATGCGGTTATGTTCCGCGAAATTGACTCGCCAATGCCCGCAGAATTCAAAAGCCCGATTGAGCTGATTTTCTCCTATCTTTTCCTCCTTGCGGCAGTTGCCGCCCTATATTTCTGGTCCTCGACGCTTGAAAACCGGCTTTTCGGACAGCCCCTTTTCAACAGGCATTTTCTCGTGCTTATCCTCGCTTCCGGAGCGGGCGCCCTTGTTTTCGCAAGCCAGTTCGGGAGCTTACCGATTGAAACGGTCTCGAGCTCCGCCCTCTATACAGTTTCCTGGATTCTTGTCCCAGCGATTTACGTTTCCCTTTACAACATATATTCAAAGTTCAAGACGAAATTCTCCAAGCTCGTCCTGCTTGGCGCCCTTGTGAGCGTTTCAAACCCGGTAATTTTCACATTCGCCGTCAAGTCCTGTTTCCAGGCGGGCGCCCTTTCATTTGACACTTTCTATTCCCTTCGGGGAGTCGCAATGGCGGTTTCAGTTGTCGGGGCCGCCCTTGCAAGCGTCCCCGCGTTTTCTTTCCTCAAAGACCTTCTTATGCAAATTGAAGACCTCCGCATCCAGCAGAAATCGGTTTTCTCGAGATTTGTCCACGAATTCGTTTTCAGATATTCCAGGATAATCGGAAAGGTGAGCTGGACGATTTACGAAAGCGCTCTTGCGGATTTCGGGAAAGCCCCCGATTGGGAACTGGATTCCCTCCCGGAAGCAAAGAAGCGCGATTTCCTGGGCGCCGCATTTTCCAAATACCTTTCCCTGACCGGGCTCATTTCCAAAAGAATCTGCTGGGATGCATTCTCCTCCTCAGCGGAATTCAGGAAAAATCGGCCTGTCAACGCAGCCGTCCTTGCGTTCACTGAGCGGAAATATCAGTAATTTCCATCCCTGGCTTGTGCTTGTCAAGCACCGCCTGCCGCTCTTCCGGGGAATACTGCCTTAGGTCAAGCTTAAGCTCGAACGCAGTCACCTCGCCCCCGCCAATTTGCAGGAACGCATTAACCGGGGCGTTCTCAGGAATCCCGTATCTGTCGCTTCCGGCTGTCGAGTATTCTACGAACCGCCTGTAGATTCCGGTCCGCTCCTCCGGAGAAAGCTCCCGGGTTGTCTCAAGGGTTGCGCTTATTGCGCGCGGCACGCCCCCTTCAGTTTCATGGCGCGCAGTCCCTAGTCCCGTCAGAATGTCCGGGAAATCCGAGGCAAGGGCCGCTTTCACATCCTGGAAGAATTTTGCGGGGTAGTGTTTTATCGGTTCGTCAGCTTTCCTGCCGACAATCTCGATTCTTGGGGAAACGCGTTCCCCGCACGGGCAGGAATAGTCAAAAGTCCCAACATCCCCGGTTTCGCAATTGAGAGCTGCATATTCCGCAGGCTTCAGATGGCTCATAACAATTTCGCCGGTTCCTTCGTCAAGGAAAGCCCGCTTTATCGTGCTCAGATGGTTGTGCCCGAGGGTGCAAGGAGTCGTCCAGATTCCGTGCTCAATCGAGTTTATCGCGTTAATAACTGGAATCCCGAGTTCTTCCTCCAGGAATTCCTTGTCAGCCGCAGGCAGCGCGCTTCCACCCATGTAAATTCCCCGGAGCTTACTCCCGCCCCCGGCAATGAGCTTGCGCGCGTCAGGATGCCTGAGGAAAGCGGGTCCGACCATTGTGTAAGTGAAAATGAATTCAGCTTCCGGAAGGATTCGCATGAAAGCGCCGAAATCGTAAGTGTCAAGCCAGCTTGCGTCGGCAAGCCCATAGAGCTTGCAAAGCATCGGGATCAGCCCCTTCAAGGAGCTTTTTTCCGGGACAAGGACAGTCATCTTGTCCTTGCGGCCGATTCCCAGGGCGTCAAAATAGACGTCCATTGCCCTTGCTTCGCTCCCAAGGTTGAGAATTGAGAACGGCCTCTCCTTTTGGGTTCCCGTTGTCCCGCTTGTGTGCGCGGATTTCAAGAGGAATTTCGGTATGTTTTTCCTGGTCAGGCCGGGCATCCGTTCCCGCAAGTCATCCTCAGTTACCCTGAATCCGGACGAATCAAGCTCGGCAAAGGAACTTATCTGCCGCGGGTCGGTTACTCCTAGCGCCCGGAGTTTTTCCGGAACGAGGTCGGTTGTTCGCCAGTAGAGCGGGAGCACATTTCTCAAAGCAGCATCCTGCGCAGCTTCCAGTTCCTCAGCGGTTCCGTACGGGAATCGCGGCGCTGAAAATGCGAATCCCTTTTCCAATTTTTCCGGCTTTGAATCTCTTTTCACCATTTCGCCTCAAAAACCCCTTTGTTTCCGGAAGAAAATTCCAAGAATATAAATATTTCCGACAAAAAATCAGTAATTTTTACGAAATCTGAGTGGGAAACTTAGCTCCCTCCGAAGGAATTGCGAAAGCCCGGTAAAAAAAAGGAAAGTTCTAGCGGGAACTGAAGGCAAATAGAAAGAAACTTTAAATACACTGGAGAAAGTAACTGGAACTGATGGCAGTTTCCCCTGAGGGCAGGAAAGCGTTCTATGATTCGGTCTGCGCCGAAATTGTCAAGGAAGTCGCGAGGATGATAGGCACCACTGCGAACACGCTTGCGGGAACGGTCCAAGGGATAATACTCAAGAAGGAATCGTTATCGACGTCCGACGCCTTCGGCCCGAAGAACCTTGAGGAACTGGTCAACGTTTACGTCAAGATAATAGGGCCGGTTGCCAAGACGCTTGCGGGCCGGGCTGTCGTGCGCGTCAAGGAAGTTGGCGAGGATGAGGAACGTGCGGAGCTCCTCCCGAACTGGCTTGCCGAAAGCGTCAAGGCCCTTTCCGGGTCTGAAGGAGCGCATTGAACGATGGCGGAAGAACCCGGCGGGAACAACTCCCCGGAAAGCATCGAGGGGAAACTCGAACATCTCCTTTCCTTCCTTGAAACTCTTCCGGAAATACATGCAACAGCCGTAGTGAGGCGAGACGGTTTGATGATAGCGTCCTCACTGCCGAAGACGGTCGATTCCCGAACTTTCGCGGCAATGTCCGCGGCAATTGTCGGGACCGCTGAAACCTCCGCCACCGAATTGCAGCTCGGGCGCTTCCTCCAAGTGATTGTCGAGGCTGAGAAGGGGAAAATGATTGCAACGGGAGCCGGAAGCGTCGCGATTCTCATCTGTCTTGTCACTGAACGGGCCAACCTCGGGCTGGTCCTCCTTGAAATGGGTAGGGTTGCCCGCCAGGTTGCCGATACCCTGGAGGGCTCCGCGGAATGAGCCCCGCCCTGAAAACGGGAATCCCGAAGCTTGACGAACTCCTTCTCGGGGGAATTCCGGAAGGCGCAGCAGTGCTGATAACCGGGCTCCTCGGCGCGGACATCGAGACATTCGGGCAGCAGATTGCGTCGAAAACCTGCGAAAGCGCGCAGTGCCTTTATTTCGTTTCTGACAAGATGCCCTCCCTCGTCAGGGAAAGAATGGGCGCCCTCAAGTTCCCCTCGACCGACAAGCTCCATTTCGTTGACGGATATTCCGCTTCAATCGGCATGTCGACAATTGAAGAATTCCATACAAAGAAATCCGGCGAGATCGAAGGGGTAATTTCCGAGGCGGCGAAGAAAGTCTTCCCGAAGCTCCTTGTATTCGACTCGCTTTCATCCAGCAATTTTGCGAACGGAAAGTCCTTTTGCGAAAGGGTAACCGACCTGAGCAGGCTTGCAAAATCTTTCGGGGCTGTGGCGGTTTTCCTCTTCCCGCGGCTTGGCGAGGAGGACGAGGCCTTTGCGAAGGAGCTTTCGAAATCTTTCGAGGAAACGATTTCCATCGATTCCGTCGCAGAGAACTTCATTGAGCGGAGCTTCTACACCGTTTCGACAAAGGGAGAAATCCATGTCCCGTTCAAGGTCACCGCAAGCGGAATCTCCCTTTACGTCCCGAAGATAATCGTCACCGGTCCATACCATTCCGGAAAATCGACGTTCATACACAAGATTTCGACAAAGGCGATTTCAGTCGACCGCCTCGGGACAACGGTCGCTCTCGACCATGGCTGCGTTGAATACAAGGGCTTCTCAGTCGACCTTTTCGGGACCCCCGGTCAGGAGGCGTTCAATTTCATCCTTCCGATAATCTCGAGGGACACCTTCGGAGTGATACTGATAGTTGATTCGAGCGACAGGAACTCGTTTCCCCGCGCAAGGGAGATGATCGACCTCGTCTCCGGCGGACGGATTCCCTTCGTCGTTGCCGCGAACAAGAGCGACCTTCCCGGGGTCCTCGTTCCCGATGAGATACGGGCGCTGCTCACGCTCGGGACGAACGTTCCAATAATCAAGACGGTTTCGACAACAGGGGAAGGGATTTTCGAGACCCTTGTCGCGCTTTTCGACATAATAACGGGATTCCGGAGGTGGAACTGAAGAACATGGGACTGGATGAAAAACAATCCGAACTTGAGACAATACTTGCCCGGCTCGCCGAGTTCCCTGACATTTTGGGGTCGGCAATAGTGAGGAAGGACGGGCTGATGATAACTTCCTCCCTTTCCGGGAAGCTTGATTCGCGCGCAATTGCCGCAATGGCTGCCGCGATAGTCGGGACCGCGGAAACCTCGGCATCCGAGCTCGGGCTCGGGAAATTCCCGCAGGTGATTGTCGAGGCTGAGAAGGGGAAGCTGATCGCAACCGGAGCAGGAACCCAAGCGCTCCTTGTCTGCATGGTGCGGGCAACGGGAAACCTCGGGCTAGTCCTCCTTGAGATGGGGCGCGCTTCGGAAAAGATTTCAAACAAGCTGGAGTGAGGGACCAAAGTGCCGCTGAAAACGCTGATGACGAAGATTGACGAGCTTCTCGGAGGCGGACTTCCGGAAAAAAGCACCTTCCTCCTCAAGGGACCCCCCGCTTCAAAGAAGGAGTCGATACTCTTCCAGTTCCTTCACGCCGGAAAGAAATCCGGAAATCCGATAGCATTTGTTGCAACCGACTCATCTCCCGCCGAAATCGAGAAGCGCGCCATTTCCCTCGGGCTCGACCTCTCCTCGACGAAGTTCGTCGACTGCTATTCCTGGGCGCTCCAGCAGAGGAGTTCAAGCAGGCCCGGAGACATAATTGTCCCCGGACCCTCTTCCCTCAACGAGCTTTCAATTGCAATCTCAAGGGCCCTTTCCGAAATCAACAAGCCGGGGGTCCCCTCACGGGTTTCCTTCCAGTCCCTTTCAACCCTCGTCCTCTACAACAATCCCGACATAGTCTTCCGGTTCATCCAGATAATGGGGGCCCGCCTCAAGGCTTCCGGGGCAACGACCCTCTTCTCAATTGAAGAGGGGATGCACGAGGAGCGGGTTTTCACAACGCTCGAGCATATTACCGACGGGACAATCGAGTTCAAGTCCGAGAACGGGGCGGACTTTTTGAGGATCCCCCGGCTTCCGGCAGGCAAGCCGATTTCCAACTGGATCCAGTTCGAGGCAACCCCTTACGGAATCGAGATAAAATAGGGCTTCAGGCTTCGCTTTACAACTCATCGGCTTTCGGCACAGAAATGAAATGACCTCTTTTTCGGAGTTAAACCTGGCAAAGGATATAAACCGCTGCCAACTCCGGAAGGAATGGCAGGGCAAATTCTCCCAGAGGTTGCGAGAGAGCTCCATGAAACGCTTGGAAAGATATACAGCCGGATTTTCGGCGGGCCTTCTCTAGGCGATGTTCTCAGGCGAGACGCTTATCTTGGGGACTTTTTGGGAAGGCCCGACGAGGCAATCAACTTTGCCCGCGGAAGCCTTGCCACGACAACTTTAGCCCATTCAGCCGATTACAAGGAGGGGATTGTAAGGTTTCCCTGGCTGCCCGGGGACGGAGGTGTCGGAGAGGATTTGCTCCGAAGGGAGATTCTCGCAGCCCAGGATTCGCCGGACGGAAATTACACCGTTGTCCTTGAAGTCGCAGCAGAGCTGCCGGAGAGCCGGCTTGAAAAAGGGGATGCCCGAAACGGGTTCAATCAGAGAATTTTTCCAGCTGCACGCAAATATGGCGATGCCTTTGAGAAACTCGGCTACAGGCCGGTTGCGCTCTATTTCATTGCAGATGAAATGGATACGATGGATTTTTCAACGGTCTATGACCGGGCTTTCTTCGGGCTCCTTGGTGCCACAAGCAGCGCCGTAAAGGTTGACGACCATACGCTCCGCGGCGAAGCAATTCCAAGGAAGCTAAAAGCCACCGCTGGAATCAGCACGGGAGTTTTCGGAAGCGATGGCAAGAGCTCCGGATGGTTCAACCGCTTCGAAGGGAGGCCGTATGCCAAGTTCGACATAACCGACTTGGCAGGACCTGAGACAACCCAAAGAAGGGTTCTTGACGCTTTTCTAAAAGCCGCTTACTTGGGAACGACAACTACTCCGGCTCGCGGCCAAAGCTGCGGCTTGGGCGATTGCGGCATTGAAGGCTGAGTTGCAGAGGCAGTCTCCATAAACCAAGTCTTCTCCGGCCGAATCCGGCTGAGCTAGGCCGAGGTTTAGGCGAGGCTCGGCATCTCCGAGCACGACGCAAAGTCGATATTCGGCGAAATGATTCCAGTTCCCGCCGAATATCGGAAAGCCGCTCCCTCCGCTCGGTTATATGCCGGCAGGAGAGAAGGTTATAGTTCATCCCGGGCGGCTAGGGGAGAAAAATGGCTGGCAATCCCGGTCAAGTATCCCCCCGCCAAATACCCGGTCTCCGGATCCTGTCCGGGAACCTTTTTCCCAAGGGGTTCCGCCAATCAACCCGATTTCCACCAATTTTGGACCTTTTTCGGTCAGTCTCAAACTCTTTCCGGAGCCACAGTTGAAAAATTAAAAACCCCAAGTTCCCGTTTCCCAACATGGCGAAAACCGCCCAAATCATCCAAAAAATTCTCTCCAAGATAAACCCCTCCCCGAAGGAACGGAAAGCGGTTGGCGCGATTGTCGAGGAGGCAATGAAAATCTGCAGGAAAACCGCGAAGAATTCGGAGATAGTCCTCTGCGGCTCCTTTGCAAAGGACACCTATCTTTCGGGGATACGGGACGTCGACATTTTCCTCGTTGCCCGGGAGGGGAGGACCGCAGAAACGGACTGTCTTGCCGATGCGGAAGCCTGCGCCAAGGCACTTTCCCCGAAAGGCTATGAACGGAAGTTCTCATCCCACAAATATTTCACTGCCGACTTCAAGGGATACAAGTTCGACCTTGTGCCGGCATACCCCTTCAAGCCTGGGGAAGCCCTCCGCTCGTCGGTTGACCGGACCCCTCTCCATGCCGAATACATCAACGGAAACCTTTCCGACAAGGCGGTCGCCAGGCTGATGAAAGCGTTCTGCAGGGGAGTCGGGGTTTACGGGGCTGATGCGAAAAACCAGGGCTTTTCAGGATATTTGTGCGAGCTTATCGCCGCAAAAGAGGGGACCTTCGAGCAGATTCTCAAAAGCTCGGCAGGAATGAAGCATCCCCTTGAAATCCCCGACCCGGTCGACTCGGAAAGGAACGTTGCCTCGGCGGTTTCCGAGGATTCCCTGGAGAGGTTCAAGCGCTCCGCAAAAGCGTTCCTTTCGAAACCCTCGGAGCTTTTTTTCTTCCAGGGAAAGGTCCCGGCGAAGGTCCCCGCCCTTAATTCGAAAAAGCAGATTTCCCTGATTTACAAGGAAACATTCGAAGCCGAGGACGCCCTCTACTCAAAGGCTCGCAGCAACCTTGCCCAAATTGTCAAGGATGTTTCCGACATTGGCTTCTCGGTGAAGCGCTCGGGCTTTGCAGCAAGCCCCGCAAGCGGGGAGGTTCTCTTCATCCTTGAATTCGACAAGATGTTTCTCCCGAGAACGCGGATTGTCGAGGGTCCCCCGCTGAGCGTCCGGCGCGACTACATTGACGCATTCGTTTCAAAGCACGGAAAGGAAAAGGTCTACCAGAAGAAGGGCCGGCTTTATGCAAAGGAGGACCGGAAGATTTTCGAGGCAAGGCAGGCGGTTCTTGCAATGGGAAGGACCTTCCTCCCGACCTTTGCCCTTGTCGAGAGCCAAAAGGCGCTTTCCGCAATTTTCAGGGAGCTTCCCGACGGGGAAAAACGGAGACTTTGCTCGTTCCTCCTGAAGCGGGAAGTCTGGCAGGTCTGATTTCCAAATGGCCGGAAAAATAACGTTGACATTTCTCGGGACCGGCTCGACGATCCCTTCTCCCAAGCGGGCTCACCCGGCAATTGTCCTTTCCACACTCGGGGAGAACCTCCTTTTCGACTGCGGCGAGGGAACGCAGGTCAAGCTCCAGGAAGCCGGGATAAATCCGATGAGGATATCGCGGATTTTCATAACCCATTTCCATCCGGACCATTTTCTCGGGTTGCCCGGGCTCGTTTCCTCCCTTGAGCTTTGCGGACGGACCGAGCCCCTTGAAATTTTCTCGCCGAAGGGCGCGGCGGGGAAGCTGAGTGCGCTTGTCAAGCTCTGCAACGGCGGACGGCTCCCTAAATACCTGATAGACTTCCGGAAAGTCCCCCTCAGCAGCAAGCCAATTGAGATTTCCAGGGGAGACCGGCAGTCCATCTTCTCCTGCAAGACAAGCCACCACATCCCGGCGGTCGGATATTCCTTCGTCGAGAGGGATAGCTTCCACCTAATTCCGGAGAAACTTCCGGAGAAGCTCAAGAAGCCGAAAGCCCTTCCAAAAATAAAGCCCGAGAAAAACCCGGAATATTTCTCCGTTGAAAAAGGGCGGAAGATAACTTACAGCGGGGACACCCGCTTTTCGGAGGGAATTGTCCGGCTTGCGGAAGGCTCCGACATCCTGATACACGAGGCGACGTTCCCCTGCGACAAGTCGGAGAAGGCGAAGGAATACTGCCACTCGACCCCCGAAACGGCCGCCCAGGTTGCGCTCAAGGCCCGGGCGAAAAAGCTGATCCTCACCCATTTCAGCAGGCGGATTTCCGACATCAAGGAGCAGGAAGCTGCAGCGAGAAAGCTCTTCCCGGAAACCTTCTGCGCAGAGGACCTTCAGGTTTTCGAGCTCTGACTAGAGATTTCCCGATTGAATTCGGCAACAATCCGCTTTATCCGTTCGACCGAAGCCGGAAGCGTTTCAGGCACTTTCAGGCAGGGGTATTTGACTTCAAGGACGAGGCCCTCTTCAGAGGCCATTGCGACAAGGTCGTATATTGTGCCCGCCTCCTCGAGAATCGGAACCGACGCGCCTTTTTCAAGTCCCAGGGAGATGTTTCCCGAGTCGTTCACTTGCCGGAGCCCAAGGTTTGCGCGCTCGGCCAGAGAACCGGTTTTCCTATATGCCGCGTCATAGAAAACCCAATCTTCGGGAGATTCCCCAAACGACTTTTCGCCCCGTCCAACAGGCCATGCGTTGTAAATGTGGACTGTCCAGGGCGCGCATATGCTGGCAACAGCAACTCCCCCGAATTTTGTCTCAAGGAGATAAGCAAGCTCGCTGCACATGCCCTGCCTCCCGTGCAGGAAGTCCTCCTGGAGCATCCCGTTTCCGCCGAGGAAAAACGAGGGAATATTTATTTTCCTGCCCTCCCTTGAGCCATATATCCGGTCATATCTCGAGAAATAGCTTGCGGCAAACCTCAGGTCCTCTTCCCGGACGTATTGGTCGACCTCGCGGATTATTTTCCGCATGCCAACCGCCGCGTCCTTCTTGAGCCGAACAGGTTCAAGTCATTCAAGCCCCCATGCGCTCAGTGCGCTTTTAGGCGCAAAAGCCCGCCAGGATTTTTTGACCGCTTCCTCGATTCTTGCAGCCTCCTTGTCGAACGGGAGCCATATCGGGCGCTTGTCAATTGTCGGATAAACATCGTCAGCAAGGTCGGAAGAAAGAAAATAAACCGAATGGCTGTCGCGCCAAACTGGCGAGACATCCTCGAAAAGCAAGAATTCCTTCTCAACCCGCAGCCCTTCCGGAGGGTCGGAAAAGTCGACAAGCCCGAAAACCCGGTATCCGCATTCGGAAAGCGGGCCGCCCTTCCTGAAGCAGGCATCGTAATAATTCCAGTCCTCCGGATGTTCCTCAGGAGCCCTCGGACTTTCGCAAGCGGGCGCGACGTTTACAAAATGCGAATCCAGCCGTTTGTTTCCAACCCTTGCTATTTTCGCGCCAGTTAGAAACTCAAAATAGCTTGAAAGTTCGGCGCATTCTCCCCGGATTCCCCGCCTGAATTCACCGGCTTCAACCGCCTTCCGGAAATCCCGCCCGAACAAAAAATATTCAGGGATTACGGGGCCCCAACCAAGCGAGTCATAATTCATCCAGCGGACATCATCATTCCGGGAGAAGTAGCTCGCGCCGTATCTGATGTCGCGGTCGTGGACAAGCTTTTCAATCTCAGCCAGCTGATGTGAATGCGAAATTGGGTTAGGCACGGAGAGTCTCCCCTCCGAACGTCTCAATCCAGTCCCTACGGACTATTCCATCTATTCTCAAAGCCTCTGCAGGGCTTTCCGGAGAAAGTGGGTTGCCGTCCAGACCTACGGCAGGTCTTAAACGATTACAGCAATAGCTCAACGTATAGGTTTTTCCAGCTTCATTCCAAACTGGAGGGTCGAGGAAATAAACATAGTGATGAACGTCTTCGTGTTCTGCCTTTTCAGTCGGGAATTTTTTGAATTTGTATTTCCCATCGGACAAAGCGCCCTTTCTATTGTAGCATGCGTCGTAGTAAAGCCAGTCCTCCGGATGCTCCTTCGGGTCCCTTTGCGAATCCCCGGAAGCCTCCAAATTTATCAGGTGGTTGCCCCATTCTTCGCTTTTCACGTTAGCTGCCGGAACCCCGCAGACGTGCCAGAGATATTTCGCGGTTTCCCCGCAACTTCCCCGGACACCGTGCCGGAAATTCCCGCTTTCCAGCTCTCTTTCGAACGCTGCTGCGCCAAGCGAAAAATTCGGTATGATTATGCTTGCAGTTGAACCGTCAATTGCGAAATTAGCGGAATCGTTGATTGAGAAATAGCTCGCACCATACTGGATGCCGAGGTCGGTTACGAGCCTTTCTGCCAGGTCAAGCCGGCGCCCCGTTCCGGTGAGGATTTGCACATAACTGAAATGCCGCAGGTGTTTATAGATTTTACCCCTTGGAAATGGCACGAACTCCAAATCCAGCACAGAATTAAAAACCTCCGGAGCAACCGGCGGAAATGCCCGAGAATTTCCCGCTTGAAACCGAAGCTCGTCTTGAGCGCGCGGGCTACCGGATTGTCGGGGGGAACCGGCGCGCCGGAGTGAAAATCTGCTCATATACCAAAAGGGCGCTCCTTGGGACGGGCGGCTGCTACAAGCAGAAATTCTACGGGATTGCAAGCCACCGCTGCCTCCAGATGGCGCCGGATATTTTCTCCTGCAACCACAGGTGCGTTTTCTGCTGGCGGGACACAAGGGCGATGGGACGAGGGCGCGCCCCAAAAGAGAGGATTCCCGAACTTGTCAGGGGGACAATTGAAGCCCAAAGAAAGCTCCTCATTGGCTACAAGGGAAATCCGGGAGTTCCGCCAGAGCTTTTCTCCCAGTCGGAGAATCCTAACCAGGTTGCGATTTCACTTGCCGGAGAACCAACTATTTTCCCGCAGCTTGGCGCGCTGATCTCCGCGTACAAAAAATCCGGCTGCACGACCTTCCTTGTAACCAACGGAACAAGGCCGGAAGCGCTCGCGAAGCTGAAGCCGCTCCCGACCCAGCTTTACGTGACGCTTCCCGCGCCGGACGAGAAAAGCTACAGGAGGACCTGCGCTCCCGTCGAAAAGGGCCTCTGGAAGAAACTGCTCAAAACTCTTTCGATTCTCCCAAAGCTGAGAACAAGAAAGGTCCTCCGGCTCACCCTTGTCAGGGGGCTCAATTTCAACTCACCGGAAAAATATGCGGAACTTATCAGGCTTGCCAGACCGCATTACGTCGAGGTCAAGAGCTACGTCAATGTCGGATATTCGACCCGCCGGCTTTCCAGGGCGCGGATGCTTGCCCACGAGGAAATCCGGGAGTTCGCGGGAAAAATCGCGCAAGCTTCTGACTATCTTGTCACCGACGAGTTTCCGGACTCGCGGGTCGTCCTTCTCTGCCGGGACGCGAAAGCCCGGGACGAAAGGATAATAAGGTCGCGCTGAGGAGGCGGATTGGATGGAAATCGGAAAACTCCAAAAGCTCATGCGGGCTGCCGGGCTCGGCTGCTGGCTCACGGTTTCGGCTGAATGCTCCGACAAAAACTCGGAAATCCTCCTTGGGCGGAAAGTATCAGGGCTCCATTTCCTCTGCATTCCTGCGAAAGGAAAGTCATTCGTACTGGTAGGCAGGATGGAAGCTGACGCTGTCCGCGCGCCCTTTTCAAAAATAATTTTCGAAAAAAGGGCTGAAGCCGAAAAACTCCTGAGGAAGAAAATCCCCGCCCGCGCGAAAATCGCCCTGAATTTCTCCAAGCGCGCAAGTTGCGACTATCTGACGCTCTCGCAGTTCCGTTTCCTGAAAAAGGCGCTCCCCGGAAGGAGATTCATTTCCTCGGAAAAGCTCCAGGAACTCCGCGCCATCAGAACCTCTGCGGAGGTTCAGAACCACAGAAAAGCAATCCAGATAACCGGCCGCGCCCTTGAACTTGAGAAGAAAAAGGGATTCGCCGGAAGAACGGAGGGGGAAATCGCATTCTCAATAAAAAAGACCTTCCTTGAACTAGGGGCTGACGAGGCTTTCGAAACAATCGTTGCTTCCGGAAAAAACTCGGCGGACCCGCACCACAAACCCGGCAAGCGCAAGGTCCGGGCAAACGAGCCCCTGCTAATCGATTTCGGGGCAAAGGTCGGCGGAAGCTGCGCCGACATCACAAGGACCTTCTGGGTCGGGAAAAAACCGACAGAACTTTTCAAAAAGGCCTATTCTTCCGTTCTCCGAGCCCAGGAAAAATCGATTGAGCTTGTCCAAGCTGGCGCAAAAGGCAGGGAAATAAACGATTTCTCAGTCAAGCTCCTGAAAAAGAATTTCCCGGAAAAGGCGGTCCTCCATTCCCTCGGGCATTCCCTCGGCGCCCTTGTCCATGAGGCGGGGCCGGGACTTTTTTCAAAAGAAAAGCGGGCTCTCCTGGAAAACCAAATAGTGACAGTCGAGCCGGGGCTATATTTTCCCGGGAAATTCGGCGTCAGGATAGAGGACGACATTTTGGTTGGAAAAAGGCCGCTCAACCTGAGCGGGGGAATTAGGAAAGAAAAACTCAGTCAATAATTTCCTTCTGCTGCCGCGACCATTTCTTGTTGGGGGCGGATTTCAGCCATTCCGCGTGCTTGTCAACGAACTCAAGCCGTTCTTTCCTGTTGCGCTCCATTTCGGCCTTGAGCTTCTTCAAGTTGATTTTCGGGAGCCTCATTCCAGCAACTCGAGCCTCCGTTCGATTTTAAGCCTTTTGGCAAAACCCCCCAACAATTCTTTGTCTAGACGCTCCCCAAATATTTTGTTAAGGTGTCTTGCATCTTCGATATCCTTCTCGCTACCGAGCTTCAGCTTGAACGGAATTTGAAGCTCAATCGGGGATATCTTCAGCACCTTTTTGTTCACCAACACCGTCTTGCGGTTTGCAAGAGCCCAAGCGCCAAGCTCGGCAGCCTCGGCTTGCTTGACTTCCATGTTCGGGACGAACTGCCCCTTTCTAGCAAAACGAATCGAGACGCCTTCCGAAAAATAATTAGCATACCCGTCTTCCGGATTGGCTGTATTGACGCATTCGAACCCCTTCGACAGTGCCTTCCAAAGCGACAGGAACTTGTTTTTCCCCATCTTCTCAATGAAGATGTCAACGTCTTCAGAGCTCCTGCTCCGGCCAAAGAGGATTGCGACATAGCCTGAGACAAGCACGTAGCGGACCTGCTTCTTATCGAGAACCTCTATGAAATCAATGGTGAACTTATCCAGGGAATTGAGAACCTTGTCAAATATCAGTTTCCCTTTTGAGAACTTCAACTCCATGAGCGATTAGTTAGCCAGATGTTTATAATGCTGGAGGCAGACGTTCCGCTATTCGTTTATTTTCCCAATTATTCTCCGCGCAAGTTCGGTAGTTGCGGCAACGATAATCGGCAGAAACTCTTTCTGCCCGAAGGAGAAGTATTTTCTTCCGCCAAGTTCTTTCCCATCAAGGGAAACCGTGACGCCGCCGGCCTCCCTAATCACGCCGTACATCCCGGCAATCTCGAGGTTGCTTTTCCTCGTGCACTGGAGGAACGCGTCAGCTTTCCCGGAGGCAACGTCGATGTAACTCGCTTGGGTCGGCCTCAGGCCGGAAAGTTTGAGCGTTCGAAGAGGCTTGATGAACGTTCGCTCTATCACTGGAGAGAAATCGTATTTTCCCGAACCGTCAACCAAAAGGCGGTTCCTTAGCGGGACTGTCTCCCCCGAGCAGAAAACCCGTTTCCCGTTCAGGAAAGCTCCCTTCCCTTTTTCAGCGAAGAGCAGCCTAGGGACTGGGGAATGCTCGAAAGTTCCTCCGCAAAGCCAGTCAGAATACTTCGGGTCGGCTCCCCCGAAAACCGAGAAAATCGTGCCATATCGTTTCTTCCCGAATCCCTTGATGTAATTGCTTGAGCCGTCAATCCCGTCAAGTATGCCTAGATATTTCGGGTTTTTCGCGAGCCTGACTATTCCATGCTCCTCGGAAACGATTGTCACTGGAAGTTTATGCTTTCGACAGGTTTCAATCACAGCTTCCTCGCATTCGAAATCCCCTCTAACTGCAAGGTCGCCGAATCGGTTTTGCTTCGTTTTCTTTATTCCCGAGCGTCCCAGGGAATCGTGCGTCCTGTTCGCCTCAATGAAAGCGAGCCTGACAATCCCGGAAACATCCATTTGAAATGCCCAAAAACACCTCCGCAGGCTTTAAAACCGCCTAAATCCAAACCCTTATATATCGGCTTTTCAGCCACCCAATCAGGTGACAAAAGAAAAATGGCATTGGTAGTAAAGTCGGCTGTTGCGGAAGTAGTAAGGAAGAAGGACATGCGGATGTCCGCTGATACCTACGACGCAATCGACAAGAAAATCGAGGAACTGCTTGTAGGCGCGCTCAAGAGGGCGGATGCGAATGGCAGAAAGACAGTAATGCCGCAGGACCTGTAAATTTTTTTTGAAAAACCGGGGGGCCCTAAAAACCCCCCCAACTCTTTCTTTTTGCCAAAAACACAAAATTCTTAAAAGCGGGGAGAGTCTAGCCAGGGAAAATGAACTTTAGGAACGTCTTCTACTGGATATTCGGCTCCCTTTGCATACTTGCGGGCGTGCTGGTCGCGTCAGGGATTGCGGCGGGCGGATTCTCGGCTTTCTCGAGCCTGGATTCGGTTCTGGCGCTCGTGGTCGCCCTGCTCCTCTTGATGTTCGGCGGGCTTTTGTGGATAGGGGTTGCGGTAATAACAATCTCGAAGAAAGGGCAAGTTTGAGCTGCAATGGCCGGGCGCGCGCTTTCCCTTGAAGGCGCCGAGAAGGTTCTTGCGGAATTCCTCCAGTCGGAGGGCGCAATTGCATATTACATATTCGTTGACAGCGGGGAAAGGCGGAACCTGATCAAGCTCGCCTGCCTGTTGATTCTGTCGGTTTCCTTGACGGGTCTTTTTTTCCTCAAGGGAATCGTCTTTTCGGCAGTTTTCATCATCATTTCCCTGGCTTCCGTTTCAATCCTCATCCTCACCTACCGGAAGCTTTTCCTTGCCGCGAAGGAGAATTTCCCGAAGGAGAAACTTTTCCTCACCGAGAAGAACGTGATTGTCCAGCATTCCCTCCAGAGGCTGAAAGTGAAGTATGTGCCGATTGACAGGTACAAGAGGCTGGAAAGGATGAAAACCCCCTTTGGCGAGTTCGCAACCCTCGTCTATCTTGACGGGGAGGGACTTTCCGAGCTCAGGGAGAAACTGTATTTCCCGGAAAAGCCGGAGCAGCTTGCGGAGTCGCTAAATGCGCAATTCGAGCGGGTCCAAAAAGCGGCAGCAGAAAAGAAGAAGGAGTAAGGACCGAGTCCCGTTGCTAAGCAGTTATCCCCTGATGGACTTCGGCAATGTTGTGCAAACGCCTTGCGGTCGCTTCCGGCCCGAAACGCGATTCAATATGCGCCCTCTGCGCCCCGACCACTTTATCATACTCGGGTTGCGGCATTTTCAGATATCCCTCAAGCTCAGCCGCAAGCCGGTCGGCGGCTTTACTTGACAGGCCTCCCTTTGTCGAGAGAATTCCGGGCGGATTGCATCGCAGACCGTCTGAGAGATAGACCAGGCTTTCCAGCCTTTCGGGTGGAAGCTGCTCAGTTGTGCCGTCGCTGACGTAACTTTCTTTCCGTCCACAAATTGCTTCAAATACCCAGGAAATCGTCGTGACAGGCATTGTCAGGCCCATCTGGGTTATCGAGCTGTCAAGGGGGTTGGCCCCCTTTCTCAGGTGGATTGCGGCAACCCTGGATTCTCCAGACAGGAGTCCGACCGGGAAGGGCCAAATAACTAACTTATCCTCGCAAGCTCTCTGCACATTCTGCCTTCCAAACTGGGGCCTGTAGAGCCGCGCCTCGCTATCCACTCCATTTAATTCGCCAATGCAACGCTCTCTTTCGTTCTTCATCCTTGAATCGTCTATCTGGGTGGTGTCAAGAGCGGTAACAACCGAAGCCCCTCTGTCGCGCAAGTTTTTTATTGTTATGTGGTCCGGTGCCGGACCAAAGAAAAGGAAGTTGTAATCACCAACATTCATTCGTTCGAAGACCCCGTCAATGCAATATCCCTTTGGATCGACAGCGTCTCTGTTCAACCTTCCGTGATGCACTATTGTGGGTCTTCCCGGGTCAAGACCCAGGAGCTCAAGCAAAAGGGGCTTTCTTCCACTGTACCGGTCTTCCAGTTTTTCCATTTTTTTGACAAGCCAAGGCGCGCAGGGAGTTGAGCCGTAGATGGCGGAATCAATAAGGTTGTAGAGGGTTCCTTTCGGGAGTGCTAATGCTTTAGAAAAAGAACGCTTAAAGCGACCATATATGCCTGCTGCGTGCGAAACTGAGAGAGGTTCGTCAGACCCCATGTTTCCCTGCCAGCTTATCCCCGCGCAATCCGCCGTTTTTGTGATTGCCGTTTTTTCAGTTCCCGCGCAATCCACATAAACGGGGATTTCCCAGCCGCACTCTCTTGAAAGTGCTCTGCGAAGGGAGAGTATGCTAAGGTCCTCTCCGAGCATTTTTCCATCAAATTGACTGGTCCCAACAACGAAGGCAATCCCCGGGCGCTCTCTCCTTGCAGGCTCCCGCGTGTCCGGCCAGTCAAAGCCGTATTTTCTGACCAGCTCGGGTTTTGCATCCCATTGTTTGTAACTGTCCGCCACGGAAAGGACGGCTCTGTAAGACTTTATAATTTTTACCACTGTAGAAACGTATATAAATTCCCCAGACCGAAACTGGCCGGAAAATGCCTAATCCCTCCTGCGTCGATTCTCAAACAAGAAACCTTGTCTTCCAGGAAATGGGGACTGCGGCAATAATGAGCTATAACGACAACGGACCCGCCCGATCCTGGGACGGTTTCCTCCTCGGCGTTGAAACAACCCGAGAAGGAGAATTGGTTCTGAAATATGTTTCCCAAGACAACCCGGGCGGGTTCTTCAGCTTCCTTGATGAAACGAGAACCGACACATTCACAAAAGTCGATTTCCTGCAAATGGTTGCCCTTGCATATGGGCCCGTTCTTTCAGCAGGAATCCCTTCGGAAGGAAGCGACTGAAACGTGGCAGCCGGAAAACTTCTCAAGAACCTTCCGGAATGGGATTCCCTTCCAGGGCTTGCCGAAATTGCGAACACAACTTTGCTTGACGGGCCCGGATCTTTGGGAGATGGACGCCTCGAATTCCCCGCTCCGGGCGGCGTTGGCGGATGCATCTATGGCGAGGCACTTGCGGAGCTCCTTGCGATACGGGCTGCCGAGAAAAACGGAATCCCGGTTTTTTTCTGCCCCGAACCAACGGGCGGATTGAAAATATTCCTTTCCCAATCTGCTACCTGGGGCGCGAATTTCGAGAGCTCGAACGACTACGTGCCATTTGCAGTATCTGACGCCCTCGCAACCGCAATCTCCTTCGAGAACGGAAAGCGGCCCGTTCTTGCCCTTCCGAACGTTATCGCAACCGACATCTACTCAACAGAGCCGACTGAGGAGGGCGTTCTTCTCCATCAGGACGCTCTCGGAAAAAGCGGAATAGGTTCCTTTCGGGAGCTCTTCGGCCTGCGGGATAACTCGAAGGTCGTCATAACGCACGGGAGAATGACTTCCGGGTTCCGGAAAACGTACGGTTTTGGGGACGTAATCCTCAAATATCCGGAACTCGGGGCTGTCGGCGACCTTGATTTCCTATTCTTCGGAAGCAGGCCTGACGAGACAATTGTGTACGTCCTCAGGCAATGCGGATGCCGGGTTGTGAAGCTTCTTGACACTGCAAAGCTGACCCTTCCCGAGGCAAACGGGAAAAATAGATTTCTAATTGAGAACAGTTCAGACCCGCGATTCATTGCGGGAGAATACACACCCCTTCCCGAAAACCACGGACCGATTGTCGCCTGCCCGTTTTCCCTCGGGACAATTGCAAACGAGCTCGGGGCGGTCGGCTATTTTCTTAGGCCGGACCCGGGCGCTTTCGAGCTTTCCTACGGCGAGATGCTGAGCTCAGGAATTCCCGTTGTCACGAGAATCCACGCGGTCGAGATGGCCGGAAACGGAAAAGAGAAAATCTCGATTACAGACGGCCAAATGTCCCTGATTCCCCCAGCCGAACGAGGAAGAGCGAAGGTGCTTGAGCAAATGGATGAGAAAACCGCTCGGGAGCTTGCGGGGGAAATTTACACTTCATTGAACCTTCCAGCTTCCGAACGGGCTTTGCTTGCCGGGCGGCAGGCTTCCTGGATTTCGGAGAACTTCGGCTATGATTCATTCGCAAGGCGGGCGCGGCGCCTGTTTTACCTTGTGGATTCCGGGGACGTTTCAATCCCCAAACCAACTGGGAACTGTGCGTGCATTACTTATTAGTGAGTGGTTAAAAAAGAAAAGAATATAAATCACTCCGGCATTCCCCTTGCAAGATGCCGAAAAAATCCACCGGAGGTTTCGCCAGGTGGTAACCGGCCGTCGGCTTGAAAACCTCCCTTCCTGGGACGAACTGCCCGGCCTTGTCGAAAGGTTCGGAGTTGACGAGCTCGACCTTCCCGGTGAAATCTACAACGGAGTTTTGAAATGCGGATTTCCCTCAGAAGGGATTGATGATTGTATTTATGGGGAAAACATTGCGGAACTCCTTGCAATAAGGGCTGCCGCGAAAGGAGGGTTCCAGAACGTAGAAAGCCGAGAACGCAAGGGAGTTCGGCTCTCCCAAGAGGTTAACTGGGCTGCGAATTTCTTTCCCACCCCCGCATATTTGCCTCTTGCGGTTTCCGACGGGCTGGCAGTTTCGATTTCACTTGCGAACCCTGGAAAAAGGGTTTTGACCCTTCCGAACGTTATCGCAACCGACATCTATTCCCGCACGCCGGAAGAGCCGGGCGTTTTGCGGCACCACCAGTCATTTGAGGAGATCGCTACAAAACGGGGACTTTCAGCGCCCTCCTTCAGGGAACTTTTCGGCCTGCGGGATAACTCGCAGGTCGTCATAACGCACGGGAGGATGGAGGGCAGCTTCCCGAAAACTCACGGGCTTGCCAAAGTAATCGATGCGTATGAGGAACTTGGCGAAGATGCGGGAAACCTAGATTATCTCTGTTTCGGGACAAGGCCGAACATGGAGACTGCGGAAAGGCTGAGGGCCCGCGGCTCGAGGGTCGTTTTCCTTCTTGACACCGCAAAGCTCACCCTTCCGGAAACGAAGAGAACTAACGAGAGGATGATACGGGCCAATTCCCGGGCGCGCATTTTGGAGGGAGATTACTCCCCGATAGAACCCAATCAGAACGAAATTTTCTCTTTTCCCTTCGGGCTCGGAAAGGTTGCGGAGGGACTCGGGGCTGTCGGCTATTTCCTGAGGCCAACTCCAGGAGCTTTTGAGCTTTCTTACGGGGAAATGTCCTCCGGCTTCCCAGTCGTTACCGCCGTCAACGCGACGAGCGGAAAGGACGGAAGCGGCGAAAAATACTATTTCACTGACGGCCAGATGGGCTTGGTATTCCCGGAGGAAAGGCTGAACACGCCAGTCACATATTGCCTTGAACCGGGGGAATGGAAAGCCGGGGTTCCCGAGAGTCCCGGATTTTTCACACGGGACGCGCTTGCAATTTCCCCCGAACTCGCAAAAGCCCTCGCCCTGCAGATGAAGCGCTTCTTTGAAATGTCCCCTGCCGAAAGGGATGCGCACGTCAGGTCAAGTGCGGAATGGATTGGAAGCGAGTTCGGCTATGAGGCCTTTTCCGGAAGGCTGGGCCGCCTGATGCACCTGAATTATTCGGGTGAGCTCAACACGAACCACACCGCTCCGCCGGTAACTCCTGAGACAATCCAGCTTTATGGCTAGCCCGTTCATTTCTTATTGGAAATTTCCCCAATCACAGAAATCCTGATGAAGAAAGCAGCAAGGAAAACGGCTGAGGAAACCATCAAAAATTCCTCGACAAAAGTCCCAAGGGCGTTCGTTGCCCCGGAAGATTCGAGGAAAACCGCCGA
Organism: archaeon; assembly: GCA_043803745.1. Lineage (GTDB taxonomy): Archaea > SpSt-1190 > SpSt-1190 > DYHY01 > DYHY01 > JBBIPP01. The sequence goes on from JAZDJS010000047.1 coordinate 23,114, forward strand.
CAACCGGCTGAAAGTTGCGGCAAAAAGGAAAACGCTCCGGGCAAACTGCAATGCAACGCCAATTGCGGCAAGCCTGACCGCGGAGCCGACAACACTCCCGAGCGCCCTTGCCTTCTTCAGCCCGAAAACGGCTGAGGCAAGCATCAGGCCGGTCGCAAACAGCCGGAGCGGCAGGCGTCGGTTAGGCTGAACTCAACCATTCGGATATTTTCCATTCAGATGAGAGGATTCAAGCGTCAGTTTCTTCCGATTCGTCCTTGGGCTCTTTTTCCTCTTCTTCCCCTTCGTCGTCTTCCGAATCAGAATCGGACTCTTCATCGTCTTCAGACTCTTCTTCCCCGCTGTCCACCTTATCTTCATCTTCCACTTTCGTCTTCTTCCCTCCGCGTTTTTTTGCCTTCTTTTCCGAAGGTTCTTCCTCTCCCGTTGCTTGAGCTGCGGCTTCTTCGGCCGGAGCAGCAGGCGCTTCCGGTTTAGGCTTGGGCCTTCCGATTGACACCGGCGGGTTGATTATCTGGATTCTCCTGATTTCAACGTTCCTGACCGGGTAAATCTTCTTTATCTCCTCGCGGAGAATGCTCTGGATTTTCTCGTCAAGGGTCTCGAGGAGGAATTCCTCGAAAGTCTTGGATTTGGCAAGCTCGAAGGTCGCCTTCATTATCGCGCGCCTGATTTTCCCCTTCTGGCTCGAGCGGCACTTGCTTGCGGTGATAACGAGCGGCTTAATCCTCAGCTTTGTTCCATCCCTTGCCTCGACGGAAACGACAGCCTCTATCTTCGTGATTCTCCGCCTAACAAGGCTTCTTACGTATGCGCGGACAAGTTCGAATTCCCTGATTTTGGTGTGTGCCTTCTTGCCTTCAAGGTGAGTTACCTCAAGCAGCAGCTTCATGTGCGCCTTCTTCGGGTCGTTCGTGACGTCGTAAACGGTCGTGTCAATCCGTTTTCCCGGGAGTGTCTTTGCCTCGGTCGCGAGAATCTTTCCAATCTCAACGTTGTGGAAAACGTCCGGGGAAAGGACGGTATACCAATCCTTTCTCTTCCATCTGTCCTGAGCAGTTCCTTTTGTTGCCATTTGTCTTTATCACTCCTTATCTCCCTGATACTATTATCGCCGCAGTCTCCGGATTGTATTGCCAGTCGGCGGCAAGACGCCCTTCTCTCCGGTAGTATTTGACAAGGCGGAGAATCTTCATCTCCGTGTTCTTCAGCCCGCGCCTCGAATGCTTGTCAGCTGTTGCGCCGGTAAGATGCTTCCGTATCTTGACCGCCCGCGTCATGAGGTTCAGCAAATCTTCCGGATATTCCGGGAAAAGCTTCGCTTCCTTGAGAACCTGGGTTATCGTTTTCCCCGTTGCAAGCTTGACCGATGGGATTCCCCACTGGTCGCGGAGGAGCATCCCTATTTCCGAGGTCTGCTTCCCCTCCTTGCCGAGGCGGGTTATTATCTTCATTATTTCCTCCGGGGTGAATCTTACCCAGGAAGGGCTGCTCATCCTTACGGGCCTGGTGCTCCCGCTCTTCCCCTTTTTGTGCGCGTATATTCGTGCCATGTGTATTCTCCTCAATTTGTTATTTCTTCGCAGTCCAGTCTCGCCGTGAGCAAGGCAGTTCTGCTTGGAAAGCCGAATACTCTACCGGTTCTGCCGCGGCTTTGCCAATTCCAGCAGACCTGGAAGAAGCGCGCGAAAGGGGTTTAAAAGGTTTTTCAGTTCTGCCCCGAAAGGGAATACTGCCTGCTAAGGACGAGGAATTTCGAGCCCAGCTCCCGGTTGTATTTGATTATTCCTTCGGCGCCAAAATTGTAGCTAATCAGTTCCGGAACTCCCTGAATTTCCTTAAGCACTTCAAATGGCTCAAGAAGGTCGTCTTGGTGACCTTCCCTTCTTTCCGTAAAGCCTGAACGCTCGTACAAAACCGCGATTGTGACCTTTGCGCCAAGGCCCTTTTCCCGAGGGTCGAGGAGAGCGGGGGGTTCCCATCCAAGCACTTTTGCAAGGGGATATTCCGCCAATGGATATGCAAAGGGCGGAAGAGCGGGCGCTTCTTTCAGTTGCTCCGCAATCTGGATATTCGGCAAAGGCCTCGCGCCATCTCCATCCGCAAGGGAAGTCTCCGAAAGGAGGAAGAGGTCAATGTTGCCATGATAATCTTCCTTATCAATGCTCGACCCCGCGACAATCACTGCCATTTTCCGAGTATCAATTATGTTCTGCTCCCCAATATCGAATCTAGTTCCATTAATCGCTTCAAGAGTCTGATAGACCCGCTCCTGCTCGACCGGAAGGAGCCGGGAATACCATTTTTCAGCCTGTGTAAATTCCTCTGGCGTCAGGTTCAGGAAAACTTTGGAAAGTTCATTGACC
>JAZDJS010000048.1:0-74713 GCA_043803745.1 archaeon
ATCCCGATGAGGATCAGGACGAACGGCCAGAGTTTCCCCCAGTTCAGGAACGCCTGGCAGCAGCCGGACTCGTAGACAAGGAAAATTACCCCGAAGGCGACAAGAAAAAGCCCGAAGATTGCGGGACCTCTGAGCCCTGACTTGTCGGAAACCTGTCTGAAGCGCGCCTGCATTTCCCGCGCATTCTCCCTTATTGCATCCCGCGGCTCGGAACGGACCTTGCTTTCGGTCGGGACAATCAGCCAGAGGATGAAATAAAGTGGAATTCCTCCGCCCCCGACGAAAACGAAAAGTAGGAAAATCATTCTGACAAGCACCGGGTCGATTCCGAAATATTCCCCGATTCCCCCGCAAACCCCTGCAAGGACGCGGTTCGATTCGCTGCGGTAAAGGCGCTTGACTGGCCCGGAATTTTTCGCCATTTCGGCTTTTGACCTCAGCAGGCTCTTAAAAAGAATTCGCAGGCATCATGAAAACGGCCTCCGCCAAAGAAAGATTTATAACTCCTTACAGGTGGTCATTACTGGATGAAGGTAGTTTTCTTCCACAGCTCCGGGAACGCGCACATTTGGAAAAGGCCTAAGAAAATGCAAAAGAGAATACAATCTGCAATCGAAAACGAGGAACCCCAAATAGCTCTTGTCCGCGAATGGGGGGGCGCTTTCTGCTCGCCTGTCGAATTAATTGAAGCTGTTGACGGAATCCCTGTTCCGCAAAACGCGATTCTTGCCGTCAACGGACGGGTCCATGAGGAATATGAGCGGGAAAAGCGGATAATCGGCTGCATTTCGGTTGTCAAATACACGACTCCCGGCGGAAAACAGGAAACTGTATTTTTCCCGAAGAAGAAAAGCTATGGAACCCTTGCGGGCGCAGTCAGGGAATATTTCTATGACTGGACGCCCGAGAATCTCAGGTTCGGCGTAATTGACGGTGCAACCGGCGAATGGATTTGGAAGAAACATGATGACACAACCGAAAGAATGCACGAAATCCCAGGGATAAAAAAATTCAACCCGCCCGGATATTCCCTTGACGTTCCTGCGACGCTGCGGGTCAAACTGGCGTCCGGAGAAGCAACTGCTTGGTTTCCAATCTGCTCTGATGTTACGCCTTGCCCTCCAGAAAATTCCTGCGACCTGACAATCTATGCATCAAACGACAGGCCGCTTGCAATGCTTGAGACGAAAAGAGGCCGGCTGATGGTTGGCGCAGATAGCGGACAGTTCGGGATTTATCTTGACGGACGGAAGTTTTCATTTTTGCATCACGCGCGGATAGCAAGAACGGCTGAAAGACAATATGGCTCGATCAAAACAACTGCGGACGTTACAAGCACTGTGACCTTCTACCAAGATCCGCTTGCCGAATGAAAACTCTATCCGAAAGCCCTCGGCTTTGCAGTTCCCGGCGCGTGGAATTCTCCGCCTCCAAAGTTCACGGGATGCTGGAAAACCTGCTCAAGGTGCCGGCTCCTGTGGCTTCCGAAAAGGGTGTCCGGAAGGGAATGGTATTCGCCAATTGAGACTTCCGAGCCGTTTGAGGAAACGAGTTCAACGCTCGTCCATTTGTTCCCCGCCTCAGCCTCCTCAATCTCGACCATTTTCCCGCTTCCAAGGGCTTCTATTTGCGCGACCCGCCGGGCTTCTTCGAAATCCCTCTTAATCGTCTTAACTGAACCGCCAACAACAATCCGGTATGTCATGCGCGAATATCACTGAACCTATTGTGCCCTTTTCGTATAAAGGCGAATCGGACTACTTGGGAGTGCGCTGGAAAATGGCCTGATAAACGCTGGAAAAATTCAATTATTGGGGGTTATTGGGCCCGTCAAGGGTCAGATTGCAAGTTTCCGGTAGCTTTTCAGGAGCAACAAGGGACGACGCTTGCTTAAATATTCCGGACGCGTATTTAATCCAAGGAACATCTGAAGGAAAACTGATTTTCTTATGGTTTCTGCTGTAACTCTTAAGTAGGTAAAATGTGAAGTTTTATTAGCTTGCATTGCTTCCCGCTTTTACTTTTCTCCGGAGCCAGGGGGCTTTGGGGAATTGGGGTTGGGAGGGGGGAAGAAAATGGCAGGAAGAAAAATTAGCTCTGGGAAGAAGAATAAGACCGCCAGATATGTTTTGGAAACTGCTGGCGAACTTTTGAAGGACGGGGTTGCTATAGGGGTTGAAGCGGCAAGCATCCTGACGCCGGTCGTCCCAAGGGAAGCGGCGAAATGGGCTTTCGACCGGATGGAATACGACGGCTGGTTTGAGGAAACCACACCAGTTAACGGCGAACCTGTTCCGAACGAGAAAGGCGTTGCAGCCCTAAGCGGACTTGTGGAATTAGCTGGAGGGGGTTTTTTGGTAATTAGCGGCGTTTCGATCGGAGCGGAAGGGGGTTCCTATCTTCTCGTGCCAATCGGACTTTACGCGATTTTGGAAGGCAGGGTCAGGGCGCAAGCTGCGGACACATACACAAGCACGCTCCCAGTAACCTTGCTTTCCTACGGCGTGAAGGGAATTGCGAAAGCCGCCCGGGCGGTAAAGGAGCATGTTACCGAAAGGTATGACGAGGTTGTTGAACGGAACAAGAACACTGCAAAATAACTCCGGCGGTCGGCCGGAAATCCGGCAAGGGCTCGCCCAGCAGAAGGGCCTCCCTTGCCGAGGACTGGTTTTCGGAGCGAATGAACGATGGGCCTTTCTCGACCGAGCCCGGAAAAGGGCCCGCCCAGGCCGCGCAATTTGTCCGGAAATCCGTCCGGAAAGTCACCTGAAAAAGTTTTAAAAAGCCAGTTCAGGTACCGAATCCGGATACAGAGATTTCCAGTTGAGAAAGAAAAGGAGAATGATGCAAGAAAAATGTCGAAAACGAAGGTTCAGAACCAGCAGAATGTTATGGGCGAGGATGTCGAACGGATTCTCGGGCGCGATGCCCAGAGAATGAACATACTTGCGGGACGCGCAGTTGCGGAAATCGTCCGCAGCACGCTCGGTCCGAAGGGCATGGACAAGATGCTTGTCGACGCCCTGGGCGACATTGTGGTTACCGGCGACGGCGTGACAATCCTGAAGGAAATGGAGATAGGCCATCCTGCCGCGAAAATGGTTGTCGAGGTTGCAAAGGTCCAGGAGGATGAGGTTGGCGACGGCACGACGACCGCAGTGGTCCTTACGGGGGCAATGCTCCAGAAGGCGGAGGACCTCCTCAACCTGAGCATCCATCCGACCGTCATAGTGAACGGCTACCGGCTCGCATCAAACAAGGCGCTTGAGATTCTTTCAGGAATCGCAATCGATGTCAAGGCGGGCGACGATAACGTCCTGAAGAATGTCGCAAAAACCTCGATGAAGGGAAGGATTACGGAATCTGAAAGCGAAAAGCTTGCGGAAATAGTCGTCTCGGCGGCAAGGAAGGTCTCGACAATCAACGGGAAGCTTTTGAAGGTCGATGTCGACGACATCAAGGTTGAGAAGAAATCCGGCGGCTCGCTTGAGAACACCGAGCTTATTGAGGGGATTGTGATTGACAAGGAGCGCGTGCATGCGGGGATGCCGAGCAAGGTTTCCAAGGCGAAGATTGCGCTCGTAAACGCCGCCTTCGAAATCGAGAAGACTGAAACCGAAGCGGAGATACGAATCACCTCGCCGGACCAGCTCCAGGCGTTCATGAAACAGGAGGAGAACATGCTCAAGGAAATGGTCGACAAAGTTGCGAAAAGCGGAGCAACCGTCCTCCTCTGCCAGAAGGGAATCGACGACCTTGCCCAGCACTATCTTTCCAAGGCGGGGATTTTCGCGGTAAGGCGCGTGAAGGAAAGCGACATGACGAAGCTTGCCAAGGCAACCGGCGCGCGCGTTGCATCGACAATCTCTGACTTGAGCGACAAGGATCTTGGCTATTCCGCCGAAGTCGAGGAGCTCAAGATTGGCGGGGAAGCGATGACTTTCATCCGCGGCTGCAAGGACCCCAAGGCGGTGACAATCCTTATCCGCGGAGGAACCCAGCACATTATTGACGAAGCTGACAGGTCGCTCTCGGACACGATAAAGGTTGTCGGCGCGGCAATCGAATCGGGAAAGATTCTTGCCGGAGGCGGGAGCCCGGAGATAGAGGTTTCGATCCAGCTGAAGAAATATGCGGCATCGGTCGGCGGTCGCGAGCAATTGGCAATCGAGGCTTTTGCTGGCGCGATGGAAATAATCCCGCGCTCCCTTGCCGAGAACGGGGGACTTGACCCGATTGATTTGCTTGTCAAACTCAAGGCAAGCCATGAGAAGGGGCAGAGGACGTCCGGAATAAACGTGATGGAAGGTACCGTCTCAGACATGCTGAAAGCTGGCGTTGTCGAGCCTCTCAAGGTGAAGACCCAGGCAATCAAGTCGGCTAGCGAAGCTGCGATGATGATACTGAAGATTGACGACGTTATTGCTGCAGGGAATCTCGGGGGCGGCGCAGGCGGGCCTCCGGGCGGAATGCCCCCTATGCCGGACATGTAATTAGGCGGCCGAGTCCTCTGCGGAGGACGAGGTCCTGAGGCGGAAAATTATTTCCAAGCTCCCGCCGAAGGAAATGCCTCCGATGCCGGACATGTAATTAGGCGGCCGAGTCCGAAGGGCGAGGTCCTGAGGAGTTTGCACCCCCGAAGGAAATGCCCTGGGTCGAATAATCATTAAAAGGCCGGACGGACTTCCTCTGGGGAAATGGCAGCGCCAAAGAAAGCAAATCCCGACGAACCCCGCTCAGGGAAGAGCATTCTCTCGGATAGGAAATACCCCGTCTATCTCGCCCTTGCGGTAACCGGGCTTTTCGCCCTGAACTTTTATTTGCTGAAGGTTTCCATCCTTTACACAATCCTGGCAGCTCTTGCGGCATTCTTCACGCCGGGATACGTTCTCTTGGACTTCTTCATGCCGAAGGACGCTCTCGAGGGCGTTGTCGAGAGGATGATGATGTCCGTGACCCTTTCACTCTGCTTCACAATACTTTACGCAAGCATCGTCAACCTCTGGCTGAGCCAGCCGATAAACCGGGAAATCCTCGCGCTGATTCTGATTTCCTTCAACGTTTTGACGGCATCAGGAAGGCTTGTCTCGCTGAAGTTTCAGAAAAAGCCCGCCTGAGGGGTCTGCAGGAATTCTTCAAACTGCCGTTCCACTGCGGATTTCACACTGGGATGGATCGTCCCATATTCCGGGAATTTCTCCGGAAGCGCAAACGGAAATCGGACCGGATAAACATATTGCTCCAAAAGCGTCTCGTCCGGAAGGCGGGTTGTCTCGGCTGCAAGTTCTTCGGGACGCTTGTTCCGGCAAAGCATTTCCGCCGCAATCTGAGGAAGGTGCTCAAAGGCGTTCCCTATTCTGTGGAGTGTTATTGAATCGGACAGCGGGTCGTTAAAATAGGAATCCGAACGGAAAAGTTCTCTCGCCTCCGAGTTCAGCTGTGCGATGCCGCTCTCGGACCGGCCAACAAGATGCGAAACTGCGAGAGTGGCATAGAACTCGGTGGAACTGATAAAATAACGCGGGCAACAGACAAGCAACTTGTTCGCGAACTCGCCTATGGAACCCTTTGGAGCGTTCTTCGCGCCTGAAAAAACGAGCGTTTTCGCCAGCCCTCCGACTGCAAAATGCGCAAGCTCCTCCGCAAGGGACATTTCACGTTCCCTCTTGCTTTGAAAATCTCGGACAAATTGATAGTCCCTGACCGAGAAATATATCGCATCCGAACGCAGCGAATACATTGACGAGCTCGGGGCAGCGCAGTTTGTCTGAAGTATTATCCCGAGTTGTTCCGGAGAAGGTCTTTTTCCGCGATAGGCAACCGCAAAACTCGTTGGTTCGTCTTCATACCAAAAAACAAAGACCGGGTCGGGCAGGCTCTTGCGCGTTTTTTCACCGAGAAGCGAGGTTATCTTGGGGAGGACGACATCCGCGTATTCAACGCACTGCCTGGCGGCAGCTTCCAGGTCCTCATTCGCAAGGAAGCCCCCAAAGCGGTCGATTTGCATTTCGTCCTTTAACCCTCCCGATTAAAAAATAGAAAATCGGGCGGTCCCCTCTCCTGAGGAGGTCCCGCCCTCTCCTTCTCGTCCTGCGCTACTAGAACAGACCGGTCAGCCAATTCCAGAAATTCTGGAAGGCTCCGAACAGTCCAGTGAAGAATCCAGTCTGTCCGACAGGCGGCTGTTGTGGCGCTATTGTAGTGGTCGTCGGAACAGTTGTTGTAATTTCCGGCTGCTGCTCTTCTTGCCCCGGTTGTCCCTGGCTTCCTGCGCCTTTTGTGCTCTTCACGCGCGTCGAAGCAGTATAGTCGATTCCGCCAATCCTTGCTGTGAACTGAACCGTGCCGTCTGCTCCTTCAGGAACAAGCACAGTTGCAGTCAGCGTCTGTTCCTCGCCCGATTTGAGCAGTCCAGTTGAGCCAATGTCAACGCGCCATCCTTCCGGAGCGCTTGAGGTTATGTCGGTCCCGTAGTCAGCGCAGGTTCCATTCACGCTCAGGGTCACTAGGATTTCCGCGAAATCGGTGCTTGTTTCGACGTCGGCTGGCGCGGAAAGCGCAAAGTCAGGCCTGCATGTTTCTGCGGGCGCGCCTCCGCTTCCTCCGCTGCCTCTCACCGGAGGCGCTGGCGGAGAATACGCGGCTGCCGCATAGTACGAAGCCTTGGTGGCGCGGAACGTGCAGTAGCCGTCGGCAACGATGCAGGTTGTCGGGTCAAGTATCCCGTCCTGGGTCCGTCCCCCGCTCGGGGAAAGGGAACGGAATATTGAAAGCGTTCCCCCGTTGTGCGCAGGTCCGACGTAAATCGAAATCTGCATTGACGGGCTGAAATATAGTCCCTGCCCGACGATTCCCCATTGGAACGCTCCGACGGAACTGTAGTTGGCGGGCAGTCCCGAAGCGCTGAAGCTGAAAATATCCGCCGTAAAATCGCGGATATCTACGGGCAAACCGTCCCCGCGGGTTATCTCGGTTCCGTCTTCCGGATATGCATAGGAATCTCCGGAGCCTATTGCCAGGTTCGTGAAAACGGTTGTTCCCGCAACCCTGACCAGTGCAGGTCCGTCGCTTGAACCGTAGTTATAGCAGTAGAGTTTCCCTTCAGGCGAGAAAGAGAGTTCAAAACACATCCCTCCCGGATATCCGGTGTCCGGATTCGTATATGAAAGGAATGTCACGTTGCCGTTCGACGGGTCTATCTTGTAAATCGAGCCGTCAGACGAGCTGTCCATCGCGCCAATTCCAGCTCCTAACGCAACCGAGTCCGAGCTAGACCCCTCAGTGTCGCCGCTTCCATAAAGGATTCCGCTGGGCGAGAAAGCCAAACCCTGCGTGAAGAATTCCCTTCCAGTCTGGATTTCAGCATTTTCAACCTCGCCGAAAAGCTCCTGGATTATCGCTACGAAGGTCAGCTCTCCAGTTTCCTTGTTAATTGTGTAGAGCCGCGAACCGGAGTTTTGGGGGGTGCTTGACCCCTTCACCCCATAGAATGTTCCATCGGGCGCGAACGCTATCGCGTTCATTCCCCCATACCAGTATTCATCACCATAGGATATCTTGGCGATTTGCGAAACATCCCCGGTTGTCGTGTCGACAGTCGCGAGATAGTCGTTGCAAGGGGATGGTACGTGACCGTGCGCAGCCATGTAAAGAATTCCGTTCCCGTCGAAGGCGAACGCGTAAGGCCTGATTATTGAGGAGTCGTTTAGGTCGTTTAGCTGAACCTTGAAAGACTCCGCGCCAGTCAGCGGGTCGAGCGTGTAGAGATTGTCTTCATATCCCTTGTATATCGTTCCGTCAGGCGCCACCGCGAAGGCGGTGTTCTGAGCAGTCCATCCATTTATCGGATAGTTGTATCCGACAAGATGGCCTTGTCCTGCCGCGAAAGTCTCGAAAAGCCCGAACTCGTTAAGAAGGTCCAGGTTCTCAGTCGTAGTTTCAATCGGCTTGGCGAACGTCGTGCAAGTCTCGTCAAGGCACCAGAAGGAGAAGTCGACCTTTCCGCTGACATTGCCAATTATTTCCGCAAAGCTAGCTGTTCCCCACCAGTTGCGCCAGGCCTTGATTACTTCGCCCTCCGCTTCCGCTCCGAGAAGCTCGTTGTCAATTATCTTGTTCTTTTCGACAACTACTCCGGTCGAATCAGCGGAATAAATTCCAACATTGTTCGAATCTATCGTGTTGTCGTGGATTTTGACTTCGCTCATCTCGTAAAGGTCAATTCCGGAACGGTCGTCCTTCCGCACGCCGTTCGAACTTATCTCGTTCCCGTAAATCTCGAAATTCGTTCCGTCGTGGAGGTCCAGGCCCTTTGCAAAGTAGGAAATCTTCACGTTCCGGAGGACGATGTTGTCGCTTTCCGAGGAATAGATTCCACTCCCTTCAGAAGAGGTCTCTTCGAACTCCGCCGATATTGAAAAGGGCTCTATTATGTCCAGCCCCTTGAACTGGAGTATGCTAAGTCCTTCTATTGTCGCATTGCCGGAATAGATGCTTATGCCGTTTTCTCCGGGAAGCACGCTGATAATCGAATTGTCAACTCCCGCGCCAATTAATCTCAAATGCTTCTGAATCAAAACCGACTCGCGCCAGGTCCCTTCAGTCAGTTCGACTGTTCCGTGTTCGTCAACGAGAGTCGTTCCTTCGCTGATTGTCGCTTTCGGCGTCACAATGACGTAGGGCGTTGAAATCCAGTAAAAAGCGGTTTCAGGATCGTCGATTTTCACCGAGGAAATCTTCGTCATCAGGTTTTCCGAGCCTTCGCTCTCAAGGGAGCAGATTTCCGCCGTGCCGCAGACAGCCCCTCCGTCGGTTCCGTAGATTGTCCCGGGCTTGGACATGATGACTGCTTCGTCATATGTCTCGTTGTCAACGACATAGACGCTCCCCGCGGGGAACATTGCGTCAACCCCGGCTTGGACTGCGTTGAACGCGTCATAGCCCCAGGTATGGCCGTCGTTGCCGCAGGGTCCCTGCTCTAAGACGTCGGGAGTGACTTGGGTGTTCGGGTCGCAGTATTCCTTGCTCACATAGACTGAGCTAGGCCTGTTGTCGTAATGGACGAAGGAACTATCGGTTGTGTTTTCCTCGGTAAATGTCGCGGAGTTTCCGGCAGTGTCAGTTACAGTGAACTCGAACGGGACAATTCCGGCAGGGTCTTCTGGATACATCTGGATGAATCCGTCGATTTCCGGGTCAATCCGCAGGGCTCCGCCAACGCTTGCAAGGCGGCCTTCGATTGTGAATGTTCCTAGTGTGAACTCTTCAGATGAGCCGGCTGCCTTGACATAGACATATGTCCATGGGCGGGCAAAGGAGGAATTGCCTGAAAAGTCGGAATTGATTCCGACTTGCTCGAATGTCGGGGCGGTCATGTCGAAAGTGACGCTTGAACCGTCGGTCGTGGTCGTGACGGGATAAGTTTGAACTAGCAGGGAGCTGACTAGGGGAAGCGCATATGGGTATATCGAGAAAGGAACAATCCCTTCGGCATCCGATGATTGCATCGCATATTGGGAAACGTATGAAAAGCCGATTGCGGTTCCTTGGTTGGCGATTTCCTGAACAATCGGAACGGAGTGTCCGGCGATTGTAACTTCAGTCGTCGTTTCGTTAAGGAGCTGATCGGATGAGAACCTCAAAGTGACATTGTCGCCGACTTGCGCGTAAAGGGGGTTCTGGTTGTCGGAACTTATTCCAACTGGGAAAATGAATGGACCTGGAACCGGGGTCGCCATTGCCGGGGCAATCATCAGCGCTAAAATCGCGAAAATTGCGCAAAGCGCGGAAAGAAAACCGCCGAACCCCTTCTTGCCTGAAAAACCCGCTTCGTTGTCATAGTTCTGTTTCTTGTTTGTCATTTGTTTGCCAACCCCAATCTGTTAGGGGCGGAATCTTTCTTTATATATTTAACCTTTACCCTTTCAAAATGATTAGTGGAGTTTTCCCCGCTGCAGCCGGCGAAACCCGAAAATACTGAAAAAGCGAAACTATGCAAAATTGCACAAAATACCAAAAAACGGGCAAATTTGCATGCTCCCTTTAAAGTGGCCACAAAATAACAAAGCTTAAAAAGGTGAAGGTAACTAGGGAGGGACTATGGGGAAGTTTAGCAAGATTTTAGGACTAGTTGTAGTTTTGTCTGTTTTCGCAGCGTTTGCAGTCGGAGTCGGATTTTCGGTAACGGAGCTGAAATATGACGACGGGACAATAGGTTATAGTGGGACTTGGCTTGATTCCGATGGCCAATACGTTGTCAAGTTCGCGCCCGCGCACAAGGGGGAAATAACCTGGCTAGGGGCATATGTTTCAAAGGACGGCTCGGACGACGAATGGTGGGCTGGACTTTTGAATTCCGACTATTCAACACTTTCCCCATATGTACTGAATTACATTTCGGGCTCAAGCGCCTGGAGATATGCAAGCTTCTCAACAGTCGTTTCCTCCCCATTCTATGCGGCAGTGAAACTCCAGGGATCTGATGACGCCCGCCTAGGAAAGGACGGTTCTTCAACTTCAGGCTATAGCGAAGCCAACACAGGTTCCGGCTGGTCAGCGGTCTCAGGGAACCACATGATCCGCGCATATATCGACTATTTCCCCGAAGCTTCAAGCATTTCCTTCTCGGAAAACCCGACTTCTGCAAGTTCAGTTACCGTTTATGCGACTTGCACCGAATACGATTCCGACGACGATGTTGACCACGCCCAAGTCCGGGTTGACGGCGGCTCCTGGGACTGGATGTCCGCTTCCGACGGGAGCTTTAATGAGAACTCCGAGAACGCATACAAAACAATTTCGATTTCAGGTCTTTCTGATGGCGACCACACTGTCGAGGTCCGCTGCGAAGACGAGAACAGCAACTGGGGCGACCCGGTTTCGGCAACCCTGACAAAGGGGACTTCAGACACGACCGCTCCGGTGACAACCGATGATGTTCCTTCCGGATGGAAGAACACGGATGTCACGGTGACTTTCACCTGCACAGATTCGGGCTCTGGCTGCGACAAGGTCTATTACACAACTGACGGGAGCGAACCTGATTCCGGCTCCTCCTATGTCGATTCAGCCTCAAGCTGGCAGTTCACAATGTCCTCAGAAGGGCAATACACAATCAAATACAGGGGAGTTGACGTTGCAGGGAACTGGGAAACGACGAAGACTGCAGCAAACCTCCTTAGCATTGACAAGACCGCTCCGGGAATTTCCGGGGCTGCGACAGAAGGCCCTAACGGATTGAATGGCTGGTATGTCTCGGACGTCACGGTAAGATTCGACTGCACAGACGACCTTTCCGGTCCGGTTGAATCCTTCTTTGACATTTTCATGACAACTGACGGAGCTGGCCAGTCGGCTTCCGGAACCTGCTACGACCTTGCGGGGAATTCCGCAGGAACGACTGTCTCGAACATTGACATTGACAAGACAGTTCCAAGCATTTCCGGGACAGTCAGCCCCTCGCCAAACGGGGATGGCTGGAACAAGGAGGACGCTACAGTCCATTTCGACTGTTCCGACGCAACTTCCGGAATCTCCTCTTGCACATCAGACGTTCTCGTTACGACTGAAGGAGAAACTCTCGTTACCGGGACTGCAATTGACAATGCGGGCAACTCCGCGACAGCCGACATAACGGTAAAACTTGACAAAACGGATCCGGTCACGGAAAGCTCATTTAACCCGGCAGCCCCAAACGGGCTTAACGGCTGGTATGTTACCGAACCGGAAATAACCCTGACTTTCACAGACGCAGACCCGTCCTCAGGGAAAAAATGGACGAAATACAAGGTCAATGGCGGAGATGCTGAGACATATTCGGCTCCGTTCGCGCTTCCCGAAGGAATCCACGAACTGAAATTCCACTCAAAGGACAGGGCGGACAACACTGAGGGCTGGAACACAATCTCGAACATAAAGGTCGACACGACTGCTCCCGAAGCGCCCGAATTCTCGGGAACTTCCCCATACTATGACGGAGACGGGGACTTTTACGTTTCCTGGAGCTCTTCGAGCGATGCGACATCGGGAATAAGGGGCTATGCCCTATACCGGTCGCTTAACGAAGGGTCGTTCGTCCTCATGGGAGTTTTCCTCGACACAACCTACCACGAGCAAAGCCCCGGAATCGATTCAAGATACGGCTACAAGGTTTCCGCAATTGACAATGCGGGGAACGAAGGGGCTCAGAGCGAAGAGAAGGTTGTCGTAGTCGACAGGATGGACCCGACAGCGCCGCTTATGCACGACCTTCCGCCATATATCGGCGAAACAGAGGTTACTGCCTCCTGGGACCATGCGGCTGACACCGGCGTCTATCCTTCCGGAATATCGACATATGATGTCTATGTGAATAGCGCACTTGACGGCAGCACAACATATCCGGACAACGACTATTACAAGGACTCGCTTGCGAACGAGCAGACCTACCTTTTCAAGACGAATGCCTGGGACAAATCAGACCCTGCAAACGAGGGTCCGATGTCAAACGAGGTCGGGACAACTGTCGACCTGACTGACCCGGTCACAACCGCGATTTTCAACCCGGAGACTCCGAACGGGAACAACGGCTGGTATATCTCAAGACCGTCGATAACTCTTTCGGCAGTTGATTCGGGCTCGGGCGTCTACAAGACATATTATTGCTTCGACCAGATTGCTTCTGGAACCAGTTCCCTTGATGTTGAGACTGAGGAGACTGAGGAGACTGGGGACAACGAGACTGTTGAAGGCGACCGCTGGCATCCGACAACAACAACGACTGTCGCACCAACACCATGCACGCCATCCGCCGAATACACAGGACCCTTCCAGATAGACACGGAAGGGACCAACTATGTCAGGTTCTATTCGGTTGACAACGTCGGGAATGTGGAAACGGTCAATGAAGTCTCATTCAAGCAGGACCTTAACGAGCCGACGAACCAGTGGTTTTTCCTCAATGGAGGCAATTACTATTCGGACGACTCTGACGTTGGAGCGTGGTATGATTCCGGGAAGGATACAAGCAAAGGCAGCGGACTTGACTATTGCGTAATTGACTGGGGAGACGATTCCCAGACAACTGTCTCGAAATCAAGCAACCACGTGCACCACACATATGCCGACGGCGAATATACCGCAAGCTATGTCTGCTATGACAATGCGGGGCACTCGAGCGAGCCTGAAACCGACGAGATTTTCGTTGACACGGTAGACCCGGCAACATCAGCTGCGCTCAATCCGGCGGAGCCGGACGGGGACAACGGCTGGTATGTTTCTGAGGTTGAAGTCGCTCTGACTGCAACAGACCCGGAGCCAGCATCGGGAATATACCGGACCTATTACTGCGTTGACCAGATTCCAGATGGGAGCGGCGACGACGCAATTGAAGGAACTGAAGTTGACGGCGACTGGGGATGGCATCCTCCAAGGCCTTGCACTCCGAACACAAGATATACGCATCCGTTCGACGTCTCTGATGACGGGACGAACTATGTGCGGTTCTATTCCGTTGACAAGGCTGGAAACGAGGAAGAAACCCAGACAATCTCTTTCAAGCAGGACGAGACAAACCCGGAAACCGACCACTCGGTTTCCCCAAGGAACCCTGACGGGGACAACGAATGGTATGTCTCGGAAGTTGACGTGACTCTTGACGCTGACGATGACACATCCGGCGTCTACCAGACACTCTACTGCGTGAAGCAAAGCCTTGCCTGCGAAGAAGAGGAAGAAGGGGATGGCGAACCGGAACCAACTTGGTGGCATCCCCCTGCGCCGGAAGAGCCTGAATGCGAACCGGACACTCTCTATGACGGGACTTTCACAGTGCTTCTAGAAGGGAAGACCTCAGTAACCTACATGTCAATTGACAATGCGGGAAACGAGGAGGAAATGCACACCTTCTCGTTCAAGCAGGACTGGACCGACCCGACAACGACAGCGACAACCGACCCGTCCGAACCGAACGGGAACAACAGCTGGTTCAACTCAACAGTTCAGTTCAACCTTACCGCTGTTGACGGGCGTGCTGAAACGCCTTCCGAACCGGAAGGGGAAACAATCGAATCCGGCTGCTTCTGGTGGTGGTGGCAGCATCCGCCTGCGGATGGAGAAGTTCCATGCACCTCTGGAGTCCACAGAACGTACTATTGCATTGACTATGGCGCGGAAACTGGGGTTGTCGGCTGCTCAGCCGAATCCGAGGATTGCGGGGCATGCTACCCGAGGACAAGATACACGGAGCCTCTGAACCTGACCTATGAGGGACTGCAAACAATCCGGTTCTTCTCGGTTGACAAGGCCGGTAACCGCGAGGGAATCCAGGAACAGGGAATCTGGATTGACACGGTTGCCCCGGAAAGCACAATAACTGCTCCGGCGAACATGTCGAACTATTCGGCAATCGGGACCCTTGTAATCAGGGGGAACAGCTCGGACGAGACAAGCGAAATCTTCGCAGTCGAAGTTGTTGTCAAGAACGCGGGAGGCTATGCGCTGATGAACTGGACCGCTTCCGAAATTAACGCGACAGGGGACTGGAATTTCACCTGGACGCCTGGCGGATACGGGACCTACTACATAAGCTCGAGGGCAATCGATGCTGCGGGTAACTTTGAAACGGAGCCGGAAGAGATTGTTGTCTACTTCCCGGAGCCGCCTCTCAAGGTGCAAACCTATGGCGGGTTCTACGTAAGGACCTGTGGCAACGGGGTCTGCAACGCGAACATCGGCGAGAACGAACGGACCTGTCCGGAAGACTGCAAGGCTCCTGAAGAGGAAGAGCCTCTTGAGAACGCCGAAGAGCTAGTCAACCAAGTGACGACAACGACGGTCCAGCCGACGACAACGACGACGGTCCAACCCCAGCAAGGGACGCTTAACCCGAGACCGGGAATGCTCCCAACAGGACGGTTCGTCCTTTTCGACCTGGCGGACCAGTTCTGGCAGTGGCTGTCTGGTTTGATGCAGTAAGGTAGGCAAGGAGAAAGAGTCCCCAAGAGGGGACCTTTTTCTTTTTTATTTTTTATCGGACCAGCCAAAGCAATAAAAGCGGGACGTTATTGTTCCAGAAATGAAAGTCTATTTCCTTTCTCCGAACAGGAAGCAGCTGATTTTTCCGGAGGCGGAAGCAAGGCTTGCCGGGCTGGACGTGCATTTTGAGGAGAAGAAGAAGAAACCCCTGGAGAAAGTCAAGGGGCTCCTTTCGCCCGGGGAGAAGATTCTCGCGCTCGACCCGGACTTTTGCTCCTGGAACTTCCCGAAACGGGAGCTGGAAAAAATCCCGGACCTGAAAGCAATCTGCCTCCAGACGACCTCGTTCTCCTGGGTTGATTGTTCCGCTGCGAAGGAACGGGGAACCCCGGTGATCAACGTCAGGAACTATTCGACCGATTCGGTTGCGGAATGGGCGGTCCTGATGGCTTTGATGGTCGGACGGAAAATCCCGCTCGTTCTCAAGGACAAACTGAAGAGGAATATTGCTCGCCACAAAGGCTTCGGGACCGATGGGAAGGTTGCGGGAATAATCGGCTTAGGTCATATTGGGAAAAGGATCGCTGAGCTCTGCCTCGGACTTGGAATGGATGTGATCTATTGGTCAAGGGCTTCGCGGGACAGCCGTTTCCGGCTCGCCGGCGGACTTGCAGAGATTTTTGAGACTGCAGATTTCATTTTCCCCGCCCTTGCCAAGAATGAGGAGAGTGCGAAACTGATAACAGACGACTTTCTGAAAAGGATGAAAGGGACGGCGATTTTCACAAGCATTGTCCACGCGGTTTACAACGAGAAGCTGCTTTTGAGGCTTGCCGAAGCGGGAAAAATAGGCGGCTATGCTTTCGAGTTCGAGCCGGGCGAGGAGAAGAAATTCTCAAAGCTTTCCGGGAACATACTTGCGCTCCCGGGGCTTGCCTGGGCAACAGACAGTTCGTTCAGGCGGAACGGAGAGATTTGGGTGGAGAACATCCTGAAAGCGGCAAAAGGGGATTTTTCCGGACGGATTAACTGAATTTTCTTTTTCCCCTGTCCGTGCTGCGGCACCGAGGGTCTGAGGACCAAACGGTTTTTTCCGAAGGAAAAAGGAGTTCAAGAAGTCAAGAAGTTTCAGAACGGCACTGTCGAGCCATCAGGCGAAGATAGTGCGCTTTCCCCGAGGGCTTTTGCAAAGGGCTCGAGAATGGCGCCAAGACAGTCAAGAAAAAGGGTTTCCGGAAGCGCGCAAGCGACCTGATAAAAATGGCGTTTCCCGTGAACGGACTTTTTCCAGAGGAAAAAAGGGGTTCTGGAATGGCGTAAGCCCATCATTGGCCGACATTTCCCTTTTCAGGGTTCGTCCGTTTCTTCTAGGACACCTCAGGGCCTTTTTGTGTTTGCTTGCTTGTTTGCTGCTCTTTGTTTTTTCCCGGGCCAGCGACAAATCCGGACCGGGGTCTCGTTTGTGGAGCGACGAACCTGCCCTTATACGCCTTGGGGCGAGTCCATCTCTCGTTTCTTCGTTCTCTCTATTCTCCGAAGGTCACCGGGTCCGGATCGTGACCGGACGCTTTCCCTGTTTCGGGGAGTGTGCCCTGCAGATTTTTTCTGTGGGTTCTGTCTGTTGGACAGGGGTGAGAAAGTTGCTGAGCTAACAGCAACCTCCGTTTCTGTTCCTTCTGCGGCTACTAGAACTGGCTAGTTGTTGAGATCCAGTTCCACGCATTCTCTCTTTTTTGACAGGACTAGGAGTTGCGGAGCGATGAATGTGATTTAGGCAGGTAAGCGGTGATGAACTGCCGCGTCCCCTCAGGGCGCTATAATGGGTTTTATGGGGGTGGCTTTCTGGAAGAACAAAGCCCCCAAGGGGACGGCTGGCTGTCGGAAACCGGCTTACAGGGCTCAGACAATTCTTCCCGCAGCCGCAGCCTATGAGGGCTGCGGCCGTAATTGGGGTTTTTGGGGTTTGGCTGGTGAGAAGTTGCATGGAAGAAAAGCCCTCGGAAACCCTTAAGGTAAGCCGGTTTGACTGGGAATTTGTCATTTGATTATTTTTCTTTCCTTAGTTTTCTTTTCTGATTCTTTTTTGGTTGTTTGAAGAGTGGGGTGACGGAAGGGCCGGCGCCTGCCGGCCAATCCGCTCTTTTTTTTCCCGCTCTCGTGTTTCTCTTCGTTCTTTTGCTCTTGCCGCGTGTCTGGTTTGCGTTTTGCTGCGGCTTCTTCTTGTCTTTGTTCGTCTGTTTAGGCAAGCACAGGTATTCCAAGGCTGTTTGCTGTCTGCTTCGTCCTCACTGAAGTTTCCCTTGGATTCACTGCGCCGAGGATGTGAGGCGACTTTACTCCGGTAATTATCGTCATTACGCGGATTGAGCCTTCCAGTGCCGGGTCGATTCTCGCTCCCCAGATTACTGATGCGCCCGCATCCATGTCCTTCGCTACAAGGTCTCCGATCGTGTTGACCTCGTCCAGCGTCATGTCCGGTCCTCCGACAACATGCACCATTGCGCCGGTTGCGCCCTTGTAGTCAACATCGAGCAACGGGTTCGAAAGCGCCTTCCGGACAGCTTCCTCAGCGCGGTTCTCGCTTGTCGATTCCCCGACTCCGATTACCGCAACCCCGCCGTTTGACATTACTGCCTTGACGTCCGCATAGTCTAGGTTGACAAGGCTTGGAACTGCAATCGTCTCGACAATCCCCTTGATCATTGTTGCAATCAATTCGTCTGCAACAGCGAATGCCTGGGCAATTGGGAGCTTTCCTGCAACCTCGACGAGCCTGTTGTTGTCAATCACGATTACGGTGTCCGTCGTCTGCCTGAGCTCATAGAGTCCCGCTTCAGCCTTGAAAATCCGCGCCTTTTCCATTTTGAAAGGCATCGTCACAACGCCGATTACAATCGAGCCCTGTTCCTTCGCAAGCTGCGCAACGACTGGCGCGCTACCGGTTCCGGTTCCTCCGCCCATTCCAGCAGTCACAAAGACCAGGTCACAGTTTCTGAGAGAATCCTTTATTTCGTTCCTCGCTTCCTCAGCTGCCGCCCTTCCGACTTCTGGATATCCGCCAGCCCCAAGGCCTTTTGTAAGGTCGCGTCCGATCAAGATCTTCTTGTCAGCTTCCCTTGCATCAAGGTGTAGCTTGTCTGTGTTGAGAGCTACAACCGTCGCGCCCTGTATCCCAAGCCTGTAAAGCCTGTCTGCAGTGTTGTTTCCGGCTCCTCCACAGCCGACTACCACTATCCTGGCTTGGCCGACTTCAAAGTCTGCCCCAGGTCTTGCCGCGTTTGCCGCACTTTGTAGGACGTAGTCCATTTTCTTTTTTCACCCCGGTCATTTCTTTCTTTGACACTTTCCCGGTCCATTTCCCGGACGTTTGCCCGAGGATTGCATCGGAGTGCCGAAATGACTATATACCTTGGATAGCGTTAGCTACCCCAAGAAGTTCGAAAACAATTGAACCTTACCAGTTCAAGAAAATAGAATTTCAACTACCAAACTAGAAAAGACGGAAAGGACCTGTCCGAAACGCTTACCAGGCGTCCGGGCAAATGCCAAGAAACCGTTACCAGCGGCTCTTGCGCGTTGCGAATCCTACTTCTCTTTCCGCCGTTTTGATATATATCCCTAGTTGCACTCTGAATACTGCTATCAAATCAGTGTAGCCAAGAGCAATAATTGAAGTTTGGCGTTCTAGGCGCTGAATCCCCGGAATTCTTGAATTGACCCTTTGCGGATAGTCACTTTTTTGAGTAGTATTTATACCTGAAAGAGTCAGGCAATTTTCTTCAGCCGGATGTATTCCTCTCCGGCAGCAGTTTCAATTGGTTCAGCCTCGAAAGAATATCTCGGTCCCTGCCAAACTCCGTCCTTCGGATGGATTTTTTCCGGAGAAAAATTGCAGTTTTGCGTGCGGCAACGGAGTATGCGATCGTAAGTTGAGATTTTGGCGCTCAATTTGGTTACCTCCGCAGGATTGCTCGAGTCAATTAGCAGTAACCCTCCCGGAACAAGCACTTTGTCAAATGCGGCAAGCTGCCTGTCGAGAAGCGATTCAAGTTGATATGCCGCGTGCCAGGTTGCGCCAAGCCGGTCGTACACCAAATGCGCGGAGGAAGCTTCAAGAGGAGGCTTGAGTGCATTTGCAGCAACAAGGACCGGCTGTTTTCCGCATCCAGTAAGCTCGTGGAGACTCTTTGTTTCGAGCGGCCGTTCAAGGACTGGATAGCCCGGCGGAGGATTCCCGTCCAGACTGGATTGGTCGTAGAAATATTGCCAGCCGAGCTTCTCGCCCGCAGCCCTCACCAGCTCGCTGACAAGGTCTCCGCCAACAACAAGGGCGGGCTTGCCCCTCTCGGAAAGCTCCCTGTGAAAAACTTCGGTTGAATGCTGCATGTTGCCCGAGGGAATCCAGCAAACTGGCGTTTCTCCGGCTGTCGAACCCAGCAGAGCAAGTTCGGCAACTGCGAATTCCGCTGCTGCGGAAAAGAGGGGCTCTGAAATCTCCCTGAGTTCCGCGTCCCAGTCTACATCCTCGCCGCCAGGCAGGTACATTTTCCTGATTCTTGAAGCAAGCGTTCTGCCGAGAAAATCCATTGTTTAAACTGGCAACTGCTACTTTATAATAGTTACTCACTCGAAAGTGAAAAGAAAACCTTAAAAATTCCAGATGAGACTAATCATATGGGCGACCGTTATACAGTAGAGGATTTTGACAGGTATTTGCGAACTGCCGCAACGGAAATTGTGAATAGACATTATCAGGCGACGGCCCAGGCGGCGGCAGATGCAATCGGGATTGCGGCAGACGTTTCTCTCAGTCCAGAAGAATCTGGAAAATATTCCGGCGTTCCCGAGGAACTCCTCGCGATTTCCAAGGCCCTTTTCGACCTCACTGCAAACAGCTCGGCTTTGCTTAAAAGGGATTCCAACCCGGCTAAACTGAAGACTCTTGCAGTAAGCAGACTTGAACGCGCTGATTTCGGGAAAATCGGAGCGGTCTTGGGTCCGGACCTAGCGGGCTGCCTTGAGGGAATCGTGGAAGAAAAAACCAACGAATACCATCGCGCCGAGTGGATCAATGTGGACTAATTCATTTTGAAAAATATATAAGTCCCGAACGCACCGGAACTTCCGGATGGGCTCTTTGCGGAAACGTTCGGTCTTTCTCCTTTTGCTCCTGTGTCTCCTGCTTTCGCTCGCCAACTCTGCCGAAATCTCCTCCTGCGGAACCGAGATCTCCTCTTCCGGAAGCTATTCCCTCTCAAAGAACATCTCCGGCTCAAGCATAAACATCCAGAACGTGTACCTGGCTTGCCTGAAGGTTTCCTCATCCCACGTTTCAATTGACTGCGCGAATTTTTCAATAACGGAGAGCTCCCCGGGAAAAACTGTCGGAATTTTCGTCCAGGGGCTTGTGAGGAACGTCACAATTCGCAACTGCAAGAGCCTTTCCGGATTTGAAACCGGAATCTACCTTTCCGGGGCTCTTGACGGGGGGATTTCGGGCTCGAATATCACCGGGAACATCAACGGAATCAGGCTGATTTCCTCGGAAAACTTCAACCTTACCGAAAGCAATGTTTCGGGGAACGTCATCGGGCTCTACAGCTATTTCGGGGAACGGAATTTCGCGGTCGGGAACATCTTTTCCCGGAACCGCCTCGTCGGAATAAAGGTCGAGGGACCGACTGCCCAGCGGCTTCCCGGACAGGGGAACTTCTTCTTTTGGAACAACGTTTCCGGAAGCGAGCAGGGATTCGAAATAACTAGGGCGAACGGGAACCTGCTCATAGGCAATCAGATCTCAAACTCAAGCATGTACGGGATACGCATCGCATACTCAAGGGACAACAACATCTCCCTGAACGCGATTTCGGGCTCGAAGAGGGTCGGCCTCTTCCTTGACACCTCCTCGGGCAACCTGTTCAGCTGCAACAATTTCTCCGGAAACCTTGTTGACATTGACACCTACTATGCAAACGAGAACCTTGGAAACGCATCCTGCGACGGGGCCAATGTAACGATTGGAACGCCCCAAAACCAGACCAGGACAACTGCGCAGCTAACGACGATCCCTGCTTGCGCCTGCACCCCTTGGGTTTCCCGGGGATGCAATACGGGAAGCTGCCAATACGGAAGCGAATTCTCGGAAAGGTCCTGCGCACCGGCGGGATGCGCATCGGAGAAAACGTGCATAATAAACGCATATTGCTATCGGCAGATTCCACTGGAAAACGCGCCCCAGACGAGCGTTCCCATCGAATCGTCCTGCCCTGCGAACTGCGACGATTCCAATCCTTGCACTGTCGATTCCTGCTCGGAAGAAACGGGCTTCAATTGCCGCCACGCAAGCCTACCTGAAGGGGCTTCCTGCGGAAAAGACCTTTTCTGCAAGGCAACTAGCGAATGCGCGCAAAAAAGCGAGCCACAGCAAAGCTGCCCTGCTTGTTCCGAACCGGGTGCTTG
This sequence comes from archaeon, assembly GCA_043803745.1. Lineage (GTDB taxonomy): Archaea > SpSt-1190 > SpSt-1190 > DYHY01 > DYHY01 > JBBIPP01. Next base: position 21,412 of record JAZDJS010000048.1, read on the forward strand.
GTCCGGATGCTTGGATGGCGTGCATAGCCGGACAATACAGATATGCGGCCAGGAAACCGGATATTTCTGCGTTCCATACATTGAAAGGGGGGCTTGCCTGCTTCCGGCGCAGACAACCGTCCCTGCCGCAACAGCGCCCCCTTCCTCGTGCAGGGAGAACTCGGAATGCCCGGCAACGAATGTCTGCTCGGGAGGGCAGTGCGTTCCCGCAAAGCTGGTTCTTGTTTTTGTTCCGCTCAATTGGACTGGGAGCGCGCAGAGTTTCTCGGAAGAGGCCGATCGTCAGGCGAATTTCCTTCTGGCGAACCTGCCCCTTTCCGGCTGCCCGGAGAAGGTCAAGATTCTGAAGGGAACCGAACCCTGCGCTGCGCAGATATCCTGCAAATATTGCGGCGAGGCGCTTTCAATCCGGAGCTGCGCAAAAAGGGTTTCGGCAAGCGTTGACATTGCGATAGGGCTCACGAACCTGGACTCCCTCTGCAAGACGGAAATCCGCGGATTCTCCTGCGGTGCGGGGGGCGTTTTCGTCAAATCGGGCGGTTCCGAGGTTCTTGCCCACGAGGTTGGGCACGAGTTCGGTCTCCGCGACGAATATTGCAATTACGGAACCCGCTGCGGGGAATTCGCAGCTCCAAATCCCCTCCGCGCGGAATACGGCTGCAATCCCTCGGATGCGAACTGCTGCTGGTGCTCCGGAAGCTATTCAGTCTGCTGCTATGGGAACGTTAACGAGTTCGGCGGACGCTCGATCATGAGTTATGCCGGAGCCCCCGCCCCCAGGGCTTTCGACTATCCGGCGCTTGCGCACCTTAAAAGCCTGGAAAAACTGAGGTGTAACTGATGAGACTGGACATTCTCCAAGCAGCCTGCATCCTGGCATCGCTTCTCCTGCTCCCGGCCTTCTCAGCCGAGTTCCTTGAACAAGTTCTTGAAATCGAGCTTTCGCTCAACCAGAACGGAAGCGCAAACCTGCTCGCATATTCGATTGTCCCGGCGGCAAGCTCGAGCGAAAGCCTGGGCAGCTACCGGATTGTCCTGAGCGCAGGGGGAACTGAAATTTCCGAAGTTAATTTTTCCGCCGAGTTCCTCCTTCTGACAGACCCGCCCGAGGAGGTTCCGGAATCCTTCGCAGTTGCAAGGCTGCCCATCGGGAACGCGTCAACCCCGGACCTCCTTGAAATCTTCTCGCCGGAGGGGAAACTTCTCCTTTCGGAAAAAATCGCTCTCTGCAATGCGGACGGCCTTTGCTCTTCCGGGGAGAACGCGCTCTCCTGTCCCTCAGACTGCCCTGCCGGCGGGCGCGACAGCCTCTGCCAGCCGGATGCTCCCGGATGCGACCCGGACTGCGAGAAAGCAGTTGACTCTAACTGCGGTGCGGCTCTGGAAAAAGTTGGCTGGGCAACTCCGGCGGCGAAAGTTTTCGGCTTTCTTGCGGTTGTCGGAATTCTCGGCGGAGCATATGTTGCTTTCAGGAGAAAACGTTAATAACTGTGGAAGGGACAAGCCGGGAGAAGATGGCTCCGGCAAGGCGTTACATAGTAAGGGACATAGAAGACGCAAACGAATTTGCAGCGGATGCGAGAACTGGCCGCGGGGAGCATTTCGGATTCTTCCACCAAGGCCCTTTGCTTTCCAATGCGGCTAGGAAGGAAGCTCTTGAAAAAGCCTGGGAACACTGGAACGCTGCATACAGGGGCCTTGCGCACTATGCCGGGGATTCCTTCCCGCTATTCACGCATCCGATACTTTTGTTCAGAGTCTTGGCAGCAGAAAACGCGGTTAAATATGCCGATGGATCTCTCGAATCTGAACTGAGGGCAAACTACAAGCAACCAGTCGCCGTTTGAGAAACTCGGTCAAAGACCCCGCCAGCCCTAAAGGGCGGAGGCTTTCGCGATTCAGTAAATCTTGACCCGCTGGTGTATCTGCCTCTCCCCGTAGAGGAAAATCAGGGCAATCGGGGTTATCAGGGTTGTCAGAAGGCTCATCAGGACGATTGCGGAGAAAGCCGACTGGTTAAGCGCGCCAGCCCCGAACCCGACAAGCGCTATTATCATTGCAATTTCTCCCCGGGGAACCATCCCCATTCCGATGATTGTCGACTCTTTCAGGGGGAACTTGAAGGTGCGCGAGGTCACAAATCCGGCGATGAATTTCGTCAGCACGGCAACCAGCGTGAGGAGCAAAACGAAGAGAATCAGGGAGGGGTTCAGCGCCTTCCGCAGGTCGACAAGGATTCCGAGCGAAACGAAGAAAAGGTTCCCGAAAATTATCTCGAAATATCTGGCGCCCTCCTTGTGAGTTCCCGATTCCAGGTGCCCGATTGAAATCCCTGCAATGAACGCGCCGATTATTGCGGAAAGCCCGGCAACCTCGGCAAGGACGCTGTACGTGAATGCAACGAAAACCGCGAGAATGAACGGAACGTGCTCGTAATTCCTGCGGGTGAGCGCCCAGTCCCGGAGCTCCTCTATCTTCCGGGAAATGAACCGTTTCCCGATAAACAGGCCTCCGGCAATGAAGATTGCCGCAATGAGCCCCTTCTCAAGGAGAATGAGAGGGGAAACTCTCCCGGGCCCGGCGACCTGCTCCGCAACCGCAAGGGCGAAAAGCCCGAGGACATCGTCGATGATTGCGGCGGAAAGGATTATTTTCGCCTCGGGTTTCCCCAGTTTTCCCAGCTCGGAAAGCACCTGGACCGTTATTGCAACGCTTGTTGCGGTGAGGGCTGTCCCGATGAAGAACGAGGCTTTCCCGCCATATCCGAAGAGGAGGGAAATCAGATAGCCGCCTAGCCAAGGGAAAACAATTCCCGCAAATGCGACCGCCCCTGCTTTCGGATTCCAGAGGTCCTCGAGCTTCGTGTCAAGCCCGACAGTGAAAAGGAGGAAAATCGCGCCGATTGTCGCAAGGGCAGCGACAATTTCCGAATAGGGAATTATCCCTAGAAGGCTCGGCCCAAGGATTATTCCGGCAAGAATGCTCCCGACGACCCCGGATTGCTTGAAGCGGAAGGAAATGAAGAAACCGAACAGCGACGCGAAAAGGAGCAGGCTCATCTGGAAGGCAATTCCCGAAAGTCCGGATTCCATTTACGCAGGCGGAGGAAAGTCCGGGGCTTATTTAACGTTTCCCCATTGCGGCTCAAGGAAATCCTTTTCCGAAATCCGCTCGTTTATTTCCCCGGCAAGGTTTTCCTGCATCAGGGCGCGCACCTCTTCCGGGCTCTTTTTCTGCCCGAGAAGCCAGGCAAGCTTCACATATGCGGTTTCCGGGAGAGTGTCCTTTGCGAAAACGGCGCCGGTTTCCCCGAGAAGCCTGAGGTTCCGGTATGTGTACGGATGGACTGCTCCGTAAATCGCCTGGCTTGTCATTGCGACGACAATTCCCGCATCAACGGCGTTCTTGATTGAAGGCAGCCAGGATTTGGGACCGTTGGTTATGACGTGTCCGAGCCCGGTTCCCTCGATTACTATTCCCCTGAAGCCCTTTGAAGCGTAATGGTCGATGACTTCCGGGGAAAGGTTCGGGGCAATCTTGACAATCGCGGTCCTGTCCTCGAAATCGGGGCGCAGTTTCAACTCCGCGCAAGCTCCGGCTTTCCGGGGCTCCCCGAGAATCTCGATTCTCCCGTCCGGGAAGATTTTTGCGAACGGCGCCTTGTTAACCGACTGGAAGGCATCCCTCCGTGAAGTGTGCATTTTCCTTGCCTTCGTTCCCCAATGGGCGAGGCAGTAATCGTCGTTTGTTGTGCCGTGCATCACAAGAAAAACCCCTGCGGAAGCCTGCTTGGCAATGAAATTCGCCGCGCAGAGGAGATTTATCGAGCCGTCGAAGCTTCCCCGGTCTGGCGACCTTTGCGCTCCGACGACGCAAACCGGTTTTTCAAGGTTCTGGAGAGCAAATGAGAGCGCGGCGGAAGTGTAGTGAAGGACGTCGGTTCCGTGGGTGACAATCACCCCGGAAATTTCCTTCTTGGAGAGCATCCGCCCGACCTCCTCTGCAATCAGGGAGAAATGGGAGAAATCCATGTCCTCGGATGCTATTGTGAACGGGGAGGAAACCTCGGCAATGTCAACTATTTTCGATATTTCCGGGACTGTTGAGATTACCTCCTCGGGCGTGCGGCACATGTAAACGCCTCCGGTCGAATAGTCGACATGCGTTCCGATTGTTCCGCCTGTCGAAACAAGCCCGATTTTCGGGAGCGCGCCAGCCGGCTTCTCCGCCCTTGCCGGGATTATCTTGCCTATCTTTATCCCCTCTCCAGTCTTGCGAACCGACCTTATTTCCGATGGGGAAATTGCAAGGTTGTATCCGGTCGGAAGCTTGAGAACCAGATTTTCCCTGTTGCCCGCCGAAATTCGGGGCATGAGTATCCCCTGCTCCTTCGCACCGGAAGAAAGCTCGACTTCAATCGCATTCCCCTCGGCTATTTTTCCGGACGCAAGGAAGCGCGCCTCGATTTCTGGAGGATAACTGCCGGACATCCCGGAAAACTCCGGTCAAGATATAAAAGAGTGGCCCTTCCGGACCGCTTAAGGAAGAAACGTTTAAATTGCGCTCCAATCATTCACTGAAATAAATGAAAATAGGCCTTGAGATTCACCAGCAGCTGAAAACGAGCAAGCTGTTCTGCCGCTGCCCCTCGGTTCTCAGGGAGGTTAAGCCTGACGTTATTGTCGAAAGGCGCCTCAGGGCCGTTGCAAGCGAAACCGGCGCCCGCGACATTACCAGCGAAACCGAGTTTGCAAAGGGCAGGAAATTCATCTACCAGGCCTATTCGGACTCGACCTGCCTGATAGAAATTGACGAGGCCCCCCCGAAGGAAATCAACCCGGAGGCGCTCCAGATTGCCTGCACAATTGCTGGCGCCCTGAACTGCCGGGTCGTCCCGGAGCTCCACGTTATGAGGAAGGCGATAATAGACGGCTCGTGCCCCTCGAGCTTCCAAAGGACCGCGCTCCTTGCAAAGGACGGTTTTGTCGAGGCCCGTTCCGGAAAGAAAATCAGGATAGAATCGATTTGCATCGAGGAGGATGCGGGGAGGATAATTGCATCAGACAATTCAAGCGCAACTTTCAGGGTCGACCGCCTCGGGATTCCTCTCGTTGAGATAACGACCGCTCCGGAAATCGAATCGCCGGAAGAAGCGCGGGAGGTCGCGGAACGGATTGGAACGGTTCTCAGGCTTACCGGAAAGGTTGTCCGGGGACTTGGCTCGATAAGGCAGGACCTCAACGTCTCGGTTCCCGAAGGAGCGCGTGTCGAGATAAAGGGCGTCCAGCAACTCGACCAGATTCCCGAACTTGTCCGAATGGAGGCTGAGCGGCAGAAGAGCCTTGCAGGGATTGCCAAGAAATATTCCGACAGGATAATTGCAATTGAGCGGGCAGGCGGCCCAAAATCTGCGGAAGTAACTGAGGTTTTCCTTGAAACCGGATGCAAACTGCTGGCTGGCTTGGAAATACACGCGGCAATCCTTCCAGGTCTTGCGGGGATACTTGACGAGACCCTCCACGAGGGAAAGCGTTTTGGAAAGGAGGTTGCGGAAAGGATGCGCATCCTGACAACTGCACGGGGCTTCCTGCACACTGACGAACTTCCCGCATATGGCGTCACAGCCGAAGAGGTCCGGGATTTGCGAGCCGCAACCGGCGCGGGCGAAAATGACCTGATCTGCCTCGTCGCTGGAAAGGGACCCGAAGCACACCTTCCGCTGATGCCTGTTGTTGAAAGAATACTTCTCTCGAATCTCGGGGTTCCCGGCGAGACGCGGAAGGCGAATCCCGACTGCTCGACAAGCTTCCTGAGGCCCATTTCCGGGAGCTCGCGCTTCTATCCGGAAACTGACGTTGCCCCGGCGCAAATGGGCCCCGTTAGAGCGGATTCGGTTGAATCCCCGGAGGAACGGATGGGGAAGCTGGAAAAGCTCGGGCTCCCTGAAAAGCTTGCGAAGGGACTGCTCCTTTCGGAAAACTATCCCCTCTTTCTCCTTGCGCTTGAAAAGCGCGTGCAGCCGGTTCTTGCGGCAACAATTGTCGAGGAAACTCTTCCGTACCTGAGAAGAAAGGGGATTGAAATCGACCGGGTTCCGGACAGCGACTATTCGGTGCTGTTTGAACTTGTTTCTTCGGGAAAGCTCCCCCGAGAAGGAATTCCTGACGCAATGGAGAAACTTGCGAGACACGAGGGGATTTCAAAACTCGCGGAAGCCGGGCGAGTTTCCGAAGCGCAGGTCGCCGGATTCGCAAGAAAGCTCATCTTTGAACGCAGGGAGTACATTCTCAAGGAGGGCGCGGAACGCGCAATATCCGGCCTGATGGGTGAACTGATGAAGGAATTTAAGGGGAAATTCTCCGGGACGCTGCTGAAGGAAATTCTTTCGAAGGAGCTTCTTGGAAATGCCTGAAGGCTCCCCGCCCAAGGGCTTGCCCAAGGGCTTGCCCAAGGGCTCGCCAAAGGGCTCGCCCGAAAGTTTCGGCTTTTCAATAATAGGGAGGAAATCGGGCGGCGAGGAAATCGGGCGGACTGATTTTGCGCTGATCCGGCAAGAGGGCTTGGACTTCCCGGAGTACCTTCCCTTCGGCTTGGAAACTCCGGACGGGGATGATTTGTTCCGGATTGGAAAAATCGTCAAGGCATACCAGAACATCCCGGAAATAACCGAAACTGGAGAGAAGCGGCGGGAGGAAATAGGGAAGCTTGTTTCGAAATATCTCGGGCTCCTTTCCGGGAAGAGGCTTTCGCGGGAAAAGGCCGAGCTTTATGAGCGGGTCGTTTTCTCGGCAACGGGGGAAGGGCGCGGTCCGCTTGAATTCCTTGTCGGAGACCCGCAAATCGAGGAAATAATGGTCAACGGAACGAGCCAGCCCATTTTCATCTTCCACCGCAGGTTCGGAATGTGCGCTACGAACCTAAGGTTCGATTCGGAAGAATACCTGATTGAAAAGGCGAACCAGCTCCTTTTCCCCGGCAACAAAAGGGTCGATTCATCCAAGCCTTTCGCGCATGCAATTCTTCCGAACGGGGACCGGATCTCGGTCGAAATACCTCCGCTTGCGAAGGAACCCTGCATCGACATAAGGAAATTCTCGGAAAAGCCGATGACTCTTCCGGAACTCGTTAAACTGGGGATGCTCGACCTGCGGGCTGCCGCTTTCCTTTTCCTTGCCGTTGAGTCGGGCGTCTGCAACATCGGGGTCGTCGGCAACACGGGGGCCGGGAAGACAACGCTCCTTGGGGCGCTTCTGAGGCTGGCTCCGCCCTACCAGAGAGTTATTCTTGTCGAGGAAATACCGGAAATATCCGTTCCGCACAAGCACAACGTCCGACTTGTCCAGGTCGAGCATCTGGGAATCGGGATGGCGGAGCTTGTCCGGGAAACGCTGAGGCTCCGGCCGGACAGGGTTGTTGTCGGGGAAGTGAGGAGCCCCTCGGAAGTCCAGGCTCTCCGGGATTCCTGCCTTTCGGGCCAGGCATATTCCACCTATTTCACATACCATTCCGAAAGCGCGCAGGCGGCGGTTGAGCGGCTTGAAAGCCAGGGAATTTCGCGGAAGGACTGCGAATATTTCGGCCTCCTCGTGGTTTGCAGGAGGTTCGAGGACCGGGACGGAAAAACGCGGAGGATTGTCTCGGAGATTTCCGAAATCGGAGCCGACGGGCGGACCCTGCCGCTTTTCAAGCACGATTTCAAAAGGAACCGCTGGATTCGCAGGCTCCGGGGGAAAAGCAGGGTTGAAGCGCGCCTGCTGGAGACTTTCATTTCGGGAAAGGGTGGGCTCTCCCGCGAAATTGCGAAGAGGGAGAAGCTTCTGAAAAGATTCTCGGACGCGGAGGATGCGGAGTTTTTCTCGGGAATCTGGAGGGCGGCCCGGAAAGGTGGCTGACAAAAAAAGGGGCCTCATCCGGAGACAGTTCCGCTTGGCGGAGCTTGAACGGGAGCTTGCCGGCGTCGGGACGGACCTTCCGCTTGGCAAGCTTGCTTTTGGCGCAGCCGGGCTTGCATCCGCTCTTGCGGCCCTTTCGGCGCTCTCGGTTTTCAACGGGAATCTTCCCCTCGCGGCAATTTCCCTCGGGGGCGTTCTCCTTGCCCTGCGCATCCCCGAAATCTCCGCGAAAATCGCGTGCGCTGTCGCGCGAAAGTCCCTTGAAAGGGAACTGCCTTTCTTTCTCTCAAGATATTCCCATCTTGCGGCCCTTGGCGTGAATCCGCTGAAGGCGTTGGAGATTTCGGTGGGCTTTGGGGGTCCTGTCGGGAAGGTTGCGGGGGGTGCGCTTTTTTCCGCAAGGAAGGGGATTCCGCTTGAAAAAGCGCTTGAGAATGCTTCGGAGGAGACTTTGTCAGAGCGGGCTGAAGAGGCGTTCTCGGCGATTTCGTCGGTTCTTTCCGACGGTTATACCGGAAGCGCAAGGGAGCTTATCGACGGCATCTACAAGGGGCTTCTTGAGGAACACAAGGCGGCGCTTGAGGAATATTCGGCGAGGAGCCAGATAGTCTTCCTTTCGGTCGTTTTCTCGACTGCAATAATCCCGGCTCTTGCGGCTTTCGCCCTTGCTTTTTCCGAATCCGGAAACCCGGTCGCCGCGCCGGTCCTTTTCATCCTGGCCTTTCCGGCAATTGCCGCCGCACAGTTCCTTTACATGAGGTTCTCGTCGCCATGATCCGGAGCCTGTTCGAAAAATCCCCCGAAGCGCGCATCGAACGGGAACTCGTCCCGTTCCTTCTCAGACTTTCGCGGATTCCGAAGGGGACTCCTGCAAGGGCCCTTGTGGGCAGGGCGGATGGGGGCGAAATAGGAAAGCTCCTGAACTCCGCTGAACGCGAATATCTGAAGGGTTCCGGCCGAAAGAGCCTGCAGGCGTGCATACTGAAAAGCTTCGGAAGGTTCAGGGGGAGAAAAGTTAGGATTTTCGCGGAAACTCTCGTGACCGGAATCTCGAACAACTTCGACGCGGCTGAGCTTGTCAGGAAAACGGCAAGCGAAATACAGGAAATCTCCGCGATTGAGGAGAAGGGCCGGGCTGCCCGCTCAATCCAGAAATACACAATCCTCGCCTCCTCGGGATTTTTCGTCCCGTTCATCCTCGGCGCAACAAGCTCGATAATCGTCCTGGTTTCCGGGATTTCGAAGGGACTTGCCGGCTTTGGAATCCGGACAACGGGAAGCCCGGAGCTCCTTTCCGGGACCCTCCTCGCATACTCGCTGATCCTTCCAGGAATATCTGCGGGATTCCTTTCCTTCGGGATCGAATCAGAAGGCGGCGGAAGAGTCCGGCGCTTCCTAAGACTTTCCGCGCTGCTTTCGGCTTCCGCGCTTGCGGCTTTCTTAATTGGAAAGCGGCTGCTTGGCGTATGAACGCGGTGCCTGAAGAATTGGGGAAATCGGACAATGAGGTGAACTCCGCGGGGCGTCGCGGTCGAAGACCGCTTGTATTTGAAAGGCTGGAAGATTCGAGCGGAAAGGATTAAAAGGTTCGCCGGCTTCCAGTTGGAATGAAGGGAAAAAAGGCGCTCTCAACTCTTGAATGGATTGTTCTTGCGGCAATCGCAATCCTGATGATAACCTACGTCCTCGGCTACTGGTCCGGAATCTGGGGTTCGGCGACCGGGGCTGCTGAGAAGGCAAACTCTTCCTTCGCTTCCGCGCTGTCCAAGCTGTTCAAGTGACGAAATGACATCCGCCAAGACCGCTTCTTCTGCGCCCTCTCCCGCCGCACCCGGCCCGGAGGACGCCCTTCTTTCGGCAATTTCAGCCGTCTTCGGCTCGGAGCCCCGGAAGAAGAATATCGAGATAAGGAAGCTCGAAGCGGAACTCCTTGCGGTCAAGAAATTGAAGTCGCTCGGATATTCCATCGAATCGCTTGCGAACGTTGGCGCGAACAAGACGCCCTCGCTAGTCCTGAATGGGGGCTTGAAGGTCGATGTCAAGACAAGGAACTTCGGTAGCCCGACGGGTCTTGAGGATTTTTCGATAAAGAAGAACGGCGCGCGGATTTCTGACGTCGTGCTCTGCCACGACCCGCTTGCGGGAGCGTTCTACGTCTTCCTTCGGGGAGAGGTGAGCCAGCTCTGGCTTGACGGGGAGTTCTACTATGCTCCGGACTGCTTCTATTTTTACCCCTGGAAATCCAAGGAAGAGGCTGAATTTTACGCGGGAAAAACCCGGAAGGGCCGGGCGCGGAGCTGGGGGCGGCTTTTCTCTAACAAGGACCGGTTCCTTGACTGGTCTGACGCGGTCCTGAATGCGGGGATTGGTAACTTCAGGGAAGCCTGGGACAAGCTAAAGTCCGCCGAAGCCGCCAAGCCCGCAAAAAAGGAGAAGAAGGAGCTGGACGTTTCGGATATTCTGATGAGTTGAAGTTAAAAATGGGAAAAATTTTTCTGAGGGAAGTAAACACGAGGGGAGAGATTTCAAAGGAAGCCCTGATCAGATACAGGGTTTTCGTTGTCGGGCAGAAGGTCCCGGAGGAAATCGAGATTGACGCGCACGAGGATTCCTGCACGCACTTCCTCGCATTCTTCGGAAAAATTCCGGTCGGCTGCATAAGGGTCAGGCCGGTCGGAAGGAAGCTGAAACTTGAGCGGCTTGCGGTCCTTCCCGAATTCCGGGGGCGCGGCTTTGGCAGGGAAATCGTCCGGCTTGCGGTCGGATATTGCAGAAGGAAAAAGCCGTCCGGAATCTACATGAACGCGCAGTACTACCTTCTGGAATTCTACAAAAAGCTCGGGTTCGAGCCAAGAGGGAAGACTTTCTTCGAAGCCGGAATAAAGCACGTAAAGATGGTCCTGAAGGCAGATTGATTTGAAACCGGAGGATTTTGAGCGGGTAAAACCGGGATTCTTCGCTCCAAGGGGGGCGAAGTTCGTTGGCAAGGCGAGAGGCCTCCTGGAAACTGCCGACCTGATTCACGAGCTTAAGCTTTCCTATCCGATCCCCTCGATTTACATCCCACCGGAATTCGCCGAAGGGTTCCTTGAGAGGAACGGCCGTTTAGGAACTGGAAATGTGGGGGAAATGGAACCTGCACGATTTTCAACCGAGGAAATCTCCCTCCTCAAATGGATTTATTCGAAATATGAACGATTCTGGGAAACCTGCCCTCGGGAATTCTATGGGCCTCTTGCGGTAAGGGGCGCGCTTGAGGGCGAGGATTCCCTTGAGACGCGCCTTCCGGGAGTTGGAAAAACCTGCTTCTCCTGGGAAGACGGGGTTGGCGAAAACAGGCCCGTCCAGTTCCTGAAGGCCGTGAAGAAGGTCGTTCTTGCGGGAGCGGGACAGCAGGCAGAGGAACTTGAAAGGGAATATGGCACTTCAGCAAGCCCAGGTTTGCTTATCCAACCGGCAATCGGAAGGATCCCTGAAAATCTGAATCTAAATGCGCGGCCGCATCACTCTTTCAAGCCGCTCTACGCAGGGCAATTGAACACTGCAAGGAGAGATATTGCGAAGCTTTCCGTTGTAAAGGATAGCCTTGGGACTGCCGTCGTAGAAGACACTTTGAGAAATGTTCCGACCTTCGCATACGACAAGGGGGACGGACGGATAACTGGGGGTCGGGGAGAGCAGGAAGACTCCGATTCAATTGTCCAAGGGGAAATTCAACTCCATAGGGAAGCCCTCGTGTCGAACACAATTGAATCGCACGCTTTCCCCAAGGCACTTGTCGAAAGGGTTTTCAGGGACGGGCTTGAGCTTGAGAGGAGGGTTGGCTACGGGCCGGAGCATGGCGCGCACATAGAGTTCGCGACCGAGTTCTTCGACCCCGTAGAACCTTGGCCCCTTTGCATCCTGCAGATAGCTCCGATAAGAAAATTCAGCTCGCCGGTTGAAATCCCGGCTGAGGCTGCAGTTGTTTCCGGCGAGCTTTGCGTCGGGAGCTCTGACAGGACATACTCTCAGGCATATGTTCTGCCGACATATCTGAACATGCATGATCCCGACCTGAAATCCGCGACGCTTCTTCTTGCGGAATATGACCGGGCTCACGAGGGCTATCTGCTGGTTGTTCCGGACAGCTTCCTCAAGACGGGGGTTGAGGAGCAGTTCCGGGAAAGATTTCCGCATGCCGGAGGAGTCCTCTGCTTTGCCGACGAGTATCATCGGAGGAGCGCAGACACGCACTGGCTCGAGGGATACCGCGACAGAAAAACCCCGTTCGCGTCGGTTGTCGCCGAATATCCGAGGATGGCCCATCTGGGAATCCCGAACGACTTGTGGACCCCGAACAAAGGGCGGGCAATTTCCCTTGAGCGCCAGGTGAGGATTGTCACAGACGAGGATGCGGAAAATGTCTGGGTTGGGTTTGCCTGACTTGAGAATCAGCTACTAGCGCCGAATCCCGCTGATTTTCCTTTTTGTTTCCAATCCGCGCGCGAAACTCGAAACATCGACGGGCTTCCTGATTTCTCCGGAAGGGAACACCGTCGCAATCTCGGGCCAGTTCCCGCCCTTGTCCTCGCGCACAATCAGGATGTGGTTCAATTGCTTCGAAGCTGTCTGAGCTTCCTTGAGGGCGGTCGCCTCGTCCGGAAAACTGAACTCCCTCTTGTCCGGAAGGACGAATTTGCAAGTCATGTTTGTCTTTCCTCCTTTGAAAAAATAACTAAAGCGCCCTGAGCTTGAGCCCGGAAAGGGCAGCCTTCACCTGGGCGAGGAATTCGATTGCGCCCTCCTTCGTGAAAGGGGTCATTTTCCCGACTGCGAACGAGTCTAGGTTCCCGGAGAACTGGAAGCCCGCCTTGATTACCCTGCTTTTCAGGTCGGAAAGAATCTTGTCCAGCTCAGCCTTCCTCTCCTCTGGCTTGATTGCAAGAGCCTTCGTCTCGAGCTTGAATGCAAGCGAGCTTGCGAAATAAATCCGGTCCTTGTAGATGACAAGCGACCCCTGGAAATCTCCGCCCGATTTGGCGAATGCGAGATTGTCGATTCCCGACGCGCCCAAGAGGATGTCCTGCGGACCTTTCAGCTTGAAAATCAGTTTCGTCAGGTCGGATTTGGGGCTCTCGTGCCTGATCGCGACAAGGCTTGAGAAACCTTCGCCCGCTCCAAGAAACGCCTCGGCAGCGCCCCTCAAGTTCGCCAAAAGCGCGTCGTTGACTTCCTTGGCTTCCCAAATTGCCCCGGGTGTAATTGCCATGATGGGATTCGCCATTCCGCCCGGTTATATATGTTTTTTCAAGTTCCCGCCCCCAAACGACGATGTTTCCGGGTTTTTCCGAGAAGGCATTTATACGAAACGGCCCCAATACTGCCGAGGGAAGGCAAAAATGATGCTTACAGTGAGAGAGGAACCGACGAAAATGGATTTCAGCACTTTCAAGGCGCGCGTAGTGGCCCTTGTGAACGAGCTTGACCGGACGGGAAACCGCGCCCAGACCCAGTATTGCGGGCCGGACAGCGAAGTCGACAAGCTCTCTAAGACAACGAAGCAGTTCTGGCGGGCGAAGATTGAAATAAGCGGACCGATCGCAGAACACGAGGTGAAGGCCCTCCAGGAAAAGGTAATGCGGGACGAGGCAATCCAGGCGAAGCAGGGAATCATCAGCAGAAAGAAATTTTAGCTTCGGGCAAGCTCCCTTACCGCTCCTGAAAAATCCGCGCCAGCGCCGAGATATTTCGTCCTAAGGACCCCGTCTTTCTTGCAGGCGACAAGCGCTGCGCCGGGCTCCGGGAAAAACAAATTCTCCCCGCACGTATACCCGCGGGCGTTTGCAATCCGCTCATATGCGTCAACGGCCCTTGGCGAGCCGTGCACCGGGAAAAGGACGCCCGGGGCAACCGCGTCGATTATCCGCCCATAGGCTTCCCCGCACATAGGGTGCCCGCTCAGGCTGAAAACGTCAAAGGTTCCTCCGGGAATTTTCTCCCCCTTGTATGTTCCGCGCGTAAGCATTTCATGAAGCGGGCTGTCCTCCGGGGCGTAAACCGAATTGAGGATTACGATCCCTCCCTGACCGTACTTTATGTTGCCGGTCATAACCGCGTCAAGAAGGGACTTGGACTCTCCGGCCTGGCAGAATCCGGGGGAAACGACTGCAACGTGAAGTTTCTCGTCAGGGAAAGCATAGCACCAGTCGGCTGGGTTGCTGAAATTTCCTATCAGCGTTTCAAACGAATCCGCAAAAGGGCTCCCGTCAACGGCAGTGTATTTCACCCCGAGCCCGGCCCTTACAACGCAGTCCAGCTCCTCCCGGGGAATCCCGCTGCGTTTTATTGCATCTTCAATGAGCGCAATTCCCCTGTGGAAACGCCCGAGCGCGAAGTGGGGAAGGACGAGGCAACCCTTTTCCTTGGTTGAGTTCAGGCGCAGCATCGCGGATTTGACCGCTTCGACATAGCGCTCCTCGTTCTCGCTCCGGTCGTTCAGGTCAAGGGGCTTGTAAGCGGTTGTCATTTCCCCTGCGTGGATGTCCGCGTGCAGCCTTCCGAACTGGGCGAAATGCTCTTCGTCGAATTCCTCGTTTCCGGTTATCTGGGCGTAAATGTCGAAACCCGTCGAAAAAGAAAGGCCTCCTTGCGATATCCGGAAGGAAAGCTGCCCGGGCAAGTGCTCGTATCCTTCGGGCTGTTCATATGCCTCGATTCTCAACGGGCCCAGCGCCGTGCCAATCTCGATAAACTCCCCATCCGCTACAATTAGCTTGTTCTCGTCGATTCTTTCAACTGCCCATCTGGCGCGGCCGGCGGAATTCTTGGCTTTGCGTAGCTTTTCCGCGTTCCTTATTGCGGAGGGGAGTATTGCGTAGGTTTCACTTGACATTACGACATTGGGGCTTTTCCCGCCAAGTGAGTAAAGGAGCCTGACCAAATTGCCATAATGGTCGAAATGCCCGTGGGAGACTAGAACGTCGTCAACATCGGTCGGGAGGACATATCCGCCGTTTCTGTTTGTGGAACCGCCGATGTCGACCAGGATTTTCCGAACGGGCTCGCCGGTTTCAGCCGAACAAATAGCAACCTCAAGGCAGGTTCCGGCTTGAATTTCAGTTCCTCCGAGGGATCTGATTACAAATGCGCCGTCTCCCGATTCGCAGTCCAAGGTATCCCCTTGCTTAAGGTTCGTTCTTAGTATATAAATATTCTCTACTTTCAGGTAGTCATTCAAGCCTAACTCTGGTTCCTGAGGAGTTTCGCAAGAGAAAACGCGCGCGAACCGTCGATTGCGAAAAGCGCCTCGGAAAGCCCGAACGGGGCAAGGTATGCTTCTCGCGGAATTTTCCCTGGGCCTTCGACAATGTGGCTTGCCCCCTTGAGGAGGAGGTTCCGAAGCCTTGTCGGGTTTTTCAATTCCCTGAAATCGGACAAGGTGAGGAAAAGGAGCGCTGGAAGGTCGGCAGGTCTTGGCGGAGAGTGCGCGCGGGCAAGGTATGCGGGGCAGAAAAGCTGCCAGCTCTCGGCGCCGGAAAGATAGAGCCTGCGGTAAATCACGGCCGGTTTCAGCTCATCTGAAACTCTGACGTCCCTGACCGAATTGTCGTAATCAACGAAAAGCGTCCTCTTCGCCGATTCAAGCTCCGGCTTCGCCCCGGATTCCTCAATGCATTCGCGCACTGCTGCAGCGGGGAATCCCTCGTCAAGCTCGACAGCCCCCCCGATTCCTGAGAATGTTACAATTGTTCTCCCCTTTTCCGTCCGCCAACGCTTCGGCTTGTCAACCGCGAAAACGAGCTTCCCGGAATGCTTGAGGATTACCGCCGAGCCCAGCTGTGCATCCCTCGGGGCAAGTTCGGAAAGGGGTTTTTCGCCCATTGCGGGGAAAAGGGGGCGAAGTAATAAATGCTTTCTCCCGGTTGGGCCCGGGAAATGGCGCTCAGTATTCCCGCTGGAGGGTTGAAGCTCGCCCTTGCAATCCTCCTTGCCGGATTTTTCGCCCTCCTTGCCGCGCGGGTTTCCGTACTTTCCGGGGAACCTTCCGGCTGGGACTATTTCTACCATGAGCGGGTTGTCAGCCTCTCGATTGAGCAGGGGAAACTCCTGCCGTTCGACCCGCTTTCCGCCGGAGGGAGAACCCAGACATATCTTCCGTTCTATTATTCGCTGATAATTGCGACTTCCTTTTCAACCGGGCTTTCCCCGGAAAGTCTCCTGCGCGCAGCTTCGCCGTTCCTTTTCTTCCTTGCCGCGCTCTCAATTTTCATTTTCTCCGGGCGGAAGGTTTCGTCGCTTCTCGCCCTTGCGGTTTTCGCATCATTCCCGGAAATTCTCATGTTCGCGGCAGCCTCCGGGCTTCCCTCGGTTGCGAGTTTTTTCCCCCTTGCACTCCTTCTGGCAAGCTTCTTCTCGGAGGGAAAAGGCCTTGGGTTCCCGCTCGCGCTCCTGCTTTCAATCGAAGTCGGAGAATTCCATCTCCTGTCGGCGCTGGTCCTTGCGCTTTTCTCGGCAGCCAATTTCATTTTCAGAAAGAATCAAAAGGCGCTTTTCGTTTCCATCGCAGGCCTTGCAATTCCTTTTGCCTGGAACAAATTTTCAACGAAAACAGTCCCTTTCTGGGGGCGGGCTCCGGGGCTTGCCCGCATCCTCGACCCGCCGTTCCCGCTCCATCTCCTGCTCCCGGCGGGGATAATCCTGGCCGACCTTGCGCTGAACTGGAAACGAAAGGACAAGCTTTCGGCCGCGGGATTCCTGGGCGCGCTAATACTTCTTTCATTTTTCTCGCCAATCCTCCCCTCGCGGTTCGTCACATATCTCCCTTTCGCGCTCGCCCTTTACGCAACAACCCTCGGGAGCTGGAAATGGCCGGTCTGCGTTTCCCTTGCGGCGCTCCTTGCCGTTTCCGGAGCGGGAACTGCCGGAAACCTCGGGCCGATAATTTCCTCCGAGGATAGTGCCGCAATTGGCTGGCTTGACGAGAACATCCTAGATTCCACCGTTGTTGCCGGGCACACCGACCTCACTTCAGTCTTTCTCCTCGGGCATTCGATGACGATAATAGACGGCTATTCGGAGGGGCTTGCCGATGCCTGGGCGCGCCAGGAAGCAATCCGGCAGGCATATTCCTCCGGAGACTTTTCCGGGCTTGCCGAAAAATACGGGGCGAAATTCGTTTACACGAACAAGGCCGAGCACAGGTTCTTAGGGGAAACCCCGAAACTGCCGAAAAATGCGCTTTTCGACAACAATTACGCCAAGATTCTGGTTGTTTGATTCGCGCCAGTGAAATTTCCAGTGACAAAATCTTTATAACTGAAAAAGGGGCATGATGTCCTGATTGAAATGAGTGGTCCCACGAGTGGTGGTCTAGTTCATAGCTAGGCGGAAAGTAACATTCACACTCGAAGGAATTTTCGGTTTTGTTGTTCATCGCCATCCCTAGGACTTTTCCGGGACGGGCTTAAGGGCAGTCTTTTCCGGACCTGACTGATTGGGGTTTTCAGGATTTTTTTGATTCCTGGCAAAGAAAATACAGTAATGGAGATGAAAATAAGAATGAAGAGAGAAATGAGTGGTGGTTCAGTTCATCGGGGAGCTGGGGCTTTCCGGAACTGAGCGGATAGAAGATGAGGCTGGGGCAAAGGAGCTCCTGGAAAAATATTACGGAGAACTCGAGATTGGGACGGAGTCTCCGGGACGCGAGGCGGTCAAGACAATGGCTCTCCTGCAGTGGGGAGCGACCGCTGCGCCTGAGGAGGCCCGGAAGATTGCGGATTGGACTGATCCAACGAGGACCGTCAGGACGGGGAACGTCGGAGTGCAGGGGCTCCTTAGGAAAGGGGATCTGACAACTTCTGCGTCCTTTGCAATGGCTGAATGGGGACCGGTCGACACTCCCGCTGGATATTCCCCGCTGAGGATAATTAAGGGTGAGCTGGAAGGGGAATTCCTTCCTTTGGGAATAATCGGGCCGGACGGAAAGGGGCTGGGAGAATTTCTTGCAAGGAGGGCGCGCAGTTGGTATGAAAAAAAGCTCCCCTCGGGAGGCTTGCTGACTGCAGCCTTCCTGGAGGAGGGGGCTTTCTCGGAAGATGGCCTTTCCGGGAACTTGATGGCAGGACTTCCATATGCCTGTTCAGTTCAAGCCCAGGGCGGTTGTGTTTTCTGCCCCTTTGGGAAAGGGGAGACTGGAATACCGACAGCGGAGGATTTCGGCTTTGCAGCAGTTGAGGCGGTCGGGAGGAACGGCGGAAGGACGACAATTACAATAACCGCAGGGAACACTGGCAGGCCGGAGCGGGGACTGGAACGGTATTTGCCGGTTCTTTCGGAAATACGAGAGAGGCTAATTGAGGCGGGACTGAAACCGCCCCCAATACAGCTTGAAGTCTCTCCGCCCAATTGGGAAGTGCTTGGCTATCTGGGAGTTGAGGAGCTTTTCGGGAAGCTCATTGAGCTCGGCGTCACATCGCTTATGCTCAATCCCGAGATTCCCATAACGCCTGAAAACGCAAGGGAGCGGGAAGTTCGCCTAAAGTCAAAAGGCAGCATTCCGGAATCGGATTACCTCCGATCCTGGGAGCTTGCAAAGAAAATGGATCTTGGAACGGCAGGCGTCCTAATCTGGGGCCTCGGAGGAGAGGCTGCGGATTATCGGGATTTCTCCGCCCTTGAAGCATACAAATCGGGCGTTGATAAAATGGCATCAGTCGGAGCATATCCAGTCTCCCTCGCACTGAGGCCGCGGGGGGCGTTGATGGGAAAATACGCACCGCCTCCGTTGAAGGGGCAAGTCGAGCTTGTCATTTATTCGGCGAATGTGTGTGCTAAAGCGGGAATTTCCCCCCCTCCGGGCTGTTCAAAATGTTCGGCCTGCGGGCCTGACGGGGTTGCATACGACCTTGCCTTGAAGGGGGAATTGAAATGAAGGGAGCCGTTCCGAAAA
The DNA here is from genome assembly GCA_043803745.1 of archaeon. GTDB lineage: Archaea > SpSt-1190 > SpSt-1190 > DYHY01 > DYHY01 > JBBIPP01. The sequence continues at coordinate 40,234 of JAZDJS010000048.1, forward strand.
AGCTCGGACCGTATTCCCTGGGGGCCTCTGCCAGAGGCCTCTCTCTCTTTTTTTCCTCCGGGGAGACCGGAACTGACCCGAAAACAGGGAAGCTTGAGAAAGGGATTGCAGCGCAGGCTAGACGGACTCTTGAGAATATCGAGGCAATTCTCTTGCAAAAAGGGCTCTCCCGCAGGAACGTCGTGAAGGCAACTGTCTACCTGACCGATCTCCGGAATTTCGCGGAATTCAACGGAGTATACCGCAGGTTCTTCGGGGAATCTCTCCCGGCGCGGACGTGTGTCGGGGTGAGCGAACTTGTCGGCGGGGCTTTCGTAGAGGTAGAAGTTGTCGCGTCAAGGAAGGTTGGAAGATGGGATTAATTGACCTGAGATATGGCACTAATCCAATTCCCCTTGACAATGCGGCAATTGCAAGTATTGCTGCAGAAGCGGTGCGGAAACTGAACGAATATCCCGACCAAAGCTGCACGAAAATCAAGCGGGCAATTGCGAAAAGCCTCGGCAGGGGTTTTTCTTCCGGCAACGTCCTGGTTGGGAATGGGTTGGACTCGGTGATAAACACTATTGCCGAGTCGGTCCTCGGAGGTAGGAAGGGAAACGGCGCGGTAGCGGTGCCGTCGTTCTACGTTTTCTCGGCGGCAATGAGGAAGCTGGGGGCGCGGGTGCTGGAGTTCCCGCTTTCGGAGGGGACTTTCTCTTTGGATGTCCGTAAGTTCTCCGATGAGATGAAGCAGCGCGGCACAGACCTTTGCTTCCTCGCCAACCCCAACAATCCGACGGGGAACCTCCTGATACAAGACAAGAGCGGCTTGCTGAAACTGGCCGGCTCCTGCAAGCTCTTGATTGTCGACGAGTGCTATTACGGCTTCTGCAAGCAGACATTTGTCAGGGAGACGCTCGAGCTCGAAAATCTCGTCGTCCTAAGGAGCCTCTCGAAATCGTACGGCCTGGCAGGCCTGCGCCTCGGATACGCAGTCTCTCGGAAGGAGAACATAGAACGCCTTGGCAGGGTCGCCTCCGCCTGCAGGCCGTTCGACGCCGGAACAATTTCCCAGGAAATTGGCACGTGGGCAGTGGGAAGGAAGAACCGTCTCGCGGAGTTCGCGCAACTGAAAGACGATTTCCTCCGGCTGCTCAGGGATTCCTGCGGAGCAGAGGTCAGTGGCACAGAGACCTCCTTCCTTCTTCTGAAGGTCGCAGACTCGGAGGAATTCGGTAAGAGACTGGCTTTGGAAGGGGTCCTTGTCAACACCCTCGCACCCTACAAGATGGGCGAGAGATATGTGCGGATAGGGATACCTCCTCGCAGACTTTTCGCAAAGGTCGCAAAGGCTGTAGTACGGGCGACAAACAATAATAAAGGGTGAGGAAAAAGTGAACAGAAAAATGGCGAACGATTCATTCCAGCCCCCGAGGGGGACGCGCGACCTCCTCCCGAAGGAGCTTTCGGTGAGGAACAGGATTTGCGAAATACTTTCCGGGACTGCCGAAACGTACGGCTTTGGGCCGATAGACACCCCGGTTTTCGAGAATTTCGACTTCCTTGCGAAAAAGTCCGGGCCCGAGGTGAAGGAGCAGATATACTATTTCAAGGACAAGGCGGGGCGCGAGCTCGGGCTCAGGTTTGATTTCACCGTCCCCATTGCAAGGCTTGTCATGAACAACCCCCAGCTGCCGAAACCTCTCCGGCTTTACGTCCTTGACAAGGCATGGAGATATGAGGAAATCTCGGCAGGCAGGTTCAGGGAGTTCTCCCAGTTGGACGTCGAGATACTCGGCTCGAAAGAGCTTATTGTCGATGCCGAGACAATCGCCGTCGGCGTCGCCCTCCTGACCGTTTTCGGGATCCCGAAAATAAAGGTGAAGATAAACAACAGGGAAATCCTTGACGGCTTTGCCAAAAGCATCGGGATTTCCGAGGGCTCTGCTCGGGACGATTTCTTCAGGACAATTGACAAAAGGGAGAAGCTTTCCGAATCGGCGTTCCGGGAGGCGCTCGGGAAGCTGGGGCTTTCCGAGGAAACCGCAGGGCAGGTTTCGGAATATTGCGGCCTTTCCGGAGAGGCCGGGGATGTGATCAAGCGGGCTGAAAAGCTGCTCAACCAGAATTCCTTGATTTCCGGCGGGATCGAGAAGCTGAAGAAACTTTTCAGCCTCCTCAAGAATTACGGGGTTGAGAAATACTGCGAGCTTGACCTCTCGATTGCAAGGGGGCTGGATTATTACACTGGCATCATCTTCGAGGTCAAGGCGGGGAACTACGGGCTTTCGATTATCGGCGGCGGCAGATATGACAAGCTCATCGGGCTTTACTCGGGAGAGGAAATGCCTGCGACCGGCTTTGCAATGGGCATTGACCGGCTTTACGAGCTTCTTGGGAAGGAAGGGCGGCTGCCGGCATCGGGCTCGGGAAGCAAGGCGCTCGTGGTTCCGATCGGGGAACCCGCGCTTCCAAAGGCAATCGAGCTTGTCCAGGGAATCAGGCTTGCCGGGGTCAACTCGGAAATAGACGTCATGGGGCGGAGCGTTGGGAAGAACCTCGAGTTCGCCGACAAGGCGAAGATGCCTTTTGCGGTAATCGTCGGGGAGAAGGAGCTTTCGGCGCGCAAGGCAACGGTGAAGGATCTCCGGACCGGGGAAAGCGAGGCTGTGGATTTCGCGCAAGTCCCTTTCTACATCGCCGGGAAACTGAGCAGGGATTTCGAGGTTCCGGGCAAGTCCGAAGAGAAAACTTCTGCAATCGCGGGTTCGGGGGATTTCAAGGCGCGCCTCCACACGGCAGACCACATCCTTACGGGCGTTCTTGGTCAGCTTGCAAAGGGCTTCGAGGAACGGGCGCTGGAATTTGCGGAAACCCACTGCAGGTGGGATTGCGTCTCGGATGACGACTTGAGGAAGCTGAAGGCGGAAATCGAGAAAAGCGTGAACGAGATTATTTCTCGGAATCTGCAGGTTTCGCAAAAGGAGATTCCGAGGGCCGAAGCTGAGGAAAAATTCGGTAAGCTCAGGGCCCCAAAGGAGCTTGAGGAAATAACCGTCTACGAAATAGCCGGCTTCAACGAGCTTCCTTGCGGAGGCCCCCACGTCCGAAGCACGGCGCAGGTCGGCAAGTTCAAAATCCTGAAAATTGAGAAGAAAGGGGCGAAAGCCTGGTCGATAAGGTATACTGTTGAATAACTGCAACAAAAAGAATAAAAGCAAGCGCCGTCTGCCCTGGGCGATGGAACTTGTCAAGCTATTCCGGAACATAAAGGAGAATTTCTTTTTCTCGGCGGTTTTCCTTGCAACCCTCGTCGGGGGCATCCTTGCAATGATCTACAAGCCGCTCCTTCCCGAAGTCGAAATCCTGAAGGGCACGTTCTGGCTTTTCGGCCTTTCCCTCCAGGCAACGGTGATAATCTTGTGGATAGGGGGCTACCTGCTCTACAGATGGAACCTCGGGAAAAGAAAGAACAGCACCCAGCTTGTCTGGGGGGTTTCATTCCTGCTCTACTCAGTTGTCTTCATTGGGATGGCCCTGCAGGCCCTTGGATTTGGGTTCGCTGACGCCAAACTCCCCTGGATTTTCTTCGTTTACAGGCAGTTCATGATCTTGTGGCTTGCCGGAATTTATTGGGGGCTTGCCGGAATTGTTTTCGCAAAGGAGAACAGACTTGCCCGGATTCTGCCGACGGCGGCAATACTCCTCATTGGCTATGGGATTTTCGCAAACGGGCTCTTCATTGTCAAGGATGTGGAGTACACGATGTACAGCTTCCTTTACCTGCTGTTCGTTCCGGTGTGCTTCATCCTTTCCCGGATTTTCTGGAAATATGCCCAGCTTGCCTCGGCAACCTTCGCAAGATACCTTTCAATCGGCTTTGCGGGCATCGGCATAACATATCTTGCATGGGCGCCCTGGCACAAGACAACCTTCTATTTCGTCTGGTTTTTCCTGTATGTCCTTTCGCTGATTCCGCTTCTTGTCGGCTTCCTTGGCGCGGGGCAGAAGAGCACTTAGGGGGGTTTCAGAGTGGGTTCCGTCGAAAATAAAATCGCTTATGAGCTGATTGAGAAAGCGAAATCGACGATAGGCGGGACTGCGCTGACAATTGCCGAATCGGAAGGCCTGAAGATATCTAAGGGTTCCGTTGAAACCGAACGGACCGGATACCTGGAAAAGCTTGTGGAAGCTTTCAAGAGGATAATAGGTCCTGTTGCGAAAAATTTTGCAATCCAGGGGGCGCAGGCAGCCCTGGCCGGATTTGAAAAGCCCGAGATTGACCGGGAACTCCCGAACCTTCCGGAGTGGGCAAGGCCGTCTGTTGCAGCCAAGCTTTCCGGGTTTTTCGGAGAGTTCTGATTCCCGACTCCTGAATCCCCCGGAAAAAGGATTAAAAAAGGGGCGCGCGAGCGCGCTTTCCAATGGAAAGCAAGAAGCTGCGGGAGAAGGTTCTCGTATCCCTGAACATCTTCCTCCAGCTCTTGGGGCATTCCCTTTACGGGGTTTTCATCCCGATTTTCCTTCTGAAGGAGGGCGCAACCCTTCCGGAGGTTTTCATTTACGGGGCAATGGACGGTCTCGGAACCCTCGGGGGGGCTCTTGTCGGCCCGGCGGCAGTCAAAAAGTTCGGGGTGAAATTCCCGCTCGTTTTCAGGGCGCTCTTCCAACCGCTCTGGGTTGTCGGGCTTTTGAACCATGGAAAGCTTCCTTTCCCTCTTCCGGCATATGGGTTCGTTTTCGGGGCGTTCACTTCAGTCTACTGGCTTGCGATAAACGCATACACGATTGAGGCAAGCAGCAAGAAGGAAAGGGGCCTCTTCTCGGGAATTTCCTCCGCAATGGTCTGGATTGCATCCATAATAGCGCCGCTGATAGGCGCGTTCATAATCGGGAAGTTCGGATATTCGGCCGTCTTCAGCCTGGCAATTGCGGTAATTCTCCTCGCGCTTGTCCCCGCCCTTCTTCTCCCGAGGCTGCGGCTTCTGGACGGGGCGCAAACCCGGACGATTCCGAAGAAGGGCGGCGGAACTGGGCGGCGGAACGAGATCCTCGGGGCATTTCTCCTTATGTATGCGATACTCGGCGTCGGCGGACTTGCGACATATTACGCATGGCCGCTTTATCTTTACTCGGTCTTCGGGGGGGAACTCCAGATAGGCCTCCTTGCATCGCTAGGTTCCTTCTTCGGCCTTGCTGGCGCGCTCTTCGGGGGCTGGTTCGCCGACAAGATGAGCAAGACCCGGCTTGTCGCAGCGTCTGGCAGCGTCCTCTTCTTCAGCTGGGTTCTCTCGGCAGCGTTCACAAGCGCGCTGGCGCTCTCGATTGTCGTTTCTTTCCGGAGATTCGCTGACGAAGTCACCGGAAACGCGCTTTTCGCCAAGTTCGGGAACCTTTTCGCGCGGGACAACCTGATCATCCGGATAGCCCAGAAACATTTCGCTCTCGGAGCGGGCCTTGCTCTTGCGGGCGCTTTGGCCTGCTTCGTCTCAATCAGGACTTTTTTCGTTCTTGTCGGAATCCTCTTCCTCGTCTATGCCGCAGCAATCTCGGGCACGGTCTTCCGGACGGGGAGAAAGCTCGCGCTCCCCAGGGGAATGCTGATTTTCCTTGAGCGATTTTACCAGAACTAGACTCTCAGCCGCTTTACCTTTGCAAGTTTTTCCTTGTATTTCGGCAGAGTTACTGAAAGGACGCCTTCCTTGAGATCCGGTTTCGCGCGCTCGGGAACCACAAGATAGGGCAGGGAAACTGACTTGTAATACGCGGAATTCCGGTTCTTCGCGGAAACCGTTATTGTGTGGTCCGTCACCTCAAGGCAGATTTCGCTTTTCTTAAAGCCGGCGAGCCCGTCGAAGGAAACCTTGGTTGCGTTGGGAGAATCGTGCATTTTCATTCCCCCGGAGAAATGGGCGAGCTTCTTCTCCATCTCCGCGAAGCGCGCGGACATTTCCTTCTCGAATGATAGGAACTTTCTCTCGAAAAGGGAGGGCGTCAGGATTGCTGGAAGGCGCTTTTTCTGCTTCTGTCTCGGCTTCTGCTGCCGCTTTGCAATCTTTCCGCTTTTCCTCGTTGATTTTGATGACTTGTGGTGGGGGTGGTGCTTCTTTGCCATCCTCTTTCGAGCGGGTTGAGGGTTAAAAATGTAACTCAACAGAGGGGCTGTAAACGGGCTGATTTTAAACTTACGACAGTTAGATTGAAAAGGCGAATAATGAGCAAGAGGCCACCGAAGGTCAGAAAAACCCGAGCCCTGGATGAACTATTTAAAAGGGGTCAATAATACTGTCTCAATGACTTTGCTTCTAGCAACGCTTGAACTCGACGGCGCCAAAGTGCGGGGAATCCTTTCCGCTGACGGGCATGAGACTTCCGAGGACGGACATTATGTGGTTGAAAAGAATTTCGTCAAGCTTGCCCGATATGGCGATGCTGCTGTCCTGGGGGCTGCCGGGCTTGCCTCAGGCTGCAAAAAAAATGTCGCCGCTTTTGAAAAAAGGGGCTTTCCGGGCGTAATGGAGATTATTGATACGGATTTTTTGGTAATACAGCCGGCTTTGTTTAAGGAGCCGGCGTGGATGAGTGTTTGGCACAGCCATCACAAACGGGATTACGGTCAATTCCGGATTTATTTCCCGCTGAGCGTTTTCTCCTCAGCAGGATTCGAATGGGAAACGGGCGGGATTTACGGCGTCGGCGGAACCGGCGAAGAAATGAGGAAATTGAGGGCTTGTTTCGGGGTTCGCGAGCAGGAGGTCCTTTCGGAAATTCCCCCCGTTCCCAACGCGCTTGAACTCCATGAATATTTCTTCCGCCACCTGGTCGACTATGTGGGAATAGGCCCCGAATACATGCGCTACGAGCTTTCTGAGGCGAGCTGGAAGGGTCCGATTTTTCTTGGGTAGGCGGTCCCGCAAAACTTTAAAAAGCCGTTTAGCGGGCGTTTCCTAGTTATGGCAACCAAAAAATCAATGACTTCGGCACGGTTTGGCGTTCGCTACGGCACAAAGGTCCGCAAGAGGATTGCGGAAATCGAGGCTCTCCAGAAGAAGAAGCACGACTGCCCGGTATGCCACTACAGCCGCGTTTCCCGCCTTTCGATGGGAATCTGGCAGTGCAAACACTGCAACGCGAAATTCGCCGGCGGCGCATGGACCCCGAAGACGGAAACCGTGATGCCAATTGCCCAAGCTGCAAAAGCCGAGAGGGGCTTCGAGACTGATGCGAGCGAGTTCGAGGAACCGCTTAAGAAGAGAAAGTGAAGAAGAGGAAGAGGAGATTCCCAGAAATGTACAAATGCATGAAATGCGGAAAGGAAGTTGCTCTCGATTCGAATGAGAAGCGGATACGCTGCCCCTATTGCGGCTACAAGATTCTCGTGAAGCAGAGAAGCGGCGCAGTGAAAACGGTCAAATCCAGATAATGGTCGGGAAGAAGGGCGGAGAAGTTTCGGCAACTGTCAAGCTTCCTGGGGGAGCGCCCCTTGAGAAAAACCTGAAAGCCGAACTTGCGGCGGAAAGGGGGGTTTCTGTTGCGAAATCCGGCAAGGCGGTGGAAATAACAGTTTCCAAGGGAGCGGAATCCTGGGCAACGCTGAGGTCGAAGGTCAACACGACCCTCCGGATTGTTGAAACCGTGGAAAACACTATTAAGGGGATTGCGGGCAAGGAAAAGGATTGAAATGGCGAAGAATACCACCACTCAAGGAATTGATTTTGAAAAGGAAGAGGCTCAGGCTCAGGCTCAGGGCCTAGTAATGCAAATGCAGGCATACCAGCAGCAGCAGCAGGCCCTTGCAGCCCAAAAGCAGCAGATTGAGGTCAGCCTTGCCGAGGTTGAATCGGCGATCGAGACCCTGAAGAAAACCTCCGAGGAGATGGTCTATCGGGCAATAGGTCCCATAATGGTCAGGAAGAAGAAAGAGGATGTTGAAAAGGACCTTGCCGAGCTTGTCGAAACCGCGAAAATCCGCCTCGTTACCGTCAAGCGGCAGGAAGAGAAGGTAAGGGAAAAGATACGGGAAATCACTGAGAAAATCACCCCCCTTCTGAAGAAGGCCGGATTCGAGGAGTAGAAGCCCGGGGAAATGGCGGAACGCCCTGCGGAGAAGAACAGGAAAAAGGGGAACCCTGCGAAAATTCTTTCGGGCAGGAAGAACATACTCGTCCTCACACACAAGAACGCGGACCTCGACGCTTTCGCGTCAGCCGTAATTGTTTCCGATGCTTTCGAGGGGAGAATTGTCGCGCCGGGGGGCGCCGGGAAGCCTGCAAAGGAAGCTGCTGAGAAGCTTGGCATTGAGATTCTTTCGGAAATCCCCGAAGGCTCGTTCTCCGCAACCGTTGTCGTCGACTGTTCCTCGGAAAGCCAGATTGAGCCCCTTCTGGCAAGCGCGCTTCCGAAGCCGCTCGTTGTCTTCGACCATCACCTGCCGAAGGAGGGCGAAGGAAGCCTCCTTGAAATTGCGGAAGGCTATTTCGTTGACGAGCAGCCCTCCTGCGTTGAGGTCGTCCTCGGTTTCTTTCCGGTCCTTTCGAAGCGCTCCCGCACCGCAGCAATTTCGGGGATTTACGCTGACACGCGCCATCTTGCGCTTGCAAGGGTCGGGACCCTCCAGAAAATAATCGAACTTTCCCTGGGCGAGGAGGATTTGCTTTCCGAGGGGAAAAACCTCGCGTCGGGAAGGCCGGAATTCTCCCAGAGGTTTGCCGTGATAAAAAGCCTCCAGAAGCTCAGGTTCGAGCGCCTCGAGGATGAGACGATTCTCGCCACAACGGTTGCGGGAAGCTTCGAGTCGGTCGCGGCAGGAATGCTTGTTTCAGCGGGGGCGGACATCTCGCTTGTTGCGGTTGCAAAAGAGGGGGAAGTCAGGATTTCCGGGCGCACATCGAACAAAATGAAGGACCGGCTCCATCTCGGTCAGCTTTTCCAGAAGCTCGGGGGCGGGGGGCATCCTGGCGCGGCGCTAGCCAACATCCCGGTGAAAAGCAAGAGGCCTTCCGATTCCGACGTTGAAAACGCGTTATCTTCCGCAGCAAACCTTATAAAGGATTTTTTGGGCTCTTGAACGTTCAAAGAAAAGATGACGGAGGTCCAGACACGTTCAGAATGGCAGCGCACCCTATTGAAAGCCTTAACCGCACCTCTCCGGCGGCATTGGCAAAAAGCACCCTTGCCGAATACAACCAGGCAATTGGGATTCTTTCTGAAATAAGCAAGGATGCCCAGGTTCCAAAAGGCGTGAGGAAGCGGATTGAGGACATCGTAATCAAGCTTGGGGCGGCGGATAGGTCCCTCCAGGTGAAGATAAACTCCTGCACATACCTTCTTGACGATGTCAGCAACGACCCGAGCCTTCCGCCGCACACCCGGACGTTCATCTGGCAGGTTGCCGGCCTTTTGGAGGCTACCGGGAAGCGGATTCAGCTTGTGAAGGCGGCCGCCTCTTCGGGGACTGTGTCGGGGACTGTGTCGGGGACTGTGTCGGGGACCAAGTAAGAGGGGGTTCCGGGGGGGCTTGGAGCAACCATTCCGGAACCGCACAAGAGCATATGCGGAAAGTATTAAATAACCGTGTTCCCTTGGGTTAGCGAGAAGGTGTTAGCATCAAGATGGTAATGAAAAGAATCAAGGAATTTTTCAGCAAGGTTTCCCACGGGGGAAAGAATCCTGACCAGCAAAAGGCGCAGCCCGAGAAAAGGGAAGCGCCCGCCCTGGTCAGAATAGACGTAAAGAACGTTGAAAAGGAACCGCTCGCACTGCAGGTCGTGAAACTCCAGAATTTCTCCGATACAGAGGGGATCCTCGACTCCCTCCGGGGCGGAAAGCGCATTCTCCTGGTGAAAATCTCAGGGCTCAAGGAAAAGGACATGACCGAGCTCAAGCGCGCGATAAACCGGTTCAAGACCCATTGCGCGGCAACTGGCGCGGATCTGGCTGCAATTGACGAAAGCTGGATAATTCTCGTTCCTCCCGTCGTTGGTCTTGAGAGAGTCTAGATAGATCCGGGGGGCAGGAAAAGCGTTGTCCTGGCTCGAAAGCCGGATGCTCTGAAGAGCAAACTGGGGGGCGGAGCCCTGCGGTTCCGGACGAAAGCTGGATAATTCTCGTTCCTCCCGTCGTCGGGCTGGAAAGGGTTTGATATTCAAGCAGCCGCGATTTGAGCGAGATAACTATTTAAGAATGAATAATTACTCGGCTGCATGGCGGAACTTCGAGTATTGGAAACGACCGACTTGGAAACCTTCCAGAGCTATCTTGAAACTTGGCGCCCGCCGGAGGCGGTGCTTGTAAGCAACGGCCCTGATGCTCCGAAAACTGCGGAGTTCATCCAGCAAATTGGCGAAGGCACCCATTTTCTTTTCGCTTACACGGCAGCGCCCGAGGAAAACCTGCTTGAAGCGCTTTCAGGCAGAGGCGTGCTGTGTGTTGAGGGAAATTTCCTTGTATACGGGGCTGACGAACGCGAGAATGTTTCCGGAACTGCACTGAAAACCCATTCAAGGTTCTTCGGAGATTCTCTTGCCATTTACCAGGTCTTCGGGCCTGTCTGCTCTGCTGAGCTTCCTGCAACTGATTGCGATGAGGTTGTTGCCGGGAACCTGAAATGGCTCGATGCGCTCAAGGTTCGCGGGATAAAAACGGCTGAAACTTTCGGCTGCGGCGGATGCTGCTCACGGGCGGTTGCGCTTGCTGATGACGTGGTTTCCTTGATTACCCAGCTTCCTCCGGAATATTCCGGGAACCCTTCCGGCTGGGCGCGCGAGGTTCTTGGCGGGGTGCAGATTCGCCCCGGAAAATACGCGGCAAAACAGGTTCCGCAGTATTGCGAGGGCGTTCCGGTCGGCGCGCTGCTCCTGCGATAAGCGCCATTTTTAAATGGTTAAAATGGGAAAGGGTTATAAGTTTGGCTTGGGCCGCACGGATATGAAGATACACCTCGTTGATGCCGGTTCAGCTGAGGGATTCAACCAGAAAGTGAGGCAATACAAGCCGCCTGAAGTTGTTCTTGACGAAAACAGCAATTTGTATTTCGTTGCCGGGAAACCTGGAAAAAGGACGGTTTATTTCGCGCATTCAAGCGAATCCCGCATACGGACTGCTGAAGGGACCCCGGCGCACGTTGTTTCGGGCTCCCTGAAAATAGGAAAGTTCGAAAAGGCCCACAGGGCGAACGGACGGACTGTTGTCCTTGAGGGCGGGGAAGATTTGGCAATCTATCAGTTTTTCGGCCGCCCCGAAACTCCCGAAGGAAAAATCCAGCTTGGCTCGGCTGAATGGGCGCGGGCGATTGGGGAACGCGGGCTTTGCGCGTCTGACGCAATAGCATATTCGGCTGGCGAGAAACGGATTGCGGAAATCAACGCTGATAAGAGTTGGTTCTTCCTGACCAGATTTCCGAGGGACTATCCGGGAGGGCCGAACAAATGGCTGGAGAATGTCTTGAATGTTGAAATTGTGCCTGATGCGATGGGACATGACAACAGGCATCTGAATTACCTGGAAGCGCGCGGTCCGATAGGCGTTTATGCGGAAGTTGCGAGAGGAAAAAATCGCGCACAACCTGCCTGATTGGCTGGCTTTTCGCTCTGAGAAAACCTTAAATACCCAAAAAATGCCCGCTTAACCCGATGGCTGTTGATTCAGACAAGCTCACACGATTCGAAAAGGCAAGGGTCCTCGGCGCCCGGGCGCTGCAGGTTTCCCTTGGCGCACCAGTCCTGATAAAAACGAATGAAATAAACCCCGTCGAGATTGCCCGGCAGGAGCTTGCGAGAAGCGCGATAAAAATTCTCGTGATCCGGAAGAATTCGGACGGTTCCGAGGAAACCTTGGAGGCATCCTGAGAATGGGAAAAGTCCGCATCCTTCTGATAAAGCGAATTGCGAGGAAGATGGTTGAGCAGAGCCCTGAAAAGTTTTCAAGGGATTTCGAGCAGAACAAGAAATCCCTTGCCGATCTCAAGCTCACCCTTCGGCTGCGGAACAGGGTTGCGGGATATATCTCAGCCCTCCTTACGCCGTCAAAGCTTCCCAATGCCCTTGGTGAGGAAAAGCCGCTTAGCGAGGAGGAATTCTCCGAAGGGGCTGTTTTCGACCAGGAAGGCACGCCGGTAAACCAGGAAAAGTCTCCCCAGGAACAGGAAATTGAAGCTGAAGCTAGGGCGTCCGCCAAGGCGTCCGCCAAAGCTGCTGCTGCGGCGGGGACTGCTGCCAAGTAAGACGGAGCCGCTTTCCCGCTGCAAGGATTATTTCAAGCCGAGTTCGGCCCGCGCGTTTGCAACTGATTCATTTATCGCCTGGATTGCGCTTGAATAGATTTCGTTCACCCGCGCTTCATATGAGCCGGGCCTTGCATACGGATACGGAAGGTCTGCTTCCGTGACCGCAATAGGTTCGAAAATTTGCGTCTGCACAACGCTCCTGACCGGGTCGGAGGAAAGCGCAACAGGCCCCGAGCCTGCGGAACCCCCCGAATATTTCGTCCTTTCGGCATATGCTTTCATTGCCGCTTTCACGTCGCCCCTGCCGCGCCTAGACCCCGACAAAGAGTCAGTTTTGTCAGCGCCTTCAATTCCAAAAAGGTCTTCGCCTCCCATTTTTCCCTTCAGTCTCCCAAGGGGACTTTTTGATATCCCCCTAAGAAAACATAACTGACCCAGGTCAATTATAGTAATTTAGTTAGACTGTTCAGGGGTAAGACCTTAAAAGTACAACCAGGAAAAAGAAGCTGAAAATTCAGATTTCAATCTCTTATTGGGTCAATCTGATGTGTTTGCTAGACTATGAAGTTTGTCCGTGCGTTTCGATTGTTCCAGGTCGAAAAAACTGAATTCCTTCCTCATTCCTGCCAAAGGAGGAATAACAAAAAGGAGGTTTTGGCCCAATTTAAAAACAAACAATTATATGTTAGTTGGCCCATATTAGGTAAATTATGGCAGCGACGGATGAAAATGTTTTTGCAGTTCTTGATTACCTGGGGCTTACGACACACAAGGCCGAATATCAGAAAGTTGCCCAGGCGCTCTCATATATCAAGCGCACGTTCAAGGTCAAGGAAGAATTCAAGCTGAATCAGATAATGAGGCCCCTTGCGGTTGAGCAGAACAACAGGAAATGGCTCCGGACGCTTCTGTCGAAAATGGTTGAGCGGGGATATCTTTACAGGCCGTCATCGAAGAAATATGCAAAGGCATACGACTCTTTCGCAAACTGGCTCTCGGTTGCGCACGGGAAAATAGACCAGATTGAGAACTCCGACCCGCAGCCTGCCGCGGCTGCGCCCCAGCAAGTTGTCCAATGATCATGAAGGCGTGCTGCTTTTTCGCTTCGAACATTGACCGGGATTTCCCCCTTGAAAGAATCTTTTCCGAACTCCCCTCCTCACTCAGGCAGCGCATCAACCCTCTTGTCAGGAACGGCGCGGGGGAGGAGATTGTTTTGGACGCGCCCCTTCCGGACTTTTCAGTTAAGGGAACCGACGGGCTTGGCGGGCAGTCGGGAAACTCCGCAAGAGCCCTCGGAACCCTTGGAGTTGAAACTTTCCTCTCAGTCGGTCGGGGACGGGCTGCGCTTCGCAGGTTCGCGGGAAAAAACGTGAGAGTGATTGGTCCGGAAGGTGTGCCGCGGATACACGCAATACTCGAGTATGGAAAGGGCTTTCTTGGCGCGCCGAATCCCAACCGGATAATCCTGACCTATGACCCCGAGAACACGAAGGGAACTGTTCCGGAAAGCTTTGAAAAAAAAGTCCTGGCTGAAGGGGAGCTCTCCTTCGCGCTCGTCGGGGGGCTCCATCTTGCGGGGAACTGTTCGAGGGCGATTTCCCTCGCAAAGAAACTCCGCGCCCGCGGAGCATTCACGCATTTCGAATTCAATTCCAAGGAAGGCCTTGACTGGCGCACCCTGATTGGGCGCACGAAGGGGGCCTTCGATTCTTTCGGCTGCAATTCCGAGGAAGCCGAGAAAATCTGCGGGAAGGATTATTGGAGTCTCCCTGAGATTGCCGGCGCGGAAATAGCCGTCGTCCATTCGCGTGGAAAAAGCGTCGCAGTTTTCAGGACGGGTTCGCTCAGTCCGAACGAAGTTTCTGCAGCGCTCTCGTTTGCCGCAAAGCTTGCGGCCGGGAAGGTTTTTTCCGGGAAGGATTGCTCCATCCGGATGCTGGGCTCCCTTGAAAAGGCGGGGAAAATTTCGGCTGGCGGAAGGGCGCACGTCGCTGAAAGGTCCGGAATTGTCAAAGTCGAGGTTCCCAGCTGGACTGTTTCGGCAAGCGAAAAAACCTCCCTCGGATTGGGTGATTCGTTCGCGGCAGGGTTCGTTTATTCTCTGTTCAGTTGCGTGAAATAGGCCCGCCGACAATCTGGTGCTCCGCCCCGGAAACGGTCGTTCCCTCGGAGATTTCAGCCCCTTCCGAAACGATGCAATTCTGCAGGGCGCAGCCATCCTCTATTTTCGCGCCGGGAAAGATAAGGCAGTTCTCAAGGAGAGAATTGTCCCCGACAGTCGCCCCGCCCATCACGTGGTTGTGCTTTTCGAAAACGACGTTCTCGCCGATTTCCGCGCCAGCTTCCACAAGCGTCGGACCCCTTGCAATGATTCCCTTGCCGAGCTTCGCACCCTTTGCGAAATATGGCTTTCCGAGGAGCCGCTTCCCGAGCATGAACTCGTTCGCAAGGAAATATCCCTGCGGCTTGCCGATGTCAATCCAGAACTCCGGGGAAACGAACCCCCCGAGGTAATGTCCGCGCCCGAGAAGATGCTCCCAAATCTGCCCGAGGTTATCCGGCTTTTCCCCGCGCGCCCGGAGGGCTGAGACGTACTCCGGCACGTGTCTTGAGAAGAAATCCGGGGAAACGAAGTACATTGCGGTTGAAATAAGGTCGGAGGGGGGTTCCTTAGGCTTTTCGTGGAACCGGACTATCTTTCCGCCCGGAAGAATTTCGGCAATCCCCATCTGGGAGAGGAGTTCCCGGTGCGGGAACTTGTAAAGACCAATCGATGCTTCGGCGCCGGTTTCCCTATGGCGCTGGAACATTCCCCGGAAATCGAAATAGGGCGAGAAATTGTCAGCCCCGACAATCAGGGTGTCCTGGTTGAAATTTGTCTGGCTTGCAATGAACTCAAGCGCTCCGACCGCGCCAAGCTTCTGGTTCTCGTTCCCGGTCTTTTCAACAACGAAGGAGACCTCGTCAAGTCCGAACTGCTTCCCGCTCCCTATGTGGTTCCTCAGGCGCTCGTGAAAAGTGTCGTTGACTGAAAGCGTCACATCCCTGAAACCGTTCCTGGAAAGGTTCTCAAGGAGGTAATCTATCGCCGGCTTGCCCAAAATGGGAAGGAGTTCCTTCGGGGTTTTCAGGGTAAGCGGTCGAAGGCGGGTCCCGTAGCCTCCTGCGAGAACGAGGACCTGGTTCATCCAGTTAACGTAATACACTGTAATATAAACTTTCTTCTTGGCCCTTGAAAGGGCTTTCCAGCAGTTTCAATTGATGGGGGATAAATAAAAGATTGACGTGAGCGCTTGGATGCCCTCGGAACCGTCCTCGGAACCGTCCTCGGAACCTCAGAAAGAAGTGCTCCTAATTTACTCGGTGAACGGGAACGAAATCGGGAAAATGCTCGCAAGCGAAGAGGGCGTTGTTGTTGATTTCGGCGGCGAGCAGAAGCTGGAATTCCCGCGCCGGGAAGTAAAGGCCGCGAACGCAATGCGCGTCGGAAGGATAGGGCTTGACAGCTACGTGATGCGGATATTCATCTCAACGGTCCTTGCAGCAAAGCTCAGGAAGGAGTTCTCGGAAATAAAACTCGTCAATCCCGAAGGGATTCCATACCCTCCGGCATTCTCCGGGACAATTACAGGGGAATACGCAGAATTCTTCATATCATCCAAGGATGTCTTCGGCGTGAATGCGCGGGGCGCCCCGGCCGCAAGAGCTTTCATGAACGTTGTCAACGGAACGAGCCCGGAAAGGCTGAGATTACCTGAATAGGCAACCGAAGTCTCTGGAGTGAAGCGGAGCAAAATCCAACGAAATCGGAAAACTTAAAATGTTGTGGTGTAGGGAAAAGATGAAAGTGAAACATTTTGGCGCGCTTTTGATTGCCTGCCTTGCCTTGCTTCTTTCGGGCTGCACGATTGGACCCGACCCGGACGGGGGCGGGATTTCCTTTCTCCTGACTCTCCAGGACCCCGTTGCAACGCTTGGAAGCGGGGAAGTCTTCACTCTCAAGGGCCTTGGCGCGAACTCCTCGAATCTTTACGCAACAATAAAATCGGACGGAGCAACGAATTCGTATTCATTTTCATGCATGAACTCGTCCGAAACAGTTGGCCTTCTGAAGGTTTCGGTCAGGAACTGCACAAGGGTTTCCGAAACGAACGGGTATGCAGTCGTTTCCCTTTTCAAGCTTGAAAAAACTGAATCGGCTCCCGATGAAGCAACTCCGGCCACGATAGACCCGTTCACGACCATACTGACGACGGCCCCGGGTCCGGTTCCTCCAACTCAACCCGAAGAATTTCCCGGCCAGGAAACCCCTGAAACTATAGACACCCTTCCGACATCTTCGATAGCAATGACGACGGCCCCGGGTGCGGCCCCGGGTGCGGCTCCGCCGGCCCCGGAAACTGTCAGAAGCAACTGCAATTCCGACCCGGAATTCGAAAGGATTTGCTCGAACGTTGGAATGTCAACCGAGGGTTTCTCGGAAAACCGGACGCTTCACTGCACGGAGGGCTATTCCTGCTGGTTCAGGAAACGGGAAGTTGTCCCGGGTGTGAATGAGACTGAAAGCGAGACGCGGGTCACTACGGTCACGATAGACACTTCTTCCTCAACGACAATAACGACGACGGCTCCCGGTGCGGTTCCCGCTGTTGTTATTCAGAATGCGCCAAGTTGCGTTTCCGATTATGAATACTACCGGGCTTGCTCGTACCGGAATTCCACCAACCGGAGCCTGATAAACCTGTCGGGGGAAATCGGTCTGCCGGCTGCATTCAACCTGTCTGCAATGGTCTTTCTAAGCAACGATTCAATCGGGTGCGAAGGCGATAACCGGGTTTGCTGGACCTACAAGCTCGGCACGTTCAATTTGAGCATAGCGGCTAAGCGAGGAGGCCTGACAGGTGAATGCATTGAAAACATTTCTTTCAAGGTCTGGAACGAAACCTGGTCTGAAGAAGGGTTCCTGCCGGAGTCGTACGTTATTGTCGGAAAAGCGCGGGTACATGAGCTCAAGCGCATATATTTCAGAAATCTTGCCCCGGGAACTTACAGCTATTCGATAAGGGCTCCCGGTTATCCCGAGGCCTATTCGAACATCACCAGCAAAGCTTCTCCCTACAACCGGGACCGTTCAATCGTCTGGATTATGGAACCTCTTGAGCTGAAGACCGTTCCAGTCACCTTCCACTTCACAGCGAAACAATGGTATGAATTCGGCGCGCGTTACTGGGACCTTGACAACGGCGAGATTGTCCTTGTCAACGAAACAAGGGGGCTCCGCTATTCCGAGAAAACGAACTCAACGGGATATGTCGTGCTTGAACTGATTCCCGCGAAATACGACCTCACTGCAACCTGGAGGAACGCAACAATGAACGGAAAAATTAACGATATCCCGTTGAGTTCGAACGGAACAAATCCCCGTAGTTTCCAGTTCGATCTCAGCACTGCGCTAGTCTGCGGGCCGGGACTGAATCCGGTGTTAGTAGAGGGCTGCTTCAGGGAAAACATGAGCCTGCAGGGATACCTCCCTTCGACTTTGAAATGCGCGGAGGGCTATTCCTGTTTCTTTCGGTATAAGACCTGTGAAGAGTATTCCGACGGAATGCAGGACTTTGTGTGCTCGGGGGAAAACCTGACCGGCCAAGGATACGCACTGAAGGACAAGTGGTCTACCTACAGGGATAAAGGGGTCTGCCCGGAAGGGCAATCCTGCTGGAGAATATATCATCCCTGCGAGACATTCAACAACTCCAGAGCTGACTACCGCTGTTCCGCCGAGAACTTTACAAGCCAGGGATACCAGAACCTGAGCGCATTCCCCTGCCCGACCGGACAGATATGCTGGAGAAAGTTTTCGAGGTGAGTTTTTTCTTCTTCTTCTTCTTGCCGGACGGCTTAAGTCCGCTTTCCCACACAGTCCCAGTGCCGGGCTAGTCAAATCTGGTGTCGGCACGGGTCCGGCTTTTTCCGGACAATTTTCAGGAAAAATTGGCGGCCTATTCCCTTTGGGTTTCACATTCTCGAGGTCGGGTAATTCCAGAATATTATCGCCGACCTTGATCCGGATTTTTCCGGACAAATATCCGCCATGCGTTTGGCGGACGGCCTCAGGCCCGCTTTCCCACACATTCCAATTTTCAGGAAAGCGAGCTTTTCGGCCTGTGTCCCGTCACACTAACGCTCCCCGATCCTCCTAACGTGATTAACGATACACTCTGTCCTGGGGAGTATCCCTCGTTGCGGGAGGGATTCCCGACAGGCCGGCTTAAAAACAGTTTCCCCTCGGGGTTCCCTCGGGGTTCCCTCGGGGTTCCCCTGCCTCCTGGTTTTACCGGGCGTTATCTCAGTTTTTCCTCTTGAACTACCGCGGGCTAAAAAAGCCCGCGGATTTCGATGCTGCAGCATTGATCAAGTAACTCTTGACTCGGTAATAGGCGGGCTAATTCGCCCGCAATCATAGTGTGAAATCTGGAGCGCGCGTCATCCTCAGATGATCCAGCATCGGCTGGATATTTCCGCCCTCAAAGGGCAGAGTTTTGCGCGCGAAAGAATAAAAGTTAAATAGTGACCTTATTTCCATGGCAGAATGGCAACATTACAGCAAGAACAGGTTCGCACAGGTCAAGGTGGGAACTCCGGAAGTTCCCAGGGTCCCCCCTCGGGGAACGGCACGGAAGCTCTTGAGATAAACGAATTCATGCTCAAGATGATTGAGGTCCTTAACAAAAGGTTCGGGGCGGTCAATCACCAGCTCAACGAGATTTCCGCAAAATCCGCGGGAAAGGTTGAGCTGGCAGAAAAGCTTGCTGAGCTTAGGGCGAAACACGACAGGGAAAAGGAGGATTTGCTCGCAAGGATTACGCTCCTTGACAACGAGCTTGTCGCGCTGAAAAACTCCCTCAAGCCCCCCGAGCCGAAAGTCAACAAGAACATCCTCAAGCACCTGGAGTGACTCGCGTGTCCTTCTCGGAAGTTTCGGCAATCCTTGTCAAGCTTTCCGAGGTAGTATCCCGACAGAGCGAGGAAATAGAACTTATCCGCGCCGACCTCCACATCCTTGCCAACAGCAGCTCGACAAATGTCGCAAAGCTGAGGGAACGCATTGACCGGGCTGAGAAGGCGATTACTGAAGAGCATCCGAAGGTTGTTTCCGAACGGTTCGAGAGCATCGAGGGCAAACTTGAGGAAATGTTTCACAGGTTCAACCAGACCGGTTCGCGCCTCTCGGAAATCTCAAGAAGGCTTGAGGAACTGAAGGAAAGGGAATCTTCCGAGGAAAAGTACGGAGAAGCAACGAGGAAGCTTGCCGGAGTCGGGCGGCTCATCAATCCCTCGATACTTTCCTATCTTGAACGGCCCTGACAGTGAAAAAGTTATTTAAGTAACGTAGCGGGAGTAATAATGAAATGAAAGGACCTGGACCATTGGATAGTCCTGTAATATCAATTGACGATTTTCTCCGGAAGATGCAATGCGACCCTCGCCAGGACAAGGGCATTTACCTGCCGGGGGGAAAGCACCCGCACCCTGAGTTGGGAAAAGGTGGCGGAGGCGGATATTGGGGACGCTGGGCAATGTGGAACGACGCGCCCTGGCAGCCCCATTGCTTGGTTTTCGGGGCAACGCTTCCGGAGCCGATATACTACAATATTGTCGATTTCATGTGCGGAACTACCGGCCTCTGGTGGGATTACACGAAAATCCGGGAAGGCATTGCAGCATCCCCGACAAGCAGGCTCCAGGGGGAAATCCTCGGGCGCCAGTCCTTCCAGAGGAAGGATGCGAAGGAAATGCTTGCAACGGTCCAGACAATGAAGACGGTCATACTCAACCTCGAAAGCGATCTTGAGAAAATCCGCGAGCAGCGGGAGGCATTCACCAACAAGAACCCCGAGCAAATCAAGGGGCTTTTCGTCGATAACTTCGGCGGGCCCTCAAGGAGCTGGTCCGCCCTCGCGCACCAGGTCCCGATAGTGAAGAGCGCGCTGACCTGGTTCTACAGGATGGAGGAAAAATCTCCCGACGCCCTGAAGATGAAGAAGAAGGACAAGGAATCGGACGCGGAATTCCAGGCGCGCTGGACGAAGGAATGCCAGTCCGACATGGAAAAACAGGCGGATATTTTCGTCAAGTCCGAGGAGCTCAATCCGGCCGTCGCGAACTATCTCAAGCGGAAAATCCAGGAATACTGGACCTGGCGGAACAGCTATCAGGCTTTCATCAGCAAGACCTACAATTCGGTAATCCACAACATCCGCCAGCAGAGGGTGAACCTGCAGCTTTACATGAAATGGGCCCAGCGGAACATCCAGGAAGCCGAGAACATGCTGATTCCGTTCAACGAGGTTGACCAGATATACGGGATGTTCGCGGAGGAATTCCCGCAGTTCGCGCCCCTGATGTACACCGTGACGGACATGTTCTACGACCCGGAGGGAAAATGGCCTATTGTCACGGACAGGATGAGGCCCTGGCTACCCTGCATCGCAATCCAGCTCTTGATGAGCTACAATCCCGACCTTCAGGGGAACAAATTCGTCAGGGGCTTCTCAGTGATGAGCTACGGCGTGATTAAGAAGAAGGACAAGGACGACCTTAAGAAAGAGCTTGCCAGGGAAAGCTCCAACTTCGTCGAGATAATGCGGACCGCCGGGGGGTTCAAGGAAGACGACCTCAAAAGCCTCGGACTCACCGAAACTGCCGAGGAGAAGGATATCGGGGAATACGAGAAGACAAAAGGTGAACTCGACGAACTTTCGACCCTGTCGCCCGAGGATACGGCTCAAGGATATTCCGTCGAGGGGGCGAACAAGGAAAAAATGAAGGCGCTTACGAAGAAGCTCTCGGAACTCGGGCAGAAGATAGGCGTTGAGGAAGTCGCTGACAAGGGCAAGACCCCTGAGGAAGCCGGCAAGTCGATAATGAAGGAGATGGAATCCTGGTTCAAGCCGTTGAAAACGAATGATACGCAGCTCTACAGCCAGATGTGGAACTGGCGTGAGGCGTTCTTGGCGGGCATAAAGCCGATGCTGGGGTTTTTCGGGAACGAGACCGACAAGGTCTTCGACACGAGGAAAAGGCGCGCATCCTGGTTCGCATACAACACGTTCTTCAAGGTCTACCACGGGCTCAAGGCGAGCTACGGCTGGCTTGATTACGTTTAAGTTTTCAGCGGGGCCAGCAGGAAAAGAGCCTCTTGAGCTTTTCGGTCGGAACGTATTCTATTGAAACGGGCTTCCCTCCGGAAACCCTGCGGGACACGAGCCCCTTCTTCTCAAGCTCGGCAAGCCTCCTCGAGAGTATCGACGGATTTATTCCCTTCAAATTCCGCTTGAGGCCGTTGAACTTTGTCGTTCCCGAATGGATCTCCTTGATGATCGCAAGGGCCCACTTCTTCTCGAAAATCGAAAGGACCTCGAAGACCGGGCACTCGTGGCCATGCCTCTTCATCATCCCGTGATAGTCCGGCAGCCCTTTAAAAATGATGCGCTGCAATAAACAATAAAAACCCGGTATAGAATAAGTACTTGATTCAAATAAGGAAATGAAGGCAAAGGGGAAAAGACTCCTCGAGGTGCGGGGGTTGAGGGCTTCTGTCGGCGGCAAGGCCATTCTGAGGGGGGTTGACCTCTCCGTCGGGGAGGGGGAAATACACCTAGTGATGGGTCCGAACGGGAGCGGAAAAAGCACCCTTGCGCACGTCATCATGGGCGACCCGAAATATTCGGTTACCCGCGGGAAACTCCTCCTTGGAGGCAAGGACATCTCTTCCCTTGAGACTGATGCCCGCGCGCGGGAGGGGCTTTTCCTTGCGCTCCAGCACCCGACCGAGATTTCCGGCGTGACCCTTTTCAGCTTCCTCAGGGCGGCCGTAAACTCCCGGAGAACGAAAAAGGAGCCGGTTTCGCTTGCCGAATTCAGGGGGAAGGTTGAAACCGCCTGCCGGACCCTTGGGATTGACGGGTCCTTCCTTGAAAGGGAGCTTAACGCGGGTTTCTCGGGCGGGGAGAAGAAGCGCGCGGAAGTCCTCCAGGCGCTGGTTCTCGAGCCGAAGCTTGCGGTTTTCGACGAGACCGATTCGGGCCTTGACCTTGACTCGCTGAAAACGGTTGCGACGACAATTGAGAAAATGCGCTCACCCAAATTCTCGGCAATAGTCATCACCCACAATCCGCGTGTCCTGAAATACATAAGGCCGGACAAGGTGCACGTTCTTTCCAGAGGCGTCGTAGTCAGGACCGGGGGGAAGGAGGTTGCGAAGCTCCTTGAGAAGGGGGGCTATTCCTTCCTCCGGGAGAAGGAAGGTTGAATTGGCGCTTCCCGGAAGAATTGCGAAAATAGGGCGGGACTACCGAGAACGGTACGGATTCCATGTGCGGGAACGCTCTGTTTTCAGGACCGACAAGGGAATTTCCGAGGGGGTTGTCAGGGAGATTTCTAGGATGAAAAACGAGCCCGACTGGATGCTTCAGCTGAGGCTTTCCGCCCTTGAAATTTTCCAGAAAAAGAGAATGCCGACCTGGGGGGCGGACCTCTCGGAAATTGATTTCGGGAGGCTCACATACTACATCAGGCCCCAGGACAAGAAAACGGGGAAATGGGCGGACCTTCCCGAGGAGATACGGACGACTTTCGACAGGCTGGGCGTCCCCGGAGCCGAGAAAAAATTCCTGGGCGGTGTCGGCGCGCAATATGAAAGCGAGGTCGTCTACCACAGCCTCCGGCGCGAACTTTCCCGCAAGGGGATAATTTTCCTTGACATGGATTCGGGCCTGAGGGAACATCCGGAGCTCGTCAGGAAATATTTCGGGAAGATTGTCCCGGCGGCTGACAACAAGTTCTCCGCGCTGAACACTGCGGCATGGTCCGGAGGGACTTTCCTTTATGTCCCGAAGGGCGTCAAGGTGAAAATCCCCCTCCAGGCATATTTCAGGATGAACGCGAAGAACATCGGCCAGTTCGAACGCACCCTGATTGTCGCTGACGAGGGCGCGGAGGTCCACTACGTGGAAGGCTGCACGGCGCCAATCTACTCTACCGATTCCCTGCACGCGGCGGTCGTCGAGCTCGTCGCAATGAAGGGCTCCAAGATTCGTTACACGACAATCCAGAACTGGTCGAACAACGTTTACAACCTGGTCACCAAGCGCGCTCATGCACACGAGGGCGCAAAAGTCGAATGGGTTGACGGGAACATCGGAAGCAAGATTACGATGAAATATCCTTCGGTCTTCCTCCTCGGGCCGCGCGCGCGCGCGGACATACTCTCAATAGCGTTCGCAGGAAGGGGCCAGCACCAGGATGCCGGGGGGAAGGTTCTCCATCTTGCCCCGGACACGGCTTCGACAATAGTTTCCAAGTCGATTTCCCATTCGGGGGGGCGCACATCATATCGGGGAAAGCTCTTTGTCCAGAAGGGCTCGACCGGCGTCAAGAGTTCAATGCGCTGTGACGCGCTGATAATCGACGGCAGGAGCAGGAGCGACACGTACCCGGACATTGTCGTAAAAGAGCGGGACGCGACAATCGGGCACGAGGCAACTGTCGGCAAAATCGGGGACGAGCAGATTTTCTACCTGATGAGCAGGGGGATTCCCCACGATGAGGCGGTCTCCCTGATTGTGATGGGCTTCATCGAGGGATTCACAAAGGAGCTCCCGATGGAATATGCTGTCGAGCTTAACCGGCTCGTAAGGCTTGAGATGGGGGGCTCGGTTGGCTGAAATGGGGGAATTGACCGTCCGGGTAAATGCCGGCGAACATCTTGAAAGGGAAATCGACGTTCCCGCGAATTCGGATTTCAGGCTCTTCCTCGAAAAGGGCGCTTCTGCAAGACTTGTCGCGAAATTCTTCGGCGAGAGCGGAAAGACGACCCAGAGAATAGAGCTCGCCCCGGGTTCCCAGCTTGCCCTGTGCGAAATCAAGAAGAGCGAGGCGGGCGGAGAATTCTCCTCCGAAATAACGATTGCAAAGGGCGCGAAATTCCTCGGGCTGAATTCGGTTGTCTCGGGGGGGCGCGTCGGTGAGAAAAGGGAAATATTCCTTGCGGGAAAGGGGGCTTCCGCCGACTATTCGGAAATCTTCTGGGAGAATGGGGAGGAGCGCCTTGAAAGCAACCTCCTGATTGTCCACAGCGAGCGGGATACGTCGGCAACGGCGCATTCAAGGGGGCTTGTTTCGGGCGGGGGGTCTGCGCGCGCCAGGGGCCTTGTCCGGATTGAGAAACGGGCCCAGAAAGCGAACTCGTTCCTTTCCCAGCACGCAATGCTCCTTGACAGCGAATCCCGGAATGATTCCCTGCCCTTCCTCGAAATAGAGGCAAATGATGTGAAGGCGCGCCACTCCGCCGCGGCGGGACCGATTGATCCGGAGCAGGTTTTCTATCTCCAGAGCAGGGGGCTTTCCCGTGAGGAGGCTATCAGGACAATTGCGCTCGGGTTCCTCCTGGGAAAACTGCCGGGCTTTGAAAGCATTCCCGGGGATGATAGTGCGCTCAGTTCAATTGAACGGCTTTTCGGGGAAAAATGGAGGAGGTCAATCGAGAAATGATGTCTTTTTCGAAACTCCGGGACGATTTTCCGATACTTTCCCGGAAGGTGAACGGGCATGCGCTTGCATACCTTGACAATGCCGCAACGGCCCAAAAGCCGCGCGCGGTAGTAGAAAGAATGTCGAGGTTCTGGAATGAAACCAACTCGAACGTCCACCGGGGAATGCACGCGCTGAGCGCAAGGGCAACCGATGAATATGAAGGGGCCCGCGAGAAGATTGCAAGGTTCATCGGGGCGAAAAGCCCCCGGGAAATAATCTTCACGAAGAACGCGACGGAGGGCCTCAACCTCCTCGCAAGGACCCTGCCGAAAATCTCGGGCAAGGGGCGGGTTGTCCTGACCGAGATGGAGCACCACAGCAACCTTGTCCCGTGGCAGGAGAACTGCGGACGGCGGCTCGGCTTCGTTCCGTTCGACAGGAAGACGGGCAAGCTCTGCTGGCGGGAATTTGATTTTTCCGGAACGGCAATCGCGTCAATCACGCACGAATCGAACTATCTCGGGACAATAAATCCGGTCAGGAAGATCTCTCGGGCGCTTCCCGAACGCGCGTTCCTCGCTGTTGACGGCGCCCAGAGCGTCCCGAATTTCCAGGTTGACGTGGGTCGTCTTGGCGCGGACTTTCTCGTTTTCTCGGGGCACAAGATGTGCGGACCCACGGGAATAG
Organism: archaeon; assembly: GCA_043803745.1. GTDB lineage: Archaea > SpSt-1190 > SpSt-1190 > DYHY01 > DYHY01 > JBBIPP01. The sequence goes on from JAZDJS010000048.1 coordinate 65,663, forward strand.
GTGTTCTCTGGGGACGCGAGGAGCTGCTCGAACGGTTGCCCCCGTTCCTCTATGGCGGAGAAATGATTTCGACGGTAAGCCTGCGGTCGGCAGAGTGGAATTCCCTTCCATGGAAGTTCGAGGCGGGGACCCCCCCGATTGCGGAGGCAATCGGGCTTGGCGCTGCCGTCAACTATCTGCGGAAAATCGGGCTCGGAAGGATACGCAAGCACGGGGCGCGGTTGACCGGGGCAGCAATCAGGCGGATTTCGGAAATCGGAGGGGCGCGGATATTCGGGCCGGGAAAAATTTCCGAGAGGGGCGGGCTTGTTTCGTTTGAACTTCCAGGAATACATCCGCACGACATCGCGGGAATCCTTGACAAGAACGGAATCGCAATAAGGGCGGGGCACCACTGCGCCGAGCCGATCTCGAAAAAGCTCGGGGTTCCGGGAGCTGCCAGGGCAAGCTTCTATTTCTACAACACGCTTGAGGAAGTCGAGAGGCTCGGCTCGGCTCTTGAGCGAGTCCTCAAGGTTTTCAAGGGAAGGCGGAACTGGTGAATGGACGAATATTCCGAGGAAATTCTCGACCATTACCTTCGGCCAAGGAAACGGGGCAGGATTGCAGGCGCATCGGCAAAGGCAACTCTTGCAAACCCGGTCTGCGGGGACCGGATAAGCGTCCAGCTGAAAATTTCCGGAGGGAAGATAGAGAAGGCTGCCTTCGAGGGGACCGGCTGCGCAATAAGCACCGCAGCAGCCTCGATGTTTATGGAGGAAATCGAGGGCAAGAGCGTTTCCACAGTGAGAAAGTTCGGCAGGCCGGAGATAATGCGGCTTCTGAAAGTAGGCCTAACCCCCGCGAGGGAGCATTGCGCGCTCATTTCCCTTGAAGCGGTCCAGAAAGCCCTCGGCGAGTTCGGGCTGAGGGCGGAGAACAGGGGAAGAAACCGAAGAAAAGCGTAAAAAGAGGGCTTGAAAGGGGAACTGCACGAAATGAAGTCAAGACGAAAAATTGACAAGCTGAAAAAGCCGAGGGCATCGCCGAAATACAAGCAGATTCTTGGGCGAGGCGAGCAGGCCCCGGATTTTGCGCTATGGGGAACTGACGGGAAAAGCCATTCCCTTTCCGAATTCAAGGGGAAAAATGTCGCCCTGTACTTCTACCCGAAAGACAACACGCCCGGATGCACTTCCGAGGCCTGTTCCTTCCGCGACATTTTCCCAGAACTCAAGAAAAAGAAGGCGGTCGTAATCGGGATAAGCCCCGACAACGTCAGGTCGCACGAGGATTTCGCGAGGAAATATTCCCTGCCGTTCCTTCTCCTTTCCGACCTCGATCATGCGGCAGCCAAGTCTTACGGGGTCTGGCAGAACCGGGGGATTTTCGGGTGGGGCGTTTCAAGGACAACTTTCACAATCGACCTCAGGGGGAAGATACGGAAGGTTTTCACGCAGGTCGTTCCCGAAGGGCATGGCAAGCAGGTTTTGAAGGCTCTCTGAGTCCCGCTCCGATTTTTCGGGAGCTGTGTTTAACTCCGTGGAGCGGGGGGCAGCCGCCGAAGTTTTAAGCGAAAAGGAATAAATAGTCGGGCGGCGTCCCCGCCGGATGGCTGAGGGAAAAACGGATTTCACATTCAAGCTTGGCGGACCCGCCGGATACGGAATTGCCCAGGCTGGCGCGCTATTTTCAAAGGCATGCACCCGCTCCGGATATTTTGTCTTCGTCAACAACGAATACCCCTCACTAATCCGCGGCGGACACAACACAGTCCAGGTCAGGATACGCAACGCGCCCGCGCTCGGTCTGGCTGAGAGGGTCGACCTCGTCCTCGCCCTTGACCGGAACGGGATTCTCGAGCACATTTCCGAGCTTGTCCCCTCTTCCGTAATTGTCTATGATTCCGACGAGGTCAAGGAAGAGGATGCCAGAACGGCTGGATGCACCCTTGTGCCGATGCCGCTCATATCCCTAGCAAGGCAGGTCGGCGGGGAGAAGATAATGAAGAACACGGTCGGGCTTGGCGCAATAGCAGCGATTTCCGGGCTTGACATTGAAACCCTGAACGCGCTTATCCGGGAAAATTTCAGCGGGAAGAGGGAAGAGGTTGCTGCAACAAACATCAGGGCTGCGCGCCTCGGATATGATTATGTGGCTGAAAAATTCGGGGATGTTGTCGGGAAATTCCAGTGGAAGCTCTCGGAACTTCCAGCAGCTCCCGCAAGAATCCTAGTTTCGGGAAACGAAGCTGTTGCGCTCGGCGCAATGCGGGCGGGATGCAGGTTCCTTGCGGCATATCCGATGACTCCGGCATCGGCGATAATGCACTATTATGCCGCGAACGAGCGGACCGCCGGCGTCGTTATGAAGCATGTCGAGGATGAGATTTCGGGGATAAACATGGCAATTGGCGCGAACTTTGCGGGAGCGCGGGCAATGGTCGCGACTTCCGGCGGGGGCTTTTCCCTCCAGACAGAGGGCCTGGGCCTTGCCGCAATGACCGAGACTCCGGTTGTGATTGTCGAAGTCCAGAGACCGGGTCCTGCAACCGGGCTTCCGACTCACACGGGACAGGGCGATCTCCATTTCGTGATAAACGCACACCAGGACGAATTCCCAAGGGTCGTTGTTGCCCCGGGGGATACGGAGGAGGCTTTCAGGTTCACTTTCGATGCGTTCAACTGGGCTGAGAAATTTCAGGCGCCGGTAATTGTCCTTTCCGACAAGTATCTTGCGGAAAGCCAGTTCACGCACGAGCCGTTCGAACACAAGAGCCTGAGAATTGAACGGGGGTTCATTGTCGATGCGGCTTGGCTTGAGAAGAACAAGCCCTACAAACGGTATGAGCGGACCGAAAACGGGGTCGCGCCAAGGGCGCTCCCGGGAACCCCTGGCGGGATACATAGGGCGCCCTCGGATGAGAGGGATGAATTCGGCAACATTGACGAATCTCCCCAGGTCAGGAAAATGCAGGTTGAGCGGAGGCTTGCAAAATTCAGGGCAATCCAGAAAGAGATTCCCTTGCCAATTGTCCACGGAAGTTCGGAGGAACTAACATTTGTTGGCTGGGGCTCCAGCAAGGGGGCGATTCTTGAGGCAATCGAGCTCCTTGCGAAAAAGGGCATCCGCGCGAACTTTGTCCAGTTCACGTATCTTTGGCCATTCCCTCCCGGTGCGAAAGGCATCCTCGAAAAACTGAAAAGGCCTATTCTTGTCGAGGGGAATTCCACCGCCCAACTCGGGAAGCTCATCCGGCAGGAAACCGGGCTTTTGATAGGGGAAAGGATACTGAAATACGATGGAAGGCCAATTTCCGCCGATTTCGTTGTGAAAGGGTTTGAGAAACTGAAAAACGGGAGCCGAGGCATTGGCCGAGGTCCGGAGCCAAACGATGCTGAAACAAGCGACGGAGGCGAAGCCTGAAATGACGACCCTTTCCGAGCTTGCAGCAAGGATTCCGGACTGGTGCCCGGGCTGCGGGAATTTCGCAATACTCAACGCCCTGAAGAAGTCGATAATAGACCTGAAAATAGAGCCGAAGGATTTCGTTGTCGTGTCAGGGATAGGCTGTTCCGGGAAAATGCAGCAATGGCTCAACACCTACGGCATACACACGCTCCACGGGCGGGCTGTTCCGGTTGCGACGGGAGTGAAGCTTGCCAACGGGGACCTGACCGTTGTCGTTTCTGGAGGAGATGGAGACGGCTACGGAATCGGAATAGGCCATTTCATACATGCGATGAGAAGGAACATTGACCTGACCTATCTTGTCCATAACAACCAGGTTTACGGGCTAACGACAGGTCAGACAAGCCCGACAAGCGAAAAGGGCTTTGTCACGAAATCAACGCCGTTCGGAGTAATCGAGGTTCCGGTCAATCCGATTGCGCTTGCAATTGAGTCGGGGGCGACGTTCGTTGCTCGCGGGTATTCCGGGGACATAATACATCTTTCCGGGCTGATAACTGAAGCAATCAAGCACAAGGGCTTTGCTCTCGTCGACATCCTCCAGCCCTGCGTGACCTTCAACCACAGGAACACCTACGAATGGTTCCAGAAGGTCTGCTACAAGCTTCCGGCCGATTACAATCCGGGGGACCGGAAAGCGGCTCTTGCGAAATCGGACGAATGGGGGGAGAAGACGGGGATACCTATTGGCGTTGTCTACAGAGAAGAGAGGCCTACCTATTCGGATGAGGTTCCGCAGTTGAAAACTCCGCTGGTCAAACAGAGCCTGGAAATCGACATTGACAAGCTCATGGAGAAATTGGTTTGAACTGCTAGATTTCCGCGCTCTGGCGGTAAAGATTCGGAGCTGCTGTCACGGGCGGCATCTTTCCGCTATGTCCGGGATAACAGCTGGAAGGCCCTTCAATCAGGAGCTGGATAAGCCGTCCTGCCGTGCTCGGAGCTTCGCCAGCATAAAGGGCTGCTGCATCATGTCTGGACGGTTCGAATAGGTATTCCGCCCATCTGCGAGCCTGGTCAAGCCTGCCGAGATGAGCTTCCTTTGAGAACTTTAGTTTCCTCCGTTCGCTTTCAAGGAAGCCTTGCCCTTTGAGGACAACATCCATTCCTTTGCGGTATTCCAAATCAAATCCTGCAAGTTCTTCGGGCGTGCATGCCCAGCCAAGCGGATAAACCATCTCTGATTCGGGGGTGTTCTTCCAGGCGCCCCGCAGTGACTGCGGGCTTCGCAAATGGGCTCCGCAGCGGAACGTCTCGATATCCAGCATCGCGCCCTTTCCATATCGCGCAAAAAGGCCGAATAGCTCGTCAACATATTCTTCGGCGTATACCCGCGGGTGGATGTGTTCCTCCTTCCCGACAAGGGAGGAATATCCGTCAAGAATCGTCTGGACGCTGCCAACAAGTCCTTCCGGAATGACAATCCCCAAATCAATGTCGCCGGGGGCGTTCTCTCCGCCCAATGAGCTTTGCGGCTCTCCGGCAAGCATTCTCTTCATTAATTTCCCGGCGCTTCCGGAAAAGACGACCGCATCCGCGCCAAGTTCTCCCAGCTCCTCCGCAATTGCGGAAGCGATGAGATAGTATTTCAGGGCGGTTTCGGTGTTCGCCTGCGGAAGGGAATAGCGCACAAGGAGTTTTGTTGCGGTTGAAACTGCGCTTTCCGGAACTTTTTCAGCCTTGTCGCCCAAGGAAGCGAGCAGTTCATTAGCCTTCTCCTCAGCAGATAACAGTTCAATCCCCTTGAACAGCATATGCTTTTTGCATTTAAATAGTTACTTGTCAGTAGGTATTATCGCCAAATCAGGCAGTTCATCAAAACAGCTTTAATTCACCGGCGCGCAGTAAGAGAGTGCATCCTGCTCTTCACTGGAAAAAGCTCCCGAACCAAAAAATCCAGTGCCGCCTCTGCGCGCACTACTGCCTGATTAAGGAGGGTGAGTTCGGCTTCTGCCGGGTCAGGAAGAATTCCGGCGGCGCGCTCGTCTCCCTTTCCTACGGGCTTGCGCGCGGCGTTGCAATCGACCCGATTGAGAAAAAGCCGTTCTTCCAGTTCTTCCCGGGCTCGCGCGTCCTTTCCTTCGGAACGCCCGGCTGCAACTTCACCTGCCTGGGCTGCCAGAACTGGGATTTGTCCCAAGAGCCGCGACTGGGTGTCTCCGAAGCGACCGAAGGTCCTCTGCAGAGGAAATCGCGGTCCTTGCAACCGGAGGAACTCGTCAAACTCGCAACCGGAACTGACGGCCTCGCATACACCTATTCCGAGCCGACGATTTTCTGGGAATATGCGCTCGATTGCATCCGGCTTTCCAGGAAACTCGGCAAAAGGACGGCCGAGTCCAGCAGGGGCTGGACGAGGTCCCGAGCCGCGCGCGGCGAGGGAAAACAGCTCTACAACGTCTTCGTCTCAAACGGCTTCTTTTCTAGGGAGCTTGCCAATCAGATAATCAAGGAAAAACTTCTGGACGCCGTGAGGATTGACCTGAAGTTCATGGACGAAAAGAACTACAAGAACTATTGCGGCGGAAGGCTCAAGCCGGTCCTTGACAATATCCGAAAGTTCGCCAAATCGGAAATACACCTGGAAGTTATGGTGCTGATAATCCCTGACCTAAATGACTCGCCGGCAACGCTGAGAAAATTCGCGAAATTCATCGCCTCGGTTGACAAATCGATTCCAATCCATTTCCTCCGTTTTTTCCCCCAATACAAGGCGGAGAACCGGCCGACTCCGGACGAAACTCTCGTTCTTGCGGGGAAAATCGCGAAAAAGGAGGGGCTCGAATATGTCTATCTCGGCAACAGCACGATTCCCGGGGGCGAGGACACCCTCTGCCCTGGCTGCGGAAAGACTCTTGTCAGGCGGGAGGGGTTCGGGGTTGTCGAGAACTTTCTTCGCGCGCCAGCCTGCCCCTTCTGCGAAAGGAAGCTGAGAAGGTTCGTTCTTTCTACCAAGAAATAGGCTTTTATTCCGCCTGCGCTCCGCGGGAATGTGACTGAAAGTGTGGAGAAAATCCTGGCGCTCCTGGAAAAGGAATATCCCGATGCAGAAATCAACTTGGACCAGTCAAGCCCGGTCGAGCTTGTCGTCTCTGTAATCCTTTCCGCCCAGTGCACCGATGCAAGAGTGAACCTCGTGACTCCCGCCCTTTTCAGGAAATACCGGACATTCTCGGATTTCTCCCGCGCAAAACTCCCCGACCTTGAGCGGATGATTCATTCAACCGGCTTTTTCCGGAACAAGGCGAAAAACATACGGAATTGCTGCAGGGAAGTCGTGGAAAAATGCGGAGGGCGCCTGCCTGAAACCCTTGAGGAGCTAATAGAACTCCCGGGGATAGGGAGGAAAAGCGGGAACGTGATAATCTCGAACATTTACGGGAGGAACGAAGGCGTCATTGTCGACACCCACGTTTTCCGCCTGGCGCGACGGCTCGGGCTTTCAGAGGGCAACACTCCGGAAAAGGTTGAGCGGGATTTGATGAAGCTCCTTCCGCAAAGGGACTGGCTTCTTTTCTCGAACCTGCTCGTCTTCCACGGACGGGCGGTCTGCAACGCAAGGAAGCCTCTGTGCGGGAACTGCAGTCTGAGAAAACTCTGTCCCTCTGTGCGGGAAAATCCGGCTGAACGTCTGGAACTTTCCGAAAAGTCTGAAAGCGTTCCGGATTTCGCTGACGCTCAACTTTTCGGTGAGAGGGTTCCTCAAATTATGGTCGGCAGGTAGTTCGCGAATTCCTCGACCTTCTCCTGGAAGACCTTCGCATCATGCCGGAGGAGCTCGACGAACTGCTCGATCTTGTCGTAGTAAAAGTATTTCTCCCTCATGGGCCTGATGAACTTGAGGAGCGGGCTCCCGACCCATCGGGCAAGATAATCCGTCCTGCAGAAGCCGTCCATCTTGTATTCTATCCACCCGTGGTTCGCCATTATCGGGTTTTTCGGATCGGTCCCAGGCTTCGGCTTGGGCGTGAAATACATCTTCAGGTTCAGGAACATCCAGTTTATCGCATACTTGTAGTCGACCTCGTGGCTGCCCCTCCACCAGGCTGCGACGAATGTGCCTTCCCCTTGCTGGGCGGGCGGAACGTTAACATAACGGACTTCCTGAGTGAGGTAGCCCAAATCCTGCATGATGCTGTATGACTTGCGGTAAAGCTGGTCAATTCCCCAGCCCTCGAGGCGGAATGTCACGTAATGGAGCGCATGGTATTGGACCGGACCTTGCCAATTGACCGGAGAAACCTTCTCAACGGTTGCATTCGCATCAGCCATTTTTTCCTAAACCTGATTGCCCCTGCGGGATTATTAAGCGTTTTGCTTTTTCCCGAGGCGCTTTAGGCGGAGAAAGGTTATAAATTTCGGTCGCGTTCCAGCTCCAACAATGCCTGAGGAGACTAGCAGTCCGCAGAAAAGCCCCACGGTCAAGCAACGGCTCGGGGCGAAAATCGCAGGGGAAATCGTAATGTCGGATTCCCCGGCCAAGGCGCTGAAGAAATGGCGGGAAATCTTCAAGACCCAGCAGAACGAGCTTGCGAAATCCCTGAAAGTGAAGCCGTCCGTTATCAGCGATTACGAAAGCGGCAGGCGGAAGAGCCCCGGAACGGTCGTGGTGCGCAGGGTCGTTGAGGCCCTCATTTCACTTGACGAGCTTAAAGGGAGCCAGACGATTTTCGAATTCTCAAACATGCTTTCCGGCGACGCAATATTCGAGATAATCCTCGACATAAAGGAGTTCCAAAAGCCCGCAAAGGTCAAGGATTTCATCGAGGCGTGCAAGGGCACGTTGATTACCGGAACCCCTTATCTTGACAGGGACGTCTTCGGATACACGGTGATAGACTCTATAAGGGCGATTGTCGAGTTCTCGCCGCTTGAGCTTGCCAAAATCTACGGCTCAACTACTCAACGGGCGCTGGTCTTCTCAAAAATAACCTCCGGGCGCAGCCCGATGATTGCGATAAAGCTGACAAGCCTCAAGCCGGCTGTCGTGATCTTCCACGGGCCGCAGGAGGTTGACAAGCTTGCGGTGAAAATAGCCGAAACCGAGAAAATCCCGGTAATACTCTCGAACTATCCAACCGTTGACGAGCTTGTCGCGTCAATGAGGTCCAAGTTCTGAAATGAGGCGCGCCCAGGCAACCCTCGAGTTCCTAGTGATTCTTGCGGTTTCAGCGGCGTATCTTTCGGCGGCGATTGCATTGACCGGGGCGGGCTTCGCCGGGGTTGAGCGCGCGGCCCTTGCGAAGAACCGGGCGGAGGTTTCGGATTTCCTGGATTTTTCAGGCAGGATTTCAGGAAAGACCCGGAGCAGCCTTTCGGAGAATTTCACGATTTTCCCGACCGGATGGCTTGACGTCTTCTCCGACGGGAAAGTTGTCGGGATTTCGACATGCGGGAAGTTCTCCGGAATTGAATCCGCGGAAATCTCACTGCCCTCGAAAGCTTTCGGGCTCCGGAAGGAAAGCTGCGATGATTTCGGCTTGAGCGGGAAATTCGGAGTGTCGGTCAGAAAAAGCTCCGGAGGTGTTGCTGAAATTGAAATCTCAGATTTCGATTGAGCTGATTGTCGTCCTCTCCCTTGTCGTTCTTGCGGCGGGAGGC
>JAZDJS010000049.1:0-77919 GCA_043803745.1 archaeon
AACAAACGGGCCGGCAATAAGCCTCTACAAACAAACCGGCTTTGTCCTTGAGGGGACGCTGAAGGGGCAGGTTTTCTACAAGGAACAATATGTTGACGAGCTGATAATGTCAAAGCGGCTCCTTTAGGGCAAGTACTGAGAGCGCTTTGGAAGTCTGGGCCGCGGCAAGGGCCGGCTGGCGGAACCGTTCAGTCAGGGAAACCGGCTTTTCCTCGGAAAACTTAAGGTCGGCATATTCTATATTGTAGAGGACGAGCCCCTCTGCCGGAGCTGTCGGGATTCCCCTCACGGCGCCCGCCCCGGCTTTTCCCAAGAGAAGCGCCTCGAGAAGGGAAAGGTTTATCGCGCCCTTTGCAGCCTCCTGCGCTCCGCCGACCATCCGTCTCACCTGATTCCATAGGAAATTCCGCGCCGTGAATGAGAAAAGGAAGAATCCCGGGATACGCTTGACTTCGGCAGACTCGAGGGCAAACCGGGCGTTCTTCTCAACCGAATCTTTTTTTGAAAAGGCTGAGAAATCCCGCTCCCCGGCCGCGAACTGGGCGACCGCCCTTGAAAGGAGGGAGAAGTCCTCGCCCGAATCCGGAAGGAAATACAGATAGGTCTTCCTCTCCGAATGGCGGGGAGTGAAGTCCTCCGGAACCTCCGCAAAACCCCAGACGCATACCGATTCCGGAAGCAGGTGATTGAGCTTCCCGAGGATGGGCTTTTTCCCGGAATAGACGGCAACATTCGAGAGGGCTGAGACTCCCCGGTCAGTCCTTGAGGCGAAGAGAAGTTTGCCCTCCTCCGGGGCTGTGAAGAACCCGCCCTTCCGGAGGGCTTGCGCAAGGGCGCCCGCAACGGTCGGAACCTTCGGCTGGATTTGGCTGCCGAAAAACTCTCCGCCGAAATAGGCGAGTTTCAGGGCGTATTTGGCCTGGGACACAATTGTTTTTATTCAGGGGTGTTTAATTCGCTTTGCATTGGCTGCCGGCACGGAAGTCTGGATTGACATAAGGAAGGGCGCAAGAGAGAACTCCGCAGAATATTTCGACAGGGCGAAGAAACTGAAGGAAAAACTCCGGCGCATAAGGGCGCTTCTGGAGTCTGAAAGCAAGCCGGCGGCGGCCAAGAGACCGGCTGCCGAAAAGGCCAAGAAAAAAACCGAGTGGTACGAACGCTTCAGGCATTTCATCTCGTCGGAGGGAAACCTTGTGATAGGCGGGAAGGATGCCCGGATGAATGAGGAAGTGATAAAGAAGCACACCAGCAAGGCTGACACGGTTTTCCACGCGGATCCTGCGGGAAGCCCCTTCGTCGTTATCCGCGGAGCCTGCGGGGAGAAGACCCTCTCGGAAGCGGCAACCTTCTGCGCAGCCCATTCCCGCGCATGGCAGGCGCGGATTGCATCCGTTGATGTCTATTGCGTGAAGCCCGAGCAGGTGAGCAAGAAAGCTCTGCCTGGGGAATTTCTCCCGAAAGGGGCTTTCATGATTTACGGGGAGAAGCGGTATTTCAAGAACACCGTTCTCGAGCTTGCCGTTTTCGTTTCGGAAGACGGCTTGCCCGCGGCAGCCCCCCCTTCGGCGGCGAATCAGAAAAAGTCGGTTGTGATAATTCCTGGGGGGATTGAGAGGAAGGAAACTATAAGGGAAATAAAGGCTGTCATCGGGTTTCCCGGAAGGGATGATGAGATTGACAAGCTGCTCCCCCCGGGAAAATGCGAGTTCCTCAAGAGGAGAGTGCCGGACAAATGAGCGGGAATGCGAATGAACCGGAAAAGAAGCCGGAAACGGACATCCCCCTTTGGGCGGTTCTCCTCATGGGCGTCCTTATGATGGGGGCTTCTTTTGCAGCTGTCTTCTTCCTTGTTGGAGGCGGGGACATCTCCGCCCCGGTCGCAAGGAGCGAGGAATGGGAATACTGGGGTTCGCACTTTCACCTGAAGATAAAATACAACACAAGCGAGCCGGTAATTGCGACAAAGAACTCGGTCCAGGTCGGCAGGGGCTGCAACGTCCAGATAAACAGCTCGATAACGCCGGCGGGCAGCTTCAAGGAAAAGATGAACTTGATGATGAAACGCAGCGGGGACATCGTGATCCAGAACGCCACGAACATAGGATCCCTTACCGCAGAAATCCAGACCGCGCTGACGAGAATCTATGCATACTACTGCTATGGGCGGACCTTCACGGTAACAACCGGAAAATACTGCAAATTCGACATAATTGTCGCGGCTTGCGAGGGATAGCGGAATCCCAATAGGGGAAACCCCTGCCCAAGTGTTTTAAGGAAGTTTTCATCCCCGATATCCGTGACTGGGCTGCAAGCAAAAATACCCGGAAATGTCCTTGACGTTTTCGGGGGAAGGGGGCGCCTTGAAAAACTCTATCCCCCCCAGCTCGAGTCCCTGAAATCCGGGCTTTTCCAGGGGAAGAACATTCTCCTCTGCACGGGAACCGGGAGCGGGAAAACCCTTGTTGCCGAGCTTGCGGCGCTGAAGACGGTTCTTTCGGGAAAGAAGGTAGTTTACATAACCCCTCTTCGAGCCCTTTCCGGGGAGAAATACGAGGAGTTCAAGGGCAAGTACGGGGGAAAATTCAAAATCTCCCTCAGCATCGGGGGGCTTGACAAGAACGGCCGCTGGCTTTCTGGAAGCGACATAATATTCCTGACAACCGAAAAGCTTGACGCGCTGATGAGGCATAGGGCTGAGTGGCTGGGAGAAATCGGGCTTCTCGTAGCCGATGAAATACACGAAATCGGGGGCTCGCGGGGGCCGACACTTGAAATGGTCATAGTCAAGATCCGGAGGCTCGTGCCTTCGGCACAGATACTCGCCCTTTCGGCAACGGTTGGGAATGCGGGAGAGCTTGCCGACTGGCTCGGCGCGAAGCTGGTTGAAAGCAGCTTCCGCCCCGTCCCCCTCAAGGAAGGGGTTATCTGCGGAAGGAAGATAGTTTTCAAGGATGAGGGGGAAAGGCACATCAGGAAACCCGGGGCGGAGGGCGCCGTTCTCGACTGCCTTGAAGGGGGGAGCCAGGCCCTTGTTTTCAACAACACGAGGAGGAGCTCGGAGAAGACTGCGGAGGAGCTCGCCGAAATAACCGATGCGTTCCTCCGCAATCCAGATCGGGAATCCCTCAAGGAAACCTCGAAAAAAATACTTGACGCGCTTCCGTCCCCGACCGCCCAGTGCGAAAAGCTTGCCGGGCTTGTCCTGAAGGGCGCCGCATTCCACCATGCCGGGCTTGTCCATGGGCAGAAACTCCTTGTTGAGGAATGTTTCCGTTCCGGGAAAATAAAGGCGCTTTCGGCAACGGTCACGCTTGTGGCCGGAATGAACCTTCCGGCGAGGAGGATTGTGATAAAGGGCCTTGTCGGATGGGGCGACGGGGGCCCGAGGGAGTGGCCGGTTTCCCTTTACAAGCAGGCGGTCGGAAGGGCGGGAAGGCCCGGACTTGACAGCATTGGGGAAAGCCTTGTTGTTGCGAGGGATGAGGCTGCGCTTGAGGATGTTTTCGAGAATTACATCCGCGGAAAGCCGGAGGAGGTTTCCTCCCTTCTAGGAAGCCCGCCAATACTCCGGAGGGAAATTTTGGGGGCAATTTCGGCCGGCTTTGTGAAGAACCTTGGCGGACTCGTTTCGTTCTTCGAGGAAACCTTCTACGCCCACAGGAACGGGGGCGTCGGAAGAATCCGGGAAACGCTAGTCTCGGCGCTCGAGGAGCTTGACGCCTGGGGGTTTGTGAAATATTCCGGGGCTGAGAGAAAAAGCCGGGGGGGCTTCCTCGAGCTTTCGGAATTGGTCGGAGCCCCGGAAGCTTCCGAAGGGGAGATTTCACTTACGAAACTCGGGCAACGAGTTTCGGAGCTTTATCTCGACCCTCTTAGCGCAAAGGAGCTTGTCGAGGGGCTGAAGGCCGGCAACCCGGGGACGTTCAATTATCTCGTTCTCCTTGCCTCGACAACCGAACTCATGCCGGGGCCCTCCGTGCGGGTCGCGGAAAGGGAGGGGATATGGACAAGGATTGCCGGGGAAAAGCTTAGCGGAGCTCCGGAACCCTGGGAGCCTGAAGCGGAAGTTTTCGCGAAATCAGTGAAGCTTGCGATTGCGCTCGAGGCATGGATAGGGGAGATTTCCGACAGGGAGATAATGGAACGGTTCAGCATTGCCCCGGGGGACTTGAGAAGCCGGCTTGTCAATTCGGACTGGGTGTGCTACTCGGCAGCCGAGCTTGCGAAAATCTGCGGGCTTGCCGAGGCGCGCTCCGAGCTTGCGAAACTCCAGATTAGGCTCGAGCACGGGATAAAGGAGGAACTCATCTCCCTGATTAAGCTCCCCGGAATCGGGAGGGTGAGGGCGCGCAAGCTTTTCGCAGCCGGGCTCAAGAACCCGTCGGCGGTCCTTAACACTAAAAAGGAACGGCTTGCTGCAATTGTCGGGGAGAAGACTGCCGAGAAGCTCCTGTCAACTTAAGAAAGGGCGGCTTCCTTCGGGAAGATTTCCCTGAGGGTTATCTCGAAGACGAGCGCCTGCCCCGCAAGGGGATGGTTCGCGTCAAGGGTCAGGGTCATCTCCTCGCCCGCCGGGAAAACCCGGGCAACCACTGCTGAAAGCCCGCTTGGGAAAATCAGGGTTTCCCCCACTTCCGGCTGAAGCTCGAAAAGGGCGAAGCTTGAGTTTATGTCAGCGAGAACTGCCGCACCGTAGACTGTGTAGACGACCGTGCCCATGGTTTCGTTTATCCCGTTTTTCTGCAGCTCGGAATAGGGTATTGTCGTGTATTTCGGTATTGTCACGTTCTGCACCAGTGACTGCTGCGGATACCCATACGCATCCTCGGGAGGAATCCTGACCGTCTTCTTCTCGCCGACCCTCATCCCCTTGATCGCATTGTCGAATCCGGGAATCACCGCTCCCGAACCGAGGGCGAACTGCATTGGCTCGTATGTCCTGGCCGAGTCGTATAGTCCGGATTCCTTTGCCTCAGCCTCGATGCTTGTGTCGAAAGCTTCCCCGTTCTCGAACCTTCCGACATAATCGACTGAGACCAAGTCCCCTGCCTTCGCCCCGGACCCCGTCACCAGCGGCCCAAGGGCGAAATATGCGAAAAGGACTGCGAAGCAAGCAATGAAGATCGCGGAGGCAACGCCCAGAGGGGTTTTCAAAAATGGCAATCTCGTTCCCTTCTGAACTTGAAGGCCTGACGAAAGTTTCTTGCTTTCGGGCTTGATCTTCTTTAATGCCGCGGAAGCGTGACTGATGCGGGATTTTTTCCTTGCCATTCCGGGCGCGCTCAATTCCGGTTTATAACACTTACAACAGTTACAAAAACGAAATAACATATTTAAGGCGGGGCTGCGGGCTCCCCACATGACCAGAAGAATCGCAATTGTCTCAGGCAAAGGCGGCGTCGGGAAGACCACGACCGCCGCAAACCTTGCAATCTGCCTTGCCCAGTTCGGGCGCGACGTAACCCTTGTCGACGCCAATTTCACGACGCCGGACCTTACGATGCATTTCGGGACGCCCGTCGGGACTCCGACGCTCCACCACATAATGGCCGGGGAATACACGGTCGACCAGTCAATACACACGCACATTTCCGGGCTCAAGTTCATACCTGCAAGCATTGCGATAAGCGACATGAAGAAGAGGAGATATCACCGCCTTGAGAAGATAGTCGAGAAGCTGAAGGGGGATTACGTGATTCTCGACACCCAGGCCGGGCTTTCAAGCGAAGTCCTCTCGGTAATTGCGGCCTCGGACGAGGTCCTTGTCGTGACGAATCCGGAATGGCCCGCAATAACCGACGCGCTCAAGACGATAATACTTGCGAAGGAATATGGCGCGCACATAACCGGGGTCGTCCTCAACCGGGTGACCAACTCGAAGATAGAGCCTAACATGAAGGGGCTTGAGACAATACTTGAGACCAACATTGTCGCGATAATACCCGAGGACAGGGAGGCGAAAGAAGCGATAGCCAACAAGAATCCGATCGTGATTTCCTCCCCGAATGCGGATTCCGCAATCGCATACAAGCAGCTTGCCGCGAACATTGCGGCAGTGCCCTACAAGGCTCCGGGAAAGTTCAGCAGGCGCATGGCGCGGCTTTTCGGGAAAATATTCGGGTGAGGAAAAACCAAGTTGCCAGCAAGAAAGAAGGTTTCTGCGGGAATGAGGAGAAAGGACGACAGGGCCCTTACGGCTTCCGAGCTTTACAGGGAGTTTGGGGCTGCGCCCCCGGAAAGGAAAATGGGCTTTCTCCGGACAGTGCGGCAAGTCCTTTTCTTCCCGGACCATTTCTTCCAGCAGGTTGAACGGATTCCCGTTCCGCAGGCGTTCGGGCATCTGCTGAAAATCGCGCTGTTCCCCGGTCTCTGGATGCTTGTTGCCCAGTTCGCATTCGGCGGGGGGTTTGCGGCATCCGCAAAGGCGGGCGCGTCAACATATTTGGGCGTCATCATCTCCGCGATATTCTCGGCCGGAATAGTCCACCTTGCGGTCAAGCTTGCGGGCGGGAAGAAGAACGTTGGCGAGACTTTCAAGGTAGCGTCTTTCGCGGGAACGCCATGGTTCGTCCTTTCCCCGTCGCTCATACCCTCGATATTCGGCCTAATCTGGGCAGTCTATCTCCAGACAATCGGGCTTGCCGCAAGCCAGAGAATAGGAAAGCTCCCTGCTTTTTTCGCGACAATTCTGCCCATTTTGGTTTGGATAGGGATTGTGGCCTACGTCGTGATTACCTATCCCGAAAAAGTCCTGGAAATCCTTGGCGGGGCGTAGTCTCTCTGGATGAACCCGAAGCCTTCGGGCCTTCGGGAAAACGCGCCGTCTTTGCATTCGGCCCGACGATGCATGCCGAGGGGAAAATTCAGTCCTTTAAGATGAACTCGCCAATCCTCTTTCGGGCGGCTTCGCGCGCAGCCTGATGCTTCGCGAGGAACTCGGAAAGCTTGTCAACAAGGAGCTGCTTCATCTCCCCGGTGAGGAGCTTGCCGCTCCGGTAATTGTCGTGGATTTGCTTGAGCCGCGAATCTGATTCCTCGAAGAAGGTCAGGTATTGGTAGGGGACATCAATGTCCGGGTTCCCGCCGAGTTTCCTGTGTTCCTCGACTGTCGGCTGCCCCCCGGAGAAAGCATATTTCATTATTTTCGCGCGTATTTCCTTCGGCGAGTCCGTCGTGTAAATCGCGGCGCCCTCGGAAGAGGACATCTTCCCTCCCTGTTCAAGCCCCGGAAGGAACCTGCAGTGTATTGCGGCGGGCTTTGGATAACCCAGCTTCGGCGCAACATCCCGGGCAACGCGCCAGTAGGGGTCCTGGTCAATTGCCGCGGGGATTAGGACGGGCACCTCTTTTCCCTCAAGGAAAGACGGGAGGAAACAGGGCGCAGCCTGCATTGCCGGGAAGAAGACTATGCCGATGTTGCTCTCGTTGGTGAATCCGAATGTTGCCTTGGCTGAGGAGAATGTGACTTTTTTCGAGACTCTTACCGCAAGGGGGTAGAGCGTCCGCGCATATTCAGTGTCAAGGAAAATCTTCGTTTTCTTCGGGTCAAAGCCAATTGCGATTATGTCAAGTATGTTCTCGTATGCGAGCTTTTTCGTCTCCTCTAGCGACAGGTCCTTCACAAGGTGCTTTTCGTCATCAGTTATCTCGAAATAGAGGTCGCAGCCGAACTTGTCCTGGAGCCATTTGCAGAAAAACCAAGGTATGAGATGCCCGAGGTGCGTCTTGCCTGACGGGCCCCTTCCAGTGTAGAGGGCGAACTTCCCGCCCTTTTCATAGTGGTCCAAGAGGAGGTCAAGGTCCCGGTGGGAGAAGAAAATCTTCCTCCGGAGGAAATGATGGAGTTCGCCGCCGGTGTGCCTTTTCAGGCGAGCGAGGATTTTTTCGTCGAGGGGGTTTGTTCCGAACTGCTTGATTAGCTTGGAGTAGTCGACGTCGCCCCTGACTTCCCAGGGGGTCACTGTGAAACTCTCCTTCTTCGCAATCTCCTTGAAATTCTCGGGTGTCGGGGTCGCTACCAAGAACTCTGAAATTCTCGGCTTTTGCTCCGCCTCTGCAAAAAGGGCGGTCATGTCCTCTAAAGCTGCCTTGACGAACTTCTCCGTATCTTCCGTCCCAAAGAACCAGAATATGAAAACGACTTCTTTTGTTTTCGGGGTTATTTTGTCGTAGCTTCCAGGCCCGTTCAGAAGGGAGATTAGCACATTTTCACCATCGGAAAGGACGATGTCGTCTTCGACCAGGGTTTTCTTCGCGCCGGAAAGCGTCTCGTACGTAGCGCCCTTTTCGGAAAGGTTGAACGTCAGTGTGTTGTCTTTATGGGTTGAGATGTCGTGACAGGAAATCATGCATGCACCCTTCATCTCAAGATAGAAAAGCAAATCCTCGAGAAAGGTTTTTTCTCTTGGCGGGTTTTTTCCTTTGGCAACTGACTCTATTTGGAATTCTATCGGGACGCTTTTTCCGAACTTGGAGAAGAATTCCTTTCCGTGGGCATCTGCTTGAGGGAAACTCTCCTTGGCTTCGACCCTTTTTTTCAGGCTTGCTGCAAGCGCTTTCTGGTATTTCTCCGGAACCCGAAGCTTTGTCGAATTGTCAATCCCCCCGACAAACATCGCTGCAAACTTCAACGAAGGGTATTTCTCCAAAAGCTCGGGCTTGACTGAAATTGAAACCGGAATTTTTGCGTCTTTGAATGTCATTCCAATTGTTAATCACCCCCGTTTCTTTATATTATCTGCTTTTGTCCGGCGCGTTTTGTCATATGCCGAAAGGTCCAGGAGGCCGTGGCCCGAGAGGTTGAAGAGGATCGCCCGTTCCCGGCCCCTGTTCTCCCTTGCAAGCCGGATTACCTGTGCGATTGCGTGCGCGCTCTCGGGGGCGGGGATTATCCCTTCAGCCCGGGTAAAAAGCTCGGCTGCACGGAAAGTCTCCGCTTCCCCGATTGAAACGGCCCGGGCAAAGCCCTCGGAAATTGCCTTCGAAAGGCTTGGGGCAAGCCCATGGTAGCGGAGGCCGCCGGCGTAGATTTGCGGGGGGATGAATCCCGAACCGAGGGTGTGCATTTTCAGGAGCGGCGTAGTCTTCGCAGAATCCCCGAAATCGTATTCGTATTTCCCCTTCCCGACTGAGGCGCATTCCTCCGGCTCGACAGCAACGAAATCGGCTTCGGGGAATTTCCGCATCAGGGGAAACGCTATTCCCGCGAAATTGCTCCCGCCGCCGATGCAGCCGACAACATGGTCCGGGGCTTCCCCGAACATCCTGAGCTGCTTTTCCGCCTCAAGCCCTATCACCGACTGGTGTATCATCACGTGATTGAGGACGCTTCCCAGGGCGTATTTCGCGGAGCCCCCGGATTTCGCAACGGTTTCGATTGCCTCGGATATCGCAATCCCAAGGGAGCCGGGATGTGCCGGGTTTTCCGAAAGCATCTGCCTCCCGAATTCCGTTTTTCCGGATGGTGAGGGAGATATTTCCGCGCCGTAGAGACCCATTATGGTTTTCCTCCCGGGCTTTTGGTCATAGCTACACCTTACCATGAAAACCTCGCAGCCGATTCCCGCCCTTGCGCAGGCAAGGGAAAGAGCGGAGCCCCACTGGCCGGCCCCGGTTTCGGTCACAAGGGTTTTTACTCCCTCATCCCGGGCATAGATTGCCTGGGGTATTGCGGTGTTCACCTTATGGCTTCCTGTAGCTGTCATGTCCTCCCGCTTGAAGTAAATCCTGCATTTCGTCCTGAGGGCTTCCTCAAGCCCGAGCGCCCGCCTCATCGGCGTTGGCCGATTTATTGAATAGAGGGCGTCCCTGACCTCCCTGGGGATTTCTATCTTCCGCTTCCTTGAGAACTCGAGAGCAACCGCCGCCTTTGTGAAAAGGGGTAGAAGGGCCTCCGGACCAAGGGGCTCCCCGGTCCCCGGATGCTTCGGCGGGGGCGTCCTTATGCTTCCGCAAAAGTTATGGTATTTTTTCGGGATGTTTCTCCTTCCAAGCCTCACTTCCAACTGTTCGTTTCCTTTTTTCATTCCGTTCTTTCCTCATCTCCTTTTTTTTCGCTCATCCTAAGAATTTCCAAGGAGAATGAGACCGGCTCAAGAGCCGGATAGATGTGCCTGGTTGTTTTCGGGGGGAAGGTTTTCCCGGAAAGGGCTGCCGAGAAAACAAGCGCCTTTGGGAACTCTTTCGAAGGGTCTGAAAAGTGAATGACCCTTACTTGGGAATAGGAAACGAGGATTGCCGGGGCGAAAAAGCATCCGAGGGCGCGCAACGCGCCGGCGCGATGGTGCCCGTCGAGGATTGCGCGGCTATGGGAGTCTATCAGGACCGGGGGGCCGAAGAAGCCTTTTTCGGAAATCGAGCGGACGAGCTCCCCGAGGGTTTCGGGAATTGTTCGCTCATGCGGCTTTAGGTCTGAGATTGGGACTAGGCGAACTTCCCCAAAAACGACCACCACGCGTTTTACTATTTTCAGCCATTGGCTTGCATTCACTCCCTTGTTGTTTCATCCTGAAAACAAAAACACAGAAAATCCAAACTGTCCGAACCGAGAAACTACCAGCGCCAACGGGACAGTCTGCCTTGGTACATTGAAGGTTACTTGCCGGAAACTTCCTTATAACGGTTTTGTCACCGGCGGAAGTTTGTTTTCCCAAACGCCCCTTTTTCTCTTGAAAGAGAAAACGTCCCTTGGGGTAAAAAAGAGAACTAATGCTTGCGGGAAAGGACAAGGAAGGTCCCTGCGCCGAGTATTATCGCTGCTCCGACTGATTGGACAAAATTGAATCCCTCCGCCAGAATAAAGTGGCCGAGAAGGGCGGTTAGCACAGGGGTTATCATTGATATCATGGAAAAGGAGGTAACTTCAATGTTCTGTATTGCCTTGGTAATCAGGAGAACACATACCACATTAAGGCATCCAGAAAGAACCACGAACGCGGGAGCTTCCAAAAGGAGCCCGCCACCGAGAAAAAGGTGGAGGACGACAAGCACCCCGGCGGAAAACAGCATCCTTCCCCAGGTTATGACATAGGTGCCAAATTTCCAAAAAGCCTTCTTCTGGTAAACGGTTGAAAAGGCGTAGAAAGCGGCTGCGCAAAGAATTAGAAAGTCCCCCGCCGCGGGGACGAACGCTTGGCCGCCGGTCGAGAGCAGGTAGATTCCGGAGAGGAACGCAACAATCAGGCCGGCAGTCCTCGGACTGATTCGTTCCCTGAGGAGGAAAAATGAGAGAACCGGCACAAAAACAACTGTTGACTTTATGATGAACCCGTAATTTATTGCTGCGGAAACCTTCAAACCCCAATTGGAAAATATGTTCCCAAAGGCGATCGCCCCTCCAAGAAACGCGAAGGGCAGGAAGTTCCCCTTGGAAAAAAAGGGCGCTTTTATTTTCCCCATTGCCAACAGAGCGTAGAGAGTTGTCAGAACGGCAGACACTATCTGGACGTTGACCGAGTATGCCAAGGGGTTCTCAACCCCCCCGACCTTGAATGCAAGCTTGTCAATGAAAATGTTGAGCGCCCAGAATACTGAAAAAGCTAGGGAATACACTAGCCCCTTTCTCGAAGCTATCATTGCCTCTCAAACTCCCGAAAGCCCGGTTTAAAACGCTTTCAAGACGGAATTGTTTATTTACCCGTAAAGCCGGCCCTCGAACATGGCACTGTGGAAAGTTGCAATAAACGGTTTCGGTCGCATTGGAAGGAATTATCTTAGGGCTGCTTTGGAGGACAAGGAATTCTTCGAAAAGTTCGAGATTGTCGCGGTGAACGACATAACCGATGCGAGGACGCTCGCATTCCTTCTCAAGCACGATTCGGTCCAAGGCCTCCTGAAAAACAAGATCGAGGCTGTCGGGGACGAAATTGTGATTGACGGGACGCGCCGGATAAAGGTTCTTTCGGAGAAGGATCCTGCGAAATACAGGTGGGGCGAGCTTGGCGCGCAGATAATAATAGAATCGACCGGGCTCTTCACCGAGAAAGAGACTGCTGCAGCGCATTTCAGGGCTGGCGCCAAGAAGGTCATCATCTCGGCTCCGGCAAAGGGCCAGGATGCGACAATAGTCCTCGGGGTTAACGAAGGGACATACAATCCGGCCAGCCACAACCTGATTTCAATGGCATCCTGCACAACCAACTGCCTCGCGCCTGTTGTCAAAATCCTGAACGATTCGATAGGCATTGAACGGGGCTTCATGACAACCGCGCACGCATATACGAACGACCAGAAGATACTTGACCTACCCCATAAGGACCTTAGGCGCGCAAGAGCCGCGGCACTCTCGATAATCCCGACAACGACCGGCGCCGCAAAAGCTGTTGCCGAAGTTATCCCGGAAATGAAGGGAAAGCTCGACGGGCTCGCCCTCCGGGTCCCGGTTCCTGCCGGCTCGATAAATGACTTTGTCTTCGTTGCGAAAAGGGAAACGAGCGTCGAAGAAATCAACGGGATATTGAAAGGGGCTGCCGAGAGGTTGAAGGGCATACTGGATTATACCGAGGAGCCGATAGTTTCGGCTGACATCGTGAACAATCCCCACTCATCGATTGTCGACGGGCTTTCGACCAAGGTTATCGACGGGAAACTCGCAAAGGTCCTTGCCTGGTATGACAATGAATGGGGATATTCCTGCCGCCTGCGCGACCTCACGAAACTTGTCGGTGAGAAGGGCGGGTTCTGAGAAAATGCTGCTTGGAATGAAAACCCTTGACGATATCAACGTCGAGGAAAAGACGGTCCTCCTTCGGGTTGACATAAACTGCCCGACTGCGGAGGACGGCTCGCTGCTCGACGTAACACGCATCAAAGCAATAGTCCCAACGGTCCAGGAGCTTTCGGAAAGGAACGCGAAGGTGGTCATACTCGCCCATCAGGGAAGAAATGGGAAACCCGATTGCACAAGCCTGAAGAACCATTCAAAGGCGTTAGCAAGCCTCCTCGGGGAAGAGGTCCTGTTCGTTGACAAGCCATCAGGACCGGACGCGCTTGCAGCAATAAAGAAGGCTTCCTGGGGGGACGTCATTCTCCTTGAAAACCAGAGGTTCGACGAGGCTGAGCAGGAGGAAAAGACCCCCGACGAGCATGCGAACGACAAAACCATTCTTGAATTGGCAAAGGCTTGCGACGTTTTCGTCAATGATGCATTCGCAGCAGCGCACAGGAGCCAGAGGTCGCTTGTCGGATTCTGCCCGATCATGCCCTCCGCAATTGGAAGGGTGATGGAGGCGGAACTTGGCGCGCTTGAGAAAATAGCAAACCCGGAGAAGCCAGCCCTCTTCATTTTCGGGGGGGCCAAGCTTGACGGGATTGAGATTCTTGTGGGGAAACTCCTGGATTCCGGGCGGGCTGACAAGGTAATTGTGACCGGGCTTACCGGCCTTGCGTTCGTCCTTTCCTCCGGGCATTCCCTCGGCCCAACTGACGGGAAAATCCAGGGCGAACTTTCCCTTGAGGCAATGGCAAAGCTTGCGGAGCTTGTCGAGAAATATCCGATGAATCTGCTTCTCCCGGCAGACCACCTTGCCGAGAAAGACGGAGCGCCCCTGATAGTCAAGCAAGTTCCGACCCCTTATCCTATCTACGACATCGGCCCCGAGGCGGCAAGCCAGTTCACTGCGGAAATCTCCCGGGCGAAGACTGTTTTCGTTAGCGGACCGGCGGGGTTCTTCGAGAGGGCGGGCTTTGGCGAGGGGACCAAGAAAATCCTGGAAGCGGCTGCGAACAGGACCGGCGAGGGCGCGCACACGGTGATTGGCGGGGGACATACAAACGCCGCGATTTCTAAGCTTGGGCTTGACGGGAAGTTCTCGTACCAGAGCACCGGCGGCGGGGCGCTCGAGGCTTTCATAACCGGGGAGAAGCTGCCCGTTCTCGAAGCAATTAAGCATTCGTTCAAGGGCTGATTGGAAATGACCGCACCGATAAAACCGACAATTCCTTTCTCCGACCTTGAGAAAATAGATGTCAGGGTCGGGACAATAGAGGCAATCGAGGATGTCGAAAAATCCGACAAACTCGTCCGGATGATTGTCGATTTCGGCGATCACAAGCGGAAAATACTCGTCGGAATGAAGAAGGAGAGACCCAATGTTTCCCCCGAGGACCCGCCGCTCAGGAGAATCCGGGACGAACTCCTTGGAAGGCAGGCGCTCTTCGTCGTCAACCTAGAACCGAGGAAAATAATGGGAGAGCTTTCCGAGGGGATGATTTTCGATATCGGATATGCCGACGGGCTCCTGCCCGTTCTCGCAGTCCCAGAAAAGCCGGTGCCTGCGGGCACGCGGGTCGGGTAGCGAAAATCAGTTAGATATTTATCCGAGAAGTTCCGGGGCGTTTTTCAGCCGTGGCCGAAACTCCGCATAAGAAGAAAAGGGCGTTCTCCCTCCCGAAGGAAAATTTAAGGCTTCTTCTTGCGGCGATTAAGCCGATACCGTTCATTCCCTTCGAAGGAAGGTTCCAGGAATACAAGGGGAGGATCGCGCCCATGGAGAACCTGACAATGATCTCTCCTGTGAAAAGCTTCCTTTTCCCCGACGGCGCTGAAAGCTTCCGCTTCAACCTGAAAGGCCAGGCTGTTGTGAAAAAGGGAAACGCGCAGAAGGAGAAGATAGTTTTTGGAGTAAATCCCCTCGACATTCTCGCGCTCGAAACCCTTGAGAGCATCTTCAGAAAGAACCCTGCATATTCCGGGAGAAGGAAGGCAACCCTGATTATCGGAATGGGCGACTATTCCCGGGCGGGAGCTGCCTTTGACGTTTTCTTCCATGACAACGGACTTGACTATCTTGCTGTTGCGGGAACTCCCCGGGGGGAAAGGTTCCTTGCCAAATACAGGAAATTCTTCGGGGCAACCGATACGCAGGTCCCTGAAACTGGCAGGAGGGATTCTCTACTGATTGACCCCGAAAAGCTCCGAGAGGCGGTCAAGAACGCCCCGAAGGAAGTTTGGGAAGAGGTTGCAAGAACCTGCCTTGGCTGCGGGATATGCTCATATGTCTGCCCGCTCTGCTACTGCTTCGAGGTTGACGATTCGGTCCCGATTGGCGAGAAAACCGGCGCCCGCTGCACCCGCTGGGATTCCTGCATGCTTGAGAGCTTCTCGGCCGTTGCCGGGGGGCACGTTTTCCAAAAGGAGCTTTCCTCGCGGATAAAGAACTGGTATTATCACAAGTTCGCGCGGGCAACTGCTGAGCGGGGGACGCCGGACTGCGTTGGCTGCGACAGATGCTTCCATTTCTGCCCGGTTGCAATAAATTTCAGGGAGGTTTTGTCAAAATGCCAGTCGAAGAGCCGATAAGGGCAAAGGTTGCCGAGGCGAAGCGGATTTCTTCAGATGTCATACATCTGACCCTGAGGCCTGAGAGACGGATGGAAAACTGGAAACCGGGGCAGTTCCTAATGCTTTCGGTTTTCGGGTTCGGCGAAATCCCGGTCGGGTTCGCGTCATATGGAAAGAATGAGTTCGATGTTGCCGTAAGGACGATAGGCTCGGTTTCCGGCAAGCTCTTTTCAGCTGAAAAGGGAGATTATGTTGGCGTGAGGGGCCCCTTCGGGAACGGATTCGATGTCAAGGCCCTGAAGGGACGGGATCTGATAATGGTTACCGGCGGCTGCGGAATCCCGCCGTTCCGCTCCCTGATACATTATGTCGAAAAGCACAGGAAGGATTTCGGGCAGGTCTGGCTTGTCTATGGGGCGCGGACGCCGCAGGACCTCCTCTTCTCCGAGGAATTCCCCAACTGGGAAAAGTTCATGGAAGTGCTGGCAACAATTGACAGGGCCGCTCCTGGATGGGCGGGCTGCGTTGGCTTTGCGAACCAAAGGCTCGCGGACATCAAGCTCGAGAAACCTGAGAATGCGACGGCAATACTCTGCGGTCCCCCGATGATGTATCGGCCGACCGTCGAATCCCTCAAGAAAATGGGGCTTGCCGACCAAGACATCCTTCTCTCCTTCGAGCGGAGAATGAAGTGCGGGGTTGGCGTCTGCCAGCATTGCGCAATAAACGAGAAATACGTCTGCAAGGAAGGGCCGGTTTTCAGCTACAAGCAGGTAATGGAGGAAATGCCCGATGCGTTCTAGCAAAAAGGCGGGTGCGGACTTGCGTCCTACAGTCCTCCGCAGAGGACTTGCGGACTTGCGTCCTACAGTAGCAATCTACGACCTTACCGACTGCGAGGGCTGCGAGCTTGCGTTTGTTCCGATTGTCGAGAAGATTTTGAAAAACGCGCGGATTGTGGAATGGCGGCTCGGACAGGAAAGGAAGATTCCCGTGGAAGGGAAAATCGACGTTTCCTTCGTTGAGGGCTCGCCAATGACTCCTGAAGACAGGGAGCTCATGATTGAGCTGCGGGAGAGAAGCAAGACAATAGTCTCACTTGGAGCATGCGCGTGTGTCGGCGGGGTCCCGAGCCTTGCTGACAAGAGGGTCAGGGAGAAATTCATGTCCCTCATCTATTCCCCGGAATACAAGTCGAAAAGCAATGTCCCGGCGGAACCCCTTGACAGGACAATAAAGGTCGATTATTACCTCCACGGCTGCCCGGTTCTTCCGGAGACTGTCGGATGGTTCCTTGAGCGGATCCTCATAGGGAGGATTCCGGACAAGTTCGGGGGATATCCGGTCTGCCTTGCATGCAAGGCGCGCGAGAACAAGTGCCTCCTTCTGGAAGGCAAGCCCTGTCTTGGTCCGGTTTCGGCCGGGGAATGCGGGGCGCCCTGCCCAAGCTTCGGAAAGGTTTGCTATGGCTGCACAGGAAGGGTCCGGGGCGCGAACATTCCCCAGATGAAAGCTGAGCTTGTGAGAATCCTGGGAAGTGAGGCGCTTGCCGAAAGCCATCTGAGGATATTTCTGAAAGACTGGAAGGTGGAGGAGAGAGGCTGAAGCGGATGCCGAAGTCTGAACCCAAACCAAATCGGATGAAGTGAAGAAAAAATAATGGCAACTGACTATATTTCAAAAATCGAGGGGCATGGGCGGATTGAGGTCGACTTTCTCAAGGGAAAAGCAGAACTGCACATAGAGGAAGGGGAGCGGCTTTTCGAGGGGATTGTCGTTGGCCGCAGGTATGAGGACGTCCATTTCATTACTCCGCGGATATGCGGGGTCTGCCCGACAGCCCATAACCTGGCGACAATACGGGCTATTGAAGATGCGTTCAAAATCAGGGCAACTCCGACAGCGGTCGCGCTCAGGAAGGCGATGCTTTCCGCGCAGATTGTCCAGAGCCACACGCTGCACCTCTTTTTCCTTGCCCTGCCCGACTTCCTCGGGGTTGATTCCGGGGCGGACCTGATGAAGAAGAATCCGAAGCTGCTTAAGAAAATCCTCGCAGTCAAGAAAATGTGCGACGCGGTTCTTCGGGGAATCGGGGGGCGGGAGGTCCATCCGACCACGACCATTGTCGGCGGCTTCACCCAGTTTCCGGAGTTCCACCGGGCTGAAGAGCTAATAGACCTTGCGCGGGAAACCATACCTATTGCTGAAGAGCTGATGGAGGTCGCCAAAAAGGCAATCGGAGATTTCGCGCCGGTCCACAGGAAAACTACCTACCTCGCCCTTGAGGATTATTACGGCGATTCCTTCGTCGAGACGAGCGAGCGAGCCCGCTTCGACCCGAAGAAATACCAAGAAAACATTTCCGAAACTGTCAAGCTTTACTCAAGCGCCAAGTTCGGAACCCATAAGGGGCGCGGTTTCCTCGTTGGCGCGCTTGCGAGGAGAATCCTCGCCGGGAAGATGCAGCCGACAACAAGCATTTTTGACAACAACATTGCCCAGGGAGAGGAGATTTTCGAGTTCACTGAAGAGATTGAAAAGCAGCTTGCCCTTGCAGTCTCGACAGGCCTCCGGAAGGATGACTGGTCCGTTCCTGTCGAGCCGAGGGAGAGCTTTGGGGTGGGGGCTGTCGAAGCGCCGAGGGGAACGCTCTATAACAAGCTCTGGTTTGATTCGGGCGGGATATGCACAAAGGCTGACATCGTCACCCCGACCGCGCAGAACCTGACAAACATCGAGGATGATGCAAACGCGCTCCTTGAGCAGAACCGGGGGAGGAAGACTGAAGCCGACTTAAAGAGGCTTTTGGAAATGCTTGTTAGGGCATATGACCCGTGCATCACCTGCTCGGTGCACTAGCTCCGGGCAAGGATTTCATTCATCTTCTGAAAGAATGCTTCCTCGCCCTTCCGCCAGTACTCGACAATCGGGATTTCAAGCACGTTTTCCTTTAGAACGAGTTCGAGCTCTTGGAAAAATATGCCTTTGGCAGCCACCCTTTTTGGAGAGCCCGCCTCCATAATGTGCGTGAAGTTTATCCCGCAAGACGGACTTCCTTTGATTCCAACGAACGCGAGAACGTTCTGGCCGTCGGAAAGATAGTTTTTAGCGATTGCAACTTGCTCTTCTGCAATTCTTCGGCAAAGCTGTCTGAACTCGGTAGTGAAAAGCTCCGGGAAAATTAGGCAGTCCCGATTCAACCCCTCAAAAACGTATTCCTGACAGGGCATCTGAATTATTCCTATTTCTTTCGTCTGGAGCCAGTCGACAACGCTGTGGACGATTGAAGGATGAATCACCTCGCCGCCTTTGCATCTTGAGTTCGTGTTGAGGATGCAGTGGGAGACAAAAACCACTTTTCTGCTCTGCTCCATATTGATTGAATGGGAACTGAAAAGTTTAAAAGAATGCCTGCTCGTCGTCCCAGAAAATGTGCCTAGCAATACCCGAAAAGATACTGAAAGTCGACAAGAAAGCGAAGAAGGCAACGGTTGCCGGGGGGAAGAAGATAGACATCACCCTTGTTCCGGACGTGAAGGCTGGCGAGTATTTGCTGGTACATGCTGGGCTTGCGGTCCAGTCAATGAAAGCCGAGGAAGCTGAAGAAACCCTCCGAGTAGCAGCAAGCTGCGAGCATTCACATCCGGGAAAGTAATATAAAGCAAGTTCCGGAAAGAACAAAATGTCTGGCGTGAAGTTTCTGACATATCGGGCCTGGCTGTATTACCTTTCGACCAGTTCCCCCCCCCCCGTCGAAACTTAAACTGACTTTTTGGATCTTTTCCAGAAGCCTCCTCAGGCTTTTTCTGGGGATGGAAAAAACCGACTCTCTTTTGAAACATTTGGCGGAATTTGAAATAGAAACCAGAATAGGCAAGGCAAAATTCGTGAACACTTGTTTCGGAACGTTGAACCTCTGGGAACTTTTTTCTGGGGAGTTTTGCAGGGATGTTTCTCTGAGGCGCAAGGACGCAATAGTGCTCGACGTCGGAGCTAACTGGGGACTTTATTCTATAAAGGTCGCGGTGGCGAACCCTCAAGCCGAAATATATGCGTTTGAACCGGTAGGTTTCCTTTATTCAAAACTGAAAAAAAACATTGAAATTTCTGGAGCCAAAAACATAAGACCTTTCGAACTTGGTCTTGGAGACTTCAAAGGAAAAGCAAAGATACGTGACGACGGTTCTATTTTGAGCAAAGGTGCAGTCATAGAAACGGTGAAAATAGACTTGCTTGACAATTTCGTCTTGAAGAATAGAATAAATCGTGTCGATTATGTGAAAGTTGATATTGAGGGCGCGGAATACAAGTTTCTTCTTGGGGCGAAAAGATCGCTCAAAAAGTGGAAACCCTCACTGTCTATAGAGCTACACCCTTGGAATTGCAAAAATGTCGATGTGAAAATTTCAAAACTGTTGAGAACGCTAGGATATGAACACGTGTGGGTTCCGAAAGAAGACAAACGGCTCCTCAGAGCGGAGCCGAATTAGCCGCGTTTTTCCTCAAGTTGCCGCAAGCTGCGAGCATAGCCACGGCAAGCACTAGCTGAATCCCCAAGTCAACCTAGGACTGCATCCAGATTCCGCCTATTGATTTTCTCAAGCAGCTTCGCCTGGCGCTTTGTCAGGATTTCCGCCGCAAAATTCCAGTGCAAGGCGAGATAATCCCCTTTCTCCGGGGCGCGCCCCAGGAATTCGGCGTCAATCTTCACATTGGTTTTCCGAAGCTTGCCGAACCTTCCGTTCTTCTCGACAAAGCGCCTTTCGGCAAATCCGTTCCCGAGATACCTTGCCGGGGAAATTATGCAGTTGTTCTCGGTTGCGCGGGTAGCCGGAACTGAGCCGGTTATCGTGTGTATGAAAAAGACGTGGAATGAGTGATGCGGCACAGCCGAAGCGGGAACTTTCGAAGCAAGGCTTTCGGCAATTCTCCTAGGGAGCCCCCGCTTGGAAAAGGTTCCCCTGATTAGATTGGAAAGTTCCGCTTGCCAGCTGCCCTCAATCAGCTTTCCCCCGGTGAAATGGGCGCGGACGACCTTTTCGTCAAGCGGGTCCCTTATTCCGCGGGCCCTGGAAATCATCCGCAGGTATGGATAGAGGGCTTCGAACCTTTCAAGGGCTTTCCTTACCTGGGGGGCGCCTTTTCCCGTACAAACAAAATTATACAAGGAATCTCCAGTCCCCTTCGGCCCGCAATAGCCAAGGCTGTTCGTGACATAACCGTATCTTGCGGCAAGCAGGATTCCTTCCGAGTCTGACATTTCGCCTCAAGCCGAAGAGGCGGGTTTTCCGGATTCGAAGGCGAAAAGCGCAAGGGCGCCTGCCAAGACAAGCCCCGCCCCGAGCCCTTGGGAAACTGTCGGAAATGAAATTCCGGAGGAGAGGGCGAATGTGACTAGGGGCGAAAGCGAGAGAACCGCCGTTGTGCTGAAAGCTCCGAAATGCTTTATTGCCGAGAAATACAGGAAGGAATACGCAAGCAAAACTCCTGCAAGGGCAAGCGTCCAGCCAAATGAATTGAATGCAATTGACCAGTCAGTAGTCCTCCTGAAAAGGAGGAATGCCCCTAGAACCGGGAGCCCTCCCGCGAACCTGAAAAATGAAATCGTTTTCGCCGGGATTCCCGAAAGGAACTTTTCGGCAAGAAGCGCCTCCCCCGCCCATAGGGCTGTTGCTCCAAGAATCATCAGGTCGCCGGAATTGAAAGAAAGATTCGCAACCCTCCAGAAAAGGAAATTCCCGGCAAGAAGCGCTGCCGAGATAGCTGCCCTTGATGCGGAAAGCTTCCTTAGGGCAAATACGGAAGCAACGAGGACAAACACAAACATCGACTTGTGGAAGAAATTCGCCGAAACCGCCGAGGTTTCCTTCAGCCCGAGGAAGAAAAGGAGGAATGCGAGTCCTCCGGACAGGAAGGCGACATATGCAAGCGGGAGAGCAGTCTTCCCGGAAAATGCGGATTTCGCGCTTTTGATGTTTCTGACAAGAAAAAGCCCGAGGAAAACGGCAACAATCAGGTTTTTCAGGAATGAGAAGAGGACCGGGTCGGTCTGGCCAACCGCAAACCGGTTCAGGTAGATTGAAAACCCGCTTGTGGCTGCCGCGCCCAGCGCGAAAAGAAACCCCTTCCTGTTTTTTCCGACAAACATTCAAGCTATCTGGAACTGACAATTAAAAAACGTTTGGATTCCTTTTATTCCAGGGCAATCTCAAACCCGACCGAAGGCTGGTCAATCCCGTGGTTCTCAAGAACCTGCGGATGGAGTTCCCCAATGTGGCCCAGAACCGCCCCTTCGGAGGAAATCTCCGCCTGCCTCCCCGGAAGGAACGTCGCCTTCTCCGAGGGCGAGAAGGAAACCTGGGAAATTCCAAGCTGCTTCAGGAGGCGCTCAATTTGCCCCTTGACAGTCTCAAAAGTCCCGCCGGAAAAGATTGCTGCAAGCCGCCGCTCGGTCCGGCAATTGACGTCTATCTCAGAGTCAAGGACAACGACGTCGCCAGCTTCGAAAATCGCCTGGGGATATTGGTTGTGCTTGTTAAGCTCAAGTATTGCGACAAGCGAGGGCAGGAGCTCGTCTCTGAGAAGCGTGAATTCCTCGGTTTTCGGGTTCGAGACCTGCGCAACCGGGCGCTCCGGCTCGTTCATTTTCCCAAAAAGCTTCTGTGCGCTTGTCATTGCAAAGGTATAGACCTCCTGATAGCCTAGGCCAATCATTGCGTCCTTTGCCTTGTTGCTCCGCGCAATTACCGGATGCTCGCGCCCGATCGAGGGGAGGGCGGGGATTTCCGGATCGAAGCTCGGATAGCCCAAACCTATCGCAACATCCTCGACAAGGTCGAACTGATGGAGAATGTCCGTGCGATATGCGGGGACCGAGACTTCCAGCGTGTCCGAATCAATTTCCCCGACTCCGAACCTCATGCGCTCAAGAGCGCCGGCAATTTCGTCGGCGGGAAGCTCAGCTCCAAGAAGCTTCCTCGCATAGGAAAGGGAAAACTTCATTTTCTCGGGGGAAAGGAACGGCGTCACATCATCCCCAGAATGGACAAGCTCTATCTGCGCGCCGCGCTCGGCAAGCCCGGTTGCGATTATCGTGCAGGCTTTCTGGACCGCATCCTCGTCAGTTCCGGTAACGTCAATCAGGAGGTTCCTCGTTGCCGGAGTCACGCGCGTAGCCCTGCTGTTTATTATCGGGGGCATTGAAAGGACCTGCCCGGATGAGTCGACAATCAGGGGGTAGAGCTTCTTCCCCTCGAGGAGGTGCGCGTATTCCTGTCCCTTCGGATGCCTTTCGAGGATTTTCCGGCAGGTGAGGGAGAATTCCATCTCAAGGGGAATGAAGGAAACGCTGTCAGGTTCGACCGCTGTGTAGGTTATCGGGAACTTGATTTTGTCGAAATCATGTATGCCGATCGCAACCTTCCGCCTTTTCCGCCCGTGCGTCTGGTGGAGCTTTTCCTGGATTTGCATTATCGAGGCAACGGTCTGGTCGTCCATCGCAACTCCGCGGACAATTGCAAAGGAAACGAAGGGCCTTACATCGCGCACGAGCGGGTCTATCTTCGCCGAATTTCCGGCGGGAATCGGGGAGTAGAGCCGCAGCCCCCGCTCAATTCCGAGGATTCCCTTGAGGGCGCGCGCAGCGCCTTCAATCATCAGTAGGTCAGGCCTGTTCGGGAAAACCTCTATTTTGAGCAAGTCCCCCTCCGGAGCTTCGGGCGGGCAGCCATACATTGCGAAAAAGTCCAGGAGCTCGCCCTTGGAAATCTCCGGGTTCCCCATGAGCCGCATGAGGTCGAAAAGGGAGAACTCAGTTATCATGGGAGGACAACCTCCGAAAGCCAGGAAAGGTCGTTCTGATAGTTCATTCGTATGTCCGTTTGCGCGAGTTTCAGCATTGCAAGCCGGTCAAGCCCGAGGCCCCACGCAAGGACGGGATACTCAAGCCCCGTCAGCGGCTTGACAACCTCCGGCCTGAAAATCCCCGCCCCTCCAAGCTCCATCCATCCCTTGCCCTCGATATAAACTTCCGGCTCAACTGACATTTCAGTATATGGGAAATATGCCGGACGGAACCTCACCCGCTCGAAACCCATCTGCCCTACATAGAACTCGCGCAAATAGCCGAGGAGGTTCCTGAAGGTAACGTTCTCGTCAAAAACAATACCCTCGACCTGGTAGAGCTCGGCAAGGTGCTTGTAGTCGAGGGTTTCGTTCCGGTAGACTTTGTCAATTGTGAATATTTTCGCGGGGGGTTTGTATTTGACAAGGGAGCGGGCGGAAACTGCCGTAGTGTGCGTGCGGAGAACCAGCTGGCGGGTTATTTCCTCGGACCAGGTGCCCCCCCAGCCCCTTCTTGAGCCAGTTATTCCGTGCTCGTGTGCCGCCTTCACCTTCGGAACAAGAAGTTCCGGGACATTCGCCCTTGAAGGGGTTGAGAGATAGAAAGTGTCCGCAAGGTCGCGCGCGGGATGGTCCTGGGGCTGGAAAAGGGCGTCGAAACACCAAAAGGTCGATTCGACGAAGGGGCCCCGCTCCTCGGTGAATCCCATCTGGAGGAAAATCCTCCTTACCTGCTCGATTATCGAATGAAGGGGGTGGTGTTTCCCTGTCCTTGGAACGGGGGCTTGCGCATTCATATCGAACGCGCGGAATTCCAACTCCCGCCATTTCCCGGTTTCCAAAAGCTCCGGGGTAAGGCTCGTTTCCTTCGCCCTTATTCCCGAGGCAACCAGGTTGAGACCGGCTTCAGTTATCCTTGCCCTGTGTTCTTTCCGCTCGACCGGAACCGCCCATTTCCTGTGGACAAGGAGTTTTGCGACATCCTCCATAAGGGGCCCTGCACTTGACAGGATTTTCCCAAGCGCGTCCTCTTCGGGGGTTTTCAAGCTTAGGAAATCCGCGCCCCGGGGGGTTACCGAAACTATTGTTTCTCCGTCAATTTTGGTTATTTCCACAAGCCCGGCTTTCTTGAGATGGCCAATTGAGATTGAAACAAGCTGTTCGTCAAGCCCGACTTTTGCGGAAATCCTTGGAAGCGAGGTGTTCCCGGTTGAAAGAAGCGCTAAGATGATTTTCTTTTCCGGGAGGCCCTCCTTTGCAACCTGCGCGCCCTCCTGGGTTATCTTGAAAAGGAGGTCCGCCTTTTCCGCAAGCTCGGCGAATCCCTTCGTTGAGAGGAAATAGGCAGTCCTCGTCGCCGAGATTTTCTCGATTCCCGCAACCTTTGCAAGCTGCTCTGTTGAGATTTCCCCGCCGGAGGCTCCGGCAAGAGCCTTGAGAACCGCTATTTCAAGCGGGTGGAGGTCTGGTCCGATCATTCTTCTAGGGAAAAAACGGGGAAGAATAAAAGGGTTTTGCTGGGCTGAGCTTTGCACTAAAAAGCTTCCCTTTCCCGTGCAGCCAACGCTTCATATGCGCCGGTTAGGAAACCCGTTTCGCTTGAAAGGACTGCGAAGTGCGTTGGCGGGCCGATTGCCCCGCACAATCCGCTTATTTCCTCGCAAACTGCGCCCAGATATGCAACGCAGCCGGAAAAGTCGCCAAGCGAAACGGCTCCTGCTGGCGGCGGCCAGGCGGTTTCCTTCAAATCTCCCTTGTGGCGAAGCGCATGCCCGCCAAGAGCGGATTTGTAGGGCAGTCCCGCAGAATCCAAGCAAGTGCTGACTGTTCTTTTTCCAATCTCCTCAAGAGCGGCCTTTTTTTCTCCGAGTTCATTCCAGAGTTCAATGTATTTGTCTATATCCGGGTCAACCGAGCTCAGGTAAATTGCAGTCCCGTCAAGGCCCGCCACAAGAATTCCGACGTTATACTGTAGGTCTGGCGCGGCATTTTTGAAAAAATCCGTTCCTTCGTAGCCGTTCGTCAATTCGTTGAAAATTTCTTGCCTTCTCCTTCTGAAGCCTTGGATGCTTTCGAAATATCTGCTGACAACATCCTCAACGCAAGCATCCGAAGGGATTTTCTTTGCGAGCCTTCGGGATCGTATGGCATCTCCTGCAGTTCCGAGGAGAAGCTTTCCGCGTTTGAAGATTTTCCTGTTAACATAACCCGGAAGCGGGTTGGCTGTGCAGGCAGTCCCATCTGGGCCTAGTTCAGCAACTTCCTGCCCGTCGGAAACAATGAAAACTTTCCCTGGCGCGGCAATTGCTCCAAGATAGGTCATTAAACCACTTGGAAATGGTAAGTTATTAAACTTTGCGGGTTTTACTGGTTTCCTAGGACATTACAAGCCCGAAACCGGCTTCGGCAGCCTTTTCCTGGTCCTTGACTGCGGTGATTATCTGCGCGCCTTCATCTCCCTCAACCTCCGGATATGGCTTGAGGTTTTCGGCGTTCTTGAGGAAGAATTCAATTGGCGCTGAAACTATCAGGAAATAATCCTCGCCCTTGAGGTTTAGCGCCTTCGCAGACTTGAGAAAATACCCTTGGGTCTTGAAATCATCCTTCTCGAGAAGCTCGGACTTCGCCTTGTCAAGTTCGGAGGGGGCAATCTTGAAAACCTTCTCGGCAAAGGACATCAGAACGCGCTCTCCTTCTCAACCCGTATCTTGTCGGAAACGACAAGGAGCCACTTTGTGTCAAGCCCCAGTATTTCCCCGCCGAGCCGAGCGCAGGCAACCTTGACCTTCGAAATGCCCCGCTTGACTTCCTCAACATCGTTTATGTTCGCAATGTTAATAAGAATCAGCTCGTGGGATTGGAGAAGGGTCCGAACAAGATCCATTTCCTCCGCCCGGGTTGCCCTGATTATCTTAACCCGGTAGGGCTTCTTTCGTGCAGTCCCCGGCTCGTTCGGATTGTTCGCAAGCTCCTCAATGGATTCCTCGAACTCCATGACATATTCGGTTGGAATTTCCTTTTTCTGGATGAATGGAAGCCGCCTCTTAATTGAACGGATAAGATTCTGTGCCATTCCGGGGTTCAGACGACAACGCCCGTTTTAATCCTTTTCTGTTTTGCCCATCCGATGCAGCAGTATCCCGTTGCGCTCGGAATAGTCGACCGCTGATTTCCGGAATTCCGTGGCGAAAAGGTGGAGGTGTGCCGGAACGCCGAGGAGGATTGACTTTTCCCTGAGAATGCGCACGGCCTGGACGGATGCATCCCTCGGGGAAATGTCGCAAAGGTGGAGGGAACCGTTCACCGGCTGGAAAACGACAAGGTCGAAGGAAAGCCGCCGCTCGACAATCCCCTCCTTCCTTTCGAAGGAGAATCGGGAGAACTTGAAATTCCTCGTGAATTTTCCGCCGGGAAACTCTTGCTCGGCAAGGGGAAGAAACCCACCTTTCCCGCCCGGGCGCTCGGCCGGTCCCTCCGGCAAAGCAAGTTCCCTGTCCGGAAGAAAAAGCACCTGTTTCCCGCCCGGCACCTGCTCTTCCCCGACAAGGGAAAATTCGAAAAGCGGCTTGAGGGAGTGCTCAGCCTGGCTCCTTGGGCAGGGAAGGCTTTCCACTGGAAGAAAATTCCTCCGTTCAAGAGCAAGGAGAACCTCCTTTCCAAGGGATTTCTGGCGGGCCGAAAGGTAGATTTTCCTCAGCTTCTCAGCCGCCTTCGCCCTGTCAGTGAAGAAAATGAGGCCGTGCTTCCCGCCTCGGCCAATCTGGATTTTGTTAATTGATTTCTTGAATTCGGGAGGCAGTTTCGAGAGGAGCGGGCCGAGAAGGTGTCTTACCGAGCGGTTCAACGCGGAAACCGCGCTTTTGTTGCTTAGTGCTCGGGAGAATTGGATTGAATAAAGGCGTTTAAGCTCGGAAACGGTCTGCTTTCCTCCCGCCTCCGCAAGCGCAAGCTCGAAAAGCTCCTTTTCAGTCCTTGGCTCAGAAGAGATTTTTTCCGGGAGGGCGCTTGAAAGCCGTGCGGTAAGAGTTGCCTCCCATTTCTCCCCGAAATCTATCTTAGCCCTTGGCACGGCTTGAAAAGGCGCCGGGCAGTTAAATTAGTTTCTTTGGGGTTTAAGGGAGGGTCCCCTGGAGGTAAAACCTTATTTACCTCAAGCTCCGGCCTTTTGCCATGGTAGAAACTGGGACGATTGCAGTACAAGTCAAGCTTGCGGACGGCAAATCCGCAACTGTCGTGGGAATCCTAAAGAACGACGGGGACGATGTTGTTCTGAGGACTGAAAAGCCGGGGGTTGAGCTGCATTTCAATTATGTCCCGCTCCTGGAATACCTTTTCTCGGTTGAGAAGGAAAGGAAGAAAATAAAGCTAAAGCGGATGTGAGCTGGAAAGGGAATGGTTTTCGAGGGAGAGCTCGTAATTGTCCTTAACGAGCCCGCTAGCGAGGAGGAGCTTGTTTTTTTCGCGCGGACCGTTTTCGAATTCCCCTCGCCAACGTTCGTAATCTGCAATTCCCCGCCTTCCGTGAAGAAGGGTGTTGCCGAGGTCAATAGGATTGCGGGCAATATGGGGAGGAGTGTCCTGATTGTCCCGGACTGGGGCGCGGCAATTGAGATGTTCAAGCCCGAACGGGTCTTCTATTTTGACCACAAGGTTACGAGGGGGCTTGATGTAAGGAAGATTGCCGAACCCCTCAAGGCGGACAAGACAGTTGTAATTGTTTTCGGCACCGCGCCCCTGAAGGGCATGGAACACCTAGGACTCGAGTCCGAGCTTCTCCTGCCAACCGCCGTCGGGATTGCAATCTACCTTGTGCAGGAAGCCCTCAATCCGGCAACTCCGACGCTAGTTTGAGATCTCCCTCTCAATTACAGGGAGGGCTTCCCTTGCTATTTCAGAAACGTTGAGGAGTTTGAGGTCATGGGGTGCTTTGATTGAGTATTCCCTGCATCCCTTGTAAAGGACCCTTAGCTTTCCTTTGGAGGAAGGATCAATAACCCTGTCGTTTTTTGAGTTTATTAAAACGACTGGCAGAGAAACTTCCTTTCCCGGCAAAGGGAGTTTGTAATTAACTATTGAAAGCCACTGCTCGTTTATGCTCCTTAGGTCAACTGAATAAAGCCCTGAAAGCGCGGGGATTGTTGAAACGACAAGAAAGCGATAGATTTTCCGGAGGGTTTCGGAAAATCTGCAGGGATAAAAGAAGAAATTTATGGCCGCCTTGCCCACTGGGCGGAAATATTCCCCGCCTAAGACTATGAACGCCTTTTCAAAATCGCACCGTTTCCCGCGGGCAATTATCTCGTTAGCAACGGCTGCACCGAAGCTCACTCCTATCAGGACCGGCCTCTTTAGCTTGAGGGCCCTCTTCCAGGCAAGAATTCTTTCGGCAAGCGCGGGGATTGAATTGTCCTCTGTGCAGTCCGACTCCCCCCGCCCCGGGTAGTCCGGGGAAAGAATCCTGAACTTGAGATTTCTCTCCCTTAGGAAGTCTTCAATGGAATTCCCAAGGAGGTCGCCTGGCTGGAGGAAGACAAGGGTCTTTTCCGGGTTCCTGCAGCAGTTGTCATAGTAAGATATTCGACTTCCTTTGACCTTGACTCTCTTCTTAGCCATCCCTTCAATTGGAATTGTCTTTAGAGGATATTATCCTTTTCTCTCGCCGGAAACAAATAAAAAGGACGTTTTCCACCAAAACGAATCAACGCGGGTCCGTGGGCTAGTGGGCTAGTGGCCTGTGTCCTCCTCAGAGGACACTGATGCTCTGAGGAGCATTATGATATAAGGCACTAGACCGCGGGACCAGCTGAACAGAGACAAACGGGTCCGTGGTCTAGTGGTTATGACGGCGCTCTCACACAGCGCAGGCCGCCGGTTCAATTCCGGCCGGGCCCACTTGAACTCAACTTACCGCTTCGCGGATTTATCTTTGAGTTCAAGGACTTTCGCCTTCGCCCTTTTGGGGCTCGGCTCCAGCCACCATGAATCCTACCGGTTCCCGAACATTAGTGAGGCCCGTGCATTTCAGCACGGGAATTCCGGCCGGGTCCCTCCGACTTCGGCTGGATTGTCTGCAGGCAACTCTGAGGAGGAACTACGCACTGCGTGCCTATGCTCGGTCACCCCTCGCTTTCCGTCCGGTTCGTAAGCGCTAGCGAAATCCGTGCCTCAACCGGACCTGACAATTTTCCCTTCGGGCTTATCCTCGGAAAAAATCTCGGACTGGAATTTCGAGAAGGTCAGGGAACTGAAATTGGTAACCCAGATGTCTGGGGGGAGTCCCGCTTTCTGGCAGGTTTGGGAAATGAACTCCGGGACATTCCAGCCAAGTTCAACGGGAACCTGGGGAAGGAGGAGTCCTGAGAAGGAACGGTACCTGACGATAAGCCCGTCCGTTCCGATTTCGACCGAGGAAATCAGCTTCTTCACGTCCTTGGCAAATATCCTTTTCGGCTTTGTAAGGACAGAAACCTCGAAAAGCGTTTTCGGAAGTTCCCCTTCCCCGAGCGGCGGGAACCGGGAATCCCGGAACGCTGCCGAGAAAGCGGCCTCGAGAAGAGCGTCCTTCAGGGGGAAAATCGGCTCGGTGAAACCAACACAGCCGCGCAGGGCTTTTCCGGGGTATGTTGAAAGGGTCACGAAACAGCCCAGTTTCTCCTCGCATGCTTTCGGCCAGTCAAACTCAATGCTGCTGCGGGGATTGGCGAACTTTGCCTTGAGATAGGTTCTCGCAGCCTTGACAAGGAATTTTCCGACAAGGAGGTTCATTCGCGCCGTCGACCTCTTTTTTCAGTTGAATAAATCAGCCCGCCAACAATTCCCAGAAGAAGGATTCCGCCGAAGCCAATTGACGGGGTGCTTACCGTGAAAACGCCCTTTTTGTTTGCCTCGACAAGGAAGCTGGTGCATGCCTTCGAATTCGGGTGTGTGTTGTTGACCTCTGCAAGCAGGGCATCCTCGGCGTTGATGCAGACGGAATATGCGCCAATGGCGCCCCCGAGGAAAACAATCGGGATTTTCCTCGTCTCATTCTGGGAGACTATCACTGAAATGCTCGGTGTCCCTCCGACAAATTTTGTGAAATAGCGTCCCTCACCGGAGAATGAAAGGCGGATTTCCCGGATTTCCGGAAGGGGCGAGGCAAGAAGGACCGAGAAGGTTTTCCGCTCCCCGAGGGGAACCCTCACGAGAGGCGGCTGGGTATATGCGAAATCGGAGAGGTAACACTGGTCGAAAGTCGGGCTGCAGCTTTCGCCGCCCGGGCAGTCCGAATCGCTTGTGCAGGCGGAAAAGGCCGGGGAACTTAGGAAAGCTAGGACAAGGAATGTAAGAAATGTCTTTGCTGCTGCAGCTGTTTTCCTTGCCTTTGGAACCATCTGGGAGGAAGCTCCCGCTAGCCCTGAATAAATAGTTTCTTTTCCGGGAAAGCCCTAGCCCTTGATGTCTTCCTGGAGGTTCTCGAGATCCTCCTCGTGCTTGACCTCATCCTCGAGAATTTTCCTAATCATGTTGAAGGTGATATAGTCTTCCGAACCCTTGAGGGTCTTGAGAATCCTGATGTAAACCCCTATTACGCACCTTTCGCCCTTGATATTCTGGGCAAGGAGAGCTTTTGTAGACGGGTTGGTTGGAGCGGCATATCCGCAGTTCCCTTCCTTCAGAAGAGCTGAAAACTCGAGAATCGGCTTGCCGCCAAGCTCGATTATGCGGTTGGCAAGCATGTCTGCGTGGCCCTTCTCCTCGTTGGCATGCTCGGAAAGCTCCTTGGCAACGTCAGGCCTCATCGGTCCCGTTGCGACAAGGGCGCCAGTCCAATACTGGTAATAGGCAAGCCATTCGTCAGCAAGAGCCTTGTTAAGGAGCCTGATTAGTTCGTCAACCTTTTCCCCTGCAATTTCCCTTCCTAGTTTTCCCATACCGCCGATGACAAGGGTGCATTTAAGATTTCTTTTCCGCCCGGAACGGACTCGGGGGGTTGTTTTCCGGGCAAATTCCTGGCAAGCGTTTTAAATCGGGCAAGCGCCCTTTGGAAATGCCGCAGGCAAATCCGCAAAAGGAACCGTGGGCAAGCGTTAGCGAGGATGGCGGAGTTCTCCGAGTAAGGCTTCCGGACGCCCTTGAACGGAAATATCTCTCATATGACGAGGGGGATTTCCAGGAGCAGGCTGAAGATGCATTAGCGCTCCTTTCCAAAGGGCAGGTTGGAAGAATAGTTTACCAGAACGAAGCTCCCGGCGGGGATGACTTGCTAAGGAAGGGCTTTGAAGCAAGCGTCATGGAAGCTGCCATCTACGAGGAGAAATACGGAAAATTGCTCTCAAGGCTAGGGGCCTATCTTAGACAGGCCGTTTCCCCGGCATTCTGGTCGCTAGTAACTATCGGGGCTGTGGATTTCGGATATGACGTTATTCAATCTGACGCTCCAGTCCAGCTCAAGGTAATTGGCGGGGTAACCTCCCTTGTCTTTG
This sequence comes from archaeon, assembly GCA_043803745.1. Lineage (GTDB taxonomy): Archaea > SpSt-1190 > SpSt-1190 > DYHY01 > DYHY01 > JBBIPP01. The sequence goes on from JAZDJS010000049.1 coordinate 31,591, forward strand.
GAGGGCTGGCTGCATTCGAGGGCTGGCGCGGTTTCCAAAGCCTGAAGGAAGCTTTTGAAGCTGACAAAACCGCTACGAGGAACGCCGAACTTGCCATAGAATACCTCGACCTTGCGCAGGATGCCGGTTCCTATGCGAACTAGCTTTTGGCAAGACAAGGAAACCGGGGAATGAAATCTTTTCATCCGGGGCCTCGGATAACAATATAAACCGCCAAAAGTCCTTTCTTGCAACAGCGGGGTAGAGTAGCCTGGAGTGCTCGTCGGGCTCATAACCCGAAGATCGGACGTTCAAATCGTTCCCCCGCTACCATCTTTTTTACCCGCGGGGGAACTAATTGGGTGGTTCTCCAGCCGCGGCTGGATCCAATCCGCGGATTGGAAAATCCACTCCCCGCTACCATTCTTTCCATTATGCGGGGGAACGAATATTGGTGGTTCTCCGGACTGCAACACGAGTCCGTGCATTGGCACGGAAAATCTCCGTGTGACTGCACACAGACCTCGCCAAGGCTCGGCACTCCCCGCTACTCTTTAATCTACGGTTATTTCAGAGGTTTCTTGCTTGATAACTAGTTCGCAAATTCAATTCCTGTAAGAGCATATACTTTTAGTTCTGTTATCTCTTGAGCAATCCAAAGGAACCCAATATTTCCCGTATGGCGTTAAGGGTTCTCCCATCATCTTTGGTCGGGTTGTATTCTGAAACACTGAATCCAATGAGTTCATATCTTCTCAACAAGCCCGTTAGCAGTTTAGTTGACTCTTCAACACTCAAGCCCTCCGGAACGGGCATAGCCGCAGAAGGGCTTTCTTTCGGATCGAGTACGTCAACATCGAAATGGATGAACGCTTTTTTCACCTTGGAAATCTTTGGATCCTTACCAATCGTCTCGAAAAATCTATCCACCCCGCCGACAGAAATCTCATCACTTGAGAACTTCAAGATTCCTTGCTTCCTTATGAAAAGCGTTTCAGGGGCGTCGAGGTCTCTTGTTCCGACCAGGACAAGTTTATCATTGGTTATTGATTTTTTCTTCTTTGATACCGCCACCAGGCGTTTGTCGCCATATCCCAATGCAATTGCCAAAGGCATCCCGTGAACGGTTCCGCTTGGCGAACTCTTTGGAGTGTTTATGTCTCCGTGAGAATCGAACCAGAATGCCACAAAATCTTTGTGAACCTCGGCAAGCCCCGCAAGTATGCCGAAAGTGTAACTGTCGTCTCCAGTTATTACTGCAGGAACCTTGCCTGATTTAGCGGCCCTTTTTACAGATTCTTTAGTCTTCTTTGATACTTCCAGGCATTCCGACAAATATTTCACCTTGCCTCCGGCATTCGTTGGATTTCCCTGTGGAACGGCAATCCACTCTGCATCTGCCGAGAGGTTGAATGATTCCAAAATTTTCTTCGGTCCCGCTTCAACGCCATCCTTGTGTGCTCCGCCAAACCACGCAGGAACCGCTATTATCTTGAACATCTACAAGAAAGGAACGGTTTGTAATAAATACATTTCTTCAAGCGAGTTAATACTTGAACCTCTTCTCGTAATCCTTGTGGCAGAACCATTCGAGTATGACGCTCAGAATCATCACCGCGTTCTCTTTGATGGTGTAGATAAGACGCCAGCCGTTGGGAAGGTCGTATTTCCATAGGTTCGTCAGTGCGTATTGCTTGTACTCCTTCGGCCACAGCTTCTTGGGCATCTTTATTCCGCAGGAAGCGTCCTTCTTGAGGTCGGAGATCGCCCTGTTGATGAATCCGTAGAGGGCCTTGTCCTCGAACTTGCCGGCATTCAGCTCTTCAAAGTCGCTTTCTAGCTTTCTTGAAGCGAATGCTACGGCAAGTTGCTTGTCCGGACTCATCTCAGCTTCACGCCTTGGGCGAGGATCTTCCGTATTCCTTCGGGGTCGTATGTCCAGATGACAGTTCCGTCCTTGTCTATCAGTATCTTACCAGAAGACTCCAGGTAATCTAGTATCACCTGAAAAACCTGATACATCATCTTCTTGGGAAGCCTCTTCCACAGCTGGTATTTGCCGTATTCCTGGCTATATTTCTGTATTGTTCTCTCCACCATTATCACAGATTCAAGGGTCGGATTGTAGGCAAGCTGGACTTGCATTTGCTTCGTTGTCGTCTTAATCACCTATATTGGTACATATAATATATTCATTTATATAGCTTTGGGCTGCGAACAAATATTGGCCGTTTAATAATACTTAAAGATAAGTTAAAGATTCTTCAAAGCTCAGAGAAAAGGTCCTTTCTATGACCCTTCCGTCGGTGCCCACAATTTCAAACTAGCGCGTTTCTATCTTAGCTGTCTTTGTAGTGGGGAACCGACATGGAAAAACTTAAAAAGGCGGTAGGCACTACATAAGTAACATGGCGTTCATCAGAAGAAAAACAAAGGGTCTTGCGACATATTACGAACTCGTGGAATCTACGCGAGTTGGCAAAACAGTCAAGCAAAAGGTCCTCAAGTATTTCAAAAACTGGGACGCAATGCTCAAATACGCAAAGGAAACTGGGGTTTCCGTCCCAAAGGAAGGCGCAAGCGAACCGCTTGACAAGAGAACGGCTGAAGAACTCGAGCTGCTGCTGAAAAAACTGGAGAGCCTTCGCCCCCTGCCACTAAACACCGTCGAAAGCCTCAGAAAAAAGCTCGAAGTTGAGCTAACATACAACTCTAACGCAATAGAGGGCAATCGCTTGTCGTTGAAGGAGACTTTTCTTGTCCTTGAACGCGGAATGACCATCGGCGGCCGCTCTGTGAGAGAACACCTCGAGGCGACGAATCACAGGGACGCTCTGGTATCCTTGGAAACGCTTCTGAAGAAAAAACGGATAAGCGAAAAAGACATTCTCAGTCTTCACGCACTGATACTCGACAAGATCAGTCCGTTTGATGCTGAGCTTTACCGAACGGAACGGGTATACATTACGGGTTCAGGGCACATTCCGCCCAGTTGGAAGGAAATACCTCAGCTCGTCGATGAACAGATCGTTTCCAAAATTAATTCCAACAGAAGGGGGCATTTTGCGATTGAGATAGGCGCAAAGGTCCAGCATTCTTTAACCTGGATACATCCTTTTGCGGATGGGAACGGGCGGATTGCAAGACTCCTCACAAACTTGGTCCTTATGCGAGCGGGTTTTCCGCCGATAATTCTTGAGAAGCGAACAAGGAAAACCTATTATCGGTGCCTTGAACTAGCGGACAAAGGAAACCTGACGCCGTTTACTCGCCTAATAGCAAGGCAGGCGAAAAAATCGCTGAATCTGTGGATATCTGCCGCAGAAAAATAGAGTGGCCTGGCGTGCTCGTCGGGCTCGTGAGAACCCGACGATCGGCGGTTCTCCGTTCCACATGAAAGGTTTCCTCTGTAGGGACTCAACGCACATCACACGGAAATATCGCCAAATATGCCGCAGGACGGATAGGAAGACCGAAAATTTGCGCGGGTCATTCTGCCTAAGTTTTTCGAGCGCGCTTGGGGTGAAGCAACCTCAGGCAACTGACCGTCGGCAAAATTCAGTACCTCTCAAAAGAGGTCATTTTATATAGCTAGATTTCATTCCGACACTTCGCATGAAAGCCATACGCATCATCCGAGGAACCCACAGGAACGAGTTCTCTGCATTCGAACTTGCGAGTGAGGTGGCGTCGGAAGTGCTCTCTGGGGGCGTGCCTTGCGATCTCATAACGGTTCCTTACGAGAGGACCGTGCAATTTCTCTTCGATGGACTTGAAGCGGGCGGTTGGCCGGAGGTAAGTTCAAGGATAAAAAAGGCAATTGCCTTGGAGGAAGATGGCGCTGAACTGGCGCAACGGTGCTTTGCTTGGTATTCTTGGGCGGGCAGAAAACTCGGCTTTCCAAGCGCCAATAAATTAAGAAAACTCGATGAAAATCCGGCCTCCGGCCTCGCTTTGAGCAAAGCTGCCGCTATGATAGACGGCCTCGCCGAAGACGAATACTCAAGGCTCCCTGGCGAAGTCCTCTCCTGCTCTTTCCACAACTATTGCCTAGATATGGGAGGTTGTAACTCGCCACAAATACCCACCAGATTCTATCCATACTTCCCCGGAGATGAGCCTCCCGGGAGATTCGTCCATGTGGTCGGAGCGGAAGACCCGCTGCTTTCGGGAGAAATCGCCTTTTCCCGGAAAGGGAACGCCGAGAGATACCAGGAAGTGCACGTTCTGGAGATTCCTGCAGTCTACGAGACCGCGCCCTTCCTAAGGGTTCCCGAACTTAGAGGAGACCTGCACGAATTTTATCTATATCGCGTTGACATGGAAAAGACCGGGGAGGCGGGCCTCATTGGTCCGGGTTTCGTGAGGGCGATAGCGGAAGGACTCGTGCTGGCTGCTAGCGGGCGGGGTTCCCCGGAAAGCCGGCCCTCTCGGCCAGGCCCGTATCTGAAGTTCCGCCGGAATTTTGCTACGCCTTAGAGAAATCGGGAAATCTCCGTGCGTGCACGGATGGTCTGCGGACCACACTCCCCGCTACCAATAATTCATCCGTGATAGAGTTTAGCTTCGACGAACTCAATCCCTCTCTCACGGTAAACTCTGAGCCTCGTTACGCCGTCCCCGACAACGAAGAGTTCCGCATTAGGCTCAAGCGACAAGTCGATTGGGTAGGGTTTCTTTCCCGCGTCAAGGAGCTCCCGTATGCGCCGTTCCTTGGAAACCTGCCACACATCGTTGTCCGTGAATATGACTTCTTTCTGCCGCTCCATTTTCAGGTGCTCGACAATATAAGAAACCGGAAAAGTGAACCTTGCTCCGTCCCTGAACTTGCGTTCGAGCCAAGGCTTGTCCATATTGAACAGACGAAAAGCAAGCCTTTAACTTTTTCTGGTTCGGATAGCTGCTGAATGCGCAACGTTCTTTTGACTTTTTCGTGGGCGGTTGAGCCACTAGGGGATGTTCAACGCAGAACTATCTTTCAGAGAACGGCGTTTTTCCCGGACGGGAGTATGGCTCTTCCCTTCCCCGGTAGAAATTGTAGCCCACGCCGCTTTTCTTCTCGAACACTACCGCCCCATAGAATTTTTCGCCCTTGGCATAGAACGGGCTGCCGTTATAGATCTGGTTCGCGACAACCTTTCCCTCCTGGGCAGCGCCCCAATTGGTGAACTCGGGGGATTTTATTTCAAGGGCGGAATATTCGGCAAGGTTCTTGCTTCTTGCGAATTCGGCAAGTCCGGGATCGAAATCTGCCGCATTTTGCTTGAAATCAAAACTTACCTCTTTTGGAACGCCGAGGGCATCTTTTACCGAATCAAGATAGGAAAGGACCTGACCTTTGGGAGGCTGTTTCTCCAAAAGAAGATATGCTGTTCCCATGCCTTTCTTCGCTCTCCATTATGTAAGCTATTGGCGCTCTTTGCGTATATAGTTGTCATTCAATGGTAACAATTTGAGGCCATTTGCTTAAAGCTATCGCCGAGAAAAGGGCTAATTGAAAATGAGGTTTTCTCCGCTTTTCCAAGGAACTGATTTCACCTTGCCTGGGAAAAACCTCAGGTCTAAACGCAACTGTGCATTGCTTCTATTTCAAGAAGACCTGGACAGCAGGGGAGTTCGCACGGGGCCGGTCGAGGATAAGGGTCGGCCGAGTCCGAAAGGCGGGAAAAGCAAGCAAACTTAATTAGCAGAAGAATCGGAAAATCCAGGATGTCTGGGAAAAAACTCCTGTCGCGGATTGCGCTCTTCCTCATCTTGGCAGCAGTCCTTGCAGCAATTGTCTGGCATAATATTTCGCCGGAAACCGGTCCCGAGCCCTTCGGGGAAATCCTGCCCTACAACGGGAAGGTTGTCAAACCGGTCGCGGGATATTCTGTCTGCTCAAACTACGGGCTGCGCCTCGACCCGTTCACCGGGAAGCTCGACTTCCACAACGCGATTGACCTTTGCGCTCCCGAGGGGCGACTTGTCAGGGCGGCAAAGGACGGGAACGTTGTTGCAATTGGGAACGATTTAGTCGCAGGGAATTTCGTCAGAATGCAACATCCCGACGGGACATATACTTCTTATTTCCATCTTCTCTCCGTTTCCGACCGGGTTTCTGTCGGCTCGAACATCGGGGCTGGAACCGGAATAGGCCTTGTCGGGAGCACGGGAAGGAGCACCGGGCCCCATCTTCACTTCTCCCTGCAGGATGGGAACGAAACATTCATTGACCCAAGCGGCTTGCTTGGTATCAGGAACGATGGGAACGGGATTGGAGAGGACGGAACGGTTTCGCTCCTGACAAGAATCACCAGCTTTTTCACGCCATCGACCTGGGCGAATTGGCTCAACCCCAAATAAAAACGGCAGAAATTTATAAGACGGTTGCCGGAAAGCCAACCCGTGCCAACAACAGACTGGTTCTCGATGAGGGTTTTCTACCCCCTCTTCGGAAAGCTCTTCAACTTCGGGCACAAGGGGATTGAAGGCGCGCCTCCCGGGGAGAATTTCATTTTCGTAATGAACCATGCCGGGGCACTCGACGTCTTTTTCGCACCGGCCGCAATAGTCCCATTCCGGAAAAGGCCCCTCCGAATCCTCCTTGATGTGAAAGTCTACCAAGTTCCCGTGCTAAACTGCCTTTTCAGGGGATGGAATCCGATTGTCTTCGATGTCGGGGATCCGGAGAGCCGAACGCGCTCAGTCCGGGAAGCTGTCGCGGCTCTTGGGGCGGGAGACGATGTCCTGATTTTTCCCGAGGGGAGCGTCAACGCAGACGGCAGGTGGAAGCTGAGGCTCCATACCGGAGCAGTGAAGATCGCCCTCCTTGCAAGGAAGCGGATCCTTCCGGCGAGAATCAAGGGAAGCTACGATGCATGGAAATTTGTCCTCTACAGGAGGCTCGAAATGTCCGACTTTCCGAGCAAGCGGAACAACGCCAAGTATGCCAGGGAATTTGCAAATGGAATGCACAACCCGTTTGCATTCAACTTCCGAACTCCCGTGCGGATTTCCTTCGGGAAGCCGGTTTCCCTTGAGAAGAATTACGGGAAATTCGACCTGCGGAAGAAATCCAGAAGGACGAAGGGCTTCCTTGTAGCGGAAATCAATGAGCTAATGAAGGGAATCGGACGCATTCGGCTCTGATGAGCGCTTATAACCCTCCGGGGAACGCTTAATAGCGTGGCTTGCCCAGTTCCAAGGGCAGAATGGTGATTCCGGAGACTCAGTTCGAGTCTTGGGCTTGCCAAGGCTCTATGATCCGCGCGAGGGAAACCTATGAATCAGTCCGTGCGGCGCTGAAACCCCTCCGCGCGCTTGGATCAACGGAAGTTTATCTCCAGGGTTCCTACGGAAACAACACGAACATCCTTGCCGACGGAAACGTTGACATTGTCGCGCAGTTGAACGTCCCCTCTCCGGACCCGCTCCTTTTCAGCTCTTTCAGGAAGCGCGTGCTCTCCGCCCTGCAGGCATACTACAGCATTTCAACGGTTACCGAAGGGAATTTTTCCCTCAGAGTCAGGGATCCGAAGAACCGCCTTCCTGTCGACATCCTTGTCGGGCTCAAGTGCGTTGACGGACAGGGTTTCGAGGGGCTTTGGTTTTCATCTGCAAACGGGACCCAGATAACTGACTATCCGAAGCTCCACATCGAGAACGGGGAGAGAAAGGACCAGGAATCCGGCGGGAGATACAAGGAGACCGTCCGGGCTTTCAAGCGGGTCAGGGCGCACCTTTCCGAGAACGGCTTGATTGAAAAGGGCGGCGTCCCGTCTCCTTTCCTCGAAAGCCTCCTTTACAACGTCCCGACAGGGCTTTTCAGCAAAAGCCGCCAGGAAACTTTCTGCAATTCGGTCGGCTGGCTCCTTGGCGCGCCTTTTGAGGAATTCAAGTGCCAGAACGGAAGGCGGGAACTTTTCGGAAGTTCGCCCCGTCAGTGGTCCGTTGAGCCGGCGCGCAAGTTCCTTGCAGCTGTCGAAGACCTCTGGAACCGGTGGTGACCTGGTGGTGAACCGAAGGCAATATATTCTCCAGAGGCGTCCCGGGAACATGGAAAAAGGAGAGACTGGCTGCTGCCCACGATTCGCGCCAAAGGGCTGGGATGGGAAAATCCTCAAATGGAAGGGGAAAAAATTCGTGAAGGGAAGCGTTTTGACGCTCTTCTACATTCCGCTCAATTTCGGGCAGGTGATTTCCGGACTCATGAAAAAGATCTCGGCGGCAGGTGCGAAAAGCCCCGGCTGGATGGGACTCTCGGACCACACATCCCTGTTCAACATGGACATTTACGTTGCAGTCGACCGGAAGGTCCCGGCACTTAGGAACGTCGAGCTGAGCGGGAAATTCTTCAGCAAGGTCTATGAGGGAGATTTCAAGGAAACCGGGAAATGGTGCGGGGATTTTTCTGCCCTGGCAAAGAAGAAGGGCTTCAAGATAGGGAAACTCTACATGTGGTACACGACCTGCCCCAAGTGCGCGAAGGCATATGGGAAGAACTATGTGGTTATCGTCGGGAAAATCGGCTGAACAATTGGAAACTATTTTTCTCAAAAAAAAATGGAAAGAAGCCTCGAGGAACTGCTTGCCGGACTGAAGCTAGCCGCCCCCGCAAATTCCGAGGAAATCGGAAAGGTCGGAGCTGCGCTTCCTAGTGATTACTTGGAATTCCTGAGAATTTCCAACGGATGCAGCGGATTCTTTGGCAAGCGTTACCTGATTCTTTACTCCCTCGAACGGATTGCCGCAGTCAACAAGACTCTAAATCCGAGAGGAAATATCGTTTTCTTCGGCTCGGACGGGGGCGAAACCGGCTATGCCTTCGGCTTCAAGGGAGATGTATTGGAAATCCCCTTCGACACGAACCTTGAGAAAAGGAAAGTTGTCTCGGCGGGTTTCCTGGGATTCCTTGAGAATCTGAGAAAATCGCAGGAGTAGGAAATTCGCAGCTACCAGATTCCGGGAACGAGCCGGTATTTCGTTTTCCTGCAGTATTGCCGGTAACCCGGAAGGGTTTTCAAAAGGAGCTTTTCCTCGTCAAGGAGCCGCAGGATTATCACGGGCGGTATTACAAGGAAGGGTATCAGCGCAAGGAAAGAGCCGAGCGCAAGCGGGGTCAGGAGAAACATCGCAATAACTCCCGAATACATCGGATGCCTGACGATAGAATAGGGTCCGGTTGCAACAACCTTCTGCCCCTTCTCGACCTCGACAACCCGGGAAAGGTTGCTGTTCTCCCTCATAACAAAAAAGACGAGAAGGTAGCCGAGGAAAACGCCGACGCTTGCTGCAATTGCAATTTCCGCCGGCACTGGCGACCATTTGTAGCGGTAGTCGAACCCCGGTATCGCAAAGCCGATGAGGGCCAGGATTGTCGAGAAAAATATGAACTTTCCCTGGCTGGCCCGCTTTTCCTTGAACCTCATCCTGCGCTCAAGGAGCTTCCGGTCGTTCTTCAGGAAATACGCGATAACGAAAAGCGTGGGGAGGATGACTAGCCCTGTGTAAACCCAGGCGTTCCAGTAGGAAAGCGAACCTGCCGGGAGGAATAGGATTGCTAAAATTGAAACTATCGCGGCCAGGAACTTGGAAATTATACTCCACGCCGAGAATTTGCCCATATACTCAGAGTGCGAATTCAGGTATTTATCATCTTACCTGAGGACCTCGTCATATCCTATGTGCCTGAAAAAGACCTCCAGGTCGCCCTCGTAGAGGCTGAACGGGTCTATGGAAAGCGCAGTTATTCCCTCGGTCTGCTGGAACGGTGAACTTGGAAGATTCGGGCCCCTTATTGAGAATGTCGTGAGGGGATGGATGTGCCCTTTTTTGGAGGAATCCCTGTAAGGGGGCAAGTCAGTCCTCCAAAAGACCGCTCCACCGTCCTCCGCAATCTGGATTACGCCCAAGCGACTCCAGTTTCCCTTGACATCTAATTGGTAATCCCGCCCGTTATAGTTCCCGAAATGGCTCCAGATTTCACCGGCGCCCGGGAGCCCTTCCCCGATAGGCTTTGGGAACAAATAAGGGTAGAAATCCAGGTGGAAGAATACGGGCCTATATGTCTTGAGTGGATTGTCGTTCCTTGAAAAGACAATTCCCGATTTTCCTGAGAAAGTTTCATCGGGAGGAATCGGGACGCCCGTGTTCGCGTATGCCGGAACCGAGAATCCTTCTATCGGGAACTTGAACGAAACCTTTTCGGCGCCACACTCAATTGAAGTGCCTGCTTTCTCAAGTGCGGTCTCTTCAATCTCCGGTCTTAGGCGGGCAAGCAGGGCTTGCGGAGTTTTGCTTTTTTTGAGCAGCCTTAGGAATCCCTTCGAAGCGTTCTCATCAACGCACCACCAGTTATCGGGATATTCAGAGTCTTTTTCGGCTGAGCGGGCAAGTCCGTTTTGAAAAGCATCCCCATAAACCGAAGCAAGCCAGGGAAGGGCAAACTCCTTCGCAGCCGAAAAGTCGTATCTCTCGCCCCTCCACCAGTCGAAATAATCCTTCTGGGAATTGTGGGGCGGGCGGGTCCCTCCGGCTGCCTCGTAAAGGCCTTTCAGGAATTTCGAGAGTTCAAGAGGCGGCATGGGAAGAATTTTCCGGGGGAGATTTATCAGCTTTTCCGTGGTCACTGGAAAAATCCCCAAGGCTTTTATTCGGACGGCTCTTTTCAGCCGGATGGAAATGAAAAAACTGGTTTTTGCTTTCGCCCTTGCGCTTTCCGCGCTCTTGTTTGCACCGGCATATTCCGCCTGCGTGAACCCCCTCGACAATTCGACTTTCGCGGGGAAGATTGAATCGCTCGGGACAACCAGCTTCTGGCTAACCTCGAACGTAACGCTCTGCACCGGAAGGTATGAGCTCGGGTCTAGGAGCTTCATCCTGAGCTCCGGCCACACCGGGATAACCCTTGACTGCAACGGCTCGACAATAGTCGGCCCCGGAAAGATCGGGGGCGCTAGCGGAGGGGTTCTCTTCGGATGTTTTTCAGGGAACACATATTTCACCTGCACGCTGAACTCGGCGGTCAGGAACTGCGTTTTCGAGGAGCAGAACACCGCAATAAGCGCGACAAACGTAAACAGCATCACAATCGAGAACAACACAATCAGGAACGTCAACTACGGAATTTCCGTCAGCGGTTCAAAGAACCCGGTGATAAGAGACAATTCGATTTCCGGCGCGATTTTTGACGGGATAAGCATCAGGGAGGGAATCGGGAGCTGGAAGACAATAGGGGCTGACGTTTCAGGCAACCTTGTCTCCGGCTCGGGGCATTACGGGCTCAACATGCTTTTCGTTAATTCAAGCACATTTGCCGGAAACAGGATTACCGGGAACGGGTATGGCGGCATTTACGCGCTGTTCACCAACGCAAACACCTTTTACAACAACCATTTCGAGAACTCAAAGAACGTCCGCCTCTCGAACTCGACCGATTTCTGGAACATCCAGAAGACTGCCGGGACAAACATAATCGGAGGACCCTATCTTGGGGGGAACTACTGGTCGAACTATAACGGGACCGATTCCGACGGAGACGGGCTCGGGGATTCCTCGCACTCCGAGAAACTCCTCGGCACGGACAAGGGACTGGAGCTTTCCGACAACCTCCCGCTAGCGCGCGTTCCGACCTGCTTTGCAAAGGAGGTTTCCTCGCAGTTCGGAGTCGGGACGGGATTCCAAATCCCTGCTGCGCTCCCCTACAAGAACGAGATTTTCAACGTGAAGCTCTGGGCGAACCAGACCCCTGCCGGGAGCTTTGTCGTTTCCGGGGGGGCGGTTTCCTCTATTTCCTGTTCCCAGGAACAAAAGCCTACATATACAGTCTATGTAACGAGGCCTGAAGCAGTCGGAGAGGTTGCGAACTCGGCTGACCCGCTGGCGGAATTGAACCAGAAAATCTCCTTGAAGGAAATCGACATTCGGGGGGAGACCCTGCCAAAGAAAATAGGCGCGTTCTTCACAAAGGTCGGGCTGAAGGTCGCGAATTTCGTCCGTTCCTTCGGCAAACGGAGAAAGTGAATTTTCCGGCCGTCAGAATTATAAACCTGTAAAGCAGTCTCACCTATGGCTGTTCCCTTCGGGAAAATCGCTTTTGAGGAAGGCGGCGACAGGACTTTTGACGAAACGAGGAAAATCTCGAAATATTACGTGTCCTGGGAGGAGTTCCTAGGGCTTGCCGAGTCAGTTGCCGAGAAACTAGACCCGCTGAAATATGACATCGTGCTCGGGGTTGCGAACGGCGGGCTTTCCTTCGCGCAGACGGTTTACGAAAGGATACGGGACGGGAACCGGGAACTTTCCTGCGGAAGCGTCCAGCTTCGGAGATACCGCCAGGAGGGGGACGGGCGCGGAGTCGAGTTCTTTTATTTCCCGGATGAGCTTCTGCGGGGAAAAAGGACTCTTGTGTGCGACGAGGTTGCCGATGACGGGATCACCTTGCAGGCGCTCAAGACAAGGCTTGAGGAAATAGGATGCTCGACGGAATATGCAACTGTTTTCGTGAAGGAAGGCTCTGCTTTCAATCCAGACTATTACGGAAGGCGGATCCCAAAAACTGTCCGGCATAACGGCGAAGCATATCTCAACTGGCTCGTCTTCCCCTGGGAGAAGGAATGGGCGGAGTTTTATCTCGGCAGGAGGGCTCCGGCAGCCAAGAGAACCTGACGCGTCCGTTCGGGAACCGTTCCAGTTACCGTGATGTATGGGATTTCTTCCTCATCCAGGAGCCGCACAAGCTCCGAATCTATCGCAAGCCTCAGGTCCGGCCTGTCAGGCCTGACGCCGTCCCGCTCAAAGGGGATTTCGGGAGGGAGATAGACAACCAATTCATACCTCCTTTTCGCATGACCGATTCCCGCGGTCCGCAGGGGGAAGAGAAGCTCCCGAGGAACCCCGAATTCCTCTGTGAAAACGTACGCGGACGCTACTCCGTTAAGAGTCCCGCCCTCCGTGACGAAATGGGCTTCCCTGTTTTCGAATGTTGCCGTTTCCGCTAGGGCCGCAAGGGAAAGATATGCCGCCTCAATGGGCCTGTCAAGGACGCGCAGGTCGCCGGCGCCCCTCGCTTCCCGGAATTTTGCTTTCACGGAATCCGCCGAGACCGGAAGCGCAAGCTCGCGCGAAAGCTCGGCAACAAGAACCGATTTTCCCGAGGAATACGTGCCGACAACCGCGATTCGCGTGTATTTCGAGGTCACTTCGGCTGGAATCGGGGCGGATTTTTAGCTTTTTGACTGACTTTTTATATCGGGAGTCGCTTGAAATGGATTCAAAATGAATGCAGTTTTCAAGAGGCACAAGTCGGCGCTGGTCCTCCTCGCAATACTCGCCTTCGCCCTTTCCCTCCGGCTCCAGTACTTTGTCGGACCGGGACTCAACGATGACGTCGATTATTTCTACAGCGCAAGAGCGGTTTCCAGGGGGGATTTCGGCTCCCTTTACGGGGGAAGCATAAACGCGATAAGGTCCATGGTGACCGCCCCGATTGCGTTCTTCTTCCGGCTTTTCGGGAGGACTGACAAGTTTGTCGCTGAAATCTGGCCCCTCCTTTGCTCCCTAGGAACTGTTGTCCTTACCTATTTCCTTGGGAAAGGGCTTTTTTCGCAAAGGACGGGCCTGCTCGCGGCGTTCGTTCTTTCCTTCTTCCCTGTCGATGTTGCCTTCTCAACCCAGATAGTTCCCACAACGCAGGTCGTCTTCTTCTTCACCCTGACGCTTTTCCTGCTTTTCCGCTCCCTGACCAAAAAACGGGCGCCGGGGAAATTCCTTTTCCTTGCCGGGATTTCCGGCGGGCTCGGATATCTTGCCAACATAATGATGGTTTTCGTCCTCTTCTTCTCGGTCGGGCTCTTCCTGTTGATGTACTGCCGCGGATTTAGGAGGCTTCTGCGCGCGGCAATCCCGATTATCGTCGGATTCCTCCTTGTCTTCCTTGTCGAGGCGTGCTTCATGTTCGCTTTCACCGGGAACCCCCTGCACCGGCTGCAGGTAATACACGAGACTGAGAAGATGATCGGGACGAACACTGCAATGGAATATTATCCGAAGGTGATGGGAACCATCACGAACCCGGACTATTCGGCCCATCAGGGGAACCTGGGGCTGCATTTTTTCGCCTTCGTTGCGGGAGCTGCTTTCCTGACGGCTTTCCGGAGAAGGAAGGGAGCGATTTTCCTTGCGCTAACCTTTCTCCTGATAATGTCCTATTTCCAGTTCGGGATAATGACTTCGACGCTCAAGCCAATCGCGAAATGGGTCAGATACCTGATAATATTCGGCCCGATTTTCTCCATCTCAATCGCGGAATTCTTCCGTTCGCTTCTTCCATGGGAAAAATTGACGGCGCCGCTCGCCGCCCTGGTTCTCCTCTTCGCAACGATCCCGTATCTTGAGGGAACAACAAGGGCATACAACGAGCAGCTGGAACCGTTCAGGGAAACCGCAGAATATCTGGACTCCCTGGAAACGGATTCGCCCGTCTATGCGGACGGGACTGCCGCCGCCTTCTTCTCGATTGAGCTCGGGTTCGGAAGGATGATCCGTGTTTTTGACAAGAAGACCGAACCGGAAAATGTCGCCGGGAGTTATGTTGTACTGAACGGCTCTCGAGGCACCTCCGAAAACCAGGAAATGAGAGGCTATTTGCCGGAATTTGCAAGAAACCCGCCTGGGAACTTCCGCCTTGTCAGAAAGATAGAGGGCAAGTTCTTCTCGCCGGAAATCTACTATGCGGAGAAAACCTAGGGAAACCCTTAGGGCGCGCCCATCCGTCCGGAGAATTCCTGGCTTATTTCAAGCGACGAGCCCTTGACGGATACGAGGGTTCCGCAGCTTTCGGAAAGGCATCCGCCTATCTTCGCGGTTGAACAATCGACCTTCCCGACACAGGAAATCGCAATCTGGCTTGAGAAGCTCGAGCCCTTCTGGATTCCGAGCTGGAAGGACTGGATGTTCCGCCGGAACGAGTAAGGGGCGGCGTATATCTCCGAAATCGTCCTGTTGAAATCCGAGACAATGGAAATTTCCTGGCTCGGCCTCTCCGCCCCGCCCCGGTACCCATTCCGAACAATTGCGCCAATTGCAAGAAGGTTCAGGACTATTATCACCGCGGCAATCACGAAGAACTGGGCTCGGCGCCGTCCCCCCATCAGGATTTCCTCCAAAGCATTATCTTTATCGACCCGCCCCTTCCGGTTCCCGGATTGAACGCGAAAATCTGGGAAACCGTCGCGTCTGTCGCAGGCGAAACTTCCCGGTCGGAGTATCCGGGGTTGTCCGGCGGGGAAACCCAGTATGTGCTTCCGGAATGGCGCGATTCTCCGAAATCAACGTATGCCTCAGCAATCGTGTTGTTCCCCAGGGAAACGGGATAAAACGGGATGGCGCCCCCGTAGGGAATTCCCTCCGCAACCAGGCTGCTTGCCGGGAAAGGAACATCCTCTCTCGAGAAAATTATCTCCCGGATTCCGACGCGTCCTCCCGGAACAAACGCGCGGAAGGAAATAGTGTCGCCGGACGAAAAGTCCGCCCGCTCGATTGACGAGGTTTCCGGATTCAGGACGAAAACCCGTCCGGGAACGTAGGGGATTCCCGCCTGCGAAAGGTTAAGGGAGACCTCGAAGGTCCGGTCGCCCAGACCCCAGTTCTCAATTGTTATCGGCGCCGACTCGAAGCCCTCCTGCAGAGGAACGTCTATCTCCTCAAGGGCAATCGACTGGATTGTGGCGTTTGTCTGGTTGACTGCGCAAAGGAAACTGTTGGCTCCCTGCGAGAAGAACGCCGAGGGAAGAGAGAAAATCTTCTCAACGAACCTGTCCTCGGAGATCGAAGAAAACCCGGGGATTACTAGGCCGGAGAATACCAGGTTGCTCGAAAGGTTGCAGGAAAGCTCGACCGTTATGTTGAACCGCTTCCGTATCGTGAAGTTCGCGATTACGAGTCCCGGAGCATCCGGAAGGAACTCGTTGATGAAGGGTATTTCGGTCTGCGTCGTGAGTATGCTTGCCGACGAGGAGTCTATTTCCTTCTTTTCGTTCCCGAAAAATCCGGCGGGCCTAAGATCCCTTGCGGTTGCTGATTCGCCGAATGTGAAAAGGGTCGCAGTCTCAATCGGAGTCTGCGCAGAGTAGGAGCCGACCGTTATCGGCTCGTCAGGATAGAGAAGGGTTCCGTTGAAGGAAAAGCTTTTCTGCCGCTCCGGGAAAACCCCGACCTTTGAAGACGCCCCGTCCGAGAAAAGGAGCCCCTTCTTCAGGGCCGTCCCGGCTGGGGAGGAAGGCCAGGAATCGACAAGGAGGAAATCTCTCGGGAATGTTATTGAATCAAGCCGGGGCGCATAGCTCCCCCCATCCGAAAGCCTCAGCCGCCTTTGCACCAGCAGCCTGCCGTCGTCGAAAAGGGTCGCGGAATATTCTATTTTCCCGTCGCTTCCCGAAATCTGCCAGTTGGCAGTCACCCTTCCGACCGCCCTCGTCGAATTCACAAGATGGGGTGCGGTCGAAACCGCAAGGGAACTTCCAGGAAGCTCCGGAATCCCCTCAAGAACGAGCCCCCCAGTTGCGTTCAGGACCTTGTAAGTTCCGAAGGTTTTGTCGATCTGGACCGAATAGTTCTCGGATTGCAGCGTGAAAAGGAACGCGCTTTCTTGGAAGGAAAGGTTCGACTCGCGGGACCTCGGAGAAACCGGATAGCCTATCCTCGAGACAACGAAAACGGTTTTCCTCTCGGCTGGCGGAACGAAGGTGACTGTCGCGCGCGGAGCCTGCTCAATTGCCCGCGTGAGTATCCGCACGTCCTGACCTGAAACGTCGCGCTCGGTCCATACGGGCCTGACAATCCTCGGGTTCTGCTCCCCGGTGGAGAAGTAAACATACCCGTGGATTGCCTCGCCAGCCCCGATTGTTGCGTTGAACAGCAGGGTCGGGACGAGAGTCCCGTTCGTTTCCTGGATGTTGTGGAGGATGAATGAGGTCCGCGCGCCCCGGGCAAAAAGATCGAGCGAGGAAACCGAAGGAACATCAACGGTCCCGTCGCCGTTTGAATCGAGCTTCGGAAGGGTCACGGTCAAATACACCGGAGCGTCCATGATTTCGCCGCCGAGGTTCTGGACTGCGAAGGGCACCCGGTAAAAATTGAATGAAATTGACGAAGGGTATTCCGTCGAGGAAAGGTCGGTTACGAATATGTCCGTTGAGTTGATGATTGCGGGAAAATCGACGTAAACCGTCTGGGGATTCTCAAGCGGGTTCGCCGAAATTGGCGTGAAGAAATCCCCGAAAACCTTGTAGGAAAAGCTTGAGGGGACTGCATAGGAGATGAACTGGTCGAACGAGTAGAAATCGGAAAGGGCGAGGCTGTTCACCGATTCGGAATATGCCGAAAGAACGTCGTATCCGACCTGTTTTGCCACTGAGGTGCTCCTGTCCCCCGTATCCCAGTTTATGAACGCCTGGAAAGTCGCGATGACCATCACTATTGCTATCAGGGACTCGAC
The DNA here is from genome assembly GCA_043803745.1 of archaeon. Taxonomy (GTDB): domain Archaea; phylum SpSt-1190; class SpSt-1190; order DYHY01; family DYHY01; genus JBBIPP01. Next base: position 49,046 of record JAZDJS010000049.1, read on the forward strand.
AGCCCGAAGGAAGGATTTCCTGCCCATCTAGCTAGAAACGACCCCCACGGATATTTCGCGCGTACCGTAAAGCCGCTCAACCTTGTCATATGAGAAAATGAACAGGGTGTAGACCCCCTCCCCGGCCGGGACAAGGGAAACCCGTCCGGAAGGGTCAGTCTCCCGGGAGTCGATCAGACTGTCCGAGGAATTGACGAGAAGGGCATATGTCCTTCCCGACGGGATTCTCCCGTCGAACGCCCTCGGAATGATCGTTACGTTGATCGGAGTCGAGTTTGAGAACGTGTCGAAGGAGAACGCGGCTTCCCCGGGGGCCTTTGCAAGAGGGTTCTCGAAATATGTTCCGATTACAATCGAAGGAAGGAAAGAAATCCGGAAGTTGTAATCCTCCTTGATTCTCACCCGCTCGCGGAGGGCGGAATAATTCCCTTCCGGGATTTCCATCAGCTTCGTGTAGTTGAGACTTCCGTCGCCTTCGGCGAATCCGTTCGAGCTGCTCGCGGAAAGCTCGGTCACGACCTTCTGGGCCTTCGTTTCAAGGAGCGCGGTTTTCGCGGAATCGCTGACGCTGAGATAGCCGCGGAAGACCGCGGAAACCACGAGCATCGTGGCGAACAGGAAAATCATCGCTGATGCGACGAACTCGATTGCAAGCTGAGCTGAGCGCGACCGCCTCACCAAACCAGGACGGATACCTCCACGGGCAGCTTTCTTCCTGCAGAGGGAAGCTCGACGACCGTCTGCCTAATCGCCTTTGTTGCAACGACGGAGGGCGGCACATCCCTTCCGCGGAAATAGAATTCCCCGGGGACCGGAAAGAAGCGCACGGTCCGGTTTTCGATGCCGCCGATTTCAACCCAGATTGTGTGATTCTCAAAGGAAACGTCCTCCGGAATCCCCTCGGTTGAAAGGTAGAATGTCGCACGCTTGGTCAGCCCGACGAACCCGCCTCCGTTCCAGTTCCGGCTGTCGGAGTAGAGGGAAAAGAACGGCGCGAGGGCTTCGTTGGAAAAGTAAAGCCTTACGGGAACGTTCTCCCCTGCGAAGGAGGGGGTTACCTCGAACGCGGTCTGGGAAATGTCCCCGACCCTGCCGACAAGATATCCGGATGAACGGGTTTCGGCGCCTCTTGAAACGGCTGCCGAAAGGAAAATCGCGAGCAGAAAGACGATGACGAAGAGGGCGGGCCTCCTCTCTCCGGCTGCCAACTCAACGGCTCACCAGCACGCTTATTGTTTTCGTAAGCGGTTTGTTCGAGCCTCCCGGCTCAAGGGTCACGTCAACCTTGTATTTTCCGGGCAGCGCGGGAACTTTGAGCTTGTACTCGATCTGGCCGCTCTGCTGGGTCGTTGTCTCATACCGTACCCCGTCTATCACTATGATCACCCGGCCGCCCAAGACGGGGGTGCCGTCCGCGAAGAAGGCGGATCCCTGCAGCGTGTAGAACGCGGCAGGCCTCGTCTGGGTTTCGGATTCGTTTATGTCGAGGAGGAGCGCCTGCGGCGGAAGAGCGACCATGAAAATCGCGACCCCGATAAGAAGCATTATCGCGGCGTGCTTTATTCCGGCGACGACCCTTCCCTCGCCAAGCTGCCCGGCAAGAAGCCCGTTGAAAACGGCCTGGATTATCACCATTGAGAAGAACATCTTCCGGTAGTAGGACGGCCCGAACTGGGAGGACGTTCCCCCGCCGCTTCCGAAAAGCCCGCCTCCTCCTGCGGAAAGATTCATCGCGAAAAGGGGTCCCAAAATCTTCTGGAGGACTATGACCATCCCCAGGAAGATGAAGAAAATCACATACATCACGAGGACCTGCTGAGCCAGCTTGTTCTGCCTATCCGCCTCAAGATCCTTTACGAGCACGGCATTGCTTGCAACCGAGGACATTGCCTCCGCGATGTCTCCGCCGGATTCGAAGGCTTCCATCACGACGGTAACAGTGTGCTTGATGAAATCGGAGCGGCTCATCCGGTCCTCGAACATCCGGATTACCTTCGGGAACGGGACGCCCCAGGAAAGCTGGGCGGACATCTTCTGTATTTCCGGAGAGAGGGCGCCATAGTCGACGTCCCTTGCCTGGAGTATTGCATCGATAAGGGTTATCCCCGATTTCTGGGCTTCCGCAAGGGAACGGAGAAAGTCCGGGAACTTGTCCTCGATTGCCTTTGTCCGCTTGTAATCATAGTACTGGTAGAAAAGATGCGGCGCCGCGCCGATTCCGAACACGAACGGAAGGTACTGGACCGATGTCGGGACATCGAAGCCGTTGATGTAAAAGTCGATGAACAGCAGGGCGATTGCAAGGACCCCGGAGAAATACATCACCTTGTGCTTTGTATCGGTTACCCTGCCGAGGACTATTTGGAGGTCGCTTGGCTTCTTAATTCTCGCTTCGTCTTCGGTTTTTTCCATTTTGTTCCCTCCTCTTTTGCTGGTTCAGGTCGGCGAAATCATCGAAATCAGGAGCATGAAACCGACCGAGATCATCGGCAGGACCGCGTAAATGACAATGTTCTGTATCATCACCATCGCTGTCCCGGTCGTCCCTATCATGTTCATTATGGTCGACATTATTATGAAGAAGATGCTTCCGACAATAACCGCCGTTATGTAAAGCTCCGTGAAAAGCGAGAGCTCCTCGACGTAGTTGTCGATGTTCCGCCGGTAGTTCTGCATGTAGCCCTTGCCCTTCTCAATCAGGAACGAACGCAAATCCCCCCCGGTCACCAGGGTCGACCTCATCCCCCAGAGGAGCCCCTTCAGCTCCTCGGACGGGGTCCGGTCGGCTGCCCGTGAAAGGGCTGTTGCGATGTCGGTGCCGAAAAGCTCGGTGTCGGCAATTATCCCCCGGGCCTCCCTCGAGATTTCCCCGTATTCCGGGAAGTCGGCAAGTATCTTGAAGATCGCGTCCGTCGTCATCCCGGTTCCCGCGAGGGTCGAAAGGTAGATTGTCGCGAAGGGAAGGGCGTTCTCGATCGATTTCTTCATCGATTCGGCCTTGATCGTCGGATAGAAGTACAGCAGGGAAAGGATCAGCGCGGCGGTCGTTACGCCGACCAGGAAGGTGACGCCGACGGTCGTGGAAATCGGAAGCCCGAGCGCAATGCAGAGAACGAAGGCCATCGGGGCTGTCATGAGCGGGGTCAGCACCCCTGTTAGGAGGCCGGATGAAACGAACTCGTCAACTGACATCCGTATCCCCGCCTTGCGCAAGTCCTCCTTGAGCGGCGCGAAAATTACCGAGTTTGAATCGACGAACCCGCCGAAAACGGCAAGGGACATCTTAGTGTATGGGTCTACGTCCGCTATTGCCATGAACTACTTCTTTTCCGCCCCCGGGACAATCTTTCCTGGCACCGGCTCATGGAGCTCCCTTGAAACCATCTGCATCATTTCAGCCGGATTCGTGTAATACTTTGCAACATAGCTTGCGAACAGGCGGTAATCCTTGACGTGCTTCAGTTTCAGCCATTCGAGAAGCTTTGCGCGCCGCGCGATTTCCGAAAGGATGCTTGCCTCGGTAATCCCCCTGAAATGGGCGAGCTTCTCAAGGATTATGCTCGGATCCTTCGGGACGATCTTGTCCTCGATTGCGTTCCACTCGAAAACTGTGTTGCTTTTCAGGGTTCCGTCCTTCAGCATGACCTTCCTGATCTCGACAATCTGGCTCGCCCTGCGGACATACTGCCCCTTCAGTTTCGTCCGCACTATGAATATTATCGCATCGAGGTTCTCGAGCATTGCCGGTGAAAGCGAAATCGGCGGGGTTACGAGGCGGTCGACCACCTTCTGCACGTTGTCGGCGTGGAGCGTCCCGAGGGCGGGGTGCCCGGTTGCCATTCCCTGGAACATTACGTTGGCTTCCGCGCCCCTGACTTCCCCGACGATTATGTAGTCCGGTCTCTGACGGAGCGACGCCTTCAGGAGGTCGAACATCTCAACGGAGCCATATCTTTTCTCGCTTGAGACTGCCCGGGCGACCTGGGGAATCCAGTTCGGGTGAGGCAACTGGAGTTCGGCAGTGTCCTCGATTGAAACTATCTTCTTCGTCGGCTGGATGAAAAGTGAAATCGCGTTGAGCGCGGTGGTCTTCCCCGTTGCGGTCGCCCCGGAAACCAGGATTGACTTGCCCTGTTCGATAAGGAACCAGATGTACGCAAGAGCGAGAGTCGAAAGGGTCCCCATTTCAATAAGGTCGACCGGCGTGAAGGGCCTCTCGGAGAATTTCCGTATCGTGAAATTGCTTCCCCTGCGCGCGATGTCCGAGCCAAGGGTTGCCTGGAGACGGCTTCCGTCGGGGAGGGTTGCGTCGAGAAGCGGGGTTGCGACCGAAATCGCCCTGCGGCACCTCTGCGCAAGCTTGACGGCGAACGAGTCGAGCTCGGCTTTCGTCTTGAACGTGATGTTTGTCCGCATTTCCCCGTATTCCGGGTTCCGGTGGACGATGTATGCGGGGATGCCCACCCCGTCACAGGAAATGTCCTCGATTTGCGGGTCGTGCATCAGCGGCTCTATCTCGTTGAGCCCGACGAAATCCCTGAATAGGTAATATTCGAACCGCGCCCTCTGCTCCTCGCTAAGCTTGATGTTGAAAAGCTCGACAATCCTGTAGAAATTCTCCTTGAGATATGCGAACTGGCTTGTCTGGGAGACTGCGGCGAAGTCGATGTCAAGCTTCTCCTCGAGTTTCTTCTCTATTTTCCTGAGGAGCTCATTCTCCTCGGGGCTTATCTGGGGCTCGATCACCTGATAGATGAGGCACTGCTCCTCGGGGCTCCAGAAAATCTGGACGTATGAGAAAACCTGACCTGTCTCGGATGCGATGAGCGGATAGGATTCCCTTATGTTCGCCTTGCTTTTCTCCTTCCATTCCGCGGAAACGGGGGCGCTTGTTTCCCCGGCAAGCCCCTCGTGAAGCAGGAATCCCTTGAATTTCGAATCCTCGTCTTCGTCCTCATCCTTCTTCTCCCGTTCGAATCCGTCAATGTGAAGCGTCTGGGAGAATGGATATGCCTGCTGCGGCGAGGTGACGTTCACGTTTATCCTCTGGCCGGAAGCGGCGCCGGCCGCAAGAAACCGCCTTGCAAGGACGCGGTTCCGCATTTTGGAAATCGCGCCTCTCACAATTGCCGAAGAGGTTATCGATCCGGGGCGGGCCGGCTGCCTGAGGAGGCGCTTTCTCATTAGTTTCTTTTTGTTTATTGGCATTGGGATCATTCCTTGTTCTTATCCTACCGAGAGCGCAAGATTCATCCTGTCATTGCTATTATATGTTACTGCCGCAAGTTCCGCCGAGGAGCCGAATATTTCCCCTAGGACGCTGCGGGAAAGCTTCACCGGGTAATATGCAACCTTCCCGCCCGCGAAAGCCCTTACGCAGGAAGGAGGGTCGTTCCCGATCCGGCAGGACGAGTCGTTGGCCTTTGAGAAGGAAATCTCATATGACGCTCCCGAAAGCTCCCTCGGGAAGCGCAGGAAAAGGGTGAAGTTGGATTCAGGATTCCGGTCTGCGAGGATGTCCGCCTGGGCAAGGGCAAACGCAAGGTCGCTTGCAGCGGCGGAAAGGCTGTTCTTTATTTCCGAATCCTTGATTCCCTCGGAGATTTTCCCGAACATCATTGCGACAAGCGTGAGAATCATGAAAGCCGAGAGGGAGAGGAGGGAGAATTCGATAATTTCCTTTTGTGCGCGGCGAGCCTGCCGGCATATTTGCGCACAAAAGACTTCGCTCCGCTCAGCCTTCTGAGCCCGCCGATACCCGAATCCTATTGGGCTCAGAAACTTCCGCTTCGCTGCAGCTTTTTGGACTCTGCCCAAAAAACCTCGCTGATGCTCGGCCTTCTGGCGTTTCAGTCCAGGAAATTCCGCCAGATTTCTCCAGTGCTGAAGCACGGACCCTCTAAGGAGGGGCTGAAGCTCAACCTTCTTTCTCATTCTGGCTGTGTAACGTAACTCAGTGAATATAAACCTTTTTGGGGCCCTTCGGAATTTAGATTGCTGTTGTTGTTGCGGATTGAATCCTCAGTCTTTCCGGGTGGGGGCGGGAAATTTGGGATTAGTTTGTATCAACTGAGCCCCTGTCGGGGACGGCCTTAGCGGCAGCTGCTTTTTTGGACTCCGCTTCGGCGCGCGCCTCAGGGTCCCCGTATGCAGCGGCAAGGCGGCTGCTCAGTTCAGTCTTTTTCTCATATGTCATCCTGAAAACCTCATCCGCAAGCCCCAGGAGGCCGGCGTAGATTGTCACGCGGTCAGTCTCGGAAATTCCCGTGGGAACATCGGCGCGCACGCTAAGATTCCCGTTCAGAAGGCATACTGTATAGGGATTCAGGGAATTTTCGCCATATGCGAATTGGCCGACAACCAGAGACAGACTTGGAGCGGGTTTGTCATAATTAGACTCAGACCTAGTTATTGACCTAGTTATTGCAGTTATTAGTATTCCTGCCTTTACGTCTGCAAGAGCAAGTCCGCCTGAAACATATTCGCCGCCCTTGAAAAACGCTGAGGGAAGTCCTCCAAGAACTCTGTTTTTGGCAAGCTCTTCGAACGCTTCGTAAATCGCTTGATATTGCAGGGTTTCCCCAGACACGTCCGGGTAAAAAGGCGTTTCCATGCGGAATGGGTCAATATTGACCGTGATTTCGTGTTTCGTTACAGCAAGCTCAGAATCATCGTCATCATACCTGAACGTTACGGTATGCTGCGGCGAGCCCTTGCTTACGCCATCCATTATCCCTGGAAGTGCTGCAGCAGTGCTCCTTATGCCATATGCCGTTCTCTCGTCTTGGTCGATTGCAACGCTTGTCAGCTTTATCATGTCTCAGACCAGGGAGTTTGGCTTTATAATATTATCTACTGGGGAATGGTTTATTTCAGCTATCCGGCCTATTTCATCATAATCGAAATAGTTACTGTCCTTACCTTCCTTCCGGCAACAATCGAGAGCGTCGAACCCTCGTTCTTCAGTATTACCGAGAAGGTGCCCCTTGTTGTTACGCTCGTTCCCTCGGCGGGAACCGCCTTAATCACGAGCTGCTCGCTCCCGACCGGGTCGAAAATGTTCCTTGGCTTGAGCTTGAGGCGCGTCCTGAAAAGCTTGCCAATCGGTTCGGACTGGGCAAGGACTGCTCCGGGCTTGTCTTTTCCTAGGAGCCCCGTTCCGGTCTCGTATTTCTCGGAAACAACGCTTGCGTAATTGTTCGCATAGTCCGCGGCATCGAGGCGGAACTCGGTCCCCTCGACATTCGGGAAGAATGTCCCGACAATCGAATATGACTGGCCAGTCCCAGGGAACTTTATTGAATTGTCCGGGCAGAGGCAGACTTCCTTCCCGTATATTTCGGGGGGCAGGTCAGTTGCGGAAGTGAAAGTCCCGTTCTTGCTGCAGGCAGTGTAGATTCCGCTTGCGCAGGTTCCGCTGGAAATCGGCTCGGCAAGGAGCCAGGCCTCCTTCTGGATGTACGGGGAAATCGAATCGTCGATCGTCGTCTCCCTCGGGGCGAAGAAGCGCATTTCAGTCGAGAGCGTGTAAGTAAGGACGTAGTTGTCGGTCTGGTCGGGCTCTATCTTCATTTCGCCCTTGTCAACCTGGACCGTTGTCGCTGACTGACCGCCCTCCCGGGCAACCCGCGCGAAATCGTTCGAAATCCGCCCGAAGGTCTGCTTCACATATTCTATCCTGTTGGCATCCCCGCTCTTTGAAATGAGGGGCATTCCCCATGTATATGCGGCTGCTATCGAGCCGAGAACTATTGCAACGAGGACAACTGTCCCGACGATTTCAGATTGGGAAGGTCTTTTAGCCATTCTGACAGTCCCTCGTCCCGCTCATTATTAATGTTTACTGAATCGCGAACGCCTCGGCCTTTAGGCCGAGGTGAGATATCCCGCGATTCATGTCAAGCCCCGCCCTTCAGGGCGAGGTCTTTGACCCGAAATTCCCGATGATTAATCAGTTAATGCAAATCGGGGGGGCCTGCCGGGCAGCCGAGCGGCTAAGAAACCAACCGAACCCGCAATCCGCAATCAGTTGGGGGAATACTGGTAGGTTGTCATGTCGAGGCTGCCATAGGGCGGCTGGACCTTCACTGAAAGGCGCGGATAGCTTCCCCCGACCGGCGAGCCGTACGTGCTGTTGCAGGTCAGCATCATCACAGTGTCAATGCCGAAGTTTCCGCCAAGCGCGTCAAGTTCGGAGCCGAGATATGTGCAATCGGCGGTGGCAAGCGTTGTCGGACCGACCGAAGACGGCTTGCTGTCGAAGTAAACGATTGTCTTGTCAAAGTCCGTTGCCGGAAGCTCGTAGGAGCCCGTGTTCCTGACAACGATGAAAATGTCGGAGGACTCGTTCCAGATTGAGTCGATTGTATATCGCGTGTTCTGCCTCTTCAGGTCGTCGGTGAGGCGGTTCGTCCCTTCGCTCCTGAGCATGTCGCCGAGCTTCACAATCCACAAATATGCCGCTCCCGCGGCTGCGATTGTCATTAGCAAAAGCAGGATTACCGCAACTACCGGCGTTATCCCTTTTCTTCCCTTTCTGTTGGTTCTCATTTTACTTTTCCCCTCCGGAAACCCGCGACATTTCCTTTGCAATCACGCTGAGCGAGTTTATCAGCGAGTTGTTCTGGTCGATTATCTTCTCAAGCCGCTCGTCCGGCTGTCCGGCTGCCTGGATTGCGTTGGCTTCCTCCTCCGCTCCGGAGACGAGTTCCTCAACAAGGCGGTTTATCGATTCCGCGAGCTTGTCAAGCTTCGAGTTGGTTTCGCTTATCTTGTTTATCAGCTCACCCTGTTTCGTTGAAAGCTGGTCGACAATTGCCTGGTTCATCCTGAGAATCTCGACAATCTGGTTAACGAGGACCGACTGGTCCGGGGAGGCTTTCATCTGGTTTCTAAGGGACTGGATCTCCCGCTCAATCTTCCTAACCGGTGTTATCGGAACTAGTTCAAAGTCGTCTTCTGACATTGCAATCAGTTACAAACTGCTCGCCGGATATAAAAGCATTTTGGCCTTTTTTCAGTAATTCCGGAAAAGGGCGTTTCCAGTCCGATTTAGCGGCGTTGAGGGGTTATCTCAGGCAGGTGAATATTCCGAATCAACATATTGAAGAGCTTTGCAGAAAAGGTTGACAACGTGCCTTGAGGGCGCTGTTGCGGATGCGGTTACTGTAATGTCCCGACCTTTTCTCCGGATTTCCGCGACGTTGCCGAACGCTATTTCCGTCCAGCCATGGCGAACGACTTCCTCACCAAGAACGGTTTCCGGAAGAGCTTCCCACAAATCTTCCATCAAGCCGGGAGAGTTCCCCCAGAATGAAGTATAGAGTCTCGGAAGCCCGGTTTCATCCTTGACGGCGCCATAGCCGGCGGGCTTTGATGTTGCAAATATTATCGGTGAGTTTGGTACAAGGCCGTTGCCACAGGAAACGTATCTGTCGCAAGCGTGCCCGGAAATTCTCAAATGCGCGCCTGGATTCGCCCTTGCCGCATCAAGCCCATTCGCAAGAGCTTTTCTTCCCGGATACGCCGAAAGCTCCGCCGCCCCCTGTTTCAGATCACTTATGACCATTTGGAAACCGTCCTGATTCTGGTATGCTTCCTCAAGCTCAGCCAAGGTCTTCAAGAAAAGCCACGCAACCTCGCCTGAAGGCGCGTTCTGTTGTGCGGTAACTGAAAGGTTCCAGCCTCTGCTTCTTGCGGTGACAATTTTGCCAACCGTCAGGGTTCTTCCGGAATAATAGGTTGTCTCGCCACCCACTTCATCCGGAAATGCCTCGAAACAATCTTCTGGAAGAAATCCCGCATCCTCAAACGCGACATGCATCCGCGGCGTTTTTCCCGTTTTTCCAGCCCCAAACCCTCCGGTTTCAGAAGTTATCGTTATTTTCGGCTCGCGCGGGAGAAGGAAGGTTTCACCAAGACCGGCGTAAAATCCTGAAATTGGCTTGCCATCGATAACAACCCTTGAGCCAGGGTCTATTGCAACCGAATCCAATGACTTTTCTAATAGGCAAATTCCTTTTTCTGAAGGGGTTTTCCAATCTGTCCGCCTGCGGGCTCCGGGAGCGCTGCTTGGAGGTGGGCAGTTATGCCAGTAAACAGGGCGGTTTCTTTCATCTCCCCAATATATTGGCGCGCCAAGAGGCATTTCGTTTTTCTTTCCTCCTTTTTAAGACGGTGCTAACTCCTTGTAAGATTCGGAAAGGGCATGGAGCCCCCTGCAAAGGTCCCGAAGGATTATCTTGTCAGCATAGCCGGGCTGGCAGAACGACTTGGTTGTCACGACCCCTTTTTCGAAAAGGATGTCAACGCTCGGTTTCCCGTTAAACTCAACCGAAAAATGTTTTTTCCCCCCATTTTTGGCAACAACCGAATATCCGCGCGCTTTGCAGAATTCCTGGCATAGCCCGTTTTCAAGCTCATCTGGCAGAGCAGTTCCGCCCAGTTCAATTGCAACTGAAAGGCCGGTCCAGCTGTATTTCGGGTCATCAAGGCTATCTGCCGGAATCCCTTCCGCTGAGACGAGAGCGGGGTTTTCATAGGTTCCCTTCTTCGCATAAGTTATTTCGAATTCCGTGGGGATTGCGCCTTCAAGGGACAAATCGGCCGCTTCGACGCGGCTCGGTTCCAGAGCCTGCATTCCCGGGGCTTTCAGCTTGGCAAGTTTCCCCATCACCTTCGAAACAGTTGGGTTTTCCTCAAGGCCTGCGTATCTCCGGTATCCTTCGCTAGGCATTCCCTAGGGCCCTCCTCTTGCTTCGGCCGCAACTGGAGTGTACGCAGCCCTCACCGCCCCGAGCGCAGCGCAGAAATTTCCATACAGCTGCCTGTCGGTCATTCCGAGAGAATAGCATGCGCTTACTGAAACGAGTCCATTTTGAATCCCTTCTTCATCGAACCTTATCAGCACTAACTGTTCCGCATCAGCTGAGCTTGTCGTAACGTTTTGATATGTCATGCGGGATTTGGGCGACACATCAATCTGCCTAGAATCGCAAAGGACAATTCCCTTTTCGTCTCTACTCGCTTCCAGGGCAGTTTTAGTCCGGTTTACAAGGGCGGAATAATCAGAAGCCTTAGGAACGCCCATGAACAATTCTGTCCCGATTATAACGGCGGCTCCGTCTTTTTTGATGAATAGCTTTATTTCTGTCGGAAGAGCTCCTCCGTCGGAGCCAAGAAGCAATTTGGTGGAATAAACGTCCGAATCGACAGTTCCACCTCGCCTGGCTCTGGCAATCCTGCTGATTATTTCGTCGTCAAATGTAATGATGCTGGCTGGCATTTTCCAGCTCGGAGACATCTGGAGCTTTTAAATCCTTCCTTTTTTAACCATTTCAAAGTAGTCTATTCTGGCAAGATACACGTTAGCGGCAAAAAGCAAATAAACCGGGAACCGGCCCCTCCGGGATGCCAGTTGAAAATTCTCCGCAAACTAAGACCGCAATCTTCTTCCATTCGGACCCGGACGGGATTGTCTCGGCAGTGAACGTTCTCCTCTCATTTTCCCCCGCCGGAAGGAAGGCAACTAAACTCTTCCCAATGAGGCAGCAGGAGCTCCTTCCGGGAAAGCTTCGGAAAGCCAAGGGTAAGTTCGACCAGGTTTTCATCCTGGACCTGCCCCCCAGCGAGAAGGAGGTCCGGGGGCTTTCTCCGAGGACTGTGATAATAGACCACCACCAGGGCAAGCCGATAACGGGAAAGGGAACCGTTCACCTCAACCCGAGGTTCTCCGGCAAGCCGTCCTATCCCGTCTGCTACCAGACATATGTCCTGATGGGCGGCAGGGATTGGCAGGCTTTCGTCGGCGTTGTCGATGACTGGGGCGTCGGGCTTTTGCCAAGCTTCGCTGCGAGGATGTGGAAGCCTTACGGATGGATTGGAAGCCAGGAGAACCTCTATCTTTATTCGGATGCCGGAAGAATCGCCTTTGCAATAGAATCCGCAGTCAAGTTTTACGGGGAGGAAAAGGGCGCGCTCCTTGCTGTCAAGTCCCTCCTTGCCTGCAAAACCCCGCAGGAATTCCTTTCCGGGAAAGGCGGCGCGAGAAAGCTGCTGAAAGCTGCTGAAAAAATCTCAAGGGAGGTTTCGGAAGCGCTCGGGAAAGGCGTTGTCTATGTTGGCAAGCGCCTCGAGATATACGAGCTCAATTCGAAATACAACATCAAGCGCGAGGTAATCCAGAGGCTGAAGATAGAGAGACCGGGAAAATACGTCCTTGTCTACATCAGGCAAGGGAGCCAATACAATTTCTCCCTTCGGGGGCCGGGAAAGATCCCGGAACTCATTTCCCCGTACGGAGGCGGACATCCGGAAGCCGGCGGGGGACGAGTTCCGGCGAAGGAACTCTGGAAATTCCTGGGCAGCCTCAAGAGGCAGATTGAGAAATCCGGGAAGAAATGACTTCTCTTTCTCGCCTGAAAAGGGAAATCCATTCATCCCTTGAAAAACGCTCCTGCAAAAAGCATGCCGAAGGGATGAGGCGCTATTTCAAGGAGGATATCCGACCCCTCGGGGTAAGGACGCCTATTGTCCGGAAGCTTGCAGCGGATTTTTCCGATGCGCGCAAACTTCCGAAGGAGGAAAGTTTCTCCCTTGCGGAACTGCTTCTTGAAAAATCCTTCGAAGAGGGGATTTTCGGACTTTATCTCCTCTCCCGGACGAAACGGCAGTGGGATTGCTCGGATTTCCCTTCCCTGAAAAGGATTGCGGGAAAACTCTCGAACTGGGCGCATTGCGACGAGTTCTCCTGCCATACAATCAATCCCTTCGTTGAGCGTTTTCCGGATTCCGGAAAGGGACTTGTGGGCTGGGCTGGCTCGGAAAACAGATGGCTCAGGCGGGCTTCGGCGGTTTCCCTCGTTCCCTCCGTCCGGAAGGGGAAGTTGACCTCCCTCGCTTTCCTAGTTTCGGGGAAGCTTCTTCCTGACGGGGAGGAGATTGTCCAAAAGGGCGTTGGCTGGCTCCTGAAGGAACTGGCGAAAGCGAAGAAAGGAGAGGTGGTCGGATTTCTCAAGAAACGTAGCGCTTCCCGGATGATCTACCGTATTGCCTTCGAGAATTTCCCGGAGGGGGAGCGGCGCGCGCTGCTCAACGGGATTTTCCCGAAGGGTTGCCGCCCGTGAAATTCTGATGAAGGTGGCTGTCATCGTTGAAGCGGATGATCCTCGGCATTTTCCCGAGGGAAACCGAAAGCTCGGAAATCCTGCAGTTCCCCGGGAAGAAGGGCCTTGCGTCGAGGGGGCTTATCCCGAGAATGACCGCAAGCAGGATTTTCAAAAAGTTCCCGTGCGAAACAATTGCAACCGTCTTTCCCCTGAAGCTGGAAAGCCGCCTCTCAAGGAATTTCTTCGCGCGAAGCTCGACTTCCTTCTGGCTTTCCCCGCCATGGCTTTTGTCAGTGTAATCCGAACGCCCGGACGTTTCCCTCCAGGAAATCCAGTCCGCAAGGGGCCGACCCTCAAACCTTCCGAAATCCCGCTCAGCCAAAAGGGGCTCGATCGAAACGCGGGCGCCCTTCAACTGCGCGATTGCCTCCGAGGTCTCCCTCGCACGGGAGAGCGGGCTTGAGAAGATGAAATCGAGTTTCTCCCCGTAAAGGACCCGGGCGGTCGCCCTCGCCTGATTCTTCCCCTCCGCTGAAAGGGGAATTTCGGTTTTCCCGCGCATTATCCTTGAGCTGTTTGAAAGGGTTTCCCCGTGCCTGACAAGTATCAGCCGGGTTTCGTCATACCTCCTTTTTTTGCGCGCGGCAAGACCGCCAAGATGCTTCGTGATGTTGAGCTTCTCAACGTAAACCCTCCCGAGCTTCCTGTCGAGGATTATCTCGGTTATCGAGCAGTTGTCGAACTTGAGTGTCTTGACGTGGCTCAGGGGGATTCCAGTCAGTTCAGAAAAGAGGACTGAGAGGGTGCCCCCGTGCGAAACCACTGCGACCGTGCCGCGCGCTCCGAGGAGCAGCCTGCCGAAATCTCCTATCCTCGCGCGCATCTCCGAGAGGCTCTCCCTCCCGGCAACCTTCTCGTTGATGTCAGCCGGATGCTTCCGAAGGCGCTCCCAAAGCTCGCCCGGCAGCTGGGAATGCTTCTTCCCCTGGAAGCTCCCGTGATACTGCTCCCTCAGGGATTTCACAACCTCGACTTTCGTGAATCCGCGCTTCTCCTGGGCGCGGGCAACCTCGTCGGCGGTTTCCTTCGCGCGCCGGAGCGGACTTGAGTAAATTTTGTCAAACCGCTCCCTCGAAAGGAACGCTCCGAGGGCCTTGGCCTGCTTCTTTCCAAGCCCGGTCAGGGGGGAATTTATTGTCCCGCCGAAAACCCGCTCCCTATTGGTTGTCGTTTCCGCGTGCCTGATAAGGATTATCCGCGCCTGATTGTTCTTTTCAGCCATTCAGACTTTCCCCGCCAGGTGGCTGGTGTCATTTGCAAGGTTCAGCTGGGGCTGACCATGGTGCCTATGGGCAGTTATTTCGGAGACTGAAGCGTTCGAAAGCCAGAATATCCTGCAGTTCTCAATCGGGAGGTTGAGCGCCTTTGCTAGAAGGACCTTGCCGAAAGCCCCGTGGGTAACGAGGACCACGGCCTCTTCTGAGCCGGCGCCTTTTGCCTTTGAATGAACCTTCCAGAGAAGCTTTCCCGCCCGTTTCTCGGCAGCCCTGTACGTCTCGCCTCCGTGGGCGGAATATTCCGGGTCGACGGGATGCATGTAAAGCTTTTTTACGTGCTTCTTGAGAAGACTTGAAAACGCCAGCCCCTCGAAATCCCCGAAATCTATTTCCGCAAGGAGCGGCTCTTGGGCAATCTTTTTCCCCGGGTGGAACCTGGCGATTTCCCGCGCAGTCTCAAGAGCCCTTCTTATCGGCGAGGAATATATCGCAACGACTCGCTCCCTTGAAAGCCGCTTCCCGAGCGCGCGGGCCTGGGTGCGCCCCGTCCCTGAAAGCGGATAGTCCGCGCCCGATTTCCCGATCATGAGGTCCTTGGAATTGAACGCGGAGTGGCCGTGCCGTGCAATAATCAGTTTCATTTGGAAACGAACCCGCAGTAGAAGGCGATGTGGTCCCTCTCGAACGGCTCAAGCCGCCTTTCCTGGAGGATTTTCATCCCCCCCGCTTCGAGCTTTTTCTTCACTTCGGAGAAAACGTGGGCGGGAACCTTCCTGACATCGATTGAACGCGCCTTCACCATGAGAAGCCCGCGCCCGTTCTTTTTCAGGAATGCCTTGCAGTTCTTGAGGAAAATTTCCGCCTGCGCCCTCTGGGCAACGTCCTGGTAGACGAAATCGACCTTCGGGACAATTGAGGAGTATTTCTCCGGGAATTCCGCGCCGCCGAAAATCGGGGCGAGGTTCGCCCGCTTCTTGGAAAGCATGTAAAAGTCCCGCATTACGCGCTGGGCGGGGTCGATCCCGAAAATCATCCCCGTCCTGCAGATGTCCGAAACGTGGGACGCCGTCGTCCCTGAAGAAACTCCCAGATAGAGGGTCAAAAAATCCTCGGAAATGTGGATGTCCATCCCCTTCAGAATTGCGGCGCAGAGCTTGCTTTTCTTTGGATTCCACTTGCGGTATTCCAGGCCGTCCCTTTTCACGAGGTCCTCGTCGTAGACCGTCTGGCCGGGCACGAGGTTCTCCGTTGCAATATCCCTTCCGACAAGAATTGTGCGGGGCGGAAGCTTCCCTGGCGGACCGGACCGCTCCCCATCAAAGTGCCGTCTCCCCGCTATCGGTTTCCCTTTTTGGAAGTTTCCCATTTTTCCTCAGTTGCCTGTAGCCTGGTGGAGCGGAAAAATCCTACTTTGCCTCGAGCCTGTCCGAAATCTTCCAGACGAATATCGTGTTAACTAGTATTGCCTGGAGTATGAGGGCAAGCAGGACCCCGTTGAAGAACTCGGCCGCAATCGTTTCCTTCATGTAAAGGGATTTGGCAATTGTGCCTATGAATCCGAGGTTGACGAAGCCGACGATTCCGACAGCCAAAAGGAAAACCTTCTCGAGAAGATCCATTTCCTTGACCGACTTTGCATATTTGTCTTTTTGAGATTTTGCCATTCTTTTTTTGTTACAACCCCTTCTTTTATTTGTTTTGATTTCCCGGACCCGAAAAGTGGTCAATGCGGGCTGCGATTGCGAGCTTTCCGGCAAGGTGCCTTGCGATCTTCCCGCGCTTCTCCTTGGGCGCGCTCTGGATTTCCGGATACTGGAAAATCAGCCCGTGCTTGGGACAGGGAACCCCGCGGGTTAGGTGCTTGAAAAGCGCCTTTTCCGCCCCGAGGACCTGGACCGTGCTCGAAGGCATGTACGCGAGCCTTTCGAGGCTTCCCGCCTTTGCGATAAGGCGCGCGCAAAGTATTCCGCCGCAAGCCCCCGCAAGCCTCGGCGCGATTTTCGCCGCAAGCCCCTCGATGTTCTTCTCTATTTCCTTGCGCTCCTGATAGAGGGCGAGGATTGCGCGGGCGAATGAGGAGATTTTCCCGAGCTCCTCCGCGGGTATTTCCGCCCCGATGCTTTCCAAGGGCCTCTCTATCCCCTCGGAAACCTTCCTAGCGAAAACCTCGTTGTCCGGGGAATCGAGCTCCGGATAGTAAAGGCCCCAGAGTTCCCGGAGCCGGGTTGAAAGGGCGTTAAGGACGACGTTGAGCTCGTCAAGGGTGTTTATCTCGTTTATCAGAAGATAATCAAGCCCGACTCTCTTCCTCATCCGGGCGCCCGTGATTTCGATTGCGACGTTCCTCAGCGCGGCAAGGGCCGCTTCCCTAGAAACGCCGTTTTTCTCGGCAGCGGCGAGGATGTCAAAGCCGGACTCGGCAACCTGGACGTTGAAGAACGCGCCCTTGTCGGAATCGGACATTTCAAGGATTTCTATTTCCCGCCCCTTTTGCAGCGGGCTGATTAGGGACAGATCATCTGCCGAAAAGACCCCGAGGGCAGTGACTGCGGCGACTTTCTTTCCACCCATGATGCTCTAAAGCGCGTTCCCGCCTTTATAAAACCTGGAGAGGAACTTGGGGAAGTTGTCGGGGCCTGTCTGAAACAACCATTATATACTGAAACGGGAGGAATATCCGCACCCAATATGGTTGCCCTTGACGCAATATTCGACATAATAATCGCGTGCGAGTTCGTTTTCCTTGCAATATATTCCGGGAAGCTTTCAAACAAAGTGGGGGTTTTCCGGATTGCGAACGCATGGATAATGTTCTCGGTCTCGGCCCTGATAATGGCTTTCCACCACCTTATCGACCTCATAAGGATTTTCGGCCCGATACAGGATATTCTCTTCGTGCAGGGAAGCCCGCTCTGGACCCTTTCGAACACAATCTATCTTGTCTCGGCGGGAACCTTCCTGATGGCAACCAAATTCCTGCTCGACTCTTTCCTCAAGCCTCTGGAGGGGCGCTGATAGGAAATGGCAGACACCCTCTCGGTAATGATTTCCGCGCTGGTTTTCTCGTCGTTCCTGCTTGCAACTATTTTCTCGTTCAACGTCAAGAAGCTTGCAAAGGGGTCGAGGAAGCTCATGTGGATAATGCTCCCGGTTGCGGGAATCCTTTTTACGCTCTCGTCCCTCATAGGCGCGTTCGCCGCAACGGGCTACCTGAACGTCTTCATCTATGAGGCGACGAAGAAGCTCTCGATAATAATCGCCGGGATTTTCCTCTTCTTTTTCTTCAAGGAAACCTCGGAGGTGTTCTAGAGGGATGGATTCCGTCGAGAAGATTTACAGCACGCTCATGAAGGACACCCTTGAGATGGTCTGCCGGATGGCCGGACCCTCCCTCGCATTCCACGCCGTTGCGTCAGCCCAGGAAAAGTTCTCGGAAAAGCTGAAGGGACTCGTTTACACGCGCTATGACATGTCGATTGAGCTCAAGGATTCGGGCAAGAACGAAAAAGCCCAGCTCCTTTCCCAGATTTTCCAGGAGATAATAAACTATGCGCGCGAGGTAATAGGGGACAACATTTACATTTACGCCGAGAAGGGGATTGACGGCGTGAGGGGCGATGCTGAGAAGGAAAAGGTTGCCCTGCCCAAAATAGCGTCATAGATTTTTCTGCTATTTTGGACTTTGCTACACTCAGCCGAAGATTGCCTCCTAAGCGAACTTTCTGCACTCTTCGACTTTGCTCCGCTCAGCCCAAAATAGCGTCTTAGAAGTTTTAGGCTATTTTGGACTTTTGCCCATGCTCGGCCGAAGATTGCGTCTTGAACGTAATTTGCAATCTTCGATGCTGTTCCAACCCGACCTGAAATGGCCTTCCGAGCGCCTTTCTTTTGGAAAATTTTCCCTGTCCGAATAGGGGAAACCCAGTAAAAAAGTTTATTAGTGTGTTACGCTGTATTACTCTCGGCCACTGACACACACCAGCAAACCGAAAAGGAACCCGAAAGGGAAGCTGGAAAAAAGCCCTACGAAACGAGGGCGACAAGAACTTCAGTATGGCTTTCGCTCCCCGCCACAGAACCTCCGGTTCACACGTGGCTAAAGGGAGTCCAAAAGCAAACAGTTGGGGAGGTGGCCGGGCGTCCCGGAACGGGCGAATTAACTACCCGGAGGGACGCCTCCCAGATTTCTACCTTCACTCGGAAGGCTCGAAATAGGGAACTGGAAGTCTTGAGGCATCTTCTCTCGCGTCACTCTTGCTCGTAACTGGAAGGAAGGCCTGCGCAAGGGAGTTTCTCGAAATCCTTGCGGTCAGATTTCCCGGAGTTGAGAGGTATGCGTCCTTGGTGGTCTGCTCGAAAGCTTCGTAAACGTGCGTCCGCATAAGGGAAACCAAATTCCCTGTCCGGAGAAAGTCAAAGTAAATTTCTAGATTCGCCTCAGCGTCTGCGAGCGCCTCGCTGCCGTCAGCGCCCCATCTTGAAAGTAAGTCTGTTGTCTCTGAAATTGCTCTAACTTCGTCAAGAAAGAGCGTACGGAAATCGAATGGAAAGTGTCTCCAGTAATCAAGATGGTCGCCTTCATGCAAAAGGGTCTCTGCAATTCGGGGGCTCGTTCTTCCTTTGCGGTCGCAGCCGAAAAGAATTGCGTTCGGGGAAGGATAGTCCCTGTGATAAGGAGCTGAGCAATTCACGCCCTTTGAAAGGAAAATATAAGAAATTCCGTGAAGCTTTGTACGCTGGCGCTCGGACAGGAACGGGTAAGCTTCTTCAAAGGCGATAGCAATCTCACTCGTTCCTCTTTCAGCAAGCCACTCACTTAGCTCATCGGAAACCGGAACGTATTTCCAGGGGACCCGTTTGTCCGAGACTGTTGCAAAAGTTTCCTTGGGTCCCGTCTTTTTGGACAGCATTAAATCAGCATAATCTTTCGGAAGGCGCAAGATTTCAGTCATTCCGTCGCCAACAAGACTCAACTCGACTGGCGGAGCAGATTCAGTTAGCCCAAGGTTTCCTGAAAGATCATCTAAAAGCGCCGCCTCAAAGACGGGACGTATAAGGAGCCTATCTGCAAGCTCCGTCTTCATTACGATTTGAGGTAACTCGTTTTCCGAAAATCCGTATTTCGGGCCCCAGATTGAAAGTCCGTCTCGAACCTGTTCAATCAAACTTTCAGCTGAACCGGTTGCCGAACCCCAGAGGCGGACGTCTTCGAGCTTTTTCGTCAAATAACTAGAAGGTCCCGAAACTTCCCTTGAAATTTCCGTCAAAAGCGCTCGTTCGGCAAGGGTGTATTCCACCAATCTGTCAACTAGGGGGGGTCTTGGAGGACACTTCAAAGTTGCTTCCGGAACGTTTACTGTTGCTCCTGAAGTTGTTCCAAGCATTTCAAATCCTCCTGAAGCCCGACATCACCACTCAAAAGAGGTCAATATTTAAAAGACTTGACAAAACTGGGCGCTTTTAGGACCTTTTTCAGCCAGGAACTAGAAACGGGCGGGCTGTATTAAGGTAGCTAAGCGAGGCCGTCCGGCTGAGGCACGGATTTCGTTAATGCTCAAGAACCTGCTTGAAGACTACGCGCGTTCTTTACGCCCGTCAACGGATTTTTCTTTCAAGAAAACTGGGTTGTAGTGGGCCCGGCCGGCTGAGGCGTAGCAACCGAAGTCGGAGGGAACAGGCCGGAATGATGGTGGCTGGAGCCGAGCCCCAAAAGGGCGAAGGCGAAAGTCCTTGAACTCAAAGACAAATCCGCGAAGCGGTAAGTTGAGTTCAAGTGGGCCCGGCCGGAATTGAACCGGCGGCCTGCGCAGTGTAAGTGCGCCGTCATAACCACTAGACCACGGACCCACTACTACTCTCTGTCCTATTGGGCTCATGTGTCTAAATATCTTTCAGGGGTTTTTGCGAAACCCCTTTTTTGGTGAAACTTTCGTAAAGTTTCCCATCTAGACCACGGACCCACTATCTGCAAAAGACCGTTTTCTTCTTTAAAAAACCTTCAATTGCGGGGGATTCTTCGATTTGCGCTAGAGTAGTTTCTCTCTGCTCAAAGTCAATTATATAATCCGAAAAGAACCTTCCAAACAAGAAATGCGGGAAAATTCGCTCTACGAGAAAACCCTTGAGTTCGTAGAAAAATCATTTGGGAAACGGAGGACGCAGGGGCGCCCCCTTCACTTGGAAAGAACCGCCTACTGGGTGAAAATCCTGAACCCAACTGCTAGCGAAGCTCTTCTGATTGCGGCAGTCTCCCATGACATTGAACGAGCGTTCATGAACGCAGAGCACGCGCAAAAACATATACTTGAAGGCGCGGGGTTCATGGACGAGAGCCATTTGTCAATTCATCAAGAAGAAGGCGCAAGAATAATCAAGAAATTTCTGGATGAGAACGGCGCGGAGACCGATCTCTCAAACGAGGTTGCAAGGCTTGTGTCAAAGCACGAGTCCGGGGGCGATGAGGATCAAAACCTACTCAAGGATGCTGACAGCATAAGCTTTTTCGAAAACAATGTCAAGTCTTTTCTGACCAAGCAAACCGGGCGCTTCGGCAAGAAAAAGGTGAGGGAAAAATTCGGCTGGATGTTTGACAGGATTTCAAGCGAAAAGGCGAAAGAAATCTGCAAGGATTGGCATAAAAAGGCGATTGAGGAGATAGACAAGAAATGATACCGGACCAGCTGATTGACAAGGCAAAGGGCATTGCTAGGGGAGAAAGCGAGGGCACCGGGCTCCCGGTCTGGGAGGTCGTCGGCCTTTCGAACGAGAAGGGGCAGGCTTTAGCTGAAGCCCTTGGCGCTGACAAGAGAATAGTCCTTCTTGGAACGATTCTAATGGATGCGTGGCTGGGAAAGGCAGTTGCCGAGGGAAAGCAGCCGGAGCATGCCGAGTTCTGCGCAAGGAAAGCCGGGAAGCTTTTGGAGAGCTTTCCTGAAGTCACGAAGGAGGAGCGGGAGAACATTCTTTCATGCATACGGGAGCATCACGGCGGGGTCAAGTTCAGCTCGAAAGAGTCGGAAATCTGCTGCAACGCGGACTGCTACCGCTTCGCTTCCGCAAGGGGGATGTTTGCGACAATTGCGGGGATAAGGCCGATGCCCCTTAGCCTGCTTCAGAAGCTCTGCCTTGCCAAGCTTGAGGAAAAGTGGAAGGCGATTTCCCTGCCGCAAGTGAGAACGGAATTGGAACCGGAATACCTGGCAATCAGGGAATTCCTCTCCGCTATTGATTTTTCCCGGGACTCTTGCTAGACTGCTCGACAATCACCTCGGAAAGGGCTGCCCTGACTGCCGAGGAAATCTCCTTCTCGTCGGAAAGCAACCGGTCGTCGGAAAGCAGGTCTTCTGCTATTTTCTTCGCAAGCTGGCCTGTTATCTTCCAGTAGCTTGAGAATATCTCTTTTAGGAGGCGCTGGGAGCTCTCCCTGGAAAGCGGCCTGCCCTTTTCAACAACAAAGTCCGGATTCCCCGAGGTCTCCCTGAACGCCGCAACCCCCCGCTCGCAAAGGGAATAGCTGACGGCCCCTATCACCCGCCCGTATCTTTCAGCGTATTTGTGGATGAAGGAATATAGCGGCGTTCTCGTCCTTTCCGAAACTCGTTCGGGGAGCGTGAGCAGGTCCTTGAGAAGGAAGGCCCCAGGCGCCGCCGCGAAAATCCCTCCGGCCAGGAGGAAAATATAGGACAGAAAACGCAGTTCGAAAAAGATTGTCCCGCCGCCTGACGTGGCAAGCAGGAAAATCACTATGTTTGCGGATGCGGAAACCGCCCCAATATATCCAAGATATGCATATTTCGTGCCGAACTTCCGGTAGAGGTTCGTCAGAAGGACATAGCTTGCCGAAAGGGAAACCCATGAGGAAACGTAAAGCCCCTTGAGAATGGCGGAGAAAACGCCGCCTGAACTTGCGGATTCCACTATTACAAGGAGCCCGGTTGTTGCTGAGAAAAGCCCGGCAATGAACCTATATCCCGAAACATCTTCGGAAAAGAGCTGAGAATTGAGCCTGGATATTCCGAAATGGAGAAAAGAAACTCCTGCAACGAGAAGAATTGCCGAGATTAGCAAAATCGGTGAGATTTCCGCCGAAAGTTCTCCAGGGAGGCTCCTGAAGAACAGCACATATTCCCAGATGAAATAGTGCGCCGCTGCGAGGAGAAAGTATGCGGCGATGAACTTGAACGACTTTTTCAGGCCCCCGCCTGCCCGGTCGTATTTTGATGCAAGTAGCGCAAGGGGCACGAAAGAAACGCCAAGAAAGAGGAGGCGTAGCACTGAGCCCGCTACAACAGTAAAATCCACCACTGCCTGGAACCCGGGCGCAGAGAGTTAAATAGATTCACGCCCTCTTTTTTCCGGAATGGATTATCTATCCAAAATAAGGGCGGAAACCTCCGGCGGGACCCTTCGAGCCGAGCTTGTCGAGCATCCGGAAATTGACGGGACGAAATCCGAGGCTGCCGCAAAAGCGCTAGGGATTCCGCTAGGGGAAATACTGAAATGCCTGCTCCTTGTTCCGGAACGGGGCGGGGTTCCGATAGTTGCAATCCTTCTTGGGCCCGACAGGCTCGACCTGAAAAAGAAGTTCCCGAACCACCGGCTTGCAAGGCTAGAAGAACTAAAAGGGGTTTTGGGGGTTGGTCCGGGGGAGGTTCCCCCAGTCTTCCTCCCAGTTCCGGTCGTAATTGACGGGAAGGTCCTCAAAAAGGAACTTGTCGCAGGTTCGGCGGGGACGAAATTCGCGGGGATTAAGCTGAAGCCGGAAGAAATCCTAAAGGGGAACAAGATTGCAAAGGTTGCCGAAATCTCCGTCTAGGCGCGCTTGCAGACGAGGAGGTTGCCGCTGCCCTTTCCGGAACGGATAACGCTTTCCAGGAAAGTTTTCGTTGGGATTCTTTTCTTCCGGCCGACTGCCTTGTGGGGATCGCTTATCAAGACGGATTCGTTTGAAGCAGACAGGACAATTACGAAATGGTTGGAATGCGTTCGGTCTTCCCACTCCGTTTTTCTGGAAAGCAGGGGCGTTTTCCGGTCATATGCAAGCCGGTTAAGGAGGACTATTGCCAGCTCGCCCGTTCTGACTGAAGTTTCCAGAGCCCGAATAAAATTCTTTTCTGAGCGCTGGAAAACCTTCGCAGAAACCTTGCGCCCAGAAAGCCGGGAAATTGCTTTTGCAAGTCCGGCAAGCTCAGTTCCCGCGCGGAGGGTGGTCCCGGCAACGGTCGCAATGCGTTTCTCCGAAGGGGCTTTATTTTTCCCGAAAAACGCCATCACCGACCTTGCGCATGCGGGCCCGCAGGTGTAAAGGGTCTTTTGCGAGAAATAAGGAACTTTCTTCAGAGCGCGCGACTTCTTTGGCAGCTGCCTCAAGCTACGCATTTCTGACTATGCTTTTGCTTTCACGGCTTTCTTCTTCGCACGGAGGCCCTTGTACCCGCATTTTCTGCAGCTTACAAGTCCGCGCTTGACCCTGATTGGGTCTGAACGGGTCTTGCAGTTGCACCTCATGCAGATGAAGACGCCCCTGAAAAGACGGGATTGCGTGATTGGATTAGGTACTGCCATTTTTTCTCTTTGAAAGGACGCTTTCTTGAGTTTTTAATACTTGGCTTCGCGTCCTGCAGGAGGCGTAAAGGTCGAGAAGTTCGCCGTTGAGAGCTGCGAATGTTTTGCCCCACTTTGGCTGGGCCAAGAGAAGTTCGGCCTGCTCCTTCCGCCCAAGAATCCAGAGTGCGCCTGCAAAAGCCTCGAGCGTCGAGAGTTTCGTTGGCTTGCCGAAATTCACGGGGTTTGCGGGGACAAGATACGGGAGGGCGCGGGAGGTCATCGCGGAAATGAACGAGTTCCTTTTCACAAGCTCGTTCCAGGAGCAGTCGAAAACGGTAATCCCTTCCGCGCTTGCGAGCTCAGAGTCCTCCGGAGAGAGCGCTTCCGGGGAAAGCGGGTTGAGGAGAACTCCCCGCGGCGCCTTGATTTCGGAGGCAAGCCCTATTTTCAGGAGGATTTCGCCCGTGCATCTCTTAGGGTCGCATTCGTGGGAATGGACCAAGTGCAGGAGAATCGGCGTTACGGTCGGGACCATTAGATTCTTTCCTTTTACTCGGTTTAAATAAACCCTTTTTCCCGGAAACGGTTAATAACGCGTTTCAGATAGATTCGGGCATGAAAAAGGGATTCCTAAAGTTCTTCCACGCATGCGAGAAATTGAAGGACGAGCTGCGCCGCTCGCACACTACCAAAGGCCGGCGGGAAAGCGTTGCAGACCATTCCTGGCGGGTTGCGCTCCTTGCGCTTGTTCTTGCGCCCAAGAAGGTTGACCGGGAGCGCGCAATAAAATTAGCGCTTGTCCACGACCTTTGCGAGGTTTTCGCAGGAGATACGTATGTTTTCGGAGGGAACAGGAAGGCTGGACGAGCTGCGAGAGAGAGAAAATCAATGAGCCGGCTTGCTGAGCTTCTCCCGGACGAGAAGGTCCGAAAGGAAATCCTTTCGCTCTGGACCGAAGTTGAAGAGCGGAAAACTCTTGAAGGAAAATTTGTGAAAGAGCTTGACAAACTTGAAGTTCTTATCCAGTACAATGAGGCGCCCCTCAGGACATGGGGTGTTGCCGAAAAGAGAATGCATTGGGGGCTTGCGGGAAGACATGCTAAAACCCTCGGGTTCCTAAAGGAATTTGCGGAGGAAATAGATGCGGAAACGAAGGTCAAGCTTGGAAGGAAAGCGCGAAAGCTTACTGAATCCGATTATGAAACCTATTTCGCTTCGCTTGCCGGAAAATCGTGAGTTGCATCGGCAAAACGGCTTTTCCAAACAGTTATAAACCGTCCGCGGGAACTTCACTTGTTCTTAAAAAAGCGAGTTGCGGATTTTCTTTTGAAGAAAAAACGAGTAACAACCGAACGGTTTTAAGATAGCGAGAGGGAGTCCGCGGCGTATGCCGAGGTCCGAACTTGAGCGAAGCGAAATCCAGCGCAGCTGGACAAAAAAGAAACAAGAGAAAGTGAATTAGGAAATATGTCAGTTGAGATTACCGCTATTGGCGGATATGACGAAATTGGAAAGAATATGACCGTCGTTTCATTCGGCGGGGAGGCGATTGTGCTTGACATGGGAATACATGTCGAACGCCTCATGGGCGAGGATTACAACATTGCCCGGATGAGCCGGGAAGAACTCCTCGGGATAGGCGCGATTCCGGACTACCGGCGCATCAGGGAAATCAGGGAGAAGGTTGTCGGGGTTTTCATCGGTCACGCGCACCTTGACCACGTTGGAGCCGCAGGGAAACTTGCCGGGCTTTTCAAGGGGGTGCCGTTCTACATGACCCCGTTCACGGCAGGGGTTTTCAAGAGCCAGATTGACGATGAGGAAAAGTACAGGGGCCAGAAGCCTGACGTCAGGATAGTGACTGCTGGCGCAAAGATCGCAGCCGGGCAGAATTTCGTGGTTGAGTTCATCGCGGCGGCGCACTCGATTCCGGATGCAACGATACTTGCGGTGCACACCCCGAAGGGGATTTTCCTCTATGCGCTCGACTGGAAGTTCGACGAACATCCCGGAATCGGGAACCGGACGAACATCGCGCGGCTCGCGCAGCTCGGGGAGAAGGGACGGGTCCTTGCGGTCGCCTTCGACACAACGAGGATTGAGCGGAGCGACCCCACGAAGGGGGAAGCCTGGGCGAAGGAGCAGATTGTGAACAAAATCGGCGAGCTTGACGGGGAGGGGATAATAGCGACAACCTTCGCATCCCACATTTCCCGGCTCCAGACCCTGATAGATGCTGGACGCGACCAGAAGCGGAAGGTCCTCCTTCTCGGGCGGAGCATGGAGAAATACACCAATGTTGCAAAAGAGCTGCGGCTGATTTCCCTCGGACGGGCGGATGTCTGGGGGAGGCCGAAATCTATTCAGGCAACCCTTTCGAAGATAAAGAACGACAAGGAGAAATACCTGCTCATCGTGACCGGGAACCAGGGGGAGCCGGGTTCGGTGCTCGACCGGATGGTCCAGGGGGTCCTGCCCTACAAGTTCGACAATCTTGACAACGTCCTGTTCTGCTCCGAGGCAATCCCGACCCCGATGAACCTTGCCTGCAGGAAGGATATAGAAAGGCGGCTCAGGTCAATGGGCGCGCACGTTCACCTCGGCTTGCATGTCTCAGGGCACGCATCCGCAGCGGACATTGAAAGGTTCGTAAAGCTCGTGAAACCGGAGGAAATAATCCCGACGCACGGGGGTATTGACAAACTGCTCCGGGCAAGGAAGCTCATGGAAAGCATCGGCTATCCGGCTGACAAGGTTCATCTACTGCACGACGGAGAGTCAGTTAGGCTGAATTAGGTAGCAACTGACTCGAACGTCCTCGGCAGGGGACGGAGAAAGCGTGAAGTTGAGTTAGTCTCGCTTTCGACATCCGGGCAACGGGAGCCTGGGCGGAGAGTCAGTTAAGCTGAACTAGAGTTCCCCGGTTGCTTGCCTTTGCCTGAGCGTTTCCATCAGCCCTTCCGGGTCGGTTCCGAGCCTTCTGGCAAGGGCCATTCCGTAGCCGCCCTGGGAAATCCCCTCAAGTATCCTGTATTTGTTGGAGGGGTCGTCGTAATCGGCAACCCTCCTGAACGCAACACAGGGCGTTCCTTGGAATTCTCTCACAAGGCCGACATCGTGGGTGACAACAAATGAATTGAAACCGGCCGCCTGTGCAAATTTTATCAAACCTTCGGAGAGTGCTCGTTCAACCTCGGGCTCCGTCCCGCTTGACGGCTCGTCAATAAGAAGGAGGTCGTAGAGGTTTGCGTCCCTGTTCATCCTGGCAACATATGCCTGACCAGTCTCAAGATGTCCCTTTCCAGCAGAATCCCCGAAATCGAAGCAGGGCCACAGCCGTCTTACCGGGGAAAACTCGATTTCGTCGGCAAGTGCATAGAAGCCATTCATCGGCAGGAGGATGTTGATCCCTATTGTTCGCAGATAGACGCTTTTCCCCATTGAATTGGAGCCGGTAATCATTGTCGTCCTTTTTTCAGGTCCCCATCCGGCATCGTTCGGGACCGGTCTTATTCTGGCGGTCCTGCTCCTGCTGTAATCGCATTTTTCATATGCCCGGTGCACTGCGTTCCCGATTCGTCCCCTCCGCTCCTCCGGGTCGAGGAATTTCGGCCTGGCGCCGTCTTCGCAAATGTATGCAAGGGCGAGGTAACCGGCGAGCTGCTCTTTCAGGACCCGACCGTATTCCGCGAACTCCGGGAAATGTTCGAGGAGGCTTGCTGCAGCTGCGAGGTTTTCCTCGTCAATCTCAAATAGCCTTCTCGGGCGCCCAGTGTCCCGCGCCCTCAGTTCAACAACCCCCCTCGGAGGATATTCTTCCCTGACCTTCCTGGTCGCCTCCAAAAAATCCGGCGACTGGAAAAGCACTTGCCTGGCGTATTTTTTCAGGTCGTGCGCAACCGAGGAACGGGAATCCAGATTCTCGATTTCAGCCAAGACGAGGGGAAAATTGGCAAGCCGTTCAGCGGCAAGGGCGCGGGCCTTTTCAACCTCGCCGTTTTCGCGCCAGCGAGAAGAGTAGATTTTGGAATCGGGAATTGCTCTGGCGAGCCCCTGCACCTTCCTCAGGAAATCCGGCGCGTCCATCAGCTCTGAAAAGAACTGCAGCCGATAGTCCCGGGTAGCCTCGTCTATCGGGGTTTCAAGAATCCTTCTGACCCTGCCGAAAGTGGCGCTTCCGCCGAACCCGGGCGTGTTCGCAACAATAAAATCCAGGTTGGTTACTTTCAGGGCTTCGAGCTCCTGCTCAGAATAAGTTAGAGGTGTTCTTCCGGGAATCTTCAAGATGTCGAGTTTTTCCGGAGGACGCGGTTTCATCCGAGGAATAAACAGTTACCATTTTTTAAAGGTATTTGGTTTAAATAAGGGAAACCGCGACAAGTCCGAGGACAGCAAGCCCGATCCCGACCATCTGCTTGGCGGAAATCCTCTCCTTCAGGAAAAGGAACGAAAGGGCTGCAACGACTGCCGGGGAAAGCGCCGAAACCAGGGCGGGAAGGGAGGACCCCGTCTTCTCAACCGCAAGATTGTAGAGGATGAAGCTTGCCGAATTGAAAGCGCCGATGAGGAACATCCGGCCGAACGGGAGCGAGACTTTCTTCTCCTTTTCCGGAAACATCCTTGAATAGGGGAAGAATATTGCGAAGAAAACTATCCTCGTTATTATCACCGGATAGAAGGCGCCCCCCTCGGAGACAATCGGCTTGGTCAGGAACATTGCGAACCCCCAGAAAGCCATTGCGAAAAGACCCCATTTGGCATCGGGACCGAGGCTGCCCCTTCCCGGAAATGCAATAAGGAAAATCGAGGCTGCCGCAAGAGCTGCGCCAACCAGAAATCCAATTCCGACAATTTCCCCGAGGAACGGAACTGAGAGGGCAATTGTGACAAAGGGCCATAGGTATGTTATCGGCTGGGCAATCGAGAGCTTCCCGCCCTCAAGAGC
>JAZDJS010000050.1:0-20079 GCA_043803745.1 archaeon
AAATCCCGACCGTCGCACCAGAAACCCTTCTTTTTTCAAAAGAAGCCTTTCACGGGAAGAAAAGAAAGCGCGCGAGGGTTCCTGAGCGCTAGCGAAGTGCTTAGAGGAGCAAAATCCCGACCGTCGCACCAGAAACCCTTCTTTTTTCAAAAGAAGCCTTTCACGGGAAGAAAAGAAAGCGCGCGAGGGTTCCTGAGCGCTAGCGAAGTGCTCAGAGGAGCAAAATCCCGACCGTCGCCTAACCAGAGCCCTTCTCACTACGTTCGAAGCCGTTGACGGGTTGTCCGTTTGCTTCAAACGGACCTTTTGGTGAAACTTTCCCAAAGTTTCAAGACCGACCGTCGCCTAACCAGAGCCCTTCTTTTTCCAAAGAAAACTTATAAACGGAATTCGGCTCTTCCCGAAATGAAAACCGCGCTTGATTTGTATGTTGACGAACCAGGGGCTTTCGAGATTCTCGAGTCCCAAGTGAGGGCGGGGCTTGCCGCACCCGAACCGAATCTGGATGACGAATCCCTTTTCGACGGGGACCTTTTCACGCGGGAGGACCCGTTCAACAAGATAGGCGACTATTATGCGAGAAAGGACGGGGACACGGTCCGGGTATTCGTGAACGCTGCAAAGGTGGTCGTTTCCCTGGAAAAGAGAGGACGGGCTGCTATTGGAGAAACACTCGGCAAGGCTGTCCGCACAGTTGACCCGACCTTCTCAATATACTCGGATCGGAGAGAGATTCTGGACTTTCCGGAGCCGAAGGAGCCTCCCGCTTTCTCCGGAGGCAGGCGCGTCAACATTTATCCGGGCAGCTTGATTTTCCCAGCGGGAACCGCTCTCAGCTTCAGCCTGCCGGCAGAAGCTGGCGAGAGAATCGCCGGAACTGTCACGGAATACATCCTCGCTGTCGGGAACTTTTACGCGAATGAGTTCTGAGGCCGGTTGTCGGAAATCCGCTGAAAAGATGAACTAACTGACGGCTTTTCCTGACAATTAATAATAAAGTTCGGGTTCCCGGAAAGGCGGATGGGAAAAAACCCGATTCCGAGGTGCATGAGCACCCAGCACCCGGACAACGTCACGACGCCCTTCTTCGCCGAAAGCCCCATCCTCGGGGGCGAGGATGAGATAAAGGAGACCTACTACGCCTTCTCGCACCTCGGCTGCACCGAGCAGATGTGGGATTACGAGGGGAAGGAGGTAGATAGCTTCGTGATAAAGAAGCTCCTCTCCAAATACCCGGACTTCTTCAGGGGGAAGGAAATCGGCCGGAGCGTCTTCATAACCCCGCGGGTCCCGAATCCGGAGTTCGAGCGGGATGAGGCGAAGAGCCTGCTGGAGACCCTGGAAAGCATCCCCCGCTCCTTCGACACTGCGCGCCTATTCTATGGAAAAGGCTGCGTCCCGCCGATATTCGAGGTAATCCTTCCGATGACAACCTCGGCAAAAGCCGTCAACAAAATACATTCCTACTACCGGGATTTTGTCGGGGGAAAGGGCAAGTTCCTTGTTTCGGGCGAGCGGGTTGCCGACTGGATCGGGGAGTTCAACCCGAAGGAAATTTCCGTAATCCCCCTTCTTGAGGACAGGGAAAGGATGTCGAAGACCGGAAGAATAGTGAAGGAATATCTCCGGGACAAGAACCCCCCTTACCAGAGGGTCTTCCTTGCGAGGTCGGACCCTGCGATGAACTACGGGCTTGTCGGGGCGGTGCTCCTTGCGAAAATCGCTCTTGCGAAACTTGACGGCGTTTCGAAAGACACCGGGATCGAGATACACCCGATAATCGGGGTCGGCTCGGTCGTTTTCCGCGGGGGGTTTTCCCCCGCAAGGGTGAAGGAAACTGTCGAGGAATATCCGAGCGTCTCGACATACACGATACAATCCGCGTTCAAGTACGACTGGGCGCCCGGCGAGGTCAGCGAGGCAATCGAGGACGTTTCCGCCGCGGGAAGGAAGCGGGCCCAGCAGGTTTCGGAAGGAGACGAGCGGGAAATCGACAAGTTAATCGACAAATATTCGCGCAATTACCAAAGGCAGATCCTGAAGCTTGCCAAGATAATAAACAAGGTTTCCGAGCATGTCCCGTCAAAGAGGAAAAGGAAGCTGCACGTCGGAATCTGGGGATATTCCCGGAGTCTCGGGAAGAAGAAGCTCCCAAGGGCAATAGGCTTCACTTCCGCGCTCTATTCAATCGGGCTTCCGCCGGAGCTGATAGGGCTGGACTGCCTTGACCGCGCGGACGTTTCCCTCATCGAGAGGTTCCATTCGAACTTCCTTTCGGACATTGGGGAGGCGGCGCGTTTCGCCAACTTCGGGAGCGGAGCGGTTCCCGAAAAGCTCGGGAAGAAAGTCAGGGACCTTATCGATGTCGAGGCGGACGCCGAGGCGGACGCCGAGCCCGAGCATGCGAGAATCTCCGGCGAGATATTCAAGAGGCTGAAAAGGAAGGACCATTCAGAGGGGATTTCGGAGCTTGTCGTACGGGCGGGTTCAATCCGCAAGTTCCTCGGGTGATGGAATTTCTCAGAAAAGGAATGCCCTCGCGGCCGCATAGACCATCACCGCAAGTATCAGTATCAGGACCAGGAGGTCGAAGGAAACCGTCTGGGCCCATGAGGGCAGGAAGGGCAGGTCGATCAAGAAGAAGCCTTTTCCCCTCCGTTCCTCGGCGACCCGGGCCTCTAGATCCGGAAGATTCTCCCGGACGACGGTCAGGACGCTCTCGGAAAGGGAATATTTCCCCTCCGAATAAAACTGCTCGGCGAAATAAAGGCTTGAATTGGTCTCGGCGAAAAGCGCGATTGTCTCGGAATTCTTGATCGCGCCGATCCTTGACGAAACCCTCGAAAGCCTTGACTTGAAATCCTTCAGTTCCGAGGATATTTTCGCGCCCTCCTCGGGGGAGAAAACGACGACCTTCGCGTATTCCTCGCGGGGGAGGATTCCCTCGCCGGAAAGGGAGACTGTCAGGAAAAACTCCCCGGGAGTCCTCGGGATCAGCAGGACCTTGGTCGACTGCCTCATCCCCACAATCATCCTTCGCTCGGTCCAGGAAAGCTCCCCTTCGTTCGGCCAGTCCGCCGAGAGTGCGGCGACCCGGCCGCTCTCCCCCGGCTCGGAAACAATTGTTATCTGGAATTCGACCGACTTGTTGGAAACCGGGACGCTTGCGGAGGAAGGTTCTACGCGCAGATAGCTGAAGCCCGCTGGGAGGACAAGGAGGAAAAAGAGGAAAGGGACCAGAAGGGCCAGAAGGACCAGAATTGACACAGGCGGTCCGCTTCTTCCAGCCCTTTCTCCGGATTCCATTTTTCCGCGGCTTCTTCTTCTCCTTGCGTCCTCAGAACATCCTTCCGAAGGTGAGTATTGCCGCTCCAACAAGGACGACGACGACTCCCGCGACAACATATGTGTTGAGCCCGGTTGTCGGGGGCTCGATCCCATACGCCTCCTCGGTATATCTCGCAACTGCGAAAGCTCCCTCTGCGGATTCAAGGGCTTTCTTGCAGAGGACGTTAGCGGAGTCGTAGTTTCGCTTGTTAAGCTCAGCCATGCATGCCGCAAGAGCCGTCTTGGCATCGTTGACCGCAACCTCGGCCGGACCCGCGTCCTTCCCTGAATTCGCAATCCGCTTCACCTCGGCTTCGGCCTGGCTCACCTTCGTCTGCGCCCTTGACGCAATGTCCGCAACCGTCGTGACGTCGCCAGCTGACGGGGTTATCGAAACCTCGAGGGACTTGGTCAGGCTCCCGGACGAATCCGAAAGGGTCACTGAGAAGGTGCAGGAAACGGTCTTTCCAAGAGAGTTAACCTTGAATGAGTTCGAATAGCTTCCGCTTTCGGCAAGGGAAATTGACGATGCGTTCAGGAAGGAGGTCCCGGTTATCACGCCGGACGGGCAGGAATTCTCGACAAGGGGCTTGACGCTCCGCGTAAGGGTTGAGCGGGAAATTACCGAAAAGTCCACGCTAACCGGAGAGTCAGCCTGCACGCCAAGCTCGACCCGCTCAGTCGAGAACGAAAAGTCGAAAAGACCGCCGGAAGACCGGGAAATCCGGATGTTCGCGGGAACGCACGACTCCTCGCCCGAGTCAATTGATGCGCAGAGCGAAAGCCCGTATTCGCCTTCCGTCGAGAATGTGGGGGCAATCTTGACTGGAACCGACCTCTCCTCGGCGGAGGCAAGGGTGAACTGGGTGTCGCTCGCGAAGCTCACCGCTCCCGCTGCGGAGCCTTTGGAATAAATTGAGAATGCGCCGCTTGAGCTTCCGGTGTTCTTCACCGTTGCAACGAATTCCGCATATCCGCCCGGCTCGATTGAGAAGGGAGAATTCCGCGAAAGGGAAATCCTCGGATGGGCGCCCGACGTCTGTCCCGATGAGGTCGAGACAATCAGCTTCTGTATCTGGACTTCGCCCGCCGTAGAGAACTCCGCAATCGAAATCTGGTATGTCCCTGCGACAGCAGGAGTCGTTACCGAGACCTTGTCGGTTGCGCCGGCCCCGATGGATATCTTCCTCGTTTCCGTCCCGTCAATCCGGACCCCTTCGGAAAGGGATTTCACGGTGAATTCGGTCGAGGCGGTGTCAAGGTTCGTTATCGAGAGGGAGAATGTCCCCTGGATATCGCCGGTCTTGAGGATGTACTCGGAGGGGAAAAGCGCAATCGACGCCTTGAGCTGTTTCAGGTAGTTGACCGAATAGTCGTATTGGTAGAGTTTGTTTTCGACTGAGAGGAGGGCTGAAAGGGTGTCGACGCAGGAAACATCCGGCTTGATTGTGAAAACGTTCTTGTTGCATCCGAGGCTGTCAACAATGCTGCCCTGGCAATATGCCTGCCAGCAGAGCGTGTATGCGTCAACCGGCTTGTTCTGGGCCCTGTTGATGACCGCCCTGGGGGAAAGGAGGAATTGGGAGCCCCTGTAAATCGTTCCGGGCACGTCAATGACCAGGTCATACGTTTCAATGCAGAGCCGGGAGGATGAAGAGCAGGCGCTCCGTTCGCATCCGCGGCAGTCGACGCAGCAGTTGAGATAGTTCTCGCCGGAATCGCAGACCCTGTTCCCGCATGCCTGATTTGTCCCGTTGATGATTGTTGTTGTCGTTGTCGATTGTGTCGGGTCGCCGCATGCCGCCGAATAAACGCAGGCCGCTTCCTGGAGGCATCCGGAAGGCGTGCAGGTCCGCTTCTGGAGCATCTGGTTCTGGGCGCAGGAGGACATTCCGCAGCCCAAATTAGAATATCCGGTGCAGCTGCACTCCGGAAGCTTGTCGCCTATGTTCACCTGGAAAACGTTCGAGAGGGTGTCGCCACACCGGGCCTGAATGTTGTATGTCTCCTTCTGCGGGGAATAGAAGCTCGCCCTGCCGTTGAGAATCGAGAACGCCCCGACAGGCGCCCCGGTTGAATTCGTCAGAACGAGCGTTCCGGAATCGCAGGGGGTTACGGTGCATTCGCAGGAAAGTTCGGCGGTGCAGGTTGTCGAGCAGGAAAGGGTTGCCGAGAATGCCGGAGAGGCGAGAACGATAGTCAGAACGAGCGCAATCAAACTAATTCCTGCCGTCTTGCCAGAGAACGAGAAAAATCCCCTTTCTTCCATAAGGGGTTACTGCGCACCACTGGTTAAAAAGGTTTTCAGTTCGCCCCGGGGCTTTTGGCGGGCGCTCCCCGGGAACACTACGACTTTTTATAAACGACAATTCCCATTTTTCCCGGGGGCTCGTAGCTCAGCTTGGATAGAGCGACTGCCTTCTAAGCAGTAGGTCGTGGGTCCAAATCCCACCGGGCCCGCTCGAATTCGCCCGGAAAATACATCCGCGAATTCGAGGACCTCGCTACGCACTGCGTGCTGCTCGGCCGCAGAGGAATTCGCCCGGAAAATACATCCGCGAATTCGAGGACCTCGCTACGCACTGCGTGCTGCTCGGTCGCGTCGAAACCCCTTTTCCCTAAAAGCTCGGAGCGCTGGCGCTGCGCTTTGCAGATTCGATGCGTGCAGATGCACGCGCCGCGCAGGAACTTTTCCTTTTCACTGGACCTTCCCTATGTAAATCGCCTTCACAAAAGCCGCCGGAACGCTAAGGTATGCGTCCCTCGGATATATGAAGACTGAAACCTCGTGCGGTC
The DNA here is from genome assembly GCA_043803745.1 of archaeon. GTDB lineage: Archaea > SpSt-1190 > SpSt-1190 > DYHY01 > DYHY01 > JBBIPP01. The sequence goes on from JAZDJS010000050.1 coordinate 6,124, forward strand.
CGGTTCCCCTGTAGCTGATGTTGCTGAAGGAAATCGTCCTGTTGCCAGTCCATCCGCTCCCTTCCCTCCGAAGCTCTGAGAACGCAAGCCCCTTCGAAGCGTTCCCGAGGATGAAAAAGTCCAGCGGAACCGCCTTGCTTGAGTTCATCACAAGGGTGCAGTTGTTCCTGTCCGGGATTGTGCAGTTCCCGCCGACAACCGAGACCGTGAAGCTCGTTGCAGCTACTTCAAGGGTCTTGACCTCTGACGCCCGGTCGCCGCAGACAGCCTGGATTGAATGGTTCCCCGCAAAGGGCGGGTAGAAGGAAATCCCTCCGGACGAATTCGCCTTGAGCTCTATTCTTGAGCCGAGCTTGGCTGATGCGACGTAAACCGTCCCCAGGGAGCAGTTCGTGAAGCCGTAGAAACACTCGAAATACTGGGTGCAGTTTGCGGTCTGGTTCTCAGGGGTCGGAGTTGGCACGGGCGTCGGGGTCGGGATTGTGTGGGGTATTTCAATCGTGTAGTTCACCGAGGAAAAGTTCCCGTCGGGAGTCACGGCAGTTGCGTAATACTTGTGCGTTGTTCCGGCAACATACAGTCCTACCGTTGCGGAATAGGGAGTCCCCGAATCCTCCCCGACCTTGAGTCCGTCAATGAAGAAGCCTATCTTGGTTACCGCGCCGGAATAATTGCTCACGTTCGCGCCAAGGGACACGTTGAAATTGGCGGTTCCTCCGAGATTTATCGTCGACCAGTTGCCGGTGACAATGGGGATGCAGGACGAGTCGTTCGCGCAGTAGGTCACTGTCGTGAGTCCGCAGATTCCCTCCGTGCATGTCTTGTTGAAAGCCATCTTGAGCTTTGAGCAGGACGCCATCCCGCAGCCAAGCTTCACGGGGGTCGCGGCAGTGCTGTTAATGCAGATTTCGGTGCAGTTCTCGCCGGGGCAAGTGAGGGCGACCGCCGAGAGGGCGGTGTAGTTCGTCCAGTTGACGAGGGTCGACCCGTTGAGGAAGGAGAAGTTGTATTTCCCCTCCTTCGCAACCGGGGCCCTCCATATCCAGTAGAAGGGCGCGACGGCGTCCTGGGTGAGGTTTGCTGTAACGGGAATTTCAGTAGTGTCGGCATGCTTCATTGTAAGCCGAGGGGTCTGGTAAGGCGTTGTTCCGGTGAGCTGGGTAACGTTGATTGTTGCTATGCAGCCGGTCGTAAGCTTTTTGTCGGGGGTCGCGGGCTTGACCGAGATGTTCACTGCCGGAAGATCCGTCAGGCAGTTCCAGGCACCCGTTGAGAGGGCGGTGTAGGTCGTCCAGTTGACGAGGGTCGACCCGTTGAGGAAGGAAAAGTGGTATGGTCCGTCGCTCGCAATCGTAAGGTTCCAGGTCCAGTAGAAGGGCGCGACGGCGTTCTGCGTGAAATTCTTCGTTACGGGAACGCCCGTTGTCCCGGCATATTTCACTACAAGGCTTTCGCTGCTGTATGCGACAGTGCCGGTGAGCTGGGTAACGTTGACAAGGACTTTGCAGCCTGTCTTGAGCTCCTTGTTCGGCGTTGCGGGCGTGACCGAAATGTTCACTGCCGGGAGCGCCGGAACATCCACCGGGCAGGTTATCGCGACTGTCGATGATGCGGTGTATTGCGTCCAATTGATGATTGCGGTGCCGGACAGGAAGGAGAAGTTGTATGTCCCGTTGTTGGGAACCGAGACGTTCCAGGTCCAGTAGAAGGGCAGGGCGGCGTTCTGCGCGAGGGTCTTTACCGCGGGGATGTTTGTTGTAATCCCTTTGTCCGTGTTATTCACGACAAGGTTCTCGTTCTGGTAAGCCGATGCGCCTGTTTTCTGGGTCACGTTCACCGTAACCTTGCAGCCTGTCTTGAGCCTCTTGTCAGTTGTCGAGGGCTTTACCGAAATCTCGATGGGGTTGCCCATTGATTTTTCCATGCAGATCGGGACGCCCCTCCAGCAGCAGGAATCGTCGCTGTGGCAGGGGAGGGAAGTCTCGACCCAGCCGTTCGCAACCTCCTGGTTCGATGCCTCGAGCGTCATGCATTTCCGTTCCTTGCCGTCCGCCGATTTGCAGAGAAGGAGCTGGTCAAGCGGCGCGTAGCAGAGCTCGTGGTTCGGGCAGCAGGTGTCCTCAAGGGTGCAGGGCTTGAACCAATCCTCGGAATAGAGCCTGTTATTGTCGTCCGGATTGACATAATACATCCCCGTCTCGTCCCTGTGGGCGAGGGAAGTTTCCAGGTCAACGCAGATTCGCGTCACGGTTGCGTCGGATTCGCATCCCGCCGGAGTGTATTCGTCGCCCCCGCAATCCTCCCCTTCGCATTCCTCTTCGTCACCGTCGCCGTTGTCTCCATTGCCCCAGCCGTTCCCTCCGCCGTTGTCACCGGAAGCCTGGCAGTTCGGGTTCGTCCGTTCATAGCACTGGAGATCCGAGTTTCCGCACGCCGATAAACTTGGTTCTATTTCGCCGAAAGCGGCATTCGCGTCGAAAGGGTCTTTTTTGCAGCTGTCATCAAAATCGCCGGCTCCGGGTTCCGTTTCCGAGCAAATCCTTTCAACCCCGGCTCCGCTTTTGCAGGTTCCTTCCATGCAGACGTAGTCTGCTGAGCATATTCCGGGAGATTCGACAACTAAATCATTATTTGTGAGCGTTCGATGAATTGGCGTTCCTGTGAGATGTGTTCCCGTGAGTAGAACGCAAGCCCAGTTTCCATCGGGAGATTTTCCGATTCCGCATTCGCTCTCCTGCTCAGCCCTGACTGAAGCGTCAACGCAATCCCCTTCGACAATTGCTCCGGCACCGGTGACTGAATAGACGCAGGGGGACCAGGTTCCTGAAATAAGATTGTTCGGATAGCAGGTCTGGTCAGCTCCGGTACATGCTCCGGAAGGCACTGCGGTGCCTGGAGCAAGGCAGACTTTCAGTCCGCTTGGAAGGGGGGTGCAGATTCCAGTTCCCCTACACTGTACGGTAGGTGAGCAAGAGCCGCCCAATGCTCCGGGCGCGGCAGCATACGCAGCTCCGGTTGAACAGGTCGAAACGGTGCCCGTCACGCTCGTGCAATATGCTCCTGTTCCGAGAAGACCTTCTTCGCATTTTTCAACGTGTATCGTGCAGCCCGGACCAACCATACATGTTCCGGTAGCGCCCCCCGGCGCATCAATAGCGCCTCCGCTTACGCAGCAGGCGCAGTTATCTCCGCAACCGGGAGTAGTGTATTCTATTCCGTCACAGGCAACTGGAATGTTAGCAGGCCAGAACATCACAGTCCCTCCCCCGGAGGAAGGCATGCACATTGCGGTGTAATCGGGTGTTGGCGAGTTGGGTAGCTGCAACCAGCTGCAACCAGTTGGATAAGATGTGCAGGTGCAATAGCGGTTATTTCCTGTTGGCGGATTAAGGAAAACAGAAAGGCTGCCAGTTAAACTGCTCAATTCGTCAACACATCCGACAGGGCAGGTTGCCGGGATTGTGCCCTCGCATAGATGATAAGTTGAGGGCGCACTGGAAGGACTCAACCATGAACACGCGCCCAAAGCCGCAGTGTCGCAAGCAACGCTGGCGGGACAGTAGCACATTGTGTTGGGAGGTTGACTGGCGGGGTCGCAACCAGAGCCGCCTGCAGTTAATCCGGTGCAGTCTTCTGGCGGAATGACACTGTAAAACTTACTACCCTCAGAGCGAGGCGCCGTGTCCCATCTACAGTCATTGTATTGATTGTTAGCACAGAAACAGTTGTAATAACCCCCTGAGGTGGGGCTTGGGCCATCACAGTAGCAAGAGGTCCTGGAGGCTCCGCAAAGTGCTCGAGAACTGCAAGAAGCCACTTCTGATATGTGACAAACTCCTACTGCTGTCGCATCCCATCCACAAGAAGCACCTGAGTCCTGAACATAGCACTTGCTGGACGAAGTTGGTTTGCAGCCTGCGCAAGGACAGGTTGTTCCGGAGCTTCCGCCAGAAACTGATGTGGTTGTAGTTGAACTAGTGGTTGCAGTTGAAGGGTTGCATTGCTTGCATTTAGAAAATGCAACTCCAAAGCACTCCCAACACCACGTAGATGATGAATCTGCCCAGCCGCAGACTGAATTTGAAGCGGAATTAGAAGGGCAAGGATTGCTGCTTCCATCAACGTTGCAGAAACAATTTTCGCCAGGGCCAAGTTCCCCAGCAGAACAGCCAGATATACTTTTTTCTTCGGAACACGACCAAGCGAGCCCTCTTTCCCCCCAGACCCCGACGAAAACAACCGCAAAAGCGAGCACAAAAACCAATCCAAGAACTAAAAGAACCCTTCTGTCGTTAGCCATCCTAAGGGATTTTACCACTGAACTAGTTTAAATAAATTTAGCCGGGGCTTCTACCGAGCCTTCCGCGACTTCTGGCGCTTGGTTAATCGTCGCTGCGGCATGAGAAAATGCCGGAAAAGGGATTCTTTCAGCCCCTTGGAAAATCTGACGGCTTCTTTTCCCTTGAACTGTCCTCTGAGGAGGAGGGTCCTGTCACATCCATTCGACCTTGCGCCTGATGGCTCCAGATCTCACATGCGTTCGACTTGCTTAAAGCCTGCTGCTAACTGCTTCTTTTTCCCGTGAACGGCTTTTTCTTTGCAAGAAAAAGGGGTTCCTTCACATGCGTTCGACAACGGGAATCCCGAGGAAGGGCTTAGGACTTGAAAAGGACGGGCTTCCTGGAAAAGCCAATCTTCCAAGATTTGAAGAACTCCAACAACGGACTATCGCCCGAGGAAGGAACGCTGACTGCTCCGCTCCCAAGGCGGGTCCCGCCCAAGCGGAAAAGCAGACCTTCCCCGGAAGACCTTCCGAAAAGTGCGTGGGAAAACCTGCTTTTTCCTGTCCCCTCAAGTCCCTTCAAGTCATATGTGTAGACGACCGAGGGATGAAAGCCGAATTCCGAGGAGAACGCCCTGCCGTTCGGAAGGAATCCTTCGGAAAGCGCGGTCCGGAACAGCGAACTTTTGAAAATTCCGGAGACTTCCAACCTCACAACATGGAAATTCTTCGCAAGCTTCGGAAGCACGACCGCGTCGGTCTCAACAAGCACAAGAACGTCGACGTCTCTTGGCGCGCGCTTTCCCCGGACATATGAGCCGAACAATATCGCTTTCAGCACGCCCTTGGCGCGCTCAAGCTTTCTTAATTCCGGGAACACGTTCGGAAACTACCTCCTCAACGGCGTTCTTGACCTTTTCAGCTTCAGCCCGCTTCAGCCGGAGGTTGTAGCTTCTCCGGTAGACCGAGAACACCTGCTTCATCAGGGAAACCAGCTCCTTGTCGATCAGTTCAAGGTAGGAAAAGCGCTCCTTGTGGTCCTTCGGGAGAATCTTGTATTTTTCGTATACCAAAAGCGTCCCTACCGTTGCAAGCGCCTTGAAATAAAGGGTCGCGGAACTGTTACAGTTCCCTCTCTTGAACTCCGACCTTGCCCCGGAAAGGAACTCGTTCAGGTTTTCCAGGAGCTCGGTTCTTTCATCCATGTAAACTGTTTACAAATAAGCTATTAATAAAGCTTTCTGTAAACCGTTTACATATTGGCTTTTCCCGTGAAAGACGGCCGGAGCTTTCGCAGAGCAGGTGGGTTCCTTTCGCGCTTTCCGTGAACGCTTTTTTTCCTGCAGGAAAAAAAGGGTTCTGTCACATGCGTTCGACAACGGGAATCCCTAGGAATGTCAGGCTTGAGCGGAGGGCGAAATAGGCAGCCCGGACAAGAGCGAGCCGCCTCTCCTCATGCTCGGACCCGAGGACCCGGCAGGTCGTGTAGAACTTGGAAAGTATTGTCGCAAGCTGGAAGGCATATTCGGAAATCCGGGAAATCTCGGTCCGGGTCCCCCAGACCTCCTTTCTCAGGCTTCCGGCAATCCTGACTATTTCAGCCGGGAGGAACGCAATCTGCTTCGCCAGAAGATATTCATCCTCCTCAATTCCGGATATGTCGGAGATTTCCGCATTTCCGCCGGCCTTTTCCCGGCCGGCCTTTTCCAATATCCGGAGGCATCTTGCGAGGGCATACTGGAGATAGGGCGCGCTGTCCCCGTCGAAGGAAAGGGCGTCCTCCCAGCGGAAGGTTATCTTCTTCTCCGGCGCGAATTTCAGGAGGGTGTACCTTACCGCGCCGACTCCGACAGCCTCGGCAATCCTTTTCTTCTCCTCCTCGGGGAGGGCCTGGTTCTTTTTCTCGACTTCCGCGCGCGCTCGCTCGACAGCCTCGTCAAGGACCTCGTCAACCGAAAACCCGACCCAGGTCCCCTTCCTGCCGGAGAATTTCCCCTCGGGAAGCCAGACGTGCTCGTAGGAAAGGTGGAAGCTCCTTGCCTCTTCAGAGGCAAAGCCGATTTTCCCGAGGATGGAATATACGATCCTCTGGGGGTGCGCCTGCTCGGCTCCGATGACGTTTATCACAATCTCGTATTTCGGCAGGGAGACCTCGTCTCCCGAGAGGGCGGATTTGCGGACCATCTGCCCATTCGGCTGCTTTTCGAAATCGGAGAACCTGAACGGGTTCTCGAAAAGACCGAACTTCCACATCTGGAAAGCCACGTCCTTCGCAGCATATGTCGCTGTCCCGTCGCTCCTGACAAGGACGACGTCGGTATCCTCAAGGTTTTCGAATCCGGGGAAGCCGGAAACGTCGCAGATTATGCATCCGGCCTTTTCGCCGGAATCGGCGCGCTTGACAACCCCTGTCGCGAGCATTTTCTCGAGGGCCTTGGAGAAAAGCCCCGCGGAGATTATCTCGGACTCGTAAATCTGGAGGTCGTGGAAAATCCCGAACCGGTATGCGGTCGCATACTGGGCGCGGACGCAGTTTTCGGCGATTTCCCGCGCGCCCGATGCAGCCGGCTCGACCCCCTTTTCCATGTCATGCATTATCGCACGGACTGCCGCCTCGACCTCCGGATTCTTCCCGGTTTCGGCCTCGACATCAACGTAAAGGAGCCCGAGATTCTGGTCGAATTTCGGATGCAGCTTCTCCGCGCCAGGACGGTTCTTAACCCCCCAGTAGACCTTCGCAACCTGGAGCCCGAGGTTGTCGATATAGTCCATCTTGGTCACCAGGTATCCTGCGCCGGAAAGCACCCGGGAAAGCGTGTCCCCGAGAACCGCGTTCCGCGCATGCCCGATGTGCCAGGGCTTGTTCGGGTTCACCGAGGGGAATTCGACAAGAACGCTTTTCCCGGAAAATGCGCGCGATTTGCCGTAATTCTCGCCGGCGGAAACCGCTTCGGAAACCGCGCGGGAAAGGAGCTCGCTCTTTTTGGAGAAGAAATTCAGGTAGCCGCCCTTGTTCTCGACCCGCTCAATCAGGGGGAATTCCGGAAGCCTGATCGAGGCAATCAGGTCCTCCGCTATTCTGAAGGGCGCCCGCCTCTTCTCGCGCGCAAGCTCGAACGCAACGGAAGAACTGAGGTCGGCTCCGTCCGAAGCATCCTTCTGCGGGATCGCGAGCTTTTCCTTCGAAACGCCGAGCGCGGCGGAAACCTGCGAAACGAACTCGTCCCAGACGGGAATTTTATCAGCCATTTCAATCATCGCCAACCTGAAATCCGGAAAGCTTGCTTATTATACTTTTGAAGAACTATTCGGGGGCGGGAAAATCCCGCCCCGTCAAAAAAAATTACTTTTTCTTTTTCTTTTTTGCCATTTAAGAAGTCAACCCCCTTTGATTTTGTCGTTATGACATCCTAAACCGACGACCAAGTATAAATAAGTGTTTAATCAGGGAAGACATATCGATGTGCAAATGTTCCATTTGGAACGTTTGAAGAGCGTTTGAAAATAGGAAAACAATAAAACCTTCCGGATGCGGGAGCCCCGCATATGGGAAGAACGCTCGGCGTTTCCGAAACTCTCGCACTCGCCGAGAAGCACGGGCTTGCCGTTGCAAGAATCTTTTCGGCGGATACGGCGGAATTCCCGGTTTTCGTCAAGCCGGACATCTCGGGGCACAAGAGCGACAGGGGGCTGGTTTTCCTTGCGAACGACAAAGGGGAGCTTGCCGAAGCAGTCGGGAAAATCTCCCCGGACTCGAATCCGATAATACAGGAAAGGCTTTCCGGGACCGAACTCATTCTCGGGGCGAAGAAGGACCCGGTATTCGGAACGGTCGCCCTTGCGGGGATAGGGGGGACCCTTGCGGAGGCATATTCCGACGCAGCGGTTGGCGTAACGCCCCTTTCCGAAGAGGATGCGCTAAGGATGATTGACTCGCTGAAGGGGCAGAAAATACTCTCGGGATTCAGGGGGAAACCGGCAGTTGACAGGGCTGCCCTCGCCCGCGCAATAGTCCTTGTGGGGAAAATGGCTGATGCGGAAGGACTTGCCGAGCTCGACCTCAATCCGGTTATTGCGGACGGGGAGAGGATTGTTGCTGTCGATGGGCGCGCGGTTGTTTGTGATTGAATAGGCAACCTGCTTCTTTTTGACCGTAAACGACTTTTTCTAGCGAGAAAAAGGGGTTTGTCGATGGGCGCGCGGTTGTTTGTGATTGAATAGGCCGGTTACCTGTTCTTTCTTTTCAGAAACTTGCTGAGAAGGGAGAATATCTTCTTTTCGCCCCTGCGAGCCCTTTGGTGGAGATAGAGGGCGGAAAGGAGAACGAGCGAGCCGAGAATGAAGATGAAAACCAGAGGCCTGCTCTCCGAAATCCTCACCTGGGAGGTTTTCCGGTCGAAACCGGAGGGATAAACATAGATTGTCGTGAGGTTGAGGGCGCCCTCCGAGGGCGACGTGAAGAAATAGGTGAGGGTTGCGGTCTCCCCGGGAGAGAACCCCTGCCGGAAATTCCAGCGGTATTTCGTTCCAAGCCCCTCCTGCCTTTCCTCGAAGGAAACCATTGCGGCGTCATAGCCCGAAACCGTCCATTCCTCAAGCCTTGCCGGAAGGGGAATTTCTTCCACGATGTTGAGGGATGCTGTCGAGGATTCCGAGGAAATCTCAAGGACAACCATCCCCTTTGCGCCGACGTCGATCGCGAAAGGCGCGGACTTGTTGACCGTAACTTTCGAGAATCCCGGGGATATCAGGAGGCTGACAAGCAAAAGCGCGAGGATTCCCGAATAAACTGGAAGAGCCTTCCCGGATGACATTGCGGGAAATGAGGCCAGCCAAAGTTTATTAAACTATATACCCGGGAAATCGGGAAATGGCTGATTCACCCGCAACAACCAACCGGGGAAAATTCATCGTAATTGACGGGACTGACGGGACTGGCAAGGCAACCCAGTCAAGGATTCTCCTCGACCGGCTGAGGGGGGCGAAACTCCCCGTTGATTTCTTCGATTTCCCGAGATACGGGCAGAAAAGCGCAGGGCTTGTCGAGGAGTATCTGAACGGTAAATACGGGACTGCCGAGGAGGTCGGTCCGTTCAGGGCATCGATATTCTACGCAATTGACAGGTATGCAGCAGCATTTTCGCTCAGAAAAGCGCTTGATGAGGGGAAAATAGTGCTTGCGAACAGATACACTTCTTCGAGCATGGGGCATCAGGGCGGGAAGATAGAGAAGGGGGCCGAACGCGACTTTTTCCTTACCTGGCTCGAGAACCTCGAGTTCGGGATTTTCGGTATTCCCGTCCCGGATGCAGTCATAATCCTATACATCCCTCCGGAGATTGGCCAAGCCCTCATCAAGCAGAAGAAAATCCGGGAATATATCGAGGGCGGGAAGAAGATGGACATACACGAAGCAGACCTGGCCCACCTGAAGAAGGCTGCGGAATCCTACCTCTACTGCGCGGAGAAATACGGCTGGACCGTAATAAACTGCGCCCCGGAAGGGAAGCTCCTGTCAATTGAGGAGATTTCGGAGAAGGTTTTTGCCGCCGTTGAGGGGGCTCTTGCTTCTTCCGAGGGGAAGAAGGGTTCGCCAATCAGTTCTATTCACGGAAGCAGCAGGGTAAGCCCGATTTCCTGAGTTCAGTCCTCAGTATATTCTTCTTAGTCGCGGCACGGGCAGCAGCCGTCGCCGTGCGAGTGACCCGCCTCCTCCAATTTCCTGAGCTTCGTCAGCATCACTTTCTTCTCAATTCCGGCAACAAGCTTCCTTGTCGCTACGACCGCGTCAGGGTTCACCGAAATTGACGTAATCCCCTCCGCAACAAGGAACTCGACAAAGTCAGGCATGTTGCTAGGAGCCTGGCCGCATATCGAGATTGTCTTACCGTTCCTGTGGGCGGCGACAATCAGCTGGCGGATTGCTTCGACAACAGCTGGGTCGCGCTCATCGGTATAGCCCATGTTCCCAAGGAGTTCCGAGTCGCGGTCCGCCCCGATTGTAAGCTGGGTAAGGTCGTTGCTCCCGATCGAGAACCCGTCGAAATACTTGTAGAAGGTGTCCGCCTGGAAAACTATTGACGGCACTTCCGCCATTGCCCAGACCTTGAAATCCCTGTTCTTTTCCAGGCCCTCCTCAGCCATTATCTGGAGGGCGCGCTTCACCTCCCACTCCGTCCTTACGAAGGGGAGCATTGCCCAGACGTTCTTCAGGCGGAACTCCTCGCGGCATTTCAGGAGAGCCTGGCATTCCAGCCGGAATGCCTTCTCAAAGCCGGGGGAAATGTAGCGGGAAACCCCGCGCCAGCCAATCATCGGGTTGTCCTCCTTCGGCTCATACTTTTCCCCGCCGGGAAGGTCGCGGTATTCGTTCGTCTTGAAATCCGAGAAACGGACCACAACCGGGCGCGGGTTTATTGCCTTCGCCACGATCCCAATTCCCTCCGCAAGCTTGTCCTTGTATTCAGTCCCCTTGCCCTGCGCAATCAGGTCCATCGGGTGTGCCTTGACATATGTCGCAATGATGAACTCGAGCCGCATGAGGCCTATCCCGTCAAAGGGAAGGTTGCCATAATCATCTATCTTTTCAGGGATCCCGAGGTTCATGTAAATCTTGGTCGCGGTCGGGGTATAGCTCTCGGCAATCACGGCCGTGCCCTTCTCATATGCCGCCTTCTCAGCGGTCTTCCTCTCCGCAAGCTTTCCCGCGTAAACGACCCCGGCTTTCCCGTCGACCGTGTAGAAGGACGCTTCTTTCATGACCGTCATCGCGTTTCCGGTGCCGACAACGCAGGGTATCCCGAGCTCGCGCGAGACAATTGCCGCGTGGCAGGTTGCGCCGCCCTCCTCGGTAACTATTGCGCACGCCTTGCGCATTGCGGGAACCCAGTCCGGCGTTGTCATGCTTGTGACCAAGAGGTCCCCGTCCTTGACAAGGCTGATTTGCTCAACCGAGGGGATTATCTTCGCGGCCCCCGCAACCGTTCCGGGAGATGCTGACATCCCCTTGCAAACCACTTTTCTCTCCGTTGTCTCCGGGACTGCTGATTCCGGCGCCTTCTGCCCTTTCTTGCTCCAGACGGTTTCCGCCCGCGCCTGGACAAGGAAGACCGATTCCGGAAATTTCATGTCCCGGTCGACCGCCCATTCAATGTCCATCTCCCTGCCATAGTGCTTCTCAATTAGCTTGCCGAGTTCGGCAATCCGGACTATTTCCTCGTCGGTCAGGGAGGGGATGTTCTGCCTGTCTGCCGGAACCTGGGAATGCATTACCCCGCCGGTTTTCGGGTCCCGAATATACTCAATATGCTTCACCGCAAGATGCCGGTCAAGTATCTGGAGGGTGTTCTCGTTGACGTGGAAGCTGTCTGGAGTTACCGCTCCGGAGACAACAGCTTCCCCAAGGCCCCAGTTGGATTCGATGATAATGACATCAGGCTCTCCGGTTGAGATGTCAAGGGTGAACATCACTCCTGCCGAGCGCGAGTTGACCATCTTCTGGACCGCGACCGAAAGGAGGACGTCCTCGTGACGGAAGCCCTTGTCATGGCGGTAGAAAGTCGCCCTTGGCGTGAACAGGGAGGACCAGCATTTCTTCGTGTAGAGGAGGAGGTCGGGCTCGCCGCGCACGTTGAGGAAGGTCTCCTGCTGCCCTGCGAAGCTTGCATCGGGCAGGTCCTCCGCGGTTGCCGAGGAGCGGACTGCAACGAAGAGCGCGCTCTGCTTGTATTTTGCGGAAAGCTCCTTGTACCCTTTCTTGACGGCTTCCTCTATTTCCTTGGGCATCGGGGCAGCCTCGATAAGGTCGCGGATTTTCGCGCACGCCTTCGTCAACGCGTCCGAGTTGTTGACGTCCGCCTTGTTGAGGAGTTCGTAAACGCTTTCAGCGATTCCGGTTTCGGTAATGAATTTCTTGTACGCATATGCCGTGACGGCAAAGCCTCCGGGAACGGGGATTCCGGAGGAAATCATCTCCCCTAGGTTGGCGTTCTTTCCCCCGACGAGCGGGATGTCGTCCTTCCTCAAATCTTCAAACCAGAGAATGAGTTCCTTGCTTCTATCAACCGTTTTCGCCATGCAAGAGGGAAGGAAGGCGGTTATATATTGTTTTAGGCAGGCTTTTAGGGTTGCAGAGGGGAAGGCTGGAAAACAATGAGAATCCTTTCAGGAAAGAAATTGCTCTTTGACAAGGTCAGGGTCTGCGACAGCTTCCTTTCGAAGGGCCTCGGGCTCATGTTTCGGAGAAAGCCGCTTGAAAAGGGCGAATGCCTCCTTTTCGTTTTCGACAGGGAACTGCCGCCGGCTCTCCTTGGGATACATATGAACTTCTGCCTCTTCCCGATAAAGGTCGCCTGGCTCGATTCCGACAGGCGCGTGGTGGATTGTCAGATTGCTGAACCGGCAAGCTTTCTCAAGCCGGCAACGTTGAAACTCCACAAGCCAAGGAAGCCCGCGAAATACATTATTGAGTGCTCCCCCGGCGTAAGGCTTGCTTCGGGGCAACGGCTCTCCTTCCGCAATTGAGGTCTTTTTTGGGGCGCAGCGGAAGATGTGGGAGATACATTAATAAACCAGATACAGGTAATATACCGCAATGCCTAGCGGACCGGGTAATTTGTTTTCCTGTCGCTGCTGCTGCGCTGCCTGTTAGGCGGTTTTCTCAGACCGGCGAACTGTGACGATAAACCGGCTTGGCTGAATTCTGGCATTGCCGTTGCTTTTTGGTTTTTGGCGTTTTGAAGAAGATGATGATGGAAAAAGATGAACCAAAAAATGAAAATATACAATAATGTGCTTGAACTATTTGGTAGAACTCCGCTTGTCCGGCTCAAAGGAGAGAAGGGAAGCGCGGAAATCGTTGCGAAACTCGAGTATCTTAACCCAGGAGGGTCAGTCAAGGACAGAATTGCCCTTGCAATGGTTCTTGACGCCGAGCGGAAGGGCCTTCTGAAGCCAGGGGGGCTAATTGTTGAACCCACAAGCGGGAACACAGGGATAGGGCTTGCCCTTGTTGCGGCAGCCAGGGGATATAGGACGCTTTTCGTGCTTCCCGACAAGACATCCAAAGAGAAGGTGGGGATTCTCCGAAGCCTCGGGGCCGAAATTGTCCTCTCCAAATCCGGGGTCGCCGTCGACAGCCCAGAATCTGACGTTTCACTCGCAAGGAAACTCGCGGAAGAAAGGGGCGCGTTCATGCCCAACCAATATGACAATCCGGAAAACCCGCGCGCGCATTATGAGGGAACCGGCCCGGAAATCTGGGAAGCTTCGGAAGGGAAAGTCGACGCCCTTGTCGGGGGAATGGGGACTGGGGGGACGCTCAGCGGGTCTGGGAAATTCCTGAAGGAAAAGAACCCTGCGCTCCTGATTGTCGGGGCGGATCCGGAGGGCTCTGTTTTCCACAAGCTCAAGGAAGGAAAGCGCCCGGATTCAAGCGCGTACAGGATTGAGGGAATTGGGAAGAATTTCGTGCCCGGGAACGTCGACCTCTCCCTTGTCGACCGGTTCGTCGTTGTCTCCGACGCGGACGCATTCTCTGAAGCAAGACGGGTCGCAAGGGAGGAGGGCCTCCTTGTCGGGGGTTCGGCAGGAGCCGCTATTTCCGCCGCAAGGAAGATCGCCCGGGAACTGGGGGAGGGCAAGCGGGTTGTCGTAATCGTCCCGGACCGCGGGGA
>JAZDJS010000051.1:0-35143 GCA_043803745.1 archaeon
GCGGACAACATGAACGTCGTCCAGATAATAGTCGACAACACCGCGCCAACTGCGGGAACGGTCTCAGTCCCCGCATACAACTCCTCGACCTGGATTCTCGCGACAATAACCAACGGAACCGATGCGCTGAGCGGGGTTGCGAACACAACCCTCTGGTCCAACCGGACAACCCTTTCCTCGGGCTCCTGCACAGGCGCGCAGACAATCACAAGCGTTGCGACAAGCCCTGGCTCGCCATACAACCACTCCGGCCTTTCAACCAACTATTGCTACGGATACATCCTCACTACAACCGACTTCGCGGGAAGCTCAGCGAACTCCACCCAGGTTTACACGAAAATCGACACGACCGCCCCGACGGCAGCAAGCGTCCCCTCCTGCCCGAGCGGAGATTCCGACGGGAGCTATTCCGTCACCTGGGGCTCCGGCTCGGACACCGGTTCCGGAGTTGCATCGAACAACCTTTACGTCCGCGCATATTCAACCCTTTCCGGCGATTCCTGTTCGGGAGCCGGGAGCTGGACCTGGGTTTCCTCGACAACGGGCGCGCAAGCGGAATCGGGAAAAGCAGCCGGATGCCACGAATACCTGATCCAGACGATAAACAACGCTGCGCTTGACACAAACACGACAACCTGCATAACGAAGGTTGACTCGACCGCACCGACAAAGGGCACCGTCACAGGTTCTTCCTACAGCGGCTCAACTTCCGCAAGCTTGACAATAACGAACGGAACCGACGGGAACACTTCGATTGCAAGCACAACGCTCCTCCGCGCAAACGCAACACTTTCAGGGGATTCCTGCGGCGCCTATGGCGCCAATCAGACAAACGCGACAAACCCGGGCAGTCCCCACACCCAGAACGGGCTGACAACGGCCAAATGCTACAAATACTGGCTCAACACAACGAACGCAGCCGGCCTCTCGAACATCTCGGACGAATATGTCCTCAAGGTTGACTCGACCGCCCCGACCGGCGCGAGCCTTACGACCCAGACCGGCTACATCACAGGCAGGACGCTCGCTTTCACAGTGAACAACGGGACGGATTCGGAGACAGCCGTAACAACCGCGCGGCTTTGGTATGCGTTCACAGCCCTCTCGGGCGGGTCCTGCGGCGGTTACGGCAGCTACACCGCTTCTGCCGCCGCCCTTAACGCAACAAGTTACATCGTTTCCGGGGCTGACAACTCGTGCTTCAAATTCCATCTCCAATCAATAAATTCAGCCGGCCTGGACGCGAACACGACGGATACTGCTGAAATAAAGATTGACGCAACGCCGCCGGCAACGACGATAACGTCCCCTTCCGAAAGCGACACGATAAGCTCCGACTATTTCCACATAACCGGAACGGCTTCGGATGCAGGCTCAGGGGTTGCCCGGGTCTGGGTGAGCTATAACGGCGGGTCAACCTGGGCCCTTTCCGGTGAAACCACCGCCTGGGATTATGACAGCCCGGATGGAGTCGTCCCGAAGGGCTCGGCGACAATACTTGCGATGGCAGAGGACAACGCGGGGAACAACGGGAGCCTTTCAGTAAACCCCGACTTTGAGACATTCGCCTCGAGCGTTCCGGACGACGGAGGCAACGACAGCATCACAAGCTGGACCAGCATTTCCGCGGGAGCATTCAGGGGAATAGTCACCGACAAGGTAAAAGGCAATTACGCAATGAAATTCGGGAACCTGGCAACGACAGCGGTCGCATATCCAAGCTACACCGATCTCGGGCATTCGGGCGCATCAAAGACATTCTATCTCGGCTTCTATGCAAAGGCAACTTCCGCAATCGCCGTCAGCTCAATTGGGGTTTATTGCAACGCTTCAGGAGGCGGCAACTACCCTTTCTACCTTTCCTCCAAATCATTCACAACATCCTATTCCCAATTCAGCGGGACAAGGACCGTCAACGCCTCCTGCGACACCGGAATAAGGCCGATCCTGAGGGCTCCGGCTGCAGGCAACGCATCATATGACAACATAATCCTCCTCGAGGGCGTCAACGTTACCGGGTCCGGAAGGACTCCGCAGGCTGATGCAAGCAACTTCACCATAAACGGCGGCTCGAACGTTTCGAACGCGCTTTCCTTCGCAGCGAACCTCACAGTCTACGACCAGGATGGCGGGGCTGATCTCAACTGCGACGGGACAATCGCGAAATGCAACATCACCTGCTGGTCGAACGACGTTTCGAACGAGGGCGGCGCATACAATTGGGACCTGATTAACGCAACCCTCGTCAACATCACGCCCGCTTCCGGGAATTTCATAAACATCTCGGCGAACATCCAGCCCCACCAGTATTCCTATTCAGGCGTCTGGACATGCAAGGCATATTTCACTGACAGCGCGAACAAGATAAACACCACGAGCAGGACGGCCAATTTCAGCATTGCGCCGGGAGAGCCGACAACCTTCGGAGGCTGCGGCTTCTCAGGGAACCCGGGAGCCGTCAACAGCTCCGGAAGTTGCTCCGGAGGGGCTGTGCACACTAATGCGACAATCTCAAGCCCGGTTCCGCAGGTCCTCTGGATTAAGGCAAGCCGGCTCAACTGGACGACCCTGCCCGAGCCCGGGACCACCTTCAAGATAGAGAACCTCACTTTCGGGGTTTCGGTCTGCCCGCAGGCAATGAAAATCAACTCAACATGGCAGAAGCTTTCGGCAACGCCAGTTGAAAGGGGAACCTATCCGAAACCCGGCAACTTTTCGATTTATCCCTGCCTTTCCGTCCCGCAGAACCTCCCCGCAGGAACATATTACGCGAACTTCTCGATAAGGGCGCGGCTTCCGACCGACCCGCCGCCATCAGACTAGTAGTTAGTAGAGGAGGAAATGAAAATGGAAATGAAAAAAGGAAACGGACGAAGCCCGCCCTGTGCTGCCTTCGTGCTCGCAACAGTTCTTATGCTGATTGTGATTTCCCCGGCATTCCCAAGCTCAAGCATCTCCCCCTACAGGGGGAGCTTCAACGTGACGATAGGCAAGCCCTTTGAGATACCGATGGTTGTTGCGAACTTGGGGGATTCGGAGGACCAGTTCACCTTCACGGTTTCCGGGACCGGAGCGCAATACTCAACGCTCCCCTCGGTTTCAGCGCCGATTCCCGCGAAAAGCTACAAGGATCTGACGCTCTTCGTTCTGCTCCCTAAAAGCGCTAACGAGAGCGAGTATTTCGTCGAGGTTGTCGCGAAACGGGCGGGGGCTTTTTCGAGTTCCGGCGGGAGCGCCGGCGGCGTCGGGATTGAAACGAGCGTAAGCGCGGTTTACCGGCTTTTTCCAGCCAAGGTAGCGGCACCTGCTAAAACGGGGTTTCTCTTCTTCGGTCAAATCAGCCCGTTCCTCGTAATAATACTCCTTGCCGTTGTGACGGGGCTTGTTGTCGCGCTCCTGTTGCTTAAACGGGTGTGACTGGGGCACGGCATAAAGAAACTTTTTTATACTGGACTGGGCGAAATGACTCCGAAATGGTTAGGAATACGCCCAGATTCGGATATTTCGTGCTTTTTGCCCTTTTTGCCACACTTGTGATAGTCCCGGCTTTTTCAGATGTCGGAGCGAACGTTACCGTAGCGAATCTCCCTCCATATACACCGACCTGCACGGGCGGCGCGACAATCTACGTCCACGGGACAACACATCCTCCAAGCTATGCGTTCACAAGGGGCGGCGACGACAACGCCGATACTGTTGTGACAATCGTGAACGCATCCGCGACAACGAACTGCCGCGGCGGCAGCTTTTTGACGAATGCGAACGAGACCTCATTCCAGACAAGGGGAACTTCGACCAACCTCAACGCGATAACAACCTCACCCACAATGGGTTCTGTTTCCTACGCATATACCAGCTGCACCGACACCGGAAGCAACTGCACAAAGAACTACTACTACTGCCTTTACACCCAGGACAGCTCAAGCCAGTCAAACTCCCTGAACGGAACCCCCTGCAACTTCACTGCGAACCTCTACAACTCGCGCCCGGGAAACCCCTCAACATTCCAGTGGAGCGAAGCGAATCCGGCGAAATCAACAAATCCGACCGCAACATTCACGGCAGGGACCGACGTTGATTCCGGGGATTCCTTAACCCAATACCAATGCATAAGCACGACTTCCGGGCATACCTGCAACGTAATTGCTGCCACGAGCGCAAGCCCCGTCACAATCACCGGCGCGGGTCTTTACGGCCCTGGAACGAACAGCAACAACACAACGCATTCCCAGACCAAATACTGGTTCAGGCTCTACACAAGGGACAACCAGGGCGCCGTCAACAGCTATTCGAACTATTCAGTTGCAGCGTATGACGGCACGTTCAACATAACGAACACAAGGCCGACATCGACAACCTCGACGAACAACTATACCTCCGCGCCGGGAGTGCCTGTCGGCGGAAAGGTCAGGTTCACAATCCAGTATGCCGACGTCGACACCGAGGACACGGGTTCCGGAACGGTCAGGATTTGCCCGAGCAATTCGATTACCGGACAAGCCTGCACGTCAACGGAACTCTGCAGCACGACCGGCGCACCGGCAACCCCGCTCACCTGCGACTATACTACGACCTCTTCCGACGGCTCATCAAGGGCAGTCTATGCATATGCGTGGGATTCGCGCGGCCTGCCGTACAGCACGGGAGTTTCAACGACCTTCTACGTCGACCAGTCAGTCACGATGAGCAACATCCAGTTCGGCAAGGCAGGGACATTCGGAACCTTCGAGAACGGGAATTCAATCAACTGCTCGGCAAACATCTCCGCTGCTGACGGCGTTGTGAAGGGGGTCCGCTTCACAATCTACGGGCCGGGTTATACTGCAGCAAACTACAACTACCTTTCAGCCAACGTTTCGGCGAACTGCACAAGCGATTCATGGACAGCGGGAAAAACCTGCTGGGCTGCTTTCGCACTTGCCTCAAGCGGGACTGACGGGAACTCCCACTCCTGCGCGCACAACAAGGGAACCTGGAATTGCGTAGTCAACGCGACCAACTCGGCGGACCAGAACAAGACCGCGACCCCCGATCCCGAGACAATGATAAACACTGCTGTCGACATATCCGGCGGACTTTCGCCCTGGACAGGGGACACCACAATCACCTTGGTTACGACAAGCGGCCTCTGGACCCAAACGACAAAGGGAATGAACGCGACATATTCCGACACCAACGGCTACAACGACGTCAATGCGACGACCTGCGCATCCAACGTATGCAAGGTTTACTGCAGGAACCCGGGCACAGTCGACAACTCGACCGCCGTCAACATCTTCTGGAACTATTCACTCCATAATTTCACAACGGGCGACGGGGATAACTTCAACGGCCAAAGCGGCTGCCAGTACGGCGGCGACGGGACAAGGACGGCCGGAATGATCCCGACTTTCGAGGCTGCCTCAACAAACGGAAGCTGGTCCTGCTACATGAGACTGCAGGATGACGGGACAGGCTATGACTGGACAAGCTCGGGAACGACATTCACGGTCGGCGA
The DNA here is from genome assembly GCA_043803745.1 of archaeon. GTDB lineage: Archaea > SpSt-1190 > SpSt-1190 > DYHY01 > DYHY01 > JBBIPP01. The sequence goes on from JAZDJS010000051.1 coordinate 5,498, forward strand.
GAACCCTGCGTGGGCTTTCGATGATTCGGGCGACGATGGCACGCCAATGAACAACCTTTTCTTCGTTCTCTCCGGAAGCCCGGGGGAAAGAAAAACCGCATTAATCCCAGATTCCAGCGGCGAATATGTCGTTTATTCAAGGACCTCGAACAGCTATGCTAACGTCAGATACAGCGGACCGAACTTCACGAGGGGCACTGATGGGACGCACACAATAGGAATCGGAAATTTCACTTTCGGAGCCTCCACCGCAGCAACGATTGACTGCTCAAGCGGAAGCTACAACTCAAGCTGCAGGGCGCCCCACGAAAGCTCCCTCCGCCTCGTCTGGGGAGCCAACAACACGCTCCTTGACCCGATTGCGAACTATCCCGCGGGAGTAAAGAGATATGGCGACGGAGCCCTTTTAATCCCGGTGGGAACCCTGACAGGAAGCTACAACTCGACGTTCTCATACGACTATTGCCTTTCAAGCAGCGGGACGTGCATCGACCAGGGCTGAGATATTGAAAAAAGAATATAAATGAGGGAAAACGAAATGATGATGAAAAAGCACGAAATGGGAATGAGAAAAGCGGCTGTTCTTGCGGCGATTTTCCTCGCAGCAATCCTCATCCCCTCTTTTGCGGGAATGGGAATGAGCCCCGCCTCGGGAACATACAATTTCACGAAGCAGGGCGGAACAATACAGATTGTAGTTTCGAATCCCAACGATTACGAGCGGGAGTTCGCGATAACAATGGACAACCTCCCGATAACGGACGGGAACAGGTATATCTCGAAATTCACGCCAGCCGACAAGATAACAATCAAGGCGAAGGATTTCAAGGTCTTCTACATGCACGTAACCCCGGACGAGAGCGTTGAGTATGGAAGAAGGTATCTCGTCGGGATTAAGGTCAAGGATTCCGGGCGCCTCGGGCCAACTGGCGTTTCCGAGGGAATCGGAGTTTCCGGACTGGAAAGCGTTTCAGCGGGCTTTTACATCTATTTCGAGAACAAGGGGACAACGGTCGGCTACGGGGGCTTCGAGGAGGAATCCACGAGAAGGCTCCAGGAGAGGATGAACACAAAGCCGAACTACCTCCCTTTAGTTCTTGCAATAATTCTTGTTGCGCTCATGCTGGGGCTCCTCATCTTCTTCATTGCGAAGAAGAGAAAGGAAGCGGCAGAGGGCGGAGATGATGAAATCGTCGTTTCCCCCCAGGGAAAGGGGCCGGGCTGAGAGTTTTGTGGGAAAAGCGGGCGGCTCTGCGAAAGGAGCGGACGCCCCCTTTCTTTTGTTTTTCAGCTTTCTTCTTCTTTTTCTTCTTTTTATTGTCCTCGTAATCTCCCCGGCTTTCTCCGGGGAGGAAAGCAGCGCGCCACCAGCGGGAGGCGTCTTCAACGTCCCGCCCAAGATAGTCGAGATAACCGCCACTTCCTCGTCAGCCGGAATGGAAACAACATTCTCGGTAACCGTTTTCGATGGCAACGGGGGCGGCGACGTCTGCGGGAAAAGCGCGTGCAACGTAAGCTGCGCATTTGCCGAGATTTTCTCGGTCCAGCAGGGAGGGCGGGAGGAGCTTTCCTGCGCGGGGGCGGCATGCAAAGTGTTCGGGCAGTTCGTTGCAAAGGATTATTCCCCCGAATGGGAGCCGAAGACCTCCCGCCTTTCAGCGAAAATCCCCTTTGGCAGGGATGCCAAAAGCGGAAGATGGAGCTGCAGCATTGCCGTTTCCGATGCAACCGGGGCTTGGGACGAGCGAAGCTATTCAATTTACCTCCGCCCGGAATCGGACGTTTCTCGGCTCGTTGCCAGCTACCAGAACGCTTTCTTCTCCCTGATACTCCCTGTTGTGACGTGCTTCGTTCTCGCGCTCCAGCTCCTGCGGCTTGCGGTCCGCGGGCTTTCCAGGGTCAACTGGAACGAGGAGAGGGAGAAATTCATACAGGCGAAGGCGCACCTCGATTTCCTGCAGAAGACGATTTCATCGGAGCTTAGCGAGCGCGCGGCAACGAAGGGAAAAGGGCTTTTTTTCGCGGCCCGGGAGCTTTTCTCGAAGGGCGACTATCCAGGGACGATGTGGATTGCGAAATCGGCGCTCTCCGAGCTCGGAGCTGACTACGGAAGGGTCCACCTTCCGAGGCGGCTGCTTTCGCGGGGGGAAAAAGCCGAGCTTTTCATCGGCGCTCTCCGGAAGCAGATTTTCGCCCGGAAATGAACCCTGCGCCCGGTTTTGCCGAAAACTTTTATAATATGGCAGGGCAATTAACCGCAAAATGGCCTACAACAACAGAAAGACAATCGGGATAATTTCGGCATTCTTCTTGGCGTTCGCTTTCCTCGCGGTTATGCCCGGCTTCGCGGCATCCGGAATATCGGTTTCCCCCTCAACCGGAAACTATGACATAAGGCGCGGCGGCGGGAATGTGGATTTCCTCGTGACTAATTTCGGGGATTCCTCCGAGGTTTTCCAGTTCAGCATCTACGGGGACGCGGCCGCATATTCTTCGGTAAGCCCGGCTTCCCAAACAATCGGACCGATGGAAACCAAGAAGTTCACCGTAACCTTCACTCCGGCAAACGCGCAGTACAACAAGAAATACCTCCTTTCGACACTCGCGAGTTCGACGTCAACGCGGGCGACCGGGCAGCTCGGGATATATTTCAAGAACGAGGCGGGGGCAAGCAACTATGTCGTTTCCAAAATCCCGACATTGAGCGTTTCCGGAACGGCGGGACAGCCGAGCCTGGCGACCAAGCTTTTCACAATTTTCGCAGCAGCCCTTTTGATAGGACTCGGCTATTACCTGATAAAAACGAAGGGTCCCTGGAAGGAATAAAGCAAATTTCCCGGAATCCCCAGTTCAATTTCCCGGAATGTAGAATTCCTTCGCCAGATAGTTGCGGATGAGCTTCGCGCTTGGGGGGAAAAGCGGCGCCGGCAAGTCAGCGAGGGAGAACCAGCGCCATTCAATTATTTCCTCCGGCTCCGCAACAATTGGCTCCCCGGAAAACCCCTCGCACAAAAGGCCGATTGTCACGAAATGGATGCCTTCCGCCCTGTCGCAGTTAACGCAAATCACCTTGAGCTTGCCTACCCGGATTCCGGTTTCCTCAAGAACTTCGCGCGCCGCCCCCTGCTCGAAGGTTTCCCCAAAATCGAGTTTTCCCCCGGGAAGGGTCCAGGTGCCCGCCCCCTTAAGAAGGCTCGTTGCCTTTTTCGGGTCTGGATTCCTCCTGCCAAGAAGGGCTTTTCCGTCCTTGTTGAGAACAAGCACGCCAACCCCAACCCCGACCTTCTGCTTTTTTCCTTCTTCATCCATTGAATTCAAACCCCTATCAGCAGGCTAAAAGTGTTCCGGAGCGCTGGCCCGAGGCCGACAATGAAAAGGGCAGCCTGCAGAGCCTTCCGCTCGGTTCCGGAAAACCGGATCCTTTCCGAAGCAAGGACAAGGGCGAGAATGCCAATTATCTTCACGAGATAGAAAAGCGAGGGGCTGCCAATTGAAATCAGGAAGCGCGCGAGAACGTGCTCCTCGAGATAGCCGAAAAACCTCACCGCAACGAATGTCGAGCTTCCGTCGAAAATGTGCGCGAGAAGGATCAGCCTCCCGGCGGGCGAGATTTCAAGCCGTAGGAACTTCGTTACTGGGCCGAGTACAAGCGCGCTTGAGATGAGCGAGAAGCCCAAGACGAGCGCAAGCCCCCAGAAATTGCTTGACCTTGCAAGAGCGAACACAAGAGCGGGAGCCGCGAGAATCCAGCCAACCAAGGAAACCTTCCGCCCGATAAAGCGCTCAAGCCCAAGGAAAATGAGGAAGATGAGAATCCAGAGCCCCGGGGTTATCAGGAGAAGCTTCAGCGGCCATTGGCAGGGGAGGAAGCAGCCGTCCTCAAGGCTGCGGACCGCGGAGCCGAAAAGGACGAACGGCAGGGCGTCCGAGAAAATCTCCAAAGTTTTCCGCCTTTTCAGGTAGCCGGTCCTCATGAGGAGGAGGACTGCCGCAACAAGGAATGCCGCAATCAGGATTGTCGTGAAAACGTTGTAGCCGGTGCCGTCCCTCATCGGGGCAATAAGGTTGTCTGAGAGGAATCCCATGACCCTATTGCATTTTCCTTCTTTCCATTTCCCAGACGACGGAAACCTGCTGGGACATCAAATCTATCTTGTCCGAGATAAGCTTGAGCTTTTCCTCAATCCGGGCAAGCCGCTCCTCGGAAGCTCCCTGTCCCTGTTGCTGCTGTTGGGGCTGGAATTGCTGGGACTGGAACTGCCCCGGGAAGACCTGCTGGGGGTTCTGCTGGCCGAACATCGGGGAGACGAGCGGCTCGGTCCTGAAAGGCGGCGAAGGCGACGAGAAGTTGTCCTTGAAATTCATCGGAGGCGCGTTAGGGTCGCCCGAGAGCGGCTGGGTTCCCATGTCCGGGGAGCTCGTCGGCTGGACCGAAGGCGCCTTTGGCCTGAACCTTGCGAGAAGATCTTCCAAAACCATAGGGAAACGAGGCGCTCCCGATTATAAAGAATTTGGGTCGGAGGGCTTTTTCAACTTCTTGCGACAAACAAAAACGTTAGCCCGGTCGCAACAAGGGTGAAAAGAAGCTTGGGCAGCTCGTAGCTGTGCCAAAGGAAACTCAGCTCCATTTTCTCTCCCGCTCTCCCCCGGGCGGATGCGGCTTTACCGGATATAAAAACTTTGGTATTTTTTTCCAGAAGCTTTCCCAACCGAGCGGCCGGAAGGCAGGAAAAACCGATTTTTCGCTATTTATGGAACCGGCGAGAAATCCCCTATTATTTCCCGTAGTGGTCGAGGACAGCAACTGAAGCGGCCTCAAGGGCTTTCAGGTCAGCTTTCCTGAGGTGGAGCGGGGGGCTTTCCAACGCAGTTCTTGCATCTGACAATGCCCCTGTCGCGAAATAGAACAGCGGCCTTTTTTGCCCGTCCGCGCGCTCACGCCTTTCAGAAAAGTGGCAAAGCGACAATGCCCACATTCCAGGGGATTCCGAATATCTGAACTCGCCTCGGGGGTCCCCGGCCATCCCAAGGAGATTTGAATCATAAGCCTCAAGAGAACGGGTTACATATTCCCATCTTTGTTCCGGCGTCAGATAAAGACCTGAAGATGCCAGACTGTTTCTGAACCGGATCATCAAGTCTCGGTCAAAAGGAACCATTTTCAAGTGGCCAATAGTTTTGCTTTAAATATCTTTGTTTCTTGGCCGTTTTGATTGTCCAGTTCCAATCTTCCTGCCGCGCCCGGGAACGCGGCGCAAATCTCCCCGTTTCAGCCCACGTCTAAGCGAACGTTATTAACGCGGAGTAACGTTAATGCAGGTGGCGAGGGCTTTCTTCAGTGCGATTCTCCCGATTGCAGCGCTTCTGCTTGGCCTGCTCGGATACGGTCCTTCCCCGCAGAAAGGGCCCGGCAATTATGTCGGGAACCTCCACACGCACACGACCGCATCCGACGGGACCGCGTCATACTCCCAGGTTGTCCGAAGGGCCGCCCGGCTCGGGATGGATTTCATCGCAATAACGGACCATGACACGATAAGCCCTGAAACGCTTTTTTACTGCCCGGAAGAGCAGAGAATAAAATGCTTCGTTGGGGAGGAGGTTTCCACTTCCGACGGGCACGTACTCGCAATCGGGATATACGAGGTGATTCCTCCAGGGCTTTCTGCCGCGGAAACTATTGACCGCATACATGCCCAAGGGGGTCTTGCAATCCCGGCGCATCCGGGCTATCTTAACATGAGCCTTTTTCCCGGGGAAATCGAGGGGCTTCCCTTCGACGCAGTCGAATGCAACGTGAAGACCTGGCAGCCGGGCGTCGGCTATTCCTGCCAGTCCATCAAGGGATTCCCGCGGGTGTATTCCTCGGACGCCCACACCCTTGAGGAGCTTGAGCTCGTTGCCTCGGAATGCGAGATGACTGGCCTGGATTTCGAGAGCCTGGCTGCCGCGATTGCGTCAGAAAAGTGCGAGGAATATATCCCCGCAGGCCACTGAGCAGGACTCTTTCGAGGGAAGGTAAGACTATTGATTGGAACCCCAAATCCCAGCTTCCTCAAGGACTGACCGGACGCTTTCCGCGCAATCCAGCCCCTTGATTTCCCCGCATGAGAAAAAGCCCGCTTCAGACAAATCGTCCTTGGGCGAAACTTTCCCGTCACCAACCGGCTTGCAAAGATGAAAGAACACAAGCGTGTGATAATCTCCAGGGAGGTTTATTATTTCCCGAAAGCACAGAAAGCGCACAACATCCACCGAAAGACCGGTTTCCTCCGAAATCTCCCGCTTGACAGCATTTTCCAAGGTTTCCCCCCAGTTAACGCCACCCCCTGGAAGGACCCATTTTCCCCGGTAGTTGACCTTGTTCCGCTTACCGAGGAGAATCCTGCCTTTCCCATCAACGACAACAGCAGCGCTCCCGACCTTCGGTCTTTTTTCCTCCGCCACGCCGGAAAACCAAGGCAGCCGATTAAAAAACTATTCGCCGGTTTCCGGAAAAAGAAAGAAGGGGTTTTGAGGGAGTCCTCCCCAGAAGATTTCGGCAAAAGCCTCAACCTCAAGTGCGCGCTTATGCTCAAGTTTGGAATATACCTGGGCGCGAAATAAAAAAGTAAGAGCGGTAACGGGGAGTGAATTCAACGTCTCAAGCGGGATTTTGCTCCTCAGAGTATCCGTGCCTCAGCACAGAGAACCCGCCGGTTTTCTACGCCCGTCAACGGATTTCTTTTTCAAAAGAAATGGGTTGTGCGTGGAGCCTCAAGTGGGATTTTCAATGCCGCAGCATTGATCCGTGCCCGGAGGAGCACGGAGAACCCACGGAAAGCAAATCCCGCTGAGGCAGTTATACAAAGAAAAGGAGCCTCAAGTGGGATTTGAACCCACGGCCTCGTCCTTACCAAGGACGCGCTCTACCGCTGAGCTATTGAGGCGCGCTCTCAAGCGCGACGAAATCCAGCTTTTTAGCCTTGCTGGATTGAGGCGTTCCTCTTGCTTGCACCTTTCTTGCCTCGATAGATTCAGGCTGAGTGGTCCGCAGACCATCAAGCTCCGCTTGACTATTGAGGCGTGCGCGACAGCGCGACGGAAAAACCCACGCTCCGCTTTAAAAAAGCAGCGAAACCGGCGAGTTAGCTTGGCACGGGCGGTTTTCCCGAGCCAGTTTCCGAGTTTCTATCGACCACTCTAAACTTAGATAGGTATATAAAGTGTATCGTCCTGCCAGAAGATGGAAAAAATAGTTCTAAAAATATCTGGAATGCACTGCAATTCATGCGTGACGCGCGTCAGGGAGGCTCTTGAAGCTGCCGGCGCGAAAGAAGTTTCAATCAGGCTTGCCAAGGGAGGGCTTTCGGAAGTTGCGTTCGTTTCGGGCGGAAAGCCGGAGGAAATCTTCGTGAAGGCAGTCGAGGCTGAAGGATATTCAATAGGCTCGCATCCAGAGAAAAAGGCTCCGGGCAAGGTCGAGAAATCCGCCGCAATCTGGATTGTTTCGGCTCTCGCGCTTTTCACGCTTGCAGAATTTGGCGCGCTCTTCCTGTTTTTTGGCAGCTCCTGGCTTGTCCAGAGGGCGCCTTGGGTTTTCCTCCTGAACCTTTCAGCGGCTCTTTCGGCAGGGACAATTTCCCAGCTCTCGGCATACCGGGGTGAAATATCCTGCATGTCTGGGATGATGCTCGGGATGCTTGCCGGAATGCAGGCGGGACTGCTTACCGGCTATGTGCTCGGCGCGACCAACGGATTCTTCGCCGGCGCGCTCTTCTCGACAATATTCGGGATGTTTTTCGGCTGGCTTGCCGGAAGGGGAAGCGGGCTAATGGGCGCGCTCCAGGGGCTGATGTCCGGCTTCATGGGCGGGGCGATGGGGGCGATGACATCCGTGATGATGGTCGGGTATGGATTCGAGATTTTCACGCTCTGGTTTTCCCTGGCAAACGCGGGAATTTTCGCCGGCTTTTTCCCTCTCGTTGTCCAGTATGTTTCGGCGGGAAACGTCGAAGTGCAGAAATTCTCAGGTGCGGAGTTCCTTGCCCATTTTCTTTCGGCAGCAACTTTCCTTGCAGCAGTCTTTGTTTTCGGGCCGAAGGGCCTTTTGGGGTGGTAGAAAAAATGGATGAAGACAAAACGTTCAAGGCTGTTGCGGTCGCCGGCGCCCTTCTGTTTCTGGCGGTTCTCCTAGGAGCCGGATATTTCATCTTCGGTTTCGGGATAAACCTTCCCGCGCCCGCTCCGAGCCCGGGCAAAACAGTCCAGAGCGCAACGGTTGCAACAAGCCCGATAAGAATCCTTCCAGAAAAACCTGCCGGGGAAATCCAGAAAGTCGAGCTTACTGCCTCCGGATTAACATATCTCCCCTACCCAGTCGAGCTGAAAGTGGGCGTCCCGGTCGAGCTTTCGATAAGCCCGAAGGTCTCCTCCTGCCTTGCGACAATGGTCGCGTCCTCCCTTGGCCTGCGGGTTTCCTCCCGGGAGGGACCCGCCTATTTTATACCTGAGAAAGCCGGGGAATACCAATTCACTTGCTGGATGAACATGGGCAGGGGGAAATTCGTTTTTGTTTCGGAGTGAATGAAAAATGGCTGGCATAAAGACGACGAAAATAGAGCTGAAGGTTTTCGGGATGCATTGCGCATCCTGCGCGACCGTGATAGGGCGCGCCCTGGAGAAGACTCCAGGGGTAATTGACGCGAACGTCAACCTTGCGACCGGCAGGGCAACAATCGAGGTTTCGGATGCGACCGAGGAAGCCTGCGTGAAGTCGGTCGAATCCCGCGGCTATGGGGCGAAGAAAATAGACCCGAACAATCCGGATTCTGACCCGACCGGGGAGATTTACGAGCGGCAAATCCGGAACCTGCTGATTTTTTCCGCAGGCTTCACAATCCCGCTTTTCGCGATAGGGATGTTCCTGATGGAGGGCGCGCCCTTCTTCCTCGGATGGGAATTCCCTAACGCGCTCTTGATAATCGCCATCCTGGCAACGCCCGTGCAGTTCTTCGGGGGGAAACTTTTCTACTCCGGCGCTCTGCGGGCTGCCCGGCATTTCACAAGCAACATGGACACCCTTGTCGCGCTCGGGACAAGCGTTGCCTATTTCTACAGCGTTTTCGCCTTCCTATTCCTCCCCGGGGAAATGCAGTATTTCGAGACGGCAGCGGTCCTAATAACCCTCGTCCTCTTGGGGAAATATCTCGAAGCCCGCGCAAGGAAGAAGACAAGCGAGGCAATAGGGAAGTTGATTGAAATATCCCCCGAAACCGCAAGGATTGAGCGGAATGGGGAGGAATCCGAAGTCCCGGTTTCCGATGTCGAGGCGGGGGACGTTTGCGTTGTAAAGCCCGGGGAGAAAATACCCGTTGATGGGCGAGTAATTTCCGGGAAATCCGCAGTTAACGAAAGCCTTGTCACCGGAGAGAGCATGCCCGTTGAAAAGAAGGAGGGCGACCTCGTCCTTGCAGGGACAGTCAACCTTTCCGGCTATCTGAAATTCCAGGCGGAGCGGGTCGGTGGCGACACGACAATAGCGAGGATAATCAAGCTTGTTGAGGAAGCCCAGGGACGGCGCGCGCCGATTCAGCGGCTAGCCGACGAGATTTCGACCTATTTCGTCCCTGCAGTTCTGGTAATTTCCCTTGCGACGTTCCTAGTAAGGTTCCTTTTCCTCGGGAACCCCCTCGGGAAGTCGCTTATCACAGCAGTTTCAGTCCTGGTTATTGCTTGCCCCTGCGCGCTCGGCCTTGCAACGCCAACCGCGATAATGGTCGGAACCGGCAAAAGCGCGAGGAAGGGGATAATTTTCAAGGGCGGGGATTCCCTTGAGGCAATAAGCAGGGCGAAATATGTTGTTTTCGACAAGACGGGAACGCTGACGAGGGGGATCCCTGAAGTAATCGACCTTGTCCCGCTTGAGGGATTTTCGGAAGAGACCGTCCTTGAATATGCGCTCTCAGCCGAGAAACAGTCGGAGCATCCCCTCGCAGCTGCGATTTCGGCAAAGGCAATTGAAAGGGATGTCCGGCTGAAATCCGAGCCCCATGAGTTTTCCTCCGTTTCCGGGAAGGGAGTTTCAGTGAAATATCTCGGGAGAAAAATACTTGTCGGCAGGCTCGATTTTGCCGTAGCCGGGAAGCTGCCCGGGGAAATCCGGGAAAGGGCAGCCGCGCTGGAAGCGGCAGCGAAAACAGTTGTCCTTGTCTCGGCTGACGGAATCCCCGCGGGAATTATCGCAATTGCTGACGGGCTCCGGGAAACCTCGAAGGAAACCATTCCCGCGCTGAAGGAAATGGGCATAACTCCCGTTCTCCTGACGGGAGATAACGAGGGGACTGCAAAGGCAATCTCAGAAAAGCTCGGAATCGAGAAAGTTTTCTCCCAGGTCCTTCCAGGGGAGAAGATGGAGAGAATCCGCGAGCTCCAGAAGGAGGGGGTTGTCGCAATGGTCGGGGACGGGATAAACGATGCCCCTGCGCTCGCCCAGGCTGACGTGGGGATTGCAATAGGCTCCGGAACGGACGTTGCAGTGGAATCCGGCGGGGTGATACTTATGAGAAGCGACCCGCTTGACGTTGTCAGGGCGATAAAGCTCGGAAGATGGACCCTCCAGAAGATAAGGGAGAACCTTTTCTGGGCGTTCATCTACAACCTTGTCGGGATACCGGTTGCGGCGCTTGGCCTGCTCACTCCCGAGCTTGCAGGGGGCGCAATGGCGCTTTCCTCAGTAAGCGTTGTCCTGAACACAATAAGGCCGCCGATTTCGGAAATTTTCAGAAGGAGCGAAAGGGGAGAAAATTGAAATGACTGGGAAGAAAAAAAGTCCGGAGATACAGAACCTCCTCAAGCTCCGGATAATTTTCCTCATAGAAAGCGCGCCAATATGCGGATATACCCTAATGAAGCAGCTTGAGATTGCGACCGGGAAAAAAATCTCCCCAAGCCAGGTCTATCCGTTCCTTTCAAGCCTGAGGAAGCAAGGATACGTCTCCGCCGAGACAAGCAGCGGAGGGCGGGACAAGAAGAGATACTCCCTCACGCCCGAAGGCAGGGAGTTCCTCTCTCAGCTCGTTCCGAAACTGGGCTCGATTGTCGATTTCGCAGTCAAGCACAGGGTCAAGAAATGCGAGCATTGCCGTGTCGAGATTTACTCTGGCGAGTTCCGGAAGGGTCACAAGTTCTTTTGCTGCCCCCACTGCGCGAAGGCGCATCTGAGCGAGAAGAAGGAAAATTGCCGTTGCTCAGTTGCGGCGCCGTGACGGACCCCCGCCCCATTTAGATGCGGGTAGTCCAGAAAAAGGAACAGGCCAAGCGTTTCAAGGCGCCCGTCCGGGAAGAATAATCACCGCAGCCGTATCGCTTCCAAGTTCCTCGGAGCGACCGTCTCGATCCTGAACGCCTTGTGTATCGAGCGCATCAGGTCGGCGCACTTGGAGTTCTCCCCGTGCTGGACAACGACCAGGCCCGGCCTGCTCCGCATGTCGCCTATGAAATTCATCAGCTGGTTCCGGTCCGAGTGGGCTGAAAAGCCGTCGACAGTGTGTACCGAGAGCTTGACAGGGATGCCCTCCTTCCTCGTTCCGCCCATCGATGGGACCGGCAGAATCGGCATGCCCCGCTGTATTTTCTTCCCAAGGGAGCCCTCTCCCTGGTAGTTTATGAAGAGGATTGCGTTGAGCTCGCTGTCCGCAAGGTTCTTCAGGTATTCCACCGAGGGACCGCCCGTGAGCATCCCGCTCGTTGCCATTATCACGCAAGGGGGCCCGGTAAGGACTGCTTCCCGTTCCTTCTTGCCCGCAACACGGCTGAAAACCTTCGACATAAGGGGGTTTTCCTCCTTTGAAAGTATCTGGTTCCGTATCTTCTCCGAAAGGAACTCCGGATATGTTGTGTAGATTGCGGTTGCGTCCCACATCATCCCGTCAAGGTAGACCGGGAACTGCGGAAGAGTTCCCTTCTTGACGAGCTCGTCAATCAGGAGCATTATTTCCTGGGATCTTCCGACCCCCAGGACCGGAATCAGGAGTTTGCCTCCCCGTTCGATTGTTTCCTTTATAATTCGCGCAACCTCGTCTTCCGCGGCTGCAATCGGGGGTTGGATATCCCCGGCCGCCCCGTATGTTGCCTCAATTACAAGGGCTTCGCACCGGGGGAACTGGTTCCATGCGGAGTCGAGGAGCCGGGTCTTTGCATATTTGATGTCGCCGGTGTAAACAAGGTTGTATACCCCGTCGCCAATATGTATGTGCGTGACAGCCGAGCCGATTATGTGCCCCGCTTCGTAGAAGGTTATCCTGACGTCCGGAGTAATGTCTGTGACTTCCCCGTAATCAAGGGTTATCGTATGGAGCATTTCCTCGTGTATGTCGGACGACGAGTAAGCGGGCTTCTTGCCCTCGCTCTGCGCAATGTCAATCGAGTCGAGCTGGAGGAGCGCCATCAGGGCGCGGGTCGGCGCGGTGCAGTAGACGGGCCCCCTGAAGCCGTACTTGAAAAGGAGGGGAATCAGACCCGAGTGGTCGAGGTGCGCGTGGGAAAGGACGACCGCGTCAAGCTTCGTTATGTCAAAGTCCGGCGCGTCAAGATAGGGGAACGAATTGTCGTCCCCTCCGGCAACGTTTATCCCGCAGTCGAAAATGACCCTGCTTTCAGGCGTCTGGAGGAGGATGCAGCTCCGTCCAACCTCGCGGAAACCGCCGAAGGAGGAAAGGCGCACCCAGGCGGGGGGTTTCGTCCCGGTGTAAATCCGGTTCCCGACCCTGTTGAGGAAGGTCGCTCGTTCCTTCGAGCGCTTGATCAGGATTTTCCGTATTGTCGATACGATGTCGCTCTTCAACGGAGGCGTCCTGAATATCTCGGGGGTCCAGAATGTCTCCTCCTTTATTTTCGCAAGGCCCTCGCCAGCCTTTCCGACAATCACGGCGGGCCTTTCCGCCTCGATGAGGACCTTCGAGCCGCCGGAATCGAACTCAATCGAGCTTATCTCAGCCTCGCTGAAAAGCTCCCTGATTTTCTCCTCAGCGGGCTCAAGCTTCATCACAAGGGATGAATCGGCGCGAACGTCAATCCGCTTTTTGACCTCCTTGGCTATTTTCTTCACCAGGTCCGTAGAGCCCGTCACGAACTTCGGGTTGGCTGAAAAGAGGACAACGTTGGCTCCCTCGAACCTCTGGTCAGTTAACTTCGCATCCTTCGGAAGGCTCTGTTTTATCTTCGCGAACAGCTCATCCTTCGTAATCATCGGCATTTTCGGTTTCCTCCTTCACTTCATCTCATTCATTCTAGGTTCAGACTTCGCTTGGCGCTCAGCCGTTCCGTTTGTTTAGTTCTAGGTTCAGACCTCGGCATCCGCCTCAGCCTCACTTTATTTCAGTCACGGGTATCAGTTTCAGATTTTCCAGACAGTCTGAGCGAGCCAGACCCGTTTGTCCCGCGTGCGCTCTCTCACACAGAGCATCGGCAGCAAAGCGGTTTCTTCCGGGCCAAGTTGTCGGTCCGGTCCTTTCCATTCCCTCGTCAGTTCTTCTCAATCAGCTTCTTTACTTCTTCCTGGGAAGATTCTCGAAGGCCGTCCTTTGTAATAGTGATTATGTTGAAGCCGACCCCGCCTGTGTACAGGTCCCGTTCCCTGGCCGCCTTGAGCGCCTTGACCGCGACGTTCGCCGCTTCGGAAACAGTCATTCCCTCCTTGAAAAGGGAATCGAGGACGCCTAGCGCAATCGGTCCGCCGGAGCCGGTTACGAAAACCTTTTCGCCGGTAACCATCCCCCCAATCGGGTCGATTGAGTAGAGTGCTGGCTCTTCGTCATAGCCGGCAACGAGAATCATAACTAGATACGGGTAGAACTTGCTTCCCTGGAGGATGTTGGAGAGGAGGGTTCCGAGGGATTTGGTTGTCATTTCGCTCCCGCGGGTTTCCTGCAGGGACGCTTCCGCCCGGAGAAGCCTTGTAAGGTATTGCAGGTCGCCGACCGAACCGGCGGTCGTTATCGCGGTTTTCTTGTTTATCTGGAAGACTTTCGTTTCATACCTATTTTCAATATAGCTGGAAGTCGCCTTCTTGTCAGCCGCAAGAAGCACCCCGTCGGAGCATACCAGCCCGACTGTCGTTGTCCCTTTGCGGGCGGTTTTCATCGCGGTTTCCGTGATTTCAAGCGAATTCATAATTCCAGCCATTTCTCCATTTCACCTTTCCATGTCGTTGTTATTGCAGATACCAAGAACAGTTCTAAGGGGTTTGGACGGTTTTTAAAGCTTTCCCGGGGCTTCCCGAAAGGTTCCCTGAAGGGTTCCCCGATGGATTCTCAGGTCCCTTGGGAATACAAATCGGGACCCCTTACCTAGAACGGTATTTCGAAGGAATAGACGCCCGCTTTCTGGTCCTTGTATGCGAAGCATGGCGAGTGCAGGGCTGCCGCGGCGCTACTGGCGAATTTTTCAGCTTCGGGAAGACTCATTTCCTTTCTCGGTCCAGAAACGCCCGCACCGCAAGAATCTATCCTGAGCTCCATTGAATATTCGCCGAAAGGTTCCTGATAGTGCCCTATGCGCACCCGCCAAAGCATCGGGAGGCCTCGCCTAGCCCGGATATAAATCCTGCTGTTCTTCTGGGAAAGAAATATAAACCATTATCCAGTAATCAATCAATAATGCCTTTTACAACTTCGCGAAAAGAGGCGAAGGACTTCCTGAGGCGCCTTGCCCGGGAAGGAAACCCCCCAAGAATCTGGATTGGGGCCGACCCTTCGGGCGACGTGCATCTTGGCCATTACACGACAATGCTTTACGGATTCACGGCAGCTGCGGAGTTTGCGGAGGAGACCGGAACGCCGGTCGATTTCATCCTTGCCCTGAACGACCAAGAAGTCTCCGACCCGCGCGATGGGGAAAATCTCGTTCGGGATGCTTGCTTCCAAGGTCGCTGGATATTTGGAGGAGAAATACAGGATTCCCGATTTTTCCGGGATAAGGACATATAATCAAAGCGAAATGTTCCTCAATCCGGATTTCCGGGAACTTGTTGCGGAAACCGAAGAAATAGTAACCCCTGTTTGCAAGCGGAAGCATGAAGCAAAACAGTATTCCGGGCTTTCCGGGAGAGAACTTGCCGCGAAGGGGAGGCTCAAATACGAGTGCCAAACCTGCTATTCCGAAGGGACCGATCCGGAAAACTCGTTTGACCTCCTCGGGGGAATAGGGAAATTCGAAATTCCTGGAGGGCACCCGAAACTAATGTTCTTTCGGGACAAGCACCTTGCCCCGGGAATCCACCTCATTGGCAGGGACTGGGATGATTGGCGTTCGGATTTCCAGAGGCTCCTTGCGGGCTACGACGTCCTCCTCCTTTTCGCCCCGGAAATACTTGGTACTGACGGGCACAAGATGAGTAAGAGCGAGAGGAACGGGTCCGACCCGCTACAGCTTTCAGCAGAGCGCACATATGACCTCTGCAGGCTGCTTGAAGAGGAACCGAAGGAAATCCCTTACTCGACTTGGAAAAATTTCGCCCCGGTAAGGGACTAGCTAGGGAACAGTTAAAAATCTCCCTGAAGGGCCCTTGCAATGTCGGAGGAAGAGGGCATCAAATTCAAGAAATCCGAGAACCTTTCAGAATGGTTCATTGAGGTTGTCCGGAAGGGGGAGTTCGCAGACTATTCCGCGGTGAAGGGCTGCATGGTCGTGAAGCCGAACGGATATTTCATCTGGCAGAAAATCCAGGATTATTTCAACTCCCTGATAATTTCGGACGGCGTCAGGAACGCATATTTCCCCCTGCTAATCCCGGAATCACTTTTGAAAAAGGAAGCAGCCCATTTCGAGGGGTTCACTCCCGAGGTTGCCTGGGTCGGAGGGAAAACCGATGAGGACGGGAGCGAGCGGCTTGCAATCCGCCCGACAAGCGAGACAATAATCTGCTCGGAGGTCGCAGGCTGGGTGCGGAGCCACAGGGATTTGCCGATCAGGCTGAACCAATGGTGTTCGGTTGTCCGCTGGGAAACGAAAACAACGCGCCTTTTCCTCCGGACGCGCGAATTCCTCTGGCAGGAGGGTCATACTTTCTGGGCTGACAAGGCTGGCGCGGAGGAAGAGGTCCTTAGAATCCTAGAATTCTACAAGCGGGTTGCCGAGGAGCTTCTCGCAGTCCCGGTCCTGAAGGGGATAAAGACCGACGCCGAGAAATTCGCCGGAGCAGTTTACACAACCACAATCGAGGCAATGATGCCTGACGGGAAAGCGCTCCAGTATGGGACAAGCCACTATCTCGGCCAGGAGTTCTCACGGGCTTTCGGAGTGAAATTCCTTGACGAGAAAAACCGCGAGCAGTTCGCCCATTACAACACATGGGGGTTCTCAACCCGCCAGATCGGCGCGCTCCTGATGCTGCACGGGGATGACAAGGGTGCGGTAATCCCGCCGCTTGTCGCGGAAACCCAGGCCGTCGTTATTCCAATCTACTTCAAAGAAGCCCAAAAAGAGGAGGTCCTCTCCTTCGCAAGGTCGGTGCACAAGAACCTCCTTGGCGCGGGAGTTCGCGCGAAAATCGACGAGAGCAGCGACAAGACTCCGGGCTGGAAATTCAACCAGTACGAGCTTGTCGGGGTTCCAGTGAGAGCCGAGGTTGGTCCGCGGGATGTTGAGAAGAGGCAGGTTGTCGTCGTCCGGCGCGACACTGGCGAAAAGAGCGCGGTCCCTGCGATAAGCATCACAGACGAAATACCCGCGCTCCTTGGGAAAATCCAGGCTGAAATGCTTTCTCGCGCGAAAGCGCGCCTTGCTGAAATGACAATCGAAGCGAAAACGCCCGAGGAACTCCGGGAGGCAATCGGAAAGCAGAATGGTTTCGTAGTCTCCCCCTGGTGCGGGGAAGCTGACTGCGAAAAGAAGTTCAACGAGGAAACCGGCGGGACAATAAGGTTCCTTCCGCTTGACGGCGCGCAAGAAGCAACCGGAAAGTGCCTTGCCTGCGGCTCGCCCGCCAAGAAGATAGCATATTACGCAAGGGCATATTGAAATGGTCGGACCCAAGGCGGTTGTCGCAGGAGTAGTAGGGATTGACTGCATTGAAACCCCCTCAGGCAGGGCGAGGAACGTCCCGGGAGGACCCGCCCTTTACGCCGGGATTGCGTCCGGCCTTTTCGCTCCTACCGGAATTGTATCCGTTGTTGGAAGGGATTTCACACACTGGAACTGTTTCAAGGGATGCGATGTTTCCGGGATTGAAACAAGGCCCGGAAAAACCTTCCGATGGGAAGGCAGATATTCCGGCTCAATGAACGAGGCCAAAACCCTGAGGACCGACCTGAACGTTTCGGAGAAGTTCCACCCGGAAATCCCGGAAAGCTATGCGCGCGCAAAATTCATTTTCCTTGCCAACGCCGACCCGGCAAGCCAGATGGAAATCCTAAAGCAGTTCGGGAAACCCGCGTTTACGGCCCTTGACACGATGAACTACTGGATTTCCAAGAAAAGGCGACCCCTTCTCCGGGCGATTTCAATGGTGGACTGCCTTCTGCTTAACGAGGGGGAAGCCCGGATGCTCACCAAAAAGGAAAGCCTCATTTCGGCTGCGGAAAGCCTCTCCGCCAAGGGACCGGAATACGTGGTAATAAAGAAAGGCGAGCACGGCGCACTCCTCTTCTGCGAAAGGGAGGGGCATTTCTTCTCCCCAAGCTATCCGATTTCGCGCCTGATTGACCCGACCGGGGCTGGGGATTCATTCGGCGGCGCGCTCACGGGGTTCCTTGCTTCGAGGGGAAAGGTGACAGAAGCGCTCCTGAGGAAAGGGGTTGTCTACGCAAGCTCCGTTGCAAGCTTCACCGTTTCCGGATTCGGGGCAGACCCATTGACAAAGCTCACCAAAGCGAAGGTCGAAGCCCGCTTCAACAGGTTTAGGAAGCTCGTAAGGTTCTGATTCGAGGAATCAAACGCTTGCGCTCTTCCTGATTTCCTCAACCCTCTTCGCAGCTTCCTTGCGCGCCAGATTGGAAAGCCTGAAGAGCCCGTAGCCCTCCTTCTTGAAGCTTGAGAGCGCTTCACCCCAGATTGTTGCCCTCTTCGCAGTTTCGAAATCAAGCCTGCCCTTTGCGGCAAGATATCCCGAGAAAGCCCCGCCGAAAACCTCCCAAGCGCCCGACGGGTCGACGGGCTTCTGCACCGGATATGCCGGGGAGAAGAATTTCCCGTCCTTCTTCGAGTAGAGCATTGTCCCGTGATCCGCCTGCTTGACAACAACAAGCCTCGGCCCAAGGGCGGAAAGCTTCTCGACCGCTTTCGAAAGGTTCCTCTCCCTGGAGAGTTTCCTTGCTTCCTTCTCAGTCAGGAGAAGCGCATCCGCTTTCGAGGCAACAGCCTCGACAAGCCCCCTCCTTTTCGTCAGCCACTGGCTCGAAATCTGCAGGACCGTGAATTTCGGCCTTGCTTTCAAAAGCCCGAGGAATTCGCTCTGCTTTTCCGGAGAGGAATTCCCAAGGAACAGCACCTTCGCCCGCCTGTTGAAAATCTTTGTCGGAGCCGCCCGCTCCTCAGCTGCGTTGAGCCTTACCGAGGGCGCAAGGGCTGCGGAAGACGACTTGGAATGCTTCCAAAGGGTTACTGCAGAGGGCCGCTCCTCGCTTGCCCTGAGCGCGCTCTTTTCAATCCCCCGGAGCTCTTCCGGAATGGAATAATCCTTCCCGACCGAACCTGCAACGCTTGTTGCCCTGCCGAAGAAAAATGCGCCAATCGAAGAATATGCCCCGGGCCCTGCGGAAATCTCCCGCTCCTCGCCTGAAACGTTCCTGACCTTGTCAACCCCGAAAACCCCGAAAACCCCGACAGGCAGGCGCCGGGAGGATTTCCGTTTTTTGGCCAGAGTTTTCAGAACATTCGGGTTTCTTCTCACCCGTTTTTTCTTTTTGGCGGGAACCGCTTTCGGTTTCTTCCTCACCGCAATCTTTTTCGACGGAAGATAGACCGAGGGACCTGCGATGAAAACGTTTTTCCGCTTTCCCCTTTTCGAGCGTTTTTTCTGGACCTGGGGGACGACGGGAGCCTGCTCTTTTTCCGGATTCGTTATGTTGACAGTAACATTCACCGGCTGGGCTTTTTCCTCCGGCGAAGGAGGGCGCACATTCAAGTCCCTTTCCTTCGGGGGGAGCTCGATAACAGTGAACTTGTGCTTTTCCTCCGGCTCGTCGGCAACGACGCGCACCTTGTATTTCCTCGCATATTCAAGGAGCTCGAGAGAGTTGAACCTCCTCGTATCAAGCTCGGGATACCAGCGGTAAAGCGTTCCCGGGGAATGGACGGTGAAAATCCTCCTCGCAGGCGGATTCGGCTGCCTCAGGTCCGTGAAGAAGGTTTCAGTCCCGGTGCAGAGGTATACGAACCTGAGCGGCTCCTCATGATTGGGCGTTGCGGCAAGGAACTCGGAATATTTCGAAAAGGAGAGGACGTCAGCCTCGGTTTCCCCGGCAATCACAAGGCCTATTGGAAAGCCCTTCACGAACAGAAGATAGTCGGCAGTTCCGCTTTTCAACGGAACCTCCCTTACCGCAACCCCGATCTGCGAAACGAGGTCGAGGTTATCTATCGACTGAACCTGCCATCCGGAATCCCTGAGAAGCTTCTCTATCTTGTGCAGGACGGTTTTTCTCACTGCAGGAACGTTCGAGCTAACCATTTTGCCCCAAATTCCAACCCCGCTTTATTTAGCTTCCCCTTGAAAAGGGCAATTGTCCGATTAACGGAAACCCCCCCAGAACCTTTAATAAAACCCCGGAAAGGCGGGACCGGGATGAGAATAGGAATAGTCGGGGACACCCACTTCGGATTTTCCTTCGGGACCGAGAGGGCGGATGATTCCTATGAGGAGGCAAGGCGCGCAATTGCGGCAATTGTCGAGAGAAAGCCGGACCTGATAATACTACCCGGGGATGTTTTCGATTCAGCAGTTCCGAGGCAGGAAGTTCTTGCAAAGGGCGCTGAAATACTCAGAGAGTTCTCAACAAGCCTTCCGGGGACGGGGCTGAATGCAGTTCCCGCCGGGCGCGCGCTTCCAAACGGAATCCCGATAGTCGCGATACACGGGACGCATGAGCGGAGGCCGAAGGGCTTTACGAATCCGCTGCAGGTTATGGAAAAAGCGGGCGTGCTCGTCTACCTCCACGGGGAAACCCTGGTCCTTGAGAAGGGTCCCGAAAGAATTGCAATAACCGGAATCGGAGGGGTTCCGGAGGAATATTTTCCGGAGGTTCTGAGGAAGCTTTCCCCAAAGCCGGTCCCGGGCGCGCGCAACATTTTCCTTTTCCATCAGAACGTCACCGATTTCCTTCCGGGCCTTGTCGAGGGCGCGAGCCTTTCAATGCTCCCCCCCGGATTCGACCTTTACGTCGACGGCCACATACATTGGGGTTTCCAGGTTGCGCGCCACGGGGGCGGAAAGGTTATTTTTTCCGGCTCGACAATAACGACCCAGATACGCAAGAACGAGGCGGATGCCGGGAAGGCAGTCTGGCTTGTTGATTCGGAAACGCTCGGAATCGAACGAATCCCTTTCGAGCCGTTCAGGCGGGTTTTCCTCGCCGAGGCGGAAAGCATCAAAGATGCAGTTGAACTGCTTTTGAAAATTCCAGAAGCGCCCCGGAAGCCGCTCGTGAGGCTGAAGCTCTCTGGGAAGGAAACGGATTTCTCCCAGATAACCGGGCTCTTTTCCGAGAAATTCATTCTCTCAATTGAGCGGGTTGGCGCAGAACAGCCGCCTCAATCCGGGAAGGAGATGGCAACCCCCGAGAAAGTGGAAAGAAAGGCCGCCCAGATACTCGGCAGGCTGCTTTCCGGAAAGCTTTCCCAGGAAAGAACCGAGGAAATCTATTCCTTCCTCCTTTTGGGCAGGGAACTGGAAGCTTCGGAGGCGCTCGTTTCGGCAAATGCTCGAAATTGAATCGGTCCGGCTGCATAACTGGAGGAGCCACGAAAGGAGCGAATTCAAGTTCTCCCCGGGAACGAACGTCCTGCTCGGGATAATGGGCTCGGGAAAGAGCAGCCTGGTTTCCGCGATCGTTTTCGCATTCTTTGGGGAAACTCCCGACACCCGGGCGAGGCGGGCAAAGCTTGACGACCTGGTGCGGACGGGAGCGGAAAGCGCGGAAGTAGAGCTGGCATTTTCAGTTTCCGGGAGGAAGCACACAATACTCCGGGAAATTTCCCGGGGGAAAGGCTCGTCAAACGCGGAACTGCGCTCCGAGGGAAAGCTTGTCGAGGGACCCCTCCCGGCAAAAGTCACCGGGGCAATTGAAAGCCTGACCGGGCTCGACTATTCCCTTTTCAACCAGGCAGTCTATCTCGAGCAGAACCAAATCGATTCCTTCCTCTGGGCCGGAAAGGGCGGACGGCGGGGGCTGCTTGACGGGTTTTTCGGGATCGAGAAAATCGAGGATGCGCGGAAGACGCTCTTAACCGTGACCGCGAAATTCAGGACCGAGGCGGAAATACTCGGGAGGGAAAATTTTTCCGAGAAGCTTGCCGCCAAAAAAAACGAACTTGCCCTGGAAGAGGCCGCGCTTGCGGAAAGCAAGGGCTCCCTTGAAGGAGCAGCGGAGGAATTCTCTAGAGTTTCCGCCGAACTCGGAAGAATTTCAGTTCAAGTCCGCGAAATCGAAGGCAAAATACGGGATTCCGGACGGCTGAACGAACGGGCGCGAACGTTGCAGGAGAGAGTTCGCGGTCTTGAAGAAAAGCTCGCCAAGCACGGGGGGAAAACAGGGACGCCCGATTCTGAAGCTGAACTTGCCGCCCTTGAGGCTGCCCGGGCGCGAGCCGAAAAGCTCGCAAGGGAACGGGCCGGTCTCCTGGCCAGAAAAACGGTTGCCGGAAAACGGATTGAGACGCTTTCGGCAAAACTTGCCGAGTTTCTTCCCGAAATCGCGGCCGGGCAAGCGGAGAACGACCTGAAGGAAGCCGAACGCGAGCTCCTTGAAAATTCCTCGGAACTTTCGGATTGCAAGAGGGAACTTGCCCGGATTGAAGCTGCAGAAAGAAGGATTTCCGAGCTTGAAAAACTCCTGAAAAAGGATGCCGGGGAGAAATACCACGAGCTTGCGGGGAAAATCTCGGAACTTTCGGGAAAGATTTCCTCAACCGAGCGGGAACTCGCGGAAATTTCGGCTTCCCTTGAGCTTGTTGGTTCGAAGGAGAAAGCGGAATGCCCGGTCTGCGGCTCGAGGCTGACGCACGAGAAATTCTGCGAAATAAGGGCGGACAAGGCGCGCAGAAAAGAGCTGCTTGAACACGAGCTTTCAAAGACGACGATTGAGGAGGCAGCCTCCGAGAAAGCCCTCATTGGGGCGAAGCGCGATTTCGAGGCAGCTTCGAAGATTGAAGCGGAGCTTTCGGAACTTGGGAAAATCGTTTCTAGGAAGGGCTCCCTTGAAAAAAAGGTCCCCTTGCTTGAGGGATGCTTTCAGGAAGCGAAGAACAGGAAAGAGTCCTGCGAAAAATCCCTTGGCAACGCGAGGGAGGCGAGAAAGCTGAGAACCGAGCTTTCCGAGCAGGAGGGCGAGTCCCGAGGAATAGAAACCGAGCTGGAAAAGACGCGTGACGAGCTTGCGTCCTTGCCGGACCTTGGGAAAATCGCGCGGGAGATTTCCGAGAAAAGAGCTCTTGCCGAAGCATACAGAATCTCAGCCGAAGCAACCCAGACAAGAAAAGACGCGGAAGAAGCTGAGGCCGCCGCCAGGAAAATCTCAACCGGCTTCAGCGAAGGAGAGCTTCCGAAGCTCAGGGACGTTTCGGAAGGGCTTTCCAGGAAAACCGGCTCGCTGCAGTACGCGCTCAAGGAGCTGCCCGGGAAGATTTCAGCGGGAGAGTCCCGCATAATGAGGCTTGGCGGGGAACTTTCCGAGGTCGAGGAGAAGGGGCTGCGGAAGGAACGCATCCAGGCAGCGCTCGACCTCTCGAAACAGATTGACCGCGCGCTCAAGGAAACCGAGCAGATTCTCAGGAACGAAACAATTTCGGAAATAAATTCGGCCCTTGCCTCCTTCTGGAGGCTCCTCTATCCCTACGGCAACTATTCCTCCGCCCGCCTCTCAACCGAGGAGAACGACTACATACTCGAACTGCTTTCCGGGAACGCCTGGCAGCCTGCCGAGCGAATTGCTTCCGGCGGGGAAAAATCAATCGGCTGTCTTGCGCTGAGAATCGCTTTCTCGAAAACCCTTGCCCCCGGAACAGGCCTTCTAATTTTTGACGAGCCGACGCACAATCTCGATTCGAACGCAATCTCCTTGATGACCGGGGTTTTTCGGGAGGGGATTTCGGAAATAGCCCCCCAGGCAATCCTCATTACGCACGAAGAAGCCCTTGAGGCCGCCGCGACAGGAAATTGCTACAGGCTTGAGCGCGAAGGAGCGAACCAAGCGACCGTTGTCACTGCCTTGGATGAAGGGGAACGCTGAACTCGCTCATCCGAGAACCTCAAGAATCCTCTGCCCGAACTTTCCAGCCGCCTCAGGTCCGCTCGCAGTAACGATTATCCCGTCCCTGACAACCTCCGTCGGAAGGAAAGTTGCGCCGCCTTCCTTCAGGATTTCAATTGCCTTCTTGTCAAGCACGCTCGACCATACCGTTGCCTTCCGGCCCTTCAGAATTCCCGCCTTCGCGAGGATTGCCGGAGCCAGGCAGATTGCTGCGACAAGTTTTTTCTCAAGGAAAAACTGGCCAATCAAGCCCAGGAGCTCCTCGGATTCCCAGAGTGCCGGCGTGCCGGAGCCCCCGGCAATAACAAGCCCCTGGTAGAAGAACGGCTTCACCTCCGAAACCTTGAGGGCAGGCATCACCTTCGCCCCGAACATACCGGTGCAGAGCTTCCGGTCAATTGAGCAGGTCACGACCTGGTGACCGGCCGCTTCCAGGATTTTCTTTGGAGCCTCGTATTCCTCGTCCCTGAAATTTGCCGGCGCAATTACGAAAAGGATTTTTTTGCCTGCCATGGCAGTATTCAGGATTGCGTGAATATAAAGAAAGTGGCTTTTCGAGGGCGGAGAAATCGGTTGCGGCGCAGTCGGATTCCCGCTCCCGGAAGAACCGGACCTTGCTTTGACGCGGGGGCCTCGGCGGCGTGAGGAAGTGCGCCCCTCACATGAACTACCTGGCCCGACTGCAGCCAGTTTACTGAATCGCGAAAGCCGTCGGCCTTTATGGCGGGGCATTTGACGGGCGGGCAGTTCAGCCTCTTCTGAATGGCCTTGGCGCGTCGGTTGCGGTCTTTCCCCCATCAACCAGTATATCCGTTCCGGTTATGAAAGAGGATTTGCTCGACAGGAGAAATGACACGACGTTCGCGATTTCCGAAACGGTTGCGACCCGTCCCAGTGGATAATCCTCGGAAAAGCTCCGGATCCACTTGTCCAATTCAACTCCCTTTCTTTTTCCCTCCGAATTCTCAATCCGGACGAATCCGGGGGAGACCGAGTTGCAGCGTATTTTCGGGGCAAAGTCGATTGCAATCGATTTTGTCAGGTTGAGTATTGCCGCCTTGGTTGTGCAGTAAACCGCCTCGTTTTTCCCGGCGCTATGGCCCCAAACAGAGGAAATATTCACAATCGAGCCGCCTCGCCCGTTTTCAAGCATCTTCGGTATTGAGTGTTTTGCGAAAAGGAAATACCCGCCCAAGTTCACATCAATTATCCTTTTCCAGACGAGGGTGTCGAGCTCCACCACGTTCCGGTGCATGTCGCCCTCATAGCTTGCAGCGCAGTTGACAAGATAGTCGATTCTGCCGAATGATTTGGCAGTTTTTTCAACAGCGGCAATCACCTGCTTTTCATCCGAAACATCGCATTTTATGAAAATCGCATTTCCTCCGGATTTGACAATCCTTTCCGCAGTTTCCCTTCCACTTTTCTCGTTCACATCAATTACCGAAACGCAGTTCCCCTCCTTCGAGAGCTGAAAGCAGATTTCAGAACCTATCGAGGGGCCACCTGTCTTATATCCGACGGCGCCCCCGGTAACTATCGCAACAGTATTCTTTCCCATTCCAACATTCTCGAGTTCCCTTCTTTAAAGCCCCCCCTCAGTTTTCCGGTAAGTTCCCCCCGGGAGAGAAATGAGCAAAGGGCCGCAGGCTGCCGAACGAGCGCTACGCAAGATTATTAATCCTCGAAAACTCACGATGGAAGGATGGCTGCCAGAACAACCATGAAGGCCTTCCTAACTGCGCTAGTAATTCTCGCGGTCGCGGGTTCGCTGGTTTTTCTTGCCGTAAATAACCACGAGGCCGTGTTGGATGGCGGGATTTGCAAGGGGTGCAACATCGTTCTTGTTACTGTGGATTCGCTCAGGTACGACCGGCTGGGCTGCTACGGATACCCGAAGGGAACGAGCCCAAACACGGATTCCATATGCGCCAATTCGGTTGTCTTCGACAGCGCAATCTCCCAGTCGACATGGACAAAGCCGGCACTTGCCTCCCTCATGACCTCCAAATACGTCAGCGAGCATCACGTTGTCGGACGCCCCGGAGATGATGATGAAGGAGACCTGCAAGTGCTGCCCGAATCCGAGACAACCCTGGCGGAGATTTTCAGGGGAAGGGGATATTCAACCGCAGCTTTCTTTGCCAACGGGATGATAGGCGACGGATCCGGATTCGACCAGGGATTTGACGTCTTCTATTCCCCGAATGTGGAAATCTCCTGGGAAGACGCCTGGGACGAGAACGTCACCGACAGGGCAGTCTCATGGCTCGGCGAAAGGGAAGGGCCCGGGAAATTCCTCCTCCAAATTCACTACATCTCCCCCCATGCTGACTACGAACCGCCCTCCGGATTCATGAAAGTTGCAGGACCTGACGCTCCTGAGGGAAGCTACAATTTCTCAGGCAAGCACCAAGACGATCTTTTTTACGCAAACCTGACCGGCCCCGACTTGGAAGAGCTTTCTGCCAGGTATGATGGCGAGGTCCGCTTCCTGGATAGTCAGATAGGACGGCTCCTTGAGAAGCTGAACGAGATTGGGGCGGGAAACAGGACCATTTTCGTCATCACATCTGTGAGCGGGGAGCTCTTGGGGGAGCAGAAAGGTAAGGACGGAGCCAGGATATTCGGCCACGGTCACATGGTTCCCGAGGTCGTTTATGTTCCTCTGATAGTTGCATATCCCGGTTTGCAGGGCACCCTGAGGCGCGGAAATGTTGCCGAGCTCGTTGACATCCTGCCGACCCTACTTTCCCTTTCCGCCGGCGGGAATGAGAACGACCGCCCCGTTTTTTCGGGCGCAAACCTTTTCCGCGGAAAGGAATCCGGGTTTTCCGACAGCGTCTTCGTTCCGGGCTCACGCCTGCTGGGGATTGCTGAAGAGGGAAAAATGATCGCCTATTTCTGCAGCGTTCTCAATTCCGAAGGCCCGGAAACAAGCGGTTTTTCACGCGCCTCAGACGGAACCTGGATCAGGAACGAGTCTCTCGGGGCGCCGCAGGATTTTGACCTCAGGAAGGAAATGTATTTTTCGAAAGGCGAACTGATTGACGGATACAATTTTGTGGACTGCTGAATTTTTTGTCCGCGGACAAAAATCCTCCTCAGAGGACCTCCCGCGGCCACCAGTGGAATTTCCCTCCCGGACTTCGCTAACGCTCAGGAATCCACGTCAAGACTCTTTCTTCCCGTGAACGGCTTCTTTCTTTGAGAAAGAAGGGGCTCTGGAGTCACCAGTGGCTGAGCAACCATACAATGAAAGAGCGAAGTCCGGTGGAGACTGACCGAAGGGAAGGAGCCACCAGTGGGATTTGAACCCACGACCTGCGGTTTACAAAACCGCCGCTCTGCCAGCTGAGCTATGGTGGCGTGCTCTTCAGAGCACGGCACACACCCTCTTCGGAGGGTGGTGGTGTAACGAAGTTTTCGCACTTCGTTCCCATTTTCGTTACGCACTTCCTCGGACTTTTGGTCCTTGTCAGGCGTTTTTCACGCACTTCGCCGGTCTGCTGCCCGTCTCAAGCACTGCTTTTTTGCAGGAGACCCCCCTATTTTAAAAACCTGCCCCTTCGCCGCGCTTCCTAGAAATGGTTGAACTCGGAGAATCCTTCCTTATTGTCGATGAGCAGACGAGGGACGCATTCCTCTCCCGGCTCTCGGCGAAGACGAGAATCCAGACCGGGCACGGGTTCGTTGATGCGGAAAGGCTTTCCAAAAGCAGTTTCGGGGAGACTATCCAGTCCTCCACAAGGGACAACTTCATCCTCCTCAGGCCCGAGCTTCCGGATTTTATCGAGAAGCTCAGAAGGGGTCCCCAGATAATAACGATTAAGGACATTTCCTCGATTGCCGGCTACTGCGGGGTTTCCCCCGGGAAGAAAGTTGTCGAGGGCGGCGGCGGCTCGGGAGCTGCAACGATTTTCCTCGCCAACCTCGTTGGAAGCGAGGGAAAGGTCCACACCTACGAGATACGGGAGGATTTCTTTTCCCTTGTGCGGGACAACTTGGAAAGGTCGGGGCTTTCCGGGCGGGTTGAACTGAAGCTTGCGGACGTTTACGCCGGAATTGTCGAGGAGAACGTTGATGTGGTCTTGCTCGATGTTCCCGAACCCTGGCGCGCAGCCGGGCATGCGCATTCCGCCCTCAAGCTAGGGGGCTTTTTCGCCTGCTATCTTCCGACCGCGAACCAGGTAGAGCGCCTGGTTATCGAGCAGGAGTTCTTCAAGGAGTTCAGGGTTTTCACGATAATCGAATACGACTGGCAGGTCAAGCTCGGGGCGACAAGGCCCAAGAACACCGGGCTCGTCCACACAGGGTTCATCTGCATTGCAAGGAAGCTTTGAGCGAGCTAATTTCCTGCATAATCCAACGGGGAACGATATTCCAGTTCTCCCTTGCCGCCTGAAGAAAGGGCGTACGCAGCCTCCCCGGCTTCCAAATTATCCCTCTCCCCGACGAACTCTTTCCCGAAAGCGCCAAGAAGCGCCCCAAGCTCTCCCGCAGATTGAGGAAGGTTTCGTGCTCCGCCTTTCGCGTCCCTAATCAAGAAGAGATACTTGTCTCCGCCGCTAGCAATTTCGACCGGAGTCTTGTCCGCGAACGGAAGGGAATATCCCATTTTCGCGTAAGCTTCCAAAAGCCCCTTCAACTCTTTTCCCCCAAAAAGGCGGTTGGCCTTTACAAAAAGGAAGGAGCCGGTGTATTCGCTTCCGTCCGGAACCAGCATCGGAGCGAAAGCGGCGTCCAAATCCTTGAGCATCCTCTGCGCAGCGCCCTTTTTCCGCGAGTCTTCCGTTGTCGCGATCCTTTCGACATATGCGTAGCTTTTGCCTGTGCCTTCAACTTCAACAACGCCGTAAACTCCCGCAGAAACTATTTCTTCTCCGTCCTGGACTGCGAGCACGAATCTTTTCTCGCTGTCAAGTGACGCGCCAATTTCCCCGGAAGAATGCCTTCCCCCGACGCTTTTCAGAACCTTCCAAGCGTTCGGAAAAAGTGCGTCCTCGGAGGAGTTAATTAAGGCCACTTTGTAGTTGTTCATTTTTGGTGCCCCGGTATTTTAATCCGACAACCTTTTATAAACTATTGGGACGGATGGTTCTTACCGAAGGAAAGGCGACCTTATGCCTGAGCGAAGAAAAAAGCCGAAGTAGCTCAGGGGTAGAGCGCGAGACTCATAATCTTGAGGTCGGGGGTTCGAGTCCCCCCTTCGGCACTTCGTCCTCTTCGGAGGACTCAGCCTCCGGGGATTTCGCATTCCCAACCCCCTTCGGCACTCGCCCATTTTATTGAGCGTCAGTGTTGGCTCGCGCCTGCAGACCTCGCCAAATTCATTCAGAGCCATTGGCTCGGCCTTCGGCATCCAACCCAGGGCGGGATTCAAGGCGCAGGCGGCGAAGATTCCGGTTCCGGAAACCTGAATCAGAGGAAAATAAGGACAAGCCCGAAGACAACCCCTGCGACGCCGACAAGCTTCCGCGCGCTGAGGTGGTCGCCGAAAACGAAATGCGATGCGATTGTCAGAATTGCAATCGAGCTTGCGTTCGCGGCGCTTATCAATCCGGGATTCGGCGCAACCTTGTAGCCCTCGTTCATTGCGAAGTTGAAAAGCCAGGAGAAGAATCCGACTCCGAGGAAGATTGGCGCGACATTTTTGGCCCCCATCCCCTTTTTCGCAGACAACAGAGGAAGTTTCCGGAGGGCAATCTCAGCTGAGATGAAGATTGCGACAGCAGCCATCCTCCAGAAAACGAGCATGCCAACGTCGTAGCCCTTCCTTATCAGGTAAGTTGAGACAAGCGCGAGAATTCCCCAGAGGAAGAACAGAAGGAAGGATTTCGCAAGCCAGCCGGAACGTCCTTTTTTCTTCTCCTCCTTCTCCTCCGGGCTCTTTTCAAGGAAGATTAGAGATGAAAAACCAATTATCGTCGCTATCCCGATTATGTCAAGAAGGGACAGCGGGGAGGAAAAGAGGAAGACCGATGCAACCGCCGTGAATGCCGCATAGCTCTTCTGTATTATCAGGGAATATCCGGGATTCGGCGCATCCTTTATTGCCGAGAGGGAGAGCCGGTTCCCGAGATAGGAAATGAAGAACGCGGTTCCGACATTGAGCAGGAAATCACCCGGGGAAATCCGGAAGAAATCCGTTCCCTGGGCGAGCCCTGCTGCAAGGAAAAGGAAAGGCGGGAGAAGGAACATC